>DATBAS010000001.1:0-22900 GCA_036271395.1 Kofleriaceae bacterium
CCTCCGCCGACGTTGATGACTCCGCCGAGCGTGATCGACGTGCTGGAGACCAGCTGAATTGCACCGCCGCCAGCCCCTCCGTCTGCGACCTGAGGGTTGGCGGCCGAGCCGAAATTGATCGGGCCACCTTCGCAACCGCCAATCAGCGCGAATCCACTGACCGCGTCGCCACCTTGGGCCCCTTCACGAATCCCGCCACCAGAGCCGCCTGCGGTATCGTTGCCACCGCCTCCGCTCGATCTCAGGGCAGAAAATCCCGCACACGCAGCTTCGCTGTCGGTTTGTGCGCCTGGGCCAGCTTGAAAGTTCGACGCGACGGCGGTGAGAGATCCTGCAATCTCGATCGCGCCATCGGATACGAACGCGAGCGCATTCGCGCCGGTTACGGTCGTGCTGCCGATCGTGAACGAATGGCCGATGAAAACGCGGATATCGCTCGCATCCTCAGTGCTCGGTTGCTGAACGATAATCGACGTCAACGAGATGGCCGTGCCGGTGTCGTCGGTGACCGCGCCGGTATCCGTATCGATCGTCGTGCCCGAGCTCAGAGTGATGTCCGGCGCGGTCGATGCGATCCCGAGTGCAGAGCCGAGACCGTTCGACGGAACGATGGTCTTGCAGGTCGCGGCGGGCAGCTCGCAGCCGGTCGCGCACATCGTCGTCGTGACCGACATGCCGTCGTCGTTACAGACGGTCAACGTCCCGTCGCTGCCACACGTCGCAGCTCCGGCCGTGCAGCCACAGACATCGACCGGACAATCCGTCGGCATGATCGTGCAGACATCCTTGTCGCCGCCAGACGCGGGAAACGAGCCATCGACATCGCAGAACGGATACGCCGGATCTGTGCAATCCGCGTTGGTTTCGCACTGGTCCTGCTTCTTCGTGCACGCTGCCATCAACAGTAAAACGATCGCGAGCTTTCGCATGTGACCCCTTATCGTCCCTCGGCGTCTGAGGTTTCCTTGATCGCACGAGACGCCGCCGACCGGAACAATTACCGGTTGTTGTGATGCATTTTGCGTCACTATGAACCCTTGTCGATCGCGCGAAAACGTTGCATCTCTTCGTGATGAAAGCCGAGGTCGTCATCATTGGCGCCGGGCCCGCGGGCACCGCCGCCGCGATCCACTTAGGCCAGCTGGGCGTGTCGGATGTCGTGTTGGTCGATCGGCTCGATTTTCCGCGGGACAAGACGTGCGGCAGCGGCGTGTCGCCGAAGGGGATCGAAGTGCTCGACGAGCTCGGCGTGTGGCGCGATGTCGAGCCGCGCGCGTATCGCATCAATGGAATGCGCGTCGTGACGTCGGGCGATCGCGAGATCTACGTGTCCGGAGGCGATGCGAATGCCGCCGTGATCTGTCAGCGCCGCGTGCTCGATCACATCTTGCTAGAGCGCGCGAAGGCGCTGGGCGTGACGTTCGTGCCGAATTTTGTCGCGCGCGAGCTGCGCGAAGACGACGGGCGCATCGCCGGCGTGGTCGCGCGCGATGGCCGCGAGATCCGCGCGCGCCTCACGGTCGTCGCCGATGGCGCGCACTCGAAGTTTGTCGTCGAGCGCGGGCCGAAGCACATCATCCACGCGATCATGGGCTGGTGGGACCGCGTGCCGTTCCGCGCGAACCACGTCGAGATGATCTTCGACAAGGACGTGTTGCCGTATTACGGCTGGCTGTTTCCGGAGACCGAGTCGCGCGTCAACATCGGCATCTGCTACGGCGACGACGCGCGCACGAAGAACGCGCGCGAGCTGTTCGCGGCATTCCTCGCGAAGCACTACGCGAGCCGGCTCGTCGGCGCCGAGCAAGTCGGCGACTGGAAGGGCCATCCGATCTCGTATTCGTATTCGATCGATAAGTTGTGCTCGCCCGGGCGGTTGATCATCGGCGAGGCGGGCCGCATGACGCATCCGGCGACCGCCGAAGGGATCTATCAGGGCATGCGCAGCGGCATGATCGCCGCCGAGGCAATCGCGGCGATCGTCGCGCATACCGCAAGCGAAGCCGATGCGTTCGCGCGGTTCGAGCGTCGCTGCCGGCGCACGTTCTTGGCGTCGTTCTGGGGCGGCGCGTTGATCAAGCGCGCGGTGTCGTCGCCGCTGCCCGATTGGATGGCGGTCGCGGGCAAGCCGTTGTTGCGGCGATTCGCGACCCAGCTCGCGAGCTAGTCGCCGGGAGTTTCGGCGGGCGCTTGCGCCGCGGCCGCTTGTGCCGCGACAGCGCCGACCGCTTGCTTCGACGGGCGCTGCGCGATCCCGAGCGACTTCTCGAGGCGCGCGAAGCGCTCGAGCATCTCCTCGTGCATCCGATCGGATTTCTCGTGCAGGTGCGCGACCTCGAGCTCGGCCTTGAGGTTGACCTCGTATTCGATGTCGCTGCGGATGCGGTCGCGTGCGGTCTGGCGATTGCCGCTGAACAAGAGCAGCGTCGACAAGATGATCGCCTCGAGCGACACGGTCATCGTGAGCAAGTTGTAGGGGAACGGATCGAACGCGATCGGCAGCGTGTTGAACAAGATCCACGCGGTGAAGAAGATCACGTGCAGCACGAGGAACGTGATGCTGCCGGAGAAGTTCGCGACCCAATCGGCGACGCGCATCACGATGTTGTCGCGCGCGATCTCTTCGCGGTCGTTGACGTTGCGCGACACGCGCGCCTGGAGCAGCGCGTTGGACTTGCGCGTCATCCGGCTCATCGCGGCGAGCATGTCGAGCGCGGCATCGGGCCGCTTGCGGAACAGCTGCTGGAGATCTTCGCGGTCGACGATGTACAGCTCGGCGTCGTCGAGCGCACTCGCGGTTGCCGTGCGCGGGCCGCCGTCGAGCAGCGAGAGCTCGCCGAAGAACTCGCCGAGCTCGGCGACGTGCAACACGATCGTCTGGCCGGCCTTATCTTTGACGAAGAGCTCGATGTGGCCCGAGCGCACGATGAACATCTGATCGCCCGGGTCGCCGATGCGGAACAGGCACTCGTTCGCCTTGACGCTGCGCTCCTGCATCGCGGCCGCGAGCACCGTACGCTCGTCGTCGTCGAGCGTGGCGAACAAGCTGAGGTTCGCCAGGAACTCGGCGTCGACGGCCATCGTGGCCAGGATACACGTCTGTCAGTGGTGCGTGGGAACGACGGCAGCCTCGGGCGGCTTTTCCTTGCCGCCGAAGTAGCGGTCGCCGAGGACGTAGAATGACGGCACGACGAACAGCGAGAGCAGCGTCGACAGGATCAGACCGCCGATGATCGCGTCGGCCATCGGGCCGCGGGTTTCGGCGCCGGGTCCGAGGCCGAGTGCCGACGGTACGGCGGCCATCAGGGTCGCGATCGCGGTCATCAGGATCGGCCGCAGGCGGATCGGGCCCGCTTTCTTCATCGCGTCCTCGGCGGAGCAATGCTCGTGGCTGCGGACCTCGTTCGCGTAGTCGACCAAGATGATCGAGTTCTTCTTGACGATGCCCATCAGCAACAGCAGGCCGATCATCGAGAACACGTTGAGCGTCTTGCCGGTGATCCACAGTGTCAGCATCGCGCCGGCGAGTGACAGCGGCAGAATCGTCAGCACCGTCATCGGGTGCAGCAGCGAGTTGAACTGCGACGCGAGCACCATGTACGCGAACACGATGCCGATGATCAGCGCGAAGCCAAGGCTCTTCATCGCGTCGCCGAATTGCGAGCTCTGACCGGCGAACACGATCGCGAAGCCGGGCGGCACTTCCTTCAACAAGTTCGCATTGACGTAGTCGAGCACCTCGCTCTGCGAGTGGCCCGGCGCGATGTTGCCGGTGAGATCGATCGCGCGCTGGCGTTGCGCGTGGTTGATCGACTGCAGCTCGGGGATCTCCTTGCTGGTGACGACGGTCGATAGCGGCACCAGGTTCGATGTGCCGTTTTGCGTCGCGCGCACGTAGAGGTTTTGCAGATCCTCGGGCCGCGTGCGCTGCGAAGCGATCAGCCGCATGTCGATGTTCATGCGGCGGCCGGCCGTCGAGTACTGGCCGATCTGCTGCCCGCCGACCAGGATGCTGATCGAGTTGACGATGTCGTTGACCTGCACGCCGACGTCGGCGGCGGCCGCGCGGTCGGGTGTCACGGCGAGCTCGGGCGGACCGAGCGTGTAGTCGCTGTCGAGGTCGACGGCCAGCCCGGAGGTCTGCAGCTCGCCCTGCAATTTTTGCGACAGCGCGATCAGCCCGGTCCAATCTTGGCCGCGGATCGAGAGCTCGAGCGGCTTGCCCTTGCCGGCTCCGAAACCTTGTTGCGACAGATCGATCACCGCGGCACGCACGCCGGGAATTTGCGAGAGCTCCTTGCGGAAGACCGCTTGCAGTTGCTGCTGCGTCTGCTTGCGCTGCCTCGGATCGACCATCGTCACCGACAGCGTCGCGGTGCCGACGTTGATCGTCGATTGGATCAGCGTGACCTCGGGGTGCTTGTTGAGGATGTCTTCGGCGAGCTTGGTCAATCGGTCGGTCTCGTCGATGTCCGCGCCGATCGTCGCCGTGAGCTTGATCTGCAGCCGGCTCTGATCCTGGCTCGGGACCATCTCCTGGTTGAGCTGCTTGAACGCGAGCCACGCGATGATCATCACGCCGACGCCGCCGATCACGACGAGGGTCGGGCGCTTGAGTGCTCGCGCCAGCGTGCGCGCGTAGGCGCCCGAGAGCTTTTCGAAGATCTTGTCGCCGACGCGCGCGACGAAGCCTTTGTTGTGCGTGACGTTGAGCATCTGCGCGCAGCGCGCAGGGGCGAGCGTGATCGCCTCGAAGTACGAGATCGCGACGGCGACCGACAGCGTCACGCCGAACTGCAAGAAGTACTTGCCGATCACGCCGCTCATGAACGCGACCGGCAAGAAGATCGCGATCACGGCGATCGTGGCGGCGAGCGCTGCGAACGTGATCTCCTTCGTGCCATCGCTCGCGGCCTGAACTTTGGATTTTCCCATCTCGGCGTGGCGATAGATGTTCTCCATCACCATCACGGCATCGTCGACGACGAGGCCGACCGCGAGTGATAAGCCGAGCAGCGTGAAGGTATTGAGCGTCCAGTGCAGGAAGAACAGCACCGCGACGGTGCCGAGCAGCGACATCGGGATCGCGAACAGCACGTTCAACGTCGATGACAGCGAGCCGAGGAACAGCCAGCACACGATCGCGGTCAAGATCACGGCGAGCACGAGCTCGATGCCGATCTCGTTGACGGATTCTTTGATGAAGTCGGTGGTGTCGAACAGCACCGACAGCTGCATGCCGGGCGGCAGCGTCTTCTGCAGATCGCCGATCGCGGCGCGAACGCGCGACGCGACCGAAACCGCGTTCGAGCCGGGCGCCTTCAAGATGCCCATCGCCTGCGTCGGCTGGCCGTTCGCGCGCGCGCGTGAGGTTTCGTCCTCGAAGCCGTCCTGCACGAGCGCGATGTCGCCGAGCCGCACGATCTCGGAGCCGAGCTTCTTGATCGGGATGTTGCGGAGCGTGTCGAGGTCGGCGGCTTCGCCGAGGACGCGCACGTCGATCGCCTTCTGGCCGTTCGTCATCTGACCGCCCGACGACGTCACGTGCTGGGCGGCGAGCGCCGACGTGATGTCGGTGACGGTCGTCTGCGTCGCGATCAGCTTGTCGGCGTCGACCCAGATCCGGACGGCGCGATCGATGTAGCCCATCTGCGAGACCTGGCCGACGCCGTCGAGCGTGGTCAGCGCGTCCTGCAGCTGATAGCGGGCGACATCGGCGAGCTTCTGGCGCGAGAACGGCCCGGAGACGCCGACGGTCATGATCGGGGTGTCGTCGGGGTTGCTCTTCGACACCGTCGGCGATTGCACGTTGAGCGGCAACTGGCGCTGGACCTGCGCGATCTTCGCCTGGACGTCTTGCACGGCGAGATCGATGTCGCGATCGATGTCGAACGTGACCGTGACGCGCGCGCTGCCGGTCTTCGACTGCGAGTCGATCTCGATCACGCCGGTGACCTGCGCGAGCACGTCCTCGATCTGGTTCACGATGCCGGTCTCGACATCTTCCGGCGATGCGCCCGTCCATGTCACCGAGACGGTGACGACGGGGTTGTTGACGTCTGGGAACTGGCTGACGCCGATGCCGGCGGCGCCGGGGATGATGCCCAGCGCGATCATGCCGAACATGATCGTCGCGAACATCATCATCCACGCGAACACCGGCCTGCGCAGGCAGAGGTCGGTGATGTTCATTTGCCGGATCCTGCGGCGACCGGCAGCGCGGCCGAACCGTTCGAGCCCGAGCCGGTCGGCGGCAGCGGCGGCAGTGGCGGTGGCGGCACATCCGCCGTCGAGTCCGAGCCTTGGCCGGCTTGAAGCGCGGCTTCGAGCGTGGTCTTGGTCTTGATCGTGACGGTCGCGCCTTCGGTCAACGGATCGGCGCCCGCGACGACGAGCAGATCACCAGGGTTCACGCCGCGCGTGATCTCGATGCCGCCCTGCGACGTGTGCATGCCGGTCTCGACGACCTTCTGGTGCGCGATGTTGTCCTTGTCGACGATGTAGACGACTTTGCCCTTTTCGGTCGGCGTCACGGCGATCTGCGGGACGACCATGCCGGGACGCGCCGCCCCGACGGGAATCGACACCTGCGCGAACGCGCCGGGCCGCAGCCGCTTCGCGGCTTTCATCGCGTTCTTGTCGCCGGGCGCCGCGGTCTTCATCGGCGGGATCACTTCGGCGGTCGCCAAGAATAGCCGCGTGCTCGGATCGGCGGCTTCGCCGAGGAACGACAGCTTGGCCTGGAACTGAAACGGCGTGTCGCGCGGCATCACGAACGTCGCCATCAGCGGACCGCGCTCCATCGCGCGGCGCAGGCGCGGCGCATCGGTCTCCGACACCGAGAAGCGAAGCAGCATCGGCTCGCGCTGGATGATCGTCGCGAGCACGTTGCCGGCCGCCAGATATTGGCCCTGCTGCACCGTGCGCGTCTGGACCGTGCCTTTCACCGTGGCGAGCACGACCGATTCCTTGAGATCGAGCTCGGAGACGGCCTGCGCTTCCTTGGCGGCGTCGACGTCGGCCTTCGCGGTATCGACCGCGGTTTGCTTCTGCTCGATCTCTTCGCCGGCGATCACGCCGGGCGACGCTTTCTCCGCTTCGAGCCGGCGGTTGAGCGCCGCTTCGGCCGACTTCTCGGTCGCGACCGCTTTCGCGTACGCCGACTTCGCCTGCTCGAGCGCGATCGCGTAGCGCGCGCGATCGATCGTGACGAGCGGCTGGTCTTTGTTGACGTCGTCGCCCTCCATGAACTTCACTTCGTCGACGGGGCCGCCGACGCGCGCCGTGATCTGCACTTGATACGCGTCGACGCTGCCGGGCGCTTCGACCGAGAACGTCATCGAGCGTTGCTCGAGCGGCGCGACGTCGACCGGATATTCGAGCTTTTGCCGCTTGCCGATCACCGGTGCGTCTTTGGCCTTGCCGCACCCCGATCCCGATGTTGCGGCGATTGTGAGAGCTCCAGCGAGCACGAACGCGCGTGTCATTTACGATCCTCCAGCGGAGTGAGGCCTAGCGCTTGGCGCAGTGCGAGATACGCGTTGGCCACCGCGTACTCGGCTTCGGCATACGAGACTTCGGCGGTGAACCGCTGCTCGTTGGCATCGACGAGCTCGATCGCCTTCGCGAGCCCGTTGTTGTAGAGCTGCGAGGTCTCTTCGACGCTCGTGCGGGAAGCTTCGACCGCATCTTGGGCGCCCGACAGCGCATTTTGCGCCGCCGTGAGCTGCGCGGCGGCCGTGCGCACGTCGTTTTCGACCGAGCGCACGAGCATCTGGGTTTGGAGATCGTCGATCTCGGCGGCCGCGTCGCGCGACTTGGAGTCGGCCTCGCGCGCGCCGCCGTCCCAGATCGTCCATGACGCCTGCACTGCGATGAAGCCATCGACGTGATCGGTGCCGGGAGAATTGTCGGTGGTCGCGGTGAGCTCGCCGAGGAAGCCGAGCGTCGGCAGGTAGCGCCAGCGCGGCTCGCGCGCGAAGTCGTGTGCGGCCACCGCCGAGGCCTTGTGTGCGGTGAGATCGGGTCGTCGTGCGACGCCCTGCGTGACGAGTTGATCGACCGAGCCGAGCGGCGCCTTGCCGGCGTTGAACAGCGCGGTCGGAGTCGTGAGCTTCGCGGGCGGCTTCGTGTTGACGATGTACGCGAGCGCGACGAGCGCGGCGTTGTAGTTGCCTTTGTCGGTCTCGAGCTCGCGCTGGCTGCCGGCGAGGTCGAGCTTCGCGCGCGTCACGTCGTTCGAGCTGGCGATCCGCGCTTTGTACTGCGCGTCGGTCTGCTTGACGTTGAAGGTCGCCGTATCGAGCTCTCGCTGCGCGGCATCGACGACGCGTTGCGCGAGCAACACGGCAAAGAACGCGCGTGCGGTATCGAACGCGAGTATGCGCTTGTCGTCGACGCTCTGCGCGAGCTGCGCCTCGAGCACGTGCTTGGCCTGGTCGTAGAGCGGGAATGCCGACGGTGCGAAGATCGGCTGCGAGAGTGCGAGATCGCCGTTGCCGACGTTCTTCGGCGCCTTGTCGACGGGATGCAGCGTGTACGCGCCGTTCGCGGCGAGCACCGGCAGAAACGCGACGCGTGCTCTATCGACGCCGGCCTCGGCTTCGACAACGTCGAGATCGGTGATCCGAGCGCGCTCGTTGCGCGTGAGCGCGAGCTGAACGGCCTGATCGATGGTGAGCGTGTCCTCGGCGTGCGCGACTCCGGCGCTGCCGATGACCACGGCGATGCTGACCCACACCCGCGTCATGGAGCGGACATCATATACGATCGCGTCCTACCGATGCTCGATGCGCCATTAACTCTTCGCTCCGGTCTCGTCCTGACCAACCGTACAGCCGTCGCCGCGATGACGAACGGCCAGTCGCTCGCCGATGGACGCGCCGGTGAGGACGAAATTCATTGGCTCGCGCGCCGCGCCGACGGCGGCTTCGGCTGCGTGGCGACGTGCGCCGCCTACGTATCGCGCGACGGCAAAGCGTGGGACGGCCAGCTCGGCATCGATCGCGACGACGAGCTCGACGGGCTCGCGCGATTTGCCGAGCGCGTGCAGCGCGGCGGCTGTGCCGGAATGGTCCAGCTATTTCACGGCGGCGTGCGCGCGACCCAGCGGCTCACCGGCGAGCAGGTCTGGAGCGCGACGACGTTTCACGAGGACGGCAAGGACTTCGAGACGCCGCGCGAAGCGACCGAAGCCGACATCGAGCGCGTGATCGGCGATTTCGTCGCCGCGGCGGCGCGTGCGCAGCAAGCCGGCTGGACCGGCGTCGAGCTGCACGGCGCGCACGGCTACTTGCTGACGCAGTTCATGAGCGCGACGCAAAACACGCGCGGCGATCGCTGGGGCGGTGCGTCGCTCGACAACCGCGCGCGGCTCGTGCGCGAAGTGATGCGCCGCGTGCGGGCGCGCGTCGGGCCGAAGTTCACCGCCGGCGTGCGGCTGTCGTTCGAATCGGGCGGCAACGCGAAGGGCCTCGACTTCGACGAGGTCGTGCAGATCGCGAAGTGGCTGTGCGACGACGGCGCGGACTTCATCCACGCCTCGCTGTTCTACGCCGAGCGCAACACGCGCAAGTATCCCGAGCAGCATCCGATCCCGATGATCCGCGCGGCGCTGCCGAACGACGTCGCGCTGTTCGCGTGCGGCAACATCTGGACCGGCGCCGATGCCGCCGCGGCACTCGATCGCGGCGCCGACGTGGTCGCGCTCGCGCGCTGCGCGATCTTCAACCCGGATTGGCCGCGCCACGCGACGACGCCGGGCTGGGAGCCGAAGCGTCCACCGGCGACGCCCGACGAGCTCGCCGCGCTTGCGGTCTCGCCCGCGTTCGTGACGTACCTGCGCCACTTCAAGAATCTGGTCGCCTAACGCGCGTCGAGCTGCTTGATCAGCTTCTTCGGCGCCTGCGCGCGATAGCTCTCGACGATCCACGCGCGCAGCATTTCCTCGTCGATCGCCAGCTTCGCCGGCCACGCCGCGGTGACCCAGCCGCTCTTGCCGAGGCCGTACGCGGTCGGCGAGCAGAACGGCAACATCAGCGCGACCTGTGCCGACCGCGGCAGCTTGCAGCCGATCGAGAACGGCTCGCCCGGCGTGCTGAGATACGCGAACGTCTTGTCGTTGACGGCGAGATCGTTGTGACCGGGCCACGGCGCCTTCGTGTGCGCGCCGGGCAGCTCGAGGCCGAACTCGAGCAGCCGCTTCACGACCGCGTCCGTCGGCTTCGCCATACGATCAGTTTTGCACGCCGAGCCACGTGGCGAGCGCGGCGCGGTCGCCATCCGATAGCGACGTGCCCGCAGGCGGCATCGTGCGCGTGACGATCACGCGGCGCACGAGCTCGTCGTGCTCGGAGGTCCATAGCGCTGCCGACGACAGATCGACGTCGGCGCTGCCGCCCGGCAAGTGGCAGTGCGCACACACGTGGGCGAACACCGGCTGGACTTGTGCGGTCCACTTCGAGTCGTCGATCGTGCGCGCGAGCGAGAACCGGCGCACGCCGGATTTCGCACCGAGCCAGACGTCGCCGCTCGGCGACCCCAGAAGCGTGTCGACGGCATCGGCCGCGGCGAGCGTTGCGTCGGTCTTGCGCAGCACGTCGTCGAGCATCACGTAGAGCGCCTTGCCATCGCGCAGCCATAGCTGGGCACCGGCGACGACGGCCGCGTAGTGCGCCGGCACGCTCACGCGGTGCAACACGCCGCCGCGCGCGTACCACAGCGCATCGGCCTGCATCACGACGAGGCGTGGTTCGGGGCTGGTGCCGTCGAGAAACGCCGGATGCCCGGTGATCGGGAAGATCATGCGCGTGTTCTTCGCGAGGTCCCAGAGCTCGGTCGCATGCTCGGTCGCGACCGCGAGTCGATCGTGCGCGACCGCGAGCTCGCCGGTGATCGGATAGCGCGCGACGTGGACGCCGTCGGTCGTGATCCCGGTCGCGCCAGCGAGCGCGAGCGCGATCGTCGGCCCGGCGCTATCGACCTGCGTGACTCTATCGCCGGCGCGGAACCGATCGCCGATCGATTCGAGCTCGCCGCTCATCGTCACGCGCCACAGCGTGCCGTCGTAGCGCGTCGCGACGATCCAGCGGCCGTCGCCATCGAGCGCGGGGATCGAAGCGGCGCTCGTCCACACGTGCTCGGGGCAGGCGTTGCCACACGTGAGCGAGACGACGTTGGTGACGACACCGCCGCGCGCGACCGTGATGCGGTCGGGGCCGAACACGTAGGCGAGGTCGCCTTGCTCGACGATCTGCTCCGCGCGCACGTCGGCGAAGCTCGGACCGGCCGTCAGCGACAGGGTCGCTTGCGGATGCGCACACGCGGCGATGAAGCAGAGGACCGCGAGCTTCATGCCAACATTTCGGACACGACTTCGCCGTCGCGCAAGTACACGCGCGGGTCGATCGCGAACGCATGCAAGAACGTCGCGAGCAGATCGGGCGGCGCGATCGGACGTGGCCCGTCGGAGAACTTGAGCCCGGAATCGGCAGGCAATAGCTGCTCGTGGTCGGTCTTGCCGAACGAGCGCCCGCCTTTGAACCGCGGCGAGATCACGAGCGCGGAGTTGTTCGGGTAGTGATCGCGGCCGCCCGACAGGTTGATCTGCGGCGTTCGACAAAAATCGGAGAACACCAAGATGTGCGCGTGATCGGCGAGCTTGGCGCCGTGGCGCGTCGGGTGCGGCGTCGTGTCGAGCAGCTTCACGAGCGTCGCGACGGTGTTGAAGATCTCCTGCTGCGTGTGTGCGTGCTGCTTGTAGTTCTGGTTGTGCGTGTCGAGCCCGCCGAGCGCGAAGCCGACGCAGCGAACCAAGTCGCGCTTCATCGCCTCGACGGCGAACGCGGCACCGAGCGCACCTTGGCCGATGTACTTCGCCTTGTAGTCGAGCTGCGGATACGCGTCGGTGAGCGCCTTTGCGGTGAACGCCGCCTTGAGATCGTCGCCGAGCAAACGCGGCAGCGAATCGTCCTGGCTGCGCATGCGCTCGAACGTCTCGGGATACGTCGAGTCGGCGGCGAGCGTCTTCGCCTCGTCGGAGAGCAGCGCGGTGATCGCGGCGCGATCGGCGTCTTTGAAGTAAGCGTCGCTGCGCGCCAGCGACTTCGAGATCGTGCCGGCGTTGGCGACGCGCAGCGGGATCGCGCGGCGATCCAGGTGTTCGCCGACGTACGATGACGGGAAGCCGATCGCGATGTCGGGCAACAGCTGGCCGGCGCCGAGCTCGTTCGCGACCGCGACGTCGATCGACGACGCCGGAGGGTGGCCGCCGGCGAGGTGACGCCCGGTCGCCGAAAACGCGGTGCCATCGGGGTGGCTCACCGTGTTCATCGCCAAGCCGTTGATGATCGTCAGGCGATGGCGCAGGTCGAACAGATCGCCGATGCCGGGCCCGAACCGCAGCGCGACGTCGCCGGGCGCGAGGATCTCGAACGTGTCTGCGCCGCCGTCGAGCGCCGCGTTCTTCCATCGCGTGATCGGCGCGACATCGGTGTTCTCCGACGACGCCGGATCGACGATGCCCTTCTTCTCGTTGCGCGGATCGGCCCACAGCGTCACGTCCCAGCCGCCGGCGGCGTGCACGAAGATGAAGAACTGATCCGCCGGCGCCTTCGCGGCCGCGGCGAACAGCGGCTTGCGGAAGGCGAGCGCGGCCGAGCCGCCGCCGAGGAGCTGCAAGAACGTTCTGCGCTTCATTAGTAAAGCTCCGCTTCGGGGTGCTGGACGAGCGCCGTGCACACGGCCGCCCACGCCGTTTCGTCGGCGGTGAGCGGCTGTTTCGCGCCTGCATGGCGCTGTGCGACGGCGGTGAACAACGTGTGAAACCGTTCGACGCGGTCGGGCGGCGCGAGCTTCACCGGATAGCCAAGGAACGTGCGATGCAGCACATCGAAGCCCGCTTCGAACGTGGCCTGCGAATCGAACGCGAACACGACGCGCTGATCGATCCGCAACTTGGCGTGTAAATCGTGCTCGGCGGCGCGCACGCATAGTGCTTCGCCGAGCCGGCCGAGCGTGGCGAGCATCAGCGTGTTGCTCTGGGTCTGGCGCGGCAGGTCGATCTTGTAGTCGGGCAAACCGAGCGCCGCGAGATAGTCGTCCCACGCATCGAACAAGCCCTTCGGCCGCGCGCGATTTTGGACGTCGAGCGGCACGAGCCCGCCGAACCACGTCACGTATGCGCGCAGATAGACTTCGGGCGGCACCATGCGGCGGCGCGCTTTCGGCGTCGTGTCGATCATCGCCGCCTGCGGCGCGGGCAACGGCTGCGGCGCGCTCGGCTCGAGCGTCTGGCTCGTGCACGCGGTGACCAACACCAGCGCCAGCAGCTTCATGGCTTCACGTCGTTCGCGTCGCGATAGCGCGGCGACTTCACGACCGCGCGCACGAGCGCCTTCATGCGATAGCCGCCGTCGACGAAGACCTTGACCAGCGACGTCTTCCACGCATCGTCTTCGGGCGACAGCGCGCGGCCGAGCAGCGAGCTCGCGACATTGTCGACCACGCACGGTGCGAACTCGGGCGCGGTGACGAGGTCGTGTGCCATGCCGGCGGGGCCTTCGTCGGCGTGCGACGGCGACGCATACGCGCCACGCAGCTTGCTGAATGCGGGATCGTAGATCTGCTTGCACAGGCCGCTCTGGTTCGGGCCTTGGCATTTCGGCGAGGTCATCGGGAACTGCGTCGCCGGCAGCCACGTCCAATCGCTCTCTTGGATGCGCGTGAAGTACGCGGCCATCGGCTCGAGCGTCTGATGACACGTCGAGCAGCCCGGCCGCTTCGTCAGATCCGGATCGTCCGACGGCGCGAGCTTGACCGTGTCGGCGACGAAGTCTTTGCACAGGAACGCGTTGTAGAGCACGTGGGCGCGTGCGCGGCGCGAGCCGTACTTGGTGAGGAAGATCGGCATCGTGAGAATTCCCGATGCGTGTGGCCCGCGATCGGCGATCGGCAACCACGTCGCGGTGTCTTCGGGCACCAGCGCGTCGGGCACGACGCCGGGATCGACGAGCGGATCGGGCCGCGTGTAGCCGGCATCGGCGCCGGGACCGCAACACGTCGCGCTCGCGATGAAGCGATAGAACTGCGCGAGCGGACCGTTGACTTCGGTGGAGCGCGCGGTCAGCACCTCGCGAAAATCGCGATCGTCGACGAAGATCTTCGCGAGAAAGTGCCGCGCTTCTTCGCCCCACCACGTGCGCGCCCACTGCGATGCGGGCTGCGCGTTCGCGTCGAACGGCAAGTCGGCGCCGAGCGGCGTCTTCGACGACATCACGAACGCGGGCGGATCATTTTGCGGCCCCGCGCCGGGCATGCAGCGCTCGAGCCCCACGCCGCAGCCGCAATCGACCGAGTTTTGAAACCCGGTGCCCGACATGCACGACACCGCGCGGCCCTTCGCGTTCTTCGCGAACCCGGTGTCGTTCGGCGGCTGATTCAAGCGGCCGAACGGGTTCGGATCGCCTTTCTTCGCGGGCACGCGACCCGATGCGTAGACCGCGCCGGTGTCGGCGACCTGTGCTTCTTCGCGGCACACGCGCACCTGCGTGGTCTTGGTCTTGTTGTCGGGCTCGACGAGCAGCGCCGGCGCGGGCGCGAATCCCGGGAATCGCTTCTGCCAATCTGCGCCGGCATAGTCGCTCGGCTCTTTGTCGCGATAGTCGGCGTAGAGCCACCACGGCTTGACCACGACGGTCCGCGTATCGATCACATCTTGCGTCACGGGCTTCGCGCTGCCGGTGGCCGCCGCGTTCGGCGGGAACTGCAAGCCGGTCTCCGCCTGCGTCATGCAGAAGTCGCCATCGGTCGCGGGATCGATGCGGCGCTGGCCGCGGCGATAGTAGATGTACATCAGCGCGCCGTCGGGGCCGGTGATCGTCTCGCGCCGCAACACCACGGGGTTCGGCACGAACGCGAAGCTGTTACCGAGATCCAACCGCAGCGCGTCCATGTACACGCGCGACAACCGCTCGGCGTAACCGTCGCCGGTCAAGTGGGTGTCGATCCACGCGTCGAGATCGAAGTCGGCTTGCTCGAACGTCGCGAGCTCGGCGCGCGTCGGCGGCCGGCCGAGCAAGTCGATCGACAACGCGCGGAAGTAGCGATAGTCCGAGATCGTCGGCGAGCGATCTGCGGCCAGCGCCACCGGCGCGACCAGCGCGAGCACCAGCGCGACACGGATTCGCATGATCGTTAGAGACCCCCGACGTTCGTATTGGTTAACTTAACTACGCAGCGCTGCTGCTCGCTCGGCGTTCGCCGGGCTTGCCGCTGGTAAGCGTTCCACCAGTTTCTTGCCGATCAAGTATGCATCGCCAGGCCATCGCCCCGACACGTAGCGGCCATCTTCGACGACGAATGCGTGCGAATCGTCATCGCGTGTCCCGCGTTTGGACAACACGCGCGGCCCGCGGACGAAGTCGTCGTGCGTTGCCAATGCGTCACAAACTTCATCCTCGACGTATTTCGGATACGTTCTGTAGTAGCGGCCACGTCGCCAAACGGTGGAATAAAACGCGACGCGCTCCATGTATTTCGGTAAGCACGTCGTCTTCACGCCGTGAAGCACGCTCTTGCCGTCGCGGTTGCTGCGTGCTGCCGCGAGCACGCCGTGACAGATCGCGGCGATCGGCTTAACCGTCGCGAAGAACGCGGCGATCAGGCGATGCACGTCGTCGCTGCCGAGATATTGCCGCATGCCGGGCGCGTGACCGCCGGCCAAGAACAGCGCGTCGTAGTCATCGGCGCGCAGATCCTTCCAGCTGATCGCGGATGCGAGCGATGGCTCCATCTCGCGATACGCGGCGATCGCATCCGCGCGCGCACCGAGCTTGCCGAACACCACGCCGGTGAGCAGCAGCGGATCGCATGCCGGGGTCGCGCCGGTTTCGGTCGCGAACACCATGTCGTGGCCGGCCTCGCGCAGTAATAGCCACGGAATGGCGACTTCGGTCGTGTCGAAGTCGCGATCGGGGAGCGGGACGAGCACGCGCGCCATGCCGCGAGCGTCGCACGAGTTGCGCACGCCTGGTTGCAGGCGCCGCCCTTCAGCCCACGGCGCTTTGCACGCTAACGCAGCGATCCGACACGCGACCACACGGGCACGGCCGTTGCTGAACGCCACGACCATGCGCAAGGTCCTCGCCGTTCTGTTATTCGCTTCTGCCTGCACCACCACGATCGACGGCACCGACGACGACGATCTCGATGCCGATCCGATTCCGGGCTCGCCCGAAGCGATCGCGGCCGCGAAGATCACGCCGATCCGCGGCGCCGATCGCGCCGAAGAGATCAGCGCGTCGCAGGCCAAGAGCCTGCTCAAGAATCACGGCGTGAAATTCTACGGCGTCTACGTCGGCGGACCGTGCGACGGCGGCTCGGGATGGTCGAAGGCCGGCGTGGTCGCGCTCAGCCACGCGACCGGTTGGAAGTTCGAGCCGATCTACGTCGGCCAGCAAACATCGTCGATCTGCGGCGCGCACAACCTCACCGCAGCGCAGGGCAAGATCGATGGCAAGCGCGCGGCCGCCGACATGAAGGCATTCGGCTGGGAGCCCGATCGCGACATCCCGGTCTTTCTCGATCTCGAGGCCGGCACGTACTTCGATCATCCATCGGCGTCGACGAGCTACGTGCGCGGGTGGGTCAACGAAGTTCACGCCGAGGGCTATCGCGCCGACGTGTACAGCACGCCGTTCGGGCTCAACACGTTCCATGACGCGAAGGTGAAGATCGACGGCGTTTCCGCCGCGAGCTACTTCTACAAAGGGTTCGCGAACGTCGTGCCCGCCGATCTCGATCAGATGGGCAGCCGCTATCGCCACACGAATCGGTCGTGGCAGTACGCCGGCAACTTCGACGTCAGCGGCATCGGCAGTATCGATGCCGACACCGCGAACATGTTGCTCGCGCCGAAGCCGGGCGGCACGAACCGCCCGACCACGTCGCATCGCGAAGTCCCCGCCGCGTGCGGCGCGCTGCAGCCGACCGAAGGGCTCGCCGCCGGCGAGTCGCTGAGCTCGTGCGACGGTACGGCGACGCTGTCGCTCTCGGAATCGGGCACGCTCGTGCTCGCCGCGAACGGCAAGACCTCGTGGTCGGTGCCCGCGGAGGGCGCCGCGACGGCAGTGCTCGAAGACAACGGCGAGCTCGCGATCTTCGACGGCGACGGCGACCAGCTGTGGGCCGCGGGCACGGCCGGCTACTCCGATGCTGCGATGCAGCTGACCTCGAGCGGGCTCGCGCTCGTCGATGACGACGGCACGCCGCTGTGGAGCGCGGCCGCGGGCATGCTCGTCGCGGACGACGATGGCCTGCTGCCCGACGACAACGACGTCAACGACGGCGCGGCGCGCTAGCTTAGCCGGCGGTCACGTCGAACTTGTTGTCGTAGAACGCGACGAAGTCTTTGGTCGCGTCGGTGACCGGCTTGGTCTCGAAGTACGTCCACGCGCCGTTCGCGACCCGCTTGCCGCCGAGCGTGACGTCGAGGTGCTTCCACTCGCCTTTCCACGGGCACGTCCCTGCGCCGGTGCCCGCCGAGAGCTCGGCGCGAACGTCGGCGCGCGGCACGTAGTAGCGGTCGGACAGGCCGCGCTCGTGGACCACGTAGCCGTGCGTGGTCTCGGCGATCACGTCATCGCCGAGCGCGACGCGGATGTGTGGTGCTGATTCGACCGTGACTCGTTCGTCGTTCATTCACCAAGCGTACTGCTTGAAGAACGCCCATTCGAGCTGCGTGGCGCTCTGGTATGTCGGGCAGCCGAACGTGCCGGTGCCGCCGGCCCAGCAGTGCAGCATGTTGGTGAACGTGCAGAGCTCGACTTGGCCGTCTGCGGGGCAGTTGTCGTAGACGATGCAGGTGCCATTTTCGACGGTCGTCGTCGTGAACGTCGTCGCGCAGCCGTTATGCGCTGCCCACTGGGTCGCCGATGCCGGATATCCGGCGATCTGCGCGACGCTCGGATCGTCGCACGCGTCGGGAACGGTCTCGTCCGACGTGCCGTGGAAGATGATGATCGGCTTGTGCACGCTCGGGCACGCGGTCAGATCGTGCGTGCCGCCCGAGTGCGGTGCGACCGCGCGAAAGTCGGTCCGCTCGCAGCCGACGTGATGGGCCATGTAGCCGCCCATGGAGAACCCGGTCGCGAACACGTGGTCGGCATCGATGCACTGATCGGTCGCGACGTCGGCGCGCATCGCGTCGATGAAATCCATGTCGTCGCCGTACGCGAGCGCCGGCGAGATTCCGCCGACCGCCGGGCAGACGTCGCTGCCGACGTTCCATGGCGCGCCGAGGCTGTCGGGACCGCCTTCGCCGTCGGGAAACACGACCGCGACGTTGTCGGCGTCGGCGATCGCCGTGTAGTCGGTGAGCGAGACCATCTCGTCGCCCGACATCGTGTAGCCGTGGAATACGTAGACGAGCGGCATCGGCGTCGCCGGATCGGCGCTCGCCGGCAGATAAACTTCGTACGTGCGATTCGCACCGCCGACCATCACGCTGCGGCTGGTCTTGCCGCGGCGATCGGTGCGCGTGCCGCACGCGGCCGATTGCATCGCGGCGTCGCTCGATGACGACGACATCGCGTCACCTGCGGACATCGTCGCGTCGCTGGGCTCGCCGCCGGGCGCGTGATTGCAGGCGACCAGCGCGGCGATGCCGAAGACGAACGAGCGCACGGCGCGTACTCTATAGACTGCGGTGGCAAAGCTCATCCGAAAACAGCTCGCGCTGCCGGCAGAGGCCAAGCGCCTCGTCGTAGTCGCGGATACGCACAGCGCGCCGCATGCCGACACGTATCGGATCATTCGCGACTACAAGCCCGATGCGATCTTGCACGCCGGCGACATCGGCGATCGCGCCGTGACGGGCGAGCTTGCGCGAATCGCGCAGCTCTACGCGATCCGCGGCAACATCGATAACGCGGAGTTGCCCGACGTGCTGGTGCTCGACCATCCGGCGTTGCGCATGATGATCGTGCACATCGGCGTGTACGGGCCGAAGCTGCGCGCCGAAGTGGCCAAGCAAGCGCGCGACGAAGCTGCACGGCTCGTGATCTGCGGCCACTCGCACGTCCCGTTCATCGGCCTCGATCGAGGCATCTACGTGTTCAACCCCGGCTCGTGCGGACCTCGGCGATTTCAATTGCCGATCGTGCTGGGCACGCTGGAGCTGTCGCCGACGATCAAGCTCGCGCACGTCGATTGCGAGACCGGGGCCGCGTGGCAGCCTCCGAGTTGACAGGTCGCTATCCGGCGGCGACGGGGCCGATCCGCGCAACTGTATGTAAACCCGAGTGGCCGTGCCGGCACGAGCAGTGCACTGACCGCCGGCATGCGAAGGCCAGAAGCGATCGACGTCCGTGAGCTGGCACTCGTCAAAGGTGGCGAGAGCGTCGGCAACACGGACATGATCGCGCCGGTGAATGGCTGGCTCAGCACCGCCGATCACGGCATCGACACGCTCAACCGGCTCAGCAACGTGATCCAGAAGTTCGCGGTGATGGCGAAGCCGGGGTTTTCAGGCTTCTCGCCCGACTTGCTCAACCCGAACGGCAACGTCCCCGCGACGGGCACGCCCGCACAAGGCGGTGGCGGCGGCCGTTCGCGTCCGCGCGCGCAGGTTGCGGTCGACAACAGCGCGGGCTAGGCCGCGACCGCGGACTCGAGCTCGAGCAGCGACTCCTGCGTGTAATCGAGCATGCGCTGTAGCGCCGGCACCGAGCGCCGGCACGCGATGTAGCCGAAGCCGAGGTCATCGCCGTAGCCGGTGATCGTGATGTTGAGCGCCAGGTAATCGACGGGGATCGAGACCGGATAGCTCTCGTCGAGCCGCATGCCGTCGAGATACAGCGTGTGCTTGGGACCGGGCACGTTCGAGATCACGACGTTGTAGATCGGATGCTTCTTCGCGTGGCCGGTCACCATGCTCGCACCCATCGGCGCGCTCATCGCGGCGGCGTGCGCGACGCGCTCGAGCTTCGACATCTTCGCGAGCCGATCCTTGGCCAGCGTGGTCGAGTCGACGACGAGCCGCAGGCGCTGGAGCGGATCGTCGAGATGCGTGCCCAGGTTCGCGAGCAAGATCGAGAGCTGGTTGCCGCCTTCTTGCTCGTTACCGCGCACCGAGACCGGCACCATCGCGACGAGCGGCCGGTCGGGCAGGGCATCGTGCGCGACCAAGTAGCGGCGCAACGCGCCGGCGCACACCGCGAGCGTGACGTCGTTGAGCGTCGCGCTCGACGCCTTGCCGATCGCCTTGAAGCGCTCGAGCGAGAACGACTGCGCCGCGAATCGCCGCGAGCCCGAGATCCGCACGTTGAACATCGTCGGCGGCGCGCGAAACGGTGTCGCGTGCGCCGCGGTGGTCGCATCGCCGAGCAATTCGCGCAGTCCGCTCTGCAGGCCGGGCACGATCTCGGCACCCATCTTGAGCGCGCGCTCGAGCAGGCTCTGCGGCGGCGTGTCGTCGGGCGCGTGGGTGCGCTCGCGCGTCGGCCGGGTCTGCGCCCACAGCGGCGGGCGCTGCTCTTTCGGATCGCTCGACAGCACGGCCGACATCATCTTCATCGCGGCGACGCCGTCGAACATCGCGTGATGAACCTTCGCGTACATCGCGACGCGGCCATCGGCGAGCCCTTCGATCAAGTGGAGCTCCCACAGCGGACGCGTGCGATCCATCAGGGTGCCGTGCAGCCGCGACACCAGCGACAACAGCTCGCGCACGCGTCCCGGCCTCGGCAGCGCGGAGTGGCGCAGGTGGTACTCGAGCTCGAACTCGGTGTCCTCGTCCCAGAAGTAGTGGCCGAGCCGGAAATGTGGAAACTGATCGAACGGCGGGATCGCGCGGACGTGCTCGCGCCATGCCTCGACGAGCTTCATCACGAAGTCGCTGCCGGCGCCTTCGGGCGGCGTGTAGAGCTGCAGCCCGCCGACATGCATCGGTTGGCGACGGCCCTCGAGCCACAGGAACATCGCATCGGTTGGCGAGAGTGGTCGCACTGGCAGCGATGCTAGCACCGACGCGCGCTCACTCGCGAATTGCGGCCGTCACGCGTTGACTGGAATCTCGAACGTTCCAAGCCAACCGCCAATTTCCGACGCGCCCGCGACGACCGCGGATGGCGCGACCGCGGGCGATGCGGCGCTCGCGGGAGCGGCTCGAGCTCGTTCTCGACGAGCGATGTCTCGATCCCCGGCGCCGGCTCGGGCCACACGTTGCCATCGACGATCTACACGCCGGCGGGAAGCGGACCATTCCCGCTCGTGATCATCTCGCCCGGGTTTCAGCTCGCACGCACGCAATACGCGTCGTATGCCGAGCACCTCGCGTCGTGGGGCTTCGAGGTCGCGCTCACCGACTACGCCGATCAGAGCTTGTTCGCGGACCTCCAGCTTCTCGCGAACGATGTCCCCGCGGTGATCGATTACATGCTCGCGAACGCGGCGATCGACTCGACCAAGATCGCACTCGCGGGCCACTCGCTCGGCGGCGACATCAGCGTGCTCTCGGCGATCGGCGAGCCGCGCGTCAAAGCCGTCGTCGGCTGGGATCTCGTCGATGGTGGCAGTCCCGCCGTGCTGTCGATGGTGGGCGAGACGACCGACGGCAGCGGTGGATTCATGCCGTGCTCGCCCACCGCGCATGAACGTCGCGTGGCTTCGCTCGCGGTTCTACGGCGACCCGGCGATGTCGTCGTGGCTCGCGAATCCGCCCGAGGTCATGGCCGGAACCGCGACGGTCGTGCAGAAATAAGCGACTCAGCGATGGCCGCCGCCGTGACCCCCGCCTGCGTGACCGCCGCCGCCGCGCGACACGAAGTGCGGTTGCTGCGTCGGCGCGCTGTGGAACGTCCGGCCGCTCGCGATCGGCGCACGGCCGCCGCGATACGCGACGCCGCCGTGTGCGATCCCGCCATGCCAGTGCGAGTACGCGAGTGGCGAGCGAATTCCACGAATGCCGTACGGCACGAACTCGGGTCCGATGCCGACCCAACCGCCGCGCCACGAGTGCGAGCGGTACCAGAATCCGCCGTCCCACATCCAATAGAAGCCGTCGCTGTAAAACACCGGGTAGTCGAGATCGTCGACGACTTGCACGCCCGGCGCTACGACTTCGAGCTCGGGATCGGCGGCGTAGCCGTAACCCGGATCGACGTAGGCGTCGGAGTAGCAACCCGCCGACGCCGCGAGCGCGGCGGCCAGCGAGCCTGCGATGAGGTTGCGTCGCATTTGGTTTGCTCCTTTGTAGTGACGTAGTGCAGACCGCTTGCCAGGTCTGCAACTGGCCGGATAGCCGGGCGCCGCCGATGGGGCTGCGCGCTCGCGCGTCACGACGTGCGGTCAAGCGCGCTTGCGAAGAGCGCGCGCAAGAAACATCACGACGCGGCAACGCGTGCGATCGCCAACGCGGGCGTGCAAGCGTTCGCGGATCGAGCCGGCGTGATCTGCATCCAATTCGTAGCTGGCGGCGAGAAACTCCCACGCATCTTCGAATGTCCCGCCGAGCTCGAGCTCCCAGCGCTCGAACGGCGAGACACTCCATTGCGTCTCGTCGAATAGTGCGCGCCAACCCGCCTCGCTGCGCGCGCGAGAATCGCCAAGCGGCGGCGCCGGCGGCAACAGCGTTACGAATTCGTGAAAGGCATCGGGCTCGCGGTCGTCGGCGATCGGGCCGCCGCCGAGCACGGCGAGAACCTCGCCGCCCGGTGCGATCACGCGCGCGAGCTCGGCGACCACGCGATCGAGCTCGTCGAACAGCATGAACGCGAGGTGGCACGTGCACGCGTCGATCGATGCATCGGCGAGCGGCAACTGCTGCGCGCGGGCTTGCGCGACGTGGCCGCCCGCGAGGCGCAACTCGGCTATCGAGACATCGATGCCAATCGCATAGGATCCA
>DATBAS010000002.1:0-10117 GCA_036271395.1 Kofleriaceae bacterium
CGCCTGCTAGTTGATCGACTTGAACTTGAAGTTCGTCTTGCCGAGCATGATGACGTCGTTATCGACGAGGTCCTGCTTCTGGACCTTGCGATCGTTGACGTAGCAGCCGTTCGTCGAGCCGCCGTCGTGCAGCGTGAAGCCCGCCGGCGAGCACGTGATGCTGCAGTGCTCGGTGCTCATGAAGCCGTCGTTGACGACGAGGTCGGACGGCGGCGCCGTGCCGATCTTGGTGAGGCCTGGCTTGAGCCGCCAGGTCTGATACGCGTTCGAGCCGTTGAGCGGCACGAGCCAGCCGACGATCGGAAAGCCTTCTTGATCGCCGCCAGCGCCGATCATGACCGTCTTCGACGGCCCCATCGGCTTGGGCGGCTCGGGGGCCGCTGCCATCGGCATGGGCATCGGCATTGGCATCGGCTCGGCCTTCTTTCTCGTCGCCGCCTTGATGATGATGATCAAGAGCAGCAAGCCGACCGCCGACAGGATGATGATCAACCACGGAAAGCTCGACTTCACCGGCAGCGCCCACACCGGCGACATCGTCATCGTCACGGGATCGGTCTCGGTCTGATCGATCTTGAGCACGAGGTCGTGCTCCTTGCCGTCCCACGGCAGGTACTCGCCGGTCTTCTCGTCGTAGCCCGAGAACGACACGTAGTAGCGGTCGGCCATGCGCGCGATGATCGCGGACAGCTCGGCCTGGATGTCCTCGATCGAGTTCGCGGTCTGCGCGGTCGGGATCATCGTCGTGATCACCGCGCCCTCGGTCGACACCGCCGATTTATAGATGATCGCGAACAGCTGGACGCCCTGCTTGCTCGCCTGCTTCTTGAGCTCGGCGAGCTGGGGTTTCGCGGTCTCGTTATTGGTGTCGTTGCCGTCGCCGACGACGATCAGCGCCTTGCGGGCCGTCGCCGCCTTCTGCAGCTCCGACAAGCCCTGCTTGATGCCGGAGACCATGTCGGTGCCCAGCTTGCCCTTGTAGTCCTGCTGGCTGCCGAGGGCCTGGCCGGTGATGTTCTTCAGATCGGTCAGCGGGACCTTGACGTCGGCGCCGGTCGAGTACGACACGACCGTGGCTTTCGAGCCGGCCGGCCCGGCGTTGCCGAGCTGAAGCTTGTCGATCGCCTGCTCGAGGTTCTTGAGCACGCCGGGATACTTCACGCTCTCGTCTTGCTCGTAGTCGTCGTTGCCGATCCAGATCATCTGGCCGTTGATCACGAGCGCGATCGCGATCGTCTCGGTGCCTTCACCGTACGGCCGGAGCTTGTCGGCCTTCATCGTGACCTTCACGCCCTTGTTCACGCTCGATAGCGTGAGCTTGTCGGCGGTCGTCGACGGACCGGTGACCACGGTCACGTCGATACCGGGCGCCTTCCCCATCTGCTTCGGATCCTTCGGATCCGGCACGTGCACCTGCATGTAGACGTCGGCGCCGCCACCACCACCACCGCCGCCACCGGCAGGCGGCGCGTCCGCCAGTGCCGTTCCAATGAACGCGACGAACATCGCCGCGACGATCACGTGAAGCGCTGTGTTCTTCATAGACTCTTGAACTTCACCATCGCGCTGCCGAACTTGATGAAGTCGTTGTCGACGAGCTCGTGGCGATCGATGCGCCGATTGTTGACGTACGTGCCGTTCGTCGAGCCCGCGTCGCGCAAGATCCACAGCCCCTGCTCGGCGACGATCTCGGCGTGCTTGCCCGACATGAACTTGTCGTTGAGGATCAGGGTCGCCGTCTGATCACCGCCGTTGCCGATGATGTTCTTCGGCTGCAGCGTGAATAGCTCGCCGCGATTCGCACCTTGAAGCGGGATCAACCAACCGAGCAGCTGCACGGTGCCCGGACCGCCGCTCGAGTCGAGCACGAACGCCTGCGTCTTGAGCTTCTGCAGCTTCGCCGGCGCCTGCGCGGCTTGCATCGCCATCTGCGCGCAATACGGACAGGCATCCCACGTCTTGTCGAGTTGCTGTTCGCATTGCGAGCAGAACTTCTTTTTGAAGATCCAGAATCCCTTGGTGCGGATCGGTGGATTCGGATTCGGTCCACCGCCCGGCATTTGTGGTGCGCCCATCGGCGCGCCTGGAAATCCCGGCGCCGGGGGAAATCCTCCCGGTGCACCCGGCATTCCTGGTGCGCCGGGCATTCCTGGTGCACCTGGCATTCCTGGCTGCTGCATCTGTTGGGCTCCTTGCTGATACCCCTGCTGATAACCTTGTTGCGGATATCCACCCTGCGGCGGATACGCTTGTTGCGGATAACCGCCAGGTTGACCCGCGCCTTGCGGCGGCGGCGCTTGTCCCGGCTGGCCGGGTTGACCCGGCTGACCTTGCTGCCCGTACTTCTGCTGGTACTGGTTCAGGTTCTGGCGCGCGTCGGAGACCTTCTGCTTGCCGAGGTTCTTGAGCGACTTGACGCGGGCGGCTTCCGCTTGGAAGTTGCCCTTCACGTTCTTCGCCGAGAGCCACTTGTTCCAGACGGCGCGGAACGGGACGAAGATGAAATCGATGTACTCGAGGAACATGCCTACGCCCCGCGCAATATCCTAGCACGCCGGTCGCGGCGCGACGGTCGAGTTTGCGGGTCGTACTATTTGGGCTGGTAGACCCAGATGTGGAACATGTTGATGTCGCGGCCCGCCGTGATCGACTGCTGGCGCACGAGCAACGTGCCGTCTTTGACGTTCTCCGCCGTGATCATCGCCGGCCAGTTGCGCCAACGATGGACGCGGTCGGTGCCGACGCACGACACCACGCTGACCTTCTTGCCATTCACCGACAGCTCGAGCTCGTAGTCGCCGTAGACGTAGTCCATGCGGCGCAGCACGACGACCGGCTTGTTCGGCGTGATGTTGAGCAGCTTGAACTCGCTGTAGCCATCGACGTGCGCGCGGCCGGTATCCTCGACGGTCGTGCCGTCCGGATACTTGAGCTTCTGGCGCGACCGGTACGAGTCCTTCGCTTCTTTGATCGTGAAGATGTGCTTGTCTTCAGACTCTTTGTTGAGAATCTCGATCTCGTCGACGAGCACCCACGTGATGCCTTCGAGATCCATCTGCGGCTTGGGCTGGGGCGTGACCTTGACGCCCTCCCAATCCTTGATGTCCGCCACCTTCTCTTCTTTTTTCTCCTCGGGCGCGACGATCACCGGCTTGAGATCACCGACCGCGGACAACAAGATCTCGGCCGTCTTCGCCTGATACGCGAGCAGGTTTTGGAAGGCTTCGTTGTTGTTCTTGTTCTCGGCGAGCAGGCCGCGAAGAATCTCGACCTGGCGCCGGTACTCGCTGAACTCTTTCTTCTGCGCGATCGTCGGGTGATGGACGTCGACGTCGAGCGAGAGCTCGCCCTCGGTATCGACGACCAGCCGGAAGATGTCGAAGACGTTGCGTAGGTCGACGAGGTTCGCGTAGAGCAACATCAGGGCCGTGTTGCACGCCTGCACGACATCGTGCCCGCCGAGCACGCCGCGCCGGGTGTACTCGATGCCCGCGCGCCGGATCTGTCCGAGCAGCGTCTCGAGCCGCAGCCGCAAGAAGCCCGGCAGCATCGAGCCTGCTAATCCGCCGCGTGCGACGTAACGCATGTCGATCTCGTTCGGGCCCGGGCTCGACGGATCGCGCGCGTCGCGGATCCGGTTGACGCCCTTCTCGAGATAGATGCGCGCGAGCTCGACCTCGCGCGAAAGGTCGGGCTCGGTCTGCGACAGCTCGACCTTGCAGCTCTCGAGCACGCGGCGGTGGCCCTTGTACTCGAGGTTCTCTTTGTACGCGATGAAGTCGGTGAGCTCTTCGTAGTAGCGCAGCACGATGTAGATCGTCTGCGGCAGCTTGAACTCTTCGAGGTTGATGTTGCGGATCGCGGCGTCGAAGATCATGAGGTCGTTGCCCATGCCGTCGATCGCGTAGCCGGTCTGAACTTCGACCGACAGGTCGCCGCGAGCACGCGCCGTGACGCGAAGGTCGCCCGAGTAGCCGAACACGACGCCCGGCGAGTGCAGCATGCGGTTGTGCAACCGCCGCTTATCGATGTGGTAGCGCTCGGCGTCGTTCCAGTCTTTCTCGGTCGTGAGAAAGCCCTTGAAGAAGTTGATGCGCTTGAATCCCTGGACTGCGTCGCTCATTTCTTCGACTCTCCTGCTGGGCCTGCTGGGCCTGCGTCGTCGGGGACCGCTTGCACGACCTCGGAACCGATGCCGATACCGGAGCGCAGCCCGATCGCGAAGAACTCGCGCAGCTCGACCTCGCCCTGCTCTTCCGTGAACTTCAAGTAGTAGTGCGTGTGTGCCGGCTTTTCGAGCTGGATGATCTGGTGGATGCGGATCACGAGCTCCGGCGTGACGTCCTCGAATCGGATCGGCATCGTCACGACGAAGCAATGCGCGGTGTCGACCGGCGGCAGCACGACCGAATCGAGCGCGATGCGTGCGCCTTGCTCGGAGCCTTCGCCTTCGACGCGAAAGCCTTTGAACGGCCACGCGTTCTCTTGAATGTCGGGCTCGTGGCCGGTGAACAGCTTGAGGAACAGCGTGAGCCCGCGCTTGGTGCCGCGGATGCGATAGAGATCGACGGCGCGCTTCACCAGCGCGCGCTTCTGCGCTTCGGGCCAATCGAGGTCGACCGAGAACGCCGTCCAGTGCGAGAGCCACTGCAAGAAGTCGGGCGGCGCGACGTGCGGGTCGTAGTAGCGCCAGCCGTTGCGCGTCTTGTCCGCGATCGAGTCGAACATGTGCTCGAACACGAAGCACAGGTCGCGCACCAAGTTGCGACCGGCGCCATCGCTGCGGCGATAGATCGCCGGCAGGTGCTCGAGGTAGCCGCGACGCGCGATCCAGATCGTGACCTCGGTGGTCTCGTAGACCATCTGTCCGCGCGCCGGACGTTGTTCGAGCACGGTGTTCTTGTCTTCGTAGCTCTCGCGATAGAGCACGACGACGTTCTTGAGGCCGGCGTCCTCGAGCAGGATACGGGCCTTGTCGAGCTTCTTGCCCGAGACGTCGGGCACGCGCACCACGCGGCGATTGAGGGCTTCGGTGACCATGCTTAGCGGATATCGTCGCGGACCTTTTCCGCGATGTGGACGTGGACGAGGAACGGGAGCTCGTCGTCGTCGAGCCGGAGGTGCTCGACACCGACGTTGCGCTGCTCGTCGCGAATGTCGATGGCATCGACACCCTCGACGCCGGGTACTTCTTCGACGAGGTGGATCATCTCGGCTTTGAGCACCGGCCGGCCGAACTCCCAGCCTTTGCCGTCGCGGCCGCCGAGCAACGCGTGCAGGAACTTCCGCAGCTTGAGCTCGATGTCTTTGCGCAACCGATCCGAGGTTCCGACGGTGCGGCGGATCAGCACGACGCGAATCGACACGTCCTTGTAGCGCGGCCGCACGACGTTGAGCACGGTGCCGACGAGCTTGCGTTCGTCGAGGTAGCGCTTGACGTAGCGCAGCACCTCGTTCGACGGCACCAGCCGGCGCGTCAGCTCGTCGGTTCGCAGATCGGCTTTCGGCACGAGCGCGAGCGTGACGTGGCCGCGGTTCGAGCGATCCGGCACGCAACGCGCGCGCGACAGCTGCGTCGATGCGCGCAACGCCAGCATCTCGTAGTCTTCGGTCGTCACCGCGCGATCGCGGCTCTTGATCGTGTACGGCGCGCGATTCTTCGCCTCGTCGATCGATTCGCGATCGGCGCCGCCGGTCGCGGGCAGCGGGTTGGTCACACTCTCGACGTAGGCGAGCGCACGGCCGAGCGACGTCAGCGTGTTCGCGTTGACGTTGCCCAACGATCCGCCGCCGATGCGGTACTGCGTCGCGACGATCGCGTTCTTCGCCTCGGTCGGCACCATGCCGCGGCGACCGTCGCCGAAGTTGATCGTCCCGGTGATGTAGTCGAGCGTGTAGTGCCGGCTGCGCGGCTGCGACGCGAAGAAACTGTCGACGCGCCGCCACCGCACCCAGACTTCGTTGTTCTGCGGATTTTCGGGCTCGGCTTTGCGCACCGGATCGGCCCCGAGATCGCCGAGCTCGTCGGGATTCGGCGCGTTGCGCTCGCGGACCTCGACGATCTCGTCGTCGAGCAGCGGCGCGCGCAAGAACTTGAATGCTTGAAGCGGGGATCCGTCGCTCGAGCCGAGCGTCTCGCCGCGAATCGTCTCTTGGTTGAACGCGTCGATCGCGTTCGACACGACCATCTTGATGCGCGGCGGTTTGACATAGCCGCCTTGCTCGAGCCGCGCGCGCAGCCAAAACCGGTCTTCGGTGAACTTCGATGACTTCACCCAATCGTCGGGCGCGACGAACATCGCGAACCCACTCGAGGTGAAACCCTGCGTCTCGTCGTCGACCGCGAGCGGCTCCCAATCGCGCCCGTCCCAATACTCCCAGACGACGCGCTGGCCGCCTTCCCACGCCATCCGGCGCATCGACTCGTATTTCTCGAGCTCGGCGGTGGCGACCTCGGCCTCGTCGATCGGCAAGCTGCCCAGCCCGAGCTCTTCTTCGAGCTGGAAGAACAGGCCCATCGGATCGTTCGCGGGCTTCGCGGTGTAGCCCATGTACAGCGCCGGTGATTCTTCGGGCTTGGCCTGGAACGGCTGGAAGATCGTGTACTCGGTGCGCGCGACGTCGGTGCAGTCGGTGAACTGGAAGTCGTTGAACGACAGCACGTGGCGCACGTCGCGATAGTCTTCGCGATAGCGGAACGTCATCGTGCGCAGCGCGGGCGGCTTGAGCGGGCGATCGTCCTTGAACAGCCACTTCTCGTTCTCGAGCGTGTACTGGCCCTGCTCGCCGTAGTCGCCCTTCTCGATGCGGATGCGGAGCCACTTCTTCTTGACCCCGTTGAGCTCGAGCTCTTCCATGTCCTTGGGCCGGCGAAAGCTGACGACGCCCGACTGCGAGAACGCGCGTGATTCGTCGTGGAAGCCGAGCTCGTCGCCGGTGCCCGGCAACGCGCCGCGCGGCGCCGAGCGCCCGAGCCCGCGCCAGCGCTTGCCGTCCCAATACTCCCACGCGAGCACGAGCTGATCGCTCGGGTTCGGCCGCGGGATGATCGTCGAGTCGGCGAGCACCATCTCGATCGTGATGTACGCGTCGGCCGTCTGCATCAGCTCGTCGCACGCCAGATAGAGGATGCAGTCGACCTTCGGCTCCTTGCCGAACGGATAGAGGTTCTTCGACAGGTCGAGCGGCAAGAACGCGGCGTTGTCGAGGTTCACGTACGCCTGCGTCGGCAACAGGCCCTCGCCGACGACCTCGACCTTGGTGCGGATCGTATCGATCTCGGTGTCCTCGGGAGATTGCGGGACCTCTGCGAGGCGCCCCCGTACCCACAGGCCCTCGACGTGGTTGACCGTCGTCGATTCGAACCGCAGCGGTCCCAGGAACGCGACCTCGCCGCGATCGACGTCGATCTGTGCGGCCTGCAGATCTTTCCAGCGCGTGCCGTCCCAATGCTCCCACTCGAGCAAGCGCGCCATGTCGCGGCCGCCGCGCTCGGGTGTGCCGAGGAAGATCTTGAGCAGCGAGTTGTCGCCGGCGTTCGCGAACCGCGGATCGCCGAGGTAGATGAAGCGATCGATGCGCTGCGCGCCGCCGAAGATCTCGAACGAGCCCGCCGCCGCGCCCGCCCCCGGATCGATGTAGCGGCTGTTCTCGGCGTAGGCCTCGTCGTAGTACGAGAAGCAGCGATCCGGCTTCGCGGTCGAGACGATCGCGTCGCGCGCGGTCTCGAACGTGACGGTGTGCTCTTCGGTCGCCTGCGGCGTCGACACCTGCGTGCCGCGCGGCACGCGCTGCTTGGTCGCGCCTTCGGTCAGCGTGAACCGCACCAGCGCCTTCGCCGCACGCGGCGCGCGCAACTTGATGCCGAGCAAGTTCAGGAACGCGACGTAGTTCTTGTCGGGAACTTGGTTGAGCCGATAGATGAGCAAGTCGGTCATCCACGCGGCGAGCTCGATGAGCGTGATGCCCGGATCCGACGGATTGTGATTCGTCCACTCCGGCGAATAGCGCGGGATCATCGAGATCGCTTCCTCGACGATGTCGTGGAAGCTGCGGTCGTCGAGCTTCGGCGGTGGAATCATGGCGTCCCGTTACTACCGTTCTTGGAGTTCTGGTCGTCTTCGTTCTTCAGATAGAACGGGAAGACGAGGTTGCGTTTATCGTTCTTGCCCGCGATCACGTACTCGATCCGGATGTCGAGTCGGTTGGGCTCGTCTGCATTGCGCTGCGCACGACAGCTGACCTTCGACACGCGTGGCTCGAACTTGTGGATCGCCTCTTCGCAGTAAATCTCCGCGCGCGCGGCCGTGAGCTGGTTGTTCGGCGCAAACATGAGGTCGTGGATCTGGCAGCCGAAACCGGGGCGGCGCAATCGCTCCCCCGGCGCGGTGCCGAGGATGATGAAGATGCACTGGCGAACGTTCTCTTCGAGCTGGCTGCTCGACACGCCACCGTTCAAGTTCACCGACACGGGAAACCGCAGGCCACGTCCGAGAAAGTCACGATCGTTTGGCATGGTCGGAACGCGCTACTGAAAGCGACCCTGGATGTACTTCTTGCACTTGCCGCACGAGATCCTCGTCGAGAAATCGATCTCTTCGACGGTCAGCGGCCGGTGACTACAGTACGGACACGCGAGGTCGTTCGGTCGCCCCGCGACCACCATGTCGAGCACGTCTTGCCAAGCAATGAGGGCTTCCTCGTCCACCCTTTTCCTTTCGATTCGTCCCCGCCGAATCGCGCTGTCGTCGATCGAGGCCCATGGTAGGAGCCGCCCCCGAGACGGTCAACGCGTGACAGGCTCGAAAACGGGTCGAAACCGCTGCTCAAGGTTCGAGAATCGCAGCGCTTGACTTACTTGATCTTCGGACCTGGTTTCGGCTTTTGCGCGCCCGGTCCGGGTGTTCCCGTTCCGCTCGGCGAGCCCTGCACCGGCTGCGTGCCCGGCTGCGTCCCTGCCGAGCCCGAAGCGCCGCCCGAAGCGCCAACGCCACCGCCACCGCCGCTCGACGCATCGCCGGTCCCGACGCTCACCGACTCGGTCGGCACTTCCGCGGTCGCCGCGCCGGTGGCTTCCGACCGCGCCGCGCCGGTCGGATCTTCGTAGACGCCGACGCCGGTTTGCGCCGTGCTCGCCGCGCCGACCGCGCTCGCGGCAGTCGGCGACGCGCCGACGACTTCGCCCTCGCCGAATTCCGCGCCGACCGCTTCGGGGTTCGTGTACGCCGCATCGGCGGTCACGCCGGTGCCGACACCACTCTGCACCGTCGACGATCCGGTCGCGCCAGCGATCGCTTCGGCATCGAACGTCGGAGTGCCAGGTGCACCCGGCGCGCCCGGCGCCATGCCCTCGGCGCTCGGTTGGCCCGGCATGCCCGGAATCTGCGATTCGACCATGCCCTCGGCGGACGGCGACGCCGGCGCGCTCGGCGCACCACCGAACCCGCCCGGCGCGCCCGGCATCATGCCGTCGGCCGTCGGCATCGACGTGCTCGTGCTCGTCGAGATGCCGCCCGGTCCCACGCTGACGCCTGCGTCCGCGCTCGGCGGAGCCGCACTCGGCATTCCGCCGCCGAATCCCGACGACGAATCGCCAACGCCACCACCACCGGCGCTGCTGCTGTCGCCGCTCGCGATGCCACCGCCGCTCGCGCTTGCTCCGCCGCCGGCGGATGCCGATCCTGCGGTCGTCGTCGTGCCGCCGACGTTCGAACCGCCACTCGACGAGCCCGCGCCACCGGCGCTGGTCGATGAGCTCGCGCTTCCGCCGCTCGACGACGGTTGATTACCGGCACCACCGGCACCCGCGGCTCCGCCGCTCGCGCCACCGGCGTTCGATGCACCGCCCGACGACGGTTGATTGCTCGCGCCGCCGGCACCCGCGGCGCCGCCACCGGCGTTCGAGCCGCCTGACGACGATTGATTGTTCGCGCCGCCGCCGGCATTCGAGCCGCCCGACGACGATTGATTGCTCGCGCCGCCCGCGCCACCTGCACCACCGCCGCTGCTCGCACCGCCGCTCGCACCACCGCCGGCTCCGCCAGCTCCACCGCCGGCGTTCGAGCCGCCGGACGACGATTGGTTGCTCGCGCCGGCCGCGCCGCCGGCGCCACCGCCG
>DATBAS010000003.1:0-29823 GCA_036271395.1 Kofleriaceae bacterium
TCGGCACCGTCGGCGGCACGTCGGCGAGCGCGCCCGATATGGCCGCGGTGACCGCGCTGCTCGACCAGGCCGTCGGCTCGGCGCAGGGCAACATCAACCCGAACTTGTACATGCTCGGCGCCGGCGCGTCGGCGAGCACCGTGTTCCACGACGTCACCGTCGCGTCGAGCGGCGTCGCCAATTGCTCGGTGAGCACGCCGAGCATGTGCAACAACAGCGACCCCGGCCAGAGCAGCCAGACGACCGGCGCCGTGATCGGCTACGAAGTCGGGCCGGGCTTCGACGAAGCGACCGGCTGGGGCTCGGTCGACGTCGCGCAGCTGATCACGCATTGGCCCGGCGCGCAGCTGCCGATGCTGACGATCGATCCGACCTCGCTGACCGTGCTCGCCGGCAAATCGGGCATGGTGACGCTCGATGCGACGGGGTTTTCTGGCACTCCGACGTTTTCGTGTGGCGCCGGCCTGCCGAGCAACGCGACGTGCGCGGTCACGGGCACGACGCTGACGATCACCGTCGCCGGTGCCGCGGCAGGCGTTACTGATGGGACCTCGGGCGCCACGCCTCGTGGGCGCTGGTTACTGATCATTCCGTGTGCGCTCGCACTGCTGTTACGCCGCCGCCGCAACGTGCGCCGCACGGTGTTGGCGCTCGCGTTCGTGGCGAGCTGCGGAGGCAGCTCCGACAACTCGACCGTCGATGCCGCGCCGCCGGTCACGAGCAACGTGACGATCACTGCAACCACCGGCGCGCAGTCGGCGAGTGCGATGTTGTCGCTGACGACGAACTGAGCGATCGGGCGCACTCTGCGGCCGAGATCACGGCGAGCCGGACGACATCAGCTTATTGTGCCGCCTCGGGGTTCTGCGATAGAACCACGCCACACCTTTAGGGGATCCAAATGGCCTTTCTACGTCCGCTGTTTTTCGCCGCCGCGCTGTCGTTCATTGCCTGCGGCAGCAGCAACAACAACAACACGCCCACTGGTACGCACTACCACTACGTCGCGAACCGCGTGCTGGTGCCGAGCCAAACCGGCGACGCGCAGAAATACGGCCTCGATCTCGATGGCGACGGTAGCGTCGACAACGCGCTCGGCAACTTGCTGACCGCGCTCTCGACCCAGGGCATCGACGCCCAGGTCTCGATCGACGAGGCCGTGTTCAACGGCAGCATCACGCTGCTCACCGACTTCCAGACCACCGACTTCTCGAGCGCCGGCACGGCGGGTCTGCAGATCTACCTCGGCTCGGATTCGCAGCCGCCGGCGTGCAACACCGGCGAAGTGGTGACGTGCGGCTCGGGCGCGGGCGCGACCTGCACCGGTTGCCAGCACGACCTGACCGGCAGCGCGTCGTTTACGATCGACCCCGCTTCGCCGATGAACGCGGCGCTCGCCGGCCCCGTCGTCGGTGGTCAGTTCAAAGGCGGCCCCGGCGATCTGTCGCTCGAGATCTCGATCGGCGGTGGCGCGGCCACCGAGGTCGACCTGATCGGCGCGCGCGCGCAGGGCAAGACCATCAGCGCGACCGCCATCGGCGATCCGAGCGACGACACGAGCGGCATGATCCTCGGCGGCGCGATCACGCAGGACTCGCTCGACAACAAGGTCATCCCGTCGATCGTCCCGATCATCGCGAACGTGATCACGACGCACTGCCCGGGCGCCGTTCCAGGCAACTGCATGTGTGACTCGACCGGCAAGACCGTGCTCGGCTTGTTCGACATGAACATGGACTGCATGGTCACCGCCGCGGAGATCACGTCGAGCTCGTTCGGCATGACGCTGCTCGCGCCGGACGTCACGATCGACGGCATGAAAGCACTGTCGGTCGGCGTGGAGGCCTTCGCGGTCGGCGCGTCGTATACGGTCAGCGGCGAAGGTTCTGCGAACTAACTAGCCGCGCGGCTCCGACGAGCCCCGCGTCGTCGCCGAGCTCCGCAGGCACCACGTCGAGCTGTTCGAGGCTCGCGCGCGGTGCCGCGAGCTCGAGCGCAGCTACCGTCAGCTCGACGAGCGTCGGGCAGCGCGCGAGCACGCCGCCGCCGAGCACCAGGCGCTCGGGGTTGAGCACGGCGATCGCGTTGCCGAGCGCGACCGCGAACATCGTCGCGAGCTCCGACCAGCGTTCGAGCGCGGTCTCGTCGCCGGCAGCGGCGGCGGCCTCGATGTCGCTCGCGATGCCGTAGCGGCGCTCGAGGTAGTGGCCGCCGAGATACGCCTCGAGGCAGCCGCGCTGCCCGCACTCGCATGGCGCCGCGTCATCGCCCCACGCGACCTTGGTGTGGCCGAGCTCGCCGGCCGTGTGCGTGTGGCCGCTGACGAGCTCGCCGTTCGCGACGACGCCCGCGCCGATGCCGGTGCCGACGAACACGCCGAGCACGTCGCGGCAGCCGGTCGCGGCGCCGGCGCAGGCTTCGCCCCACGTGATCGCGTTGACGTCGTTGTACACGCCGATCGGCACGTGCGGCAGCCGCGCAGCGAACAGCTCGCCGAACGCGACGTCGCGCCAGCGCAGGTGCGGCGCGTTGGCGACGTTGCCCTTGTTGTCGCGGAGCATCGCCGCGATGCCAACTCCGACCGCTTCGGCGCCGAGCTGCTCGGCGAGCTCGGCGATGCGGTTCGCGACGCGCTCGGGATCGCGCGGCTCGCCGACCAGCTCGCGATAGCGCGCGAGCAGGACGCCGTCGTCGAACGCGGCCGTGCGCAAGTGCGTGCCGCCGAGATCGATGCCGATCACTCTCATGCCTGCATCCCTGCTTCGACGTGCGAATCGATGATGCTGCGGATCTCGACCAGCCGCTCGGCCGTGTCGGCCTCGCAGCGCATCACCAGTGCCGGCTGTGTATTCGACGCGCGCACGAGCCCCCAGCCGCCGTCGAAGCGCGCGCGCACGCCATCGATGTCGACGATGTCGCGCACGACCGGATCGGTCTTCAAGCTCGCGAGCACGGCGGCGACGACGGCCGTCTTGCGATCGTCGGGGCAATCGATGCGCAGCTCGGGCGTGTTGATCGTCACCGGCAGCTCGGCGGCCAGCTCGGCGAGCGTTCGCGTGCCGCGCGACAGGAGCTCGAGCAAGCGCGCGCCGGCGTAGATGCCGTCGTCGAAGCCGAGCCAGCGGTGCGCGAAGAACAAGTGGCCGCTCATCTCGCCTGCGAGCTGCGCGCCGGTCTCCTTCATGCGCGCCTTGATCAGCGAGTGACCGACCTTCCACATCTCGCACGTGCCACCCGCGGCGGCGAGCGCGTCGTACATGCTCTGCGAGCACTTGACCTCGCCGACGAACTTCGCGTGCGGCACTTCGGCGAGCACGGCCTTGCCGAGCAAGATCATCAGTTGATCGCCCCACAAGATCCGGCCGGTGGCGTCGACCGCGCCGACGCGATCGGCGTCACCGTCGAGCGCGATGCCGAGCTCGGCGCCCTCGCGCGCGACCGCGGCGATCAGATCCGCGACGTTTTCGGGCTGCGTCGGATCGGGATGGTGATGCGGAAATCGCCCGTCGAAGTCGCAGTACAGCGGGACCACGTCGCAGCCGAGCTTGCGATACAGCGCGACCGCGGTCGGCCCGCCGGCGCCGTTGCCGGCATCGACCACGAGCTTGGGCCGGCGCGCACCGAATTTCAGAAAGCCGGTCGCGGCGTCGAGGTACGCGGGCGTGACGTCGGCCTGCGCCAGCGCGTGCGTCGCCGGACGACGATCATCGACGAGCTCGCCGGCGAGCTTGGCGATCGCGGCGCCGTAGATCGCCTCGCCGCCGATCATGATCTTGAAGCCGTTGTCGGGCGCCGGGTTGTGGCTGCCCGTGATCATGATCGCCGCGGCGGGCGACAAGTGCTTCGCGGCGAAGTACAGCACCGGCGTCGGCACGATGCCGATGTCGATCACGTCGGCGTGAATGCGGATGCCATCGGTCAACGCGGCGAACAGCCGCGGCGAGGTCAAGCGGCAGTCGCGACCGACGACGACGACGTGATCGCCAGCAACCCGCGCGCCGACGGCCGCGCCGATCGCACGCACGGTGGCGTCGTCGAGATCGCGGTCCGCGACGCCGCGAATGTCGTACTCGCGAAAGATGCGCGGATTGCTCAGCACGGCGTCATAGGTACCGCGCGAGCCCGCGCGCCGAAAGCGCGTCGATGACTTTGCGCACGTCCTGCGCGGCGGACTTCGGGATCACGAGGATCGCGTCGCCGTGCTTGACCACGACGAGATCCGATACGCCCACGGTCGCGATCAACGTCGCGTCGTCGGAGATCACGACGTTGTTGTCGCCGTCGATCACGACCGCCGTGCCGGCGATCGTGTTGCCGTGCGAATCCGCGCCGCGGATCGCCGGGATCGCCGCCCACGAGCCGACATCGTCCCAACCGACCGCAGCCGGGACGGTGACCACGCGCTCGGCCTTCTCCATCACGCCGTGATCGATCGACACCGACGGCAGCGCTTGATAGCGCTCGCGCGCGCTCGCCGGATCGTTCGCGATCTCGCGCACGGCCTTCGCGGTCTCCGGCAGCTGGCGATCGAGCTCCGCGAGCAACCGCTGTGCGCGCGCACAGAAGATGCCGGCGTTCCACAAGTAGCGCCCGCTCGCGACGTAGCGCTCGGCGGTCGCGAGATCGGGCTTCTCGACGAAGCGCGCGATCGGCTGCACCGCGCCGGGAATGGCGGTCGCCGTGAGCTCGACGTAGCCGAACCCGGTCTCGGGCCGCGTCGGCGGGATGCCGATGGTCGCGATCACGTCGGCCTGCTCGGCGGCCGCGAGCGCGATCTCGAGCACGCTCGCGAGCCCGGCGCGATCGGCGACATGCTGATCGGCCGGCAACACGACGATCGACGCATCGGGATCGCGGCGCGCGAGGATCGCGGCGGCCAAGCCGATCGCGGCGGCGGTGTTGCGCCCCACGGGCTCGACGATCAGCTCGACGTCCGGCACCGCGGAACGCGTCGCGACGACTTGCGATTCGGCGGTGACGATCGCGACATCGGCGGCCACGCGGCGACCGAGCTCGACCGCGGCCGCGACCATGACCTCCGGCGATGCGCCGAGCGCGAGCAGCTGCTTGGGTCGCGCTCGGCGGCTGGCCGGCCACAGCCGCGTGCCGCTACCGCCGGCGAGAATGACTGCGTGTCGCACGCGCGGAGACTATCAATCTTCTGCGACTAACGCGCGGGCCAGATCCGGCGCGCGCAGGCAATCGTTGCCGACCAGGATGTAGCGCAGCCGCTGTTTGCGGTCGTAGACGTTGTAGTGCGGCAGCGCCTCGATCTCGAACGACTTCGCGACGGGCGTGAAACCGTCGCCGACGTCGATCTTGCGCATCACCACGCGCGCCTCGGCGGCGATCGCCGTGCTGACCTTGCCGCCGACGACGACACACGCGCCGCACGACTCGCTCCAAAAATCGACGATCGTCACGTATCCCGGCACGAGCACGCGCGCGAGCTCGACCTGCTCGCCGGTGTGGTTGACCTGGAGCTCCTTGACCGGCGGCGGTCCGGCGGGGGTAGTCGCGCAGGCGGCGAGCAGCGCGAGGGCGACGAACACGCGTAGAGCTGAGCGGCTGCCGTTCACGCCGTCTCCGCGAGCGACTTCGCGAGGCGGCCGACCTCGGCGCGCGACAGCCCGGCATGGAACAGCTGCTCGAGCGTCAGCCGTTCGCCCGAGACCAGCTCCGATGCGCCGAGCCGCACGACGCCGTCGGTGTCGATCGTGACCTCGACGAGCGCGAGCACATCGCCGGCGGGCGCGGGCGGCAGATCGAGCACCGCGTAGCGGCTGAGGTGCCGGTTCAGCGCCGGATCCGGCGACTCGCCTTCCCACACGTCGAACTCGATGCGCGCCTGCTCGTCTCGACGCGTCGCGAGCAGGCGCAGCTCGCGGGTCGGCACGATCGCGCTTTGCGAGATCACGAGCTCGCACTCGCCGGCACCGTCGTTGGGCAGCGACAGCGACAACCCGCGCGCCGCGACGTCGATGAGCAGCACGCCCTCGATCGTGCCTTCGAGCCGCGCGACCTCGAGCGCCGCGCCGACCGCGACGACCTCTTCGGGGTTCGCGATCGCGCTCGGCTCGCGGCCGATCACGCGCGCGAGCTCCTTCTTCACGCTCGGCATGCGCGTCATGCCGCCGACGAGCAAGACCTCGTCGATCTGCTCGCGCTGCCGGCCGGCGCGCGCGAGCGCATCGCGCACCGGCGGCTCGAGGCGCTTGACCAGCGGCGCCGCCCACAGCTCGAGCTCGTCGCGGCGCAGCGGCCTCGAGTATTCGCTCGACTTTCCCGAAGGCAGCGCGAGCGGGACGCGCAGCGTCGTGGTCGGCGTCTCCGACAGCGCGTGCTTCGCGCGTTGTGCCGCCAGCCGGAGCCGCTCGATCGCGATCGCGTCGTCGCTGATGTCGATGCCGCGGGTCTGGCGCACGTCGCGCACGACGTGATCGACGATCGCGCGATCGACGTCGTCGCCGCCCAAGAACGCATCGCCGGTCGTCGCGAGCACCTCGAACACGCCGGCATCGACGTCGACCGCCGCGACGTCGAACGTGCCGCCGCCGAGGTCGCACACGAGGTAGCGCCGGTCGGCGCCGCGATGCGCGCCGTGACCGAGCGCGGCGGCGGTCGGCTCGCTGAGCAAGCGCAACACGCCGAGCCCGGCGATCTGCGCCGCGTCTTTGGTCGCCTGGCGCTGCGCGGCGTCGTACCACGCCGGGATCGTGATCACCGCGCGCGTGACCGGCTCGCCGAAGAAGCGCTCGGCGGTGCGGCGCAGCTCGCGCAAGATCAGCGCGGAGACTTCTTCGGGCGAGACGGCGCGGCTGCCGGCGAGCTGGATCCACGTATCGCCGTTGGGCGCCTCGGTGAGCTCGTACGGCAGCACGCGGCCGAGCCGGCGGATCTCGGGATCGTCGAAGCGGCGGCCGAGCAAGCGCTTGGCGCCGAAGATCGTGCAATCGGGGTTGCGGTCGAGCCCTTCGCGCGCGGCGTCGCCGACCTTCGGCCCGTGCGGCGAGAACCACACGAGCGACGGCATCGTCGTCGAGCCTTCTTCGGTGGTCAAAATGCGCGGCGCGCCGTCGCGATCGATCACCGCGACAACGGAGTTCGTCGTGCCCAGGTCGATGCCGACCGCCTTGCTCACCGAAACAATCTCCGCAGATCGTCGACGTTGGTGTTGCCGTCTTTCTTGACGTGGTCGAGCATCTGCGCGGCCTCGACGCAGCTCTCGTGATGCGCGAGCGCCGCCTCGAGCTGCGACGTCGCGAGCATGAGCTCGCCGTCGGCGAGCGCGACAAGCGCGGTCGCGACGTAATACAGCGAGCGCAGCGACTTGCTGCGCGGATAGATCACGAGCGCCGCGGCGAGCACCTCGCGCGCCGCGTTGGCGTCGCCTTGCGCGAGCATCGAGCGCGCGCGCTGCTCGAACGCTTCGCCGCCTTGGATCGTCGACGGCGCGCCGCTCGCCGCACGTGTCGTCGGATTGATCGTCTGCTGCGATCTGCGCTCCGGCGGCGCGTGCGTGCCTTCGGCGCGGCGCTCGAAGCGCGTCGTGACCTGGCGCGGTTCGGGCCCGGCGCCGCTCGCCATGTCATCGAAGCCGACGAGCCAGCCCGGCGGCGAGCTCAACGTCGGACCGATCGCGTTACCGCGGCCTTCGGCGACCATCGCAGCGCGCAACCGATCGTAGGCGCGGTTCGACAGGATCGTCAGCTCTTCGGCGAGGTGCGAGATCGCGGGCGCGCCTCGCCGCGCGACGAGATCGGGATGGACGCGGCGCACGAGGTTCTTCCAGCTCGTGCGGATCTCCTCCGCCGACGCGTCGACCGCGACGCCGAGCACGTCGTGCACCGCGGCGGTGCGCAGGCGGCGCAGCTCGCCGGCGAGGTGTTGGAACAGCTCGCGCTCGTCGGCGGGGAGGTCTTCGCCCATGCCGCCGGTGATCGTCTGGGTCTTCTTGATCGGCGGCTGCGTCGCGACGCGATTCTCGGCCGCGTCCTTCGCCATGCCGCGGATGCGCGCCATCACGTCGTCGGTGAAGCCGACGAGCTCGAGCTCGATCCACGTGCGCGCCTTCGGATCGTTGTCGATCGCCGAGGCGCGCTGCACGATGCCGTCGATCGCGATCACGAGCTGATTGGGCAGCTCGAGCCCGAGCGCGACGTGCGCGCCGGCGGCCGTGTCGAACGGGACCTTCATCGACAGCAAGCGGCCCTTGCGCAGCTTGCGCGTCGTGAAGACTTCGACTTGCGCCCACGTCGAGCAGCGAACGTGAAGCGTGCGCGGCGGCGGCGTCACGCTACCTGGCCTTTTTCGTCGCGGGGTCGGGCACCAGCTCGACGTCGCGCGACAGCACCGCTTTCTTCTTCGCCGAATCGATCGGCGTACCCGGATCGTTGTCGCGCCAGTCGTCGGCCTTGACGTCGACGAACTGCGTCTTGAAGCCCGGCTTGACCACCGCGGCCTCGTAGTCGCGGCCGGCGACGAGGTTGTCGAAGCGCGCGTGGTTCGCGCCGATGAACAGCCAGACCTCGGCGTCGGTCGGCGTCGACTCGATGTGGACGTAGCCGTCGCCGACGATGCCGGTCGTGCCGAGCACCTGGCTCGTCGGCTGGAGTGGGATCGCGGCGGGCTTGGTGCCCTTGCCGGGCTTGAGCGTCACCGCCAGCGACGCCTTGAGCTTGTCCTTCGCGCCGGTCCACAGCGGGCCGTTGACTTGCGCTTCGGTCGGCTCGTTGCCGTCGTGGATCAGCACGAGGTCGTGCTGGATGTTCGCCGGCAGCTTGACCTGCGTGTCGAGCGGCGTCCGGCCGAGCCGCAGCCAGATGCCGGCGCCCTCGGCGTTGATCTCGAGCGCACCCGGATCGGGCAGCGCGTCCTGCATCTGCTTGGTCTTGTCGTCGGCGGCTTTTTCCGCGCGGTCCTTGGCCTCGCGCGCGGCGATCGCCTGCGCGTCGTCTTGCTGGAACCGCGTATACACGCCGTAGCCGGCGGCGCCTACGATCGCGAGCAAGATGATCGCGCCGAGCACACCGCGCAGCGGGCTCTTGAGCTTCGGCGGCGGCAGATCGTCGGTCACGATCGGCGCCATCGGCCGCGCCGTCTTCTTCGCCGGCGCCTGCACGCGCTTGCTCGCTTCTTCGGCGCGATCGGCGGCTTGCTCGAGCTTCTTGACGGCGGCCGTGGCTTGCTCGGCGGCGGTCGACACGCGGCGCGCACCTTCGTCGAGCTCGCCGATCGCGGCGAGCGCGGCGGCTTCATCGGCGGCGCTGCCGACGTTGCTCTTCGCGCGTTGCGTCGGCGCATTCGACCGCGCGCGGCCGCGCGGCGCGACGACGTCGTGGTCGTGCTCGGCCTGCGGCGGCGGCAGCGGCGTGTCGTCATCGGGATCGTCGAGCGACGGCACGCGCGTCGCCGACACGATGACCTCGCGCTTGCGCGGATCGAGGCTGATCAGCTCCGAGACCGGATCGCGCCCGAACGGCGCATCGGTCACGCCGGTGTGATCGTCGCCGAGATCGGCGAGCAGATCGTCGAGCCGCGCGCCGGTGGTGTTTTGGCCCGGAGACTTCTGCCGCGCGGCGACGGCGGCCGCGCGCATGTCCATGCTCGGTCGCGTCGGCGTCACCGACACCGCCGCCGAGCCCAGCGATGCGAGTAGATCCTCGGTCGCGTCGTCGAGGTTGGTCTCGCCGGCGAGCAAGCCGGCTTCTCTGATCAGCTCCTGGCGATCGGCGAGCTCCCAGCGATCGTCCTCGAGTGCTTCGATCAGGTTCTCGAGCAGATCGGTCGCGGTGCGATAGCGGCGTTTGGCGTCGGTGTCGAGCGCGCGCTGGACCAGGCGCTCGACGGCCGGCGTCGCGCGCAAGTTGCCGGGCGGCGCCTCGCCGGTCAACATCGTGAACAGCATCGCGCCGACCGCAAACACGTCGGTGCCTGGCGTCGGATCCTCGCCGACCACGAGCTCGGGCGCGATGTAGCCGGCGTGGCCGCGCCACAACGCCGAGTCGGCGCCGGCCGCAACCGCGGTGGTGAGCGCGCGCCCGGTCACGAAGTTGTCGAGCCGGATCGCGCCGTCCTCGTCGATGATCACGCTGCGCGGGTGCACCGCGCCGTGCACGACGCCGCGCTGGTGCGCGTGCGCGAGCGCTTCGACGACGGATTTGCCGATCAGCCCCGCGATCGGCGTGGCGAGCTTGCCTTGCTTGCGCGCCTTCGCCGACATGATGAGGTCCTGCACGGTGACGTAGCGGCCCGCGCCGCGCGTCACCACGACCACGTCGGGACCGTTCGATTCGACCGTGAAGGTCGGCACGACGTTGGCGTGATCGAGGTGCGTGACGCTCTCGATGACGTGCGAGTCGGTGATCGTCTGACGAAACTGATCGTCCGCGAGGAACTTCGAATCGATCACGAGCCCGCGCAGGTTGCGCTGGCCGTTGAATGACGCGCGGTGAATCGCGCCGTACATCGTGACGGCGAGGCGCTCGCTCAGCACGACGCCGGCGATGATCTGCTCGGCCGCTTGGCCACCCACGACGCAACTATAGCCCGAAGCGCACGGTGATCCATTGCGCGGCGAACAGGTAAAACACCGCGGCCATCGCGAGAAACGGCCCGAACGGCAGCTCCGTCTTCATTAGGGTGGGCGGCTGGCTATTTTCATGATCCGGAACGTCGCTTGGCTCCGCCGGCGCATTCGCGCGTGCTGCGAGCAGCGCAGTGATCCCGATGATCGAGCCGAGCACCGAGCCGCCGAACAACGATACGACCACGCCGCGCCAGCCGAGCAGCGCGCCGACGACCGCGAGCAGCGTGCTATCGCCCAGCCCGAGCCCTTCGCGGCCGGTGATCCGGTAGTACGTCTCGCCGATCGCCCACGGCACGCCGTAGCCGATCGCCGCGCCGACGAGTCCTTGCCACCACGGATGGTGCAGCGCGAGCGACAGCGCGTAGAACACCACGGCCGCTGGCACCGTGACGAGGTTCAAGATCAGCTTGGTGTCGAGATCGATGAACGTGATCACGACCATGACGAAGACGAACGCCGCGCTGGTGACGAACTGGAGCAGGTTCGTCTGGAACGGCGCGAACAGCGCGCCGCCGGTGCCGAGCGTGTACCACCACGCGACGCCGAACAGCGCGCCGGTGACGGCTTCGACGAGCAAGTAGCGCGGCGAGAACGCGGTTTTGCATGCCCGGCAGCGACCGCGCAGCCACAGGTAGCTGAGGATCGGCACGTTGTCGTACCAGGCGATCGGTTGGTTGCACGAGCTGCAGTGCGAGCCCGGCTTGACGACCGATTTACCGGCGGGCCAGCGATAGATGCAGACGTTCGCGAAGCTGCCCCATAGCAGGCCGAGCAGCACGGCGAACGCGCCGGCGCTGCTGGTGCGCGACCAAACTTCGAGCTCGTCCACGTGTCCGCAACGGTAGCGTGGTTGACCAAGGCCGTCGAGACGGCTAAGAACTCGCGTATGCGAAGCGTCGCAGTCGCCGTCGCGATCGCCGCATGTGGCCGATCTTCCGGCGTGCCCGATCGAGACCTCGGCGGCCTCGTCGTCGCGCCGGCCAAGCCGGGCAAGGTCGACGTCGATCGCGCCATCAAGGATCCGGACGCGCTCGGCGCCGCGCTCGCGCTGCCCGAGCACGCGATCGACGCCGCGCTCGGGCCGCACGTCACGACGATCGCGATGGCGACGCACGTGACCGAGAACGCCAAGCCGGTGACCGATCTCGACGACACGACGACGATCGAGCTCGGCGACGCCGGCGCGTATCACGCCGTGTATTCCAACTCCGCCGACTACGGCCGCGAAGTGATCTTCGAGCCCGGCGCCGGGTCGGCGGCCGCGCAGCTCTACCTGCGCCCGCGCTACCAGCGCTGGCACCAGCGCGCGCCCGAGACGCCCGAAGAGGCGCAGCAGATCTTGGATAGCTTCGCGGAGCCGGTCGCCGCGACGTGGGATCTCGTCGCGCCCGCGGTCGAGCTGTCGGATCGCGGCACCGTGACGGTCGCCGGGCGCAGCGGCCGCAAGATCGACGTCAAGCCGGCGGGCTCGCCGAAGCATCCCGCGGCCGAGCCGCTGCCACAGCGCAAGTGGCGCGAGACGCGCACGATCGACGGGCTCACCGGCGAGATCGTGCTCGACGCCGAGACCGGCGCGCCGCTCAGCGTGAAGCTATCGGGCACCGTGAGCTTCCTGCGCGACGGTCGACGCTTCGCGATGCAGGTCTCGGTGCAGAGCGACATCACCAACATCGGCAAGGCCGCTGCGATCAGCGTGCCCGCCGGCGACGACGTCGTCGCGACGCCCGAGCGCTTGCGCGAGGTCGACGACCGCGACTTCTTGCTGCAGGGCATCGCGCCGCCGCTGCACAAGAAGCCGGAGACGAAGTGACGACGGCGCTCGTCGCGAGGCGCGATTACTTGGTCGGCCAGCGCCGCGCGATCATCGCGCGCGCGATCCTCGGCAGCCTCGCCGGCGCCGTGCCGCTGCCGTTCGTCGACGATTGGGCGATCACGACGATCCTGGGCGGCGGTTACCGCAAGATCGCGGCCGCGCATCAGGTCGATCTCACGCCCGAAGCCGCGGCGAACCTGGTGCACGGCACGAGCTCGCCGCCGTCGATCGTCGAGATGGCCGCGAGCGGCATCGCGCTGCGGATCGCGAGCGCCGCGGCCAAGCGCATGATGATCGCGCTCGCGACGGTCAACCGCGCGCGCTCGGCGGCACGGACGTTCACGGCGATGACGCTGTTCGATCACTACTGCGCGAAGCTGCACACCGGCGCCGCGCTCGACGGACCGACCGCGCTCGCGCTGCGCGACGAGATCGCGCGCGCGATCGATCAGACGCCCGGCGCGCTCGCGTTCCATCCGTTCCGCAAGGGCGTGATCGCGGCCGCGCGCGCGACCCTGAAAGCGCCGCTCGAGCTCGCCGATCTGGCATCGCGCGGCGCCGTGCGGCGGTTGCTCGCCCGCAAGAGCGAGGTCACCGAGGCCGAGCACGTCGACGAGACCGAGGCTGCGATCGAGCAAGCGCTCGCCGAGAAGACCAACTTCTTGTCGCGCACCGTCGCGGCGGTCGAGGCGCAATTGTCGTCGGAAGTGAACCCGTTCCTCGACGGCGCGATCGAGACGCTCGATCGCAAGTGGCGCGCGCGTCAACCATGACGCCGGGCACGAGCGAGCGGGCGGCGCTGGCGGCGGCGAAGCGCGTCGTGATCAAGCTCGGCAGCCGGCTCGTCGCGGAGAGCCGGATCGCGGCGATCGCGGATCAGGTCGCGCGGCTGGTCGGCCGCGGCATCGACGTGATCGTCGTATCGTCGGGCGCGATCGCACTCGGCGTCGGACGCTTGAAGCTGCCGGCGCGGCCGACCGAGCTGCCCGCGCTGCAAGCCGCCGCCGCGGTCGGTCAGTCGCGGCTGATGCAGATGTGGGAGCACGCGTTCGGCGCGCATGCGATCGAGATCGGCCAGGTCTTGCTGACGCACGACGACCTCGGCGATCGCCGGCGGTTCTTGTCGGCGCGCATGACGCTGCGCGCGCTGCTCGACCACCGCGTGGTGCCGATCGTCAACGAGAACGACACCGTCGCGACCGAGGAGATCAAGTTCGGCGACAACGATCAGCTCGCCGCGCTCGTGTGCAACTTGGTGTCGGCCGACGCGCTCGTGATCCTCACCGACGTCGAAGGCGTGCGCGACGCGGCGGGCGCGCGCATGCCGATCGTGTGCGACATCGATCGCGAGGCCATGCCGGTCGCCGGAAAGTCGACGAGCGGCGTCGGCTCGGGCGGCATGCGCTCGAAAGTCGGCGCGGCGCGGATCGTCACGCGTACCGGTGTACCGGCGATCATCGCACCCGGCCGCGAGCCCGACGTGATCGAGCGCGTGCTCGCCGGCGCCGATCTGGGCACGCTGTTCGTGCCGGCCAAGCCCGACGTGCTGTCGTCGCGCAAGCACTGGATCGCGTACGGCGCGCGGCCGGCGGGCGCGGTCGTCGTCGACGACGGCGCGATCGCGGCGATCACGCAGCGCCAGAGCAGCCTGTTGCCCGCGGGCATCCTCGACGTCCAGGGCGGCTTCGAGCTCGGCGATACCGTGTCGATCGTCGCGCGCGATGGCCGCGAGCTCGCGCGTGGCTTGGCCGGCTACGGCGCCGACGATCTGCGCGCGATCCGCGGGCTCAACTCGGCGGCGATCGAGGCTCGGCTCGGTTACAAGAGCTCCGACGAGGCGATCCACCGCGACGACCTCGTGATCATCTAGCCTTGCAATCGGCCCGATCCGGGGCCAGGCTGAACGTAGACGAGAGCCGCCGAGAGCTGAGTGAATTCCTCGCTCGAGAGACAAACCAAGATCCGGAGCGTGGCCCTCGCTGCCCGCGCGGCGTCGAAGACTCTCTCGAAGGCGACCGAAGCGCGCCGAACCGCGGCGCTCCACGCGATCGCCGACGCCATCGACCGCGAGCACGGCGCCATCTTGGCCGCGAACGCACGCGACTTGGCAAACGCGACCGAGCTCGCGCCGGCGATGCATGATCGTCTGCTGCTCGATGACGCACGCACGGCCAAGCTATCGGCCGCCGTCCGCGAGGTCGCCGCGCAGCCTGCCCTGCTCGGTCGAATCGAGCGCGAGGAGACGCGGCCCAACGGGCTCGCGGTCGCGCGCATGCGCATTCCGCTCGGCGTGATCGCGATGATCTACGAGGCGCGGCCGAACGTGACGACCGACGCCGCCGCGCTGTGCTTGAAGTCGGGCAACGCGTGCATCTTGCGCGGCGGCAGCGAAGCCATTCTTACCAACCGCGCGCTGCTCGCGGCCGTGCACGCCGGGCTCGCCGCCGCCGAGCTACCCGCGGACTGCGTGCAGCTCGTGCCGATGACCGATCGCGATGCGATCGCAGATCTGGTGCAGCTCGACGATCTGATCGATCTCGCGATCCCTCGCGGCGGCGAAGGCCTGATCCGCTTCGTGACCGAGCACGCGCGCGTGCCCGTGATCAAGCACTACAAAGGCGTGTGCCACATCTACGTGCACGCCGCCGCCGACACGCTCGCGGCGCTGCGCATCATCGTCAACGCGAAGACGCAGCGGCCCGGTGTGTGCAACGCCGTCGAGACCGTGCTGATCGATCGCGCCATCGCCGACGGCTTCGTGCAAGCGCTCGCTGCAGCGCTGCCGACCGTCGAGCTTCGCGGCGACGACACCGTGCAAGCGCTCGTCGCGTGCACGCCGGCGACCGAAGCCGACTGGTACGCCGAGTATCTGGACCTGATCCTCGCCGTGCGCGTGGTCGACGGGCTCGACGCGGCGATCGCGCACATCGAGCGCTACGGCTCGAACCACACCGAATCGATCATCACGCACGATCCGGCGATCGCCGAGCGCTTCGTGCGCGAGGTCGATTCGTCGACGGTGATGATCAACGCGTCGACGCGGTTCGCCGACGGCGGCGAGCTCGGGCTCGGCGCCGAGATCGGAATTTCGACAACGCGCCTCCATGCTTACGGCCCGATGGGCGCGGAGGGGCTCACCACGACCAAGTTTGTGGTACGTGGCACCGGGCAGGTCCGAACCTGAAGGGACAGACGAGCCAAGCATGACCCACGCGAAGAAGAGCACAGCAGCCAAGCCGCAAGCACGTAGTCGTCGCAGCGCGGAGCCTCCCGAGAATCCGCCCACGACCACCGACGGTCTCGACGGCGCGATGCGCGCGTTAGCGCTCGGCCTCGACAAGAAGGGGCTCGAGCCGGTGCTGCTCGACGTCCGCCAGCTCTGCTCGTTCTGCAATTACCAGCTCGTGCTGTCGGGACGCTCGGAGCGCCAGGTCGACGCGATCGCCGACGGCATCGCGGTCGGGCTCAAAGCCGAAGGTGTGCGGCCGATCGCGATGGAAGGTGCGCGCACCGGGCAGTGGGCGCTGCTCGACTACGGCGACTTCGTCGTCCACGTGTTCCTGCACGCGGCGCGCGAGCACTACGATCTCGAAGGCCTGTGGAACGATGCCGCGCGCGTGCCGATCGACGTTCCCGCCGATGCGCGGATCCCGCTCGACGAGCAGTACGAGTCCTCCGCGGTTTCGTGAAAGTCACGGTCGCCGCCGTCGGCCGGCTCAAAGAGCCATATCTCGTCGCCGCGTGCGCCGAATACGAGAAGCGGCTGCGGCCGTATTGCACGATCGCGGTCACCGAGGCCAAAGACGAAGCCGCGCTGCTCGCCGCACTGCCCGCCGCCGCGCACGTCTTCGCGTTCGACGAGCGCGGCGAGATGATCACGAGCGCGCAGCTCGCCGAGCTCGTCGCGGCCGAGCAATCGCACGGCGGCGGTGCGCCCGTCGTGTTCGCGATCGGCGGCGCCGACGGCCACGGCGATGCGTTGCGCGCGCGCGCGACCAAGCTGCTCGCGTTCGGCCGCATGACGATCGCGCATCGGCTCGTGCGCGTGCTGGTGCTCGAACAGCTCTACCGCGCGTTCAAGATCGTGCGCGGCGAGCCGTACCACCGCGATTAGAGCGCGCGCTCGCCCGTGTTGCCCTCTCGTTTCTCGTCGGCCGCGTGGTCGACGTGGCTCTTGTCAGATCCGTCGAGTCAGCCGACCGTTCTGGATTCCGGATCGCGGAGAGCCGTGCACGTGCACGTCCGCTCAACCGAGCTCTGGGGCTACAGCGCGAAGCCCAAGCCGAGCCACACCGCCGGCACCGCCAGCACCGCTATCGAGCTGTCGCGGCGCAGCAACTCGGCGCCGATCGACGGCTCGAGCGCGAGCTTGATCCCGCGGACGATCTCGTACGACGCGCCCGCGACGAGGTTCGCTGCCGCCGCCGTCGAGTACGTGTCGGGCATCAGCGCCGATTGGATCACGACGCCCGCGCCGGCTTCGGCGCCGAGCCAGGCGTGCCAGCGCGCACCGCCGATGCCGCGGCGATAGCCGGCGAGCACGACCACGTCGGACTCGCGAAACGTCATCGCGAGCTCGCGGTGGAACCGGGAGCCACCCTCGATCGCGAGCGAGAGCCCGGAGGCCCACGCGAGCTCGCCGCGCAGGGCCGGCACCACGCCCAGATTGTCGGCGACGCCCGACGTGATCCCGCCCGCGACGAAGATCGTCGGCGCCGTTGTACGAGTCGCCTGCTCGTAGTCGAGCTCGAGGTCGCCTTTGCTCGCGGTCGAGACCGAGCCGACCGGCTCGAGATCGCTCGGCCGCACGTATTTCAGCTCGCCCATCGCGACGCTGACGTTGCCCGCGTAGATCTTGCCGGCATGCCAGGCACGGATCGAGTAGCGGCCGGCCTTGACCGCGACCACCTCGCGCGCGTCCGGGCCGACCTCGGCGATCACTTCGTCGCGCGCGCGATCGGCGACGAGGATGCGCTCGAAGCCATGCGGCAGCGAGAGCCGCGCGGTCGGTTTGGTCAGCTCGGCGAGCACGAGCTCGCCTTGGCCGCTCAGGCGATAGTCGTAGGCCGGGTGCTGCGGGCCGATCACGGTCTCGCCGGTGGTCTTGATCGTGTGGGCGTACGCGTATTGATACGCCTCGTTCAGCGTCACGATGCCGTCGCCGGACGCGTCGGCGGCGCCGCGCAGACCCGAAATGAAATGGTGCGTGAAGAACGAGCCGCCGATCTCGCGTGACTCGAGCGCGACCTCGTCCGCGGCGCTCGAGGTCAACAGCGCCTCGCCGGTGCTCGCGACGTCGTCGGTGAGCCGGATCTGGAACGCCGGGCCCGGTGTGCCGCCCTTCGCGGCGAGCAGCGCGCCGCTCTTGCAGCTGTCGACGAGCGCGACGCGCACGTCGGCGCCGGCGGTCGCGAGCCACTCGCGCAGGTCGCCGAACGACAGCCGATCTTTGCCGAGCTCGAGCGCTTCGCCGTCGGAGTGGCCCGAGAAGTAAAACAGCACGACGACGCGATCGGCCGGATCGGCGTGGAACGCCGCGATGCGCTGTTTCGCGCGGGCGAGCGCGGCATCGAGCGCGGCGAGGTCCTTGCCCTGCAACAGCGCGAGATCCGCCGGCGCGACGCCGCCGAGCTCGAGCAGCACGTCGGCGAACTTCGAGGCGTCGGTCTCGGCGTAGTGCAGCGCCGGGCGATCGCCGTTGCCGACGTTGTTGCCCACGACGATCGCGACGCGATGCGTGCCCGCGAACGCCGACGCGCATGCGGCAAACACGAGCGCGATCGCGAGCTTCATCGCTGCACCGGCTTCTCGAACACGGTCGACGTTTGTGCGCGCGCGTTCGCGATCGTCAGCGCGTGCGGCTCGCGGATCGCATCGGCGCCGCCCGCGCCGATCGCGCGCAGCTGGTCGGCGACCTGATCGGCAACGACCGGCTCGTCGGAGAAGATCGCGAACATCCGCTCGGGTCCCGGCGCGGCGTCGAGCACGATGCTGCCCGGCAGCAACGACCGATCGCCGGCCGGCAGCGCCGCGCTCTCGCTGCCGCCGAACGGATAGTAGATCGAGACCGTGCCGGCGCCATCGATCGACGCGACGAGCAAGTAATGCGCGCCATCGGGGATCACCGCGAAGCGGATGCGATCGCCTGGCTCGAGCCGCGCGCCGTCGTGGACGGTGAACGTCTGGCCATTGCGATTGGCGAACACCTGCCACGTCGCGTCGCCTTTGATCGCGAGCTCGGGAGGCGGCGCCGCGACGACGTGTGGGCGCGGCCGCAACGCCACGACGGCCACCGCCACCGCGACGGCAAACGCCGGCATCGCGAACACGAGCCAGCTCGGTCTCGCCTTGCGCGGCTGCGTGCGCGGCAAGATCTGCGCGCTGAAGTGCTCGCGCAACGCCGCCGCCGACTCGAAGTCGCCGCGGCAGCGCGCACACCCGGCCAGGTGCTCGCGCGCGCCCGGCGTCTCGCTGCCGAGCGCCATCGCATCGAGCGTGAGGGCGGATAAATGCATCACGACGCGCTCCGATGTACGAACTTGCGCGCATTCTCGCCGAACTCGGCGAGCCGGTTGACGACGGTGCGGCGCGACACGCCGAGCACGCGCGCGACCTCGCTCTGATCGAGCCCATCGACGAAGTGCAGCCACGCGGCCGTGCGCGTCTGCTCGGGGCTGCGCCTCACGATGCGCGCGACGAGGTCGCGATCGGCGAGCAGTGCATCCAAGTGGTCGGTCATCGGCTCGGGCGGCTCGGCGTCGGCAAGCGGGCGCAGCTTGCGGTCGCGGATCTCGTTCAAGCAGTAATTCGTCGCGATCCGGTAGATCCACGCGAGCGCCTCCTCGGCATCGGGCGCCTTCGCGAGGTGGCGCTGCACGCGGATGAACGTCTCTTGCGTCGCGTCCTCCGCGGTTGCTCGATCGCCGAGCAGACGCACACACCGGGCATAGATGACGGGGCCGTACATTCGGTAGAGCGAGGTCAGTCGGTCATCGGCGCCGGCGACCATCGTCGATGGGATAACCCGGGTCGCGGGCACACTGCGCAAGAAAAGATCAGCACGCGGCCGGCCGAAGCTGGCAGGCTCTGACCATGGAGCCGCGCACGCTCGAGGACGTGGTCCGCCGGCCGGACCTGATGATCCTCGACGTGGTCGTGCAAGACGAGTACACCCACGATGTCGTCGTGACCGATGGCGCGCGGTTCCTCGTCTACGACTCGACGTGACTGGGCGCGCTTGGCGAGGTCTCCGTGTGGGATCACAGGCCGACCGCCGACGAGCTGCTCGAGGCGCGAGTCGCGCGCGGCTGGCAGCCGACGCCGACCGCGACCGTCGATGGTCCGCAGGTCCTCGGCCACGCGCGCACGCTTAGCGGCCGCGCTTGATCGCGCGATCGATCTCGCGCTGATCGTCGGCGGCCTTCTTGGTCGCGCGCTTGTCGTGCTGCTTCTTGTTCGTGACGAGGCCGAGCTCGACCTTGACGCGGTGGCCCTTGAAGTAGAGCGACAGCGGGATCAGCGTGTAGCCCTTGATCACCGTCTGCTTCTGGAGCTTCTCGAGCTCGTGGCGATGGAGCAGCAGCTTGCGCACGCGAATCGGCTCGTGGCCCCATCGGTTCGCCTGCGCGTACTCCTGGATCTGCACGTTGTGCAGGTAGGCCTGCCCCTTGCGCACCTCGGCCCAACCGTCGCTGATCACGACCTTCGCGTCGCGCAGCGACTTGACCTCGGAGCCGACGAGCTGGATGCCCGCCTCGAACTTGTCGTGGATGTGATAGTCGTGCGTCGCCTTGCGATTCGTCGCGATGACTTTGAGGATCTCGTCGGCGGTCGCGCGCACGAGCTACCACTCGCCGACGTTGGGCATCGACAGCCACGGCTCGGCCGGCGCGAGCGCACCGCCGCGCTGGAGCAGCTCGACGGAGATCAGGTCGGGCGAGCGCACGAATGCCATGCGGCCGTCGCGCGGTGGGCGCGAGATCTGGTAGCCACGATCGATGAAGCGCTGGCACGCGGCATAGATTTCGTCGACCTCGTACGCGACGTGGCCGAAATTGCGGCCGCCGCTGTACGCGTCTTGGTTGTCCCAGTTATGCGTGAGCTCGAGCTGCGGCGAATCTGTTGACGCCGCCTGCGGCTCCGAGAGAAACACGAGCGTGTAGCGGCCCTGCTCGTGATCGCGCCGGCGGATCTCGCGAAGCCCGAGCCCTTCGCAGAAAAACCGCACGGCGGCATCGAGGTCGCGCACGCGGAGCATCGTGTGCAGGTAGCGCATAGAAGTTGCGTAGCAGATCTGGGTATCCTCGCGCTATGACCGCGTCGGCGATGATCGAGGGCAACGTACTCGTCAACTTCCGGCTCGACAAAGATCGCCCGCTCCGGCTCAAGTGGTTGGCGACCGATGGCGTGCCGGGCGACGGCTACAAGCCGCAGGTCACTGCCGTTCGGCTGCCCGACGGTGCGCGGCTGAAGATGGATTCGAGCGCGATCCTCGAGCACACCGCGCCCGACCCGAGCGGCGGCCGCGGCGCGTACTTCATGACGTTCACCGGTATGGTCGGCTACGCCTCCGACCACCCCGATCGCAAGCACGTCGACGCGCTGTCGGATCAAGAGATCGATTACGAGCTCGAGTTCATCCACGAAGACTCCGGCCGCGTCGCGATCGACGACGAAGACTTCAAGATCGTCGAGCGCCCGCGCGCCCGCGCGCACAAGCTGAGCTGATCGCGCGATGGCGCTGCAGGCGACGATGCGGCGGTTCGCGATCGCGCTGGCGCACGCCGACCGCGAGCTCTATGTCGACCTCGATCTTCGCGCCGCGCAGCATCCGTCGGAGAGCGACCGCTACCTGGTCGCTCGCGTGCTCGCGCGCGCACTCGAGCACGCGGAGGGGCTCGAGTTCTCCAAAGCCGGCGTGTCGAACGATTCGGAGCCCGCGCTGGTCCAGCGCGATCTCCGCGGCGATCTCGTCGCGTGGATCGAGATCGGCTCGCCGAGCCCGCAGCGGCTGCACAAGGCCGCCAAAGCGAGCCCGCGCGTCGTCGTATACACGTGGAAGAGCGCGGCGGCGTTGCGCGACGAGATCGCCGGCATTCATCGCGCCGACGCGATCGAGCTGGTCGGGTTACCGGCAGCGTTTCTCGATGCCGTAGCCGCGACGCTGGACCGCTCCAATCGCTGGGACCTTTCCGTAACCGGTGGGACGGTTTACCTCACCGTCGGAGACCGGCTCTTCGAAGCGACGCTCGACATGCTAGGGTTCGCGTAGGAGCGACTATGAAGCGGCTACTTCTCCTCGCGGTGTTCGGACTTGTGGTGACGGGGTGTTACAGCGAAGAGCCCGCCGTTGGCGTGAGCTATGGCTATGGCTACGGCTACGCGGCTCCGCAAATGGAGTACGTCGCGCCGGGCGTCCAGGTGATCAGCGACTACGACTATCCCGTGTTCTACAGCGATGGCTTCTATTGGCGCTGGGACGGCGGCAACTGGTATCGCTCGGGCTTCTACAACCGCGGCTGGGGCGTCGCGTATAACGTGCCGATCGGCGTTCGCGGCATCGCGCGGCCCGAAGCCTACGCCCACTATCACGGCGGCTTTTACGGCGGCGCTGGCTATCGCGGCGGCTACGGCGGTTATCGCGGCGGCTACGGCTATCGCGGCGGCTACGGCTATCGCGGCGGCGGTACACGCGGGCCCGCGCCGGCATATCGTGCAGCTCCTGGTCGTGCGTCGTCTTCCGCTTCTCATCGTCGCTAGCTGCGCGGCGCCGACCGCGCCGATCGTCGCGGCGCCTGCGCCCGTGCCGGTAGTCGCGGTCGCAGCTCCGGCGCCCGGCCCCTATCACGATCCCGATCACGCGCGCGGCGAGCTGCCGTCGGCCGACGCGCGGCGCGGCGAGCTGAAGTTTCTGCGCGGCGCGCTCGATTCGATGTACGCGCATCGCGAAGCGAAGCTGTCCCGCCACGGCTTGAACGAGGATGACGTCTTCGCCGATACCGAGCGCCTGCTCGTCGCCGCGACCACGTGGGCTGCGTACGACGCCGCGATCTACGACATGCTCGCGCGGTTTCACGACGGCCACCTGACGTACAAGCCGCCGGCGACCGCGGCTCCGAAACGCGGCTACACCAGCTTCTCGCTCGGGCTCGGCACGGTGCTCGCGAGCGGGCACTTGTTGATCGATCGCGTCGATCCCGGATCGAGCGTCGCTGCTGCGGGCGCGTCGCCCGGCGACGACGTGATCGCGATCGACGGCCGGGCCGTCGCCGATCTGCTCGCCGAAGCCGGCGCGTCGCGCGCGGTCTCGCGGCCGGAATCGGCGATGACGACGTTCGCGCGCACGTGGACGACCGTGCTCTATCCCAAAGCGTCGGCGCCGCGCGCTCGGACGATCAAAGTCGCCAAGCGCCTCGGCGGCGAGCTCGAGATCGCGATCGCGCCGGCGAAGCTCGACAAGCAGCATCACGAGCCGTTCGCGGTCGCGATGCAAGGCGATGTCGCGGTCGTGACGATCGGCTCGCTCGACGGCGGCAGCGCACGCGCGAAGCAGCTCGACGACGCGCTCGCACGAGCGCGCGCGGCCAAGGCGATCGCGATCGATCTGCGCGGCAATCGCGGCGGGGTCGACGTCGTCGGTCATCGCGTGCTCGCCGACCTCGCCGGCGGCACGGCGTCGCTCGGTAGCTACCGCGTGCTGGTCTCGCAGACCACGCTCGATCTGCGCCCGCAGTGGAAGCAGCTGGTCGCCCAGGCCGATGGCTTCTCGCCGCCGCAGCCGATCACGGTGCAAGCGCTCGACCACGGCTTCCCCGGCAAGGTCGCGGTGATCGTCGATGCCGCGTGCGCGTCGACGTGCGAGGTGATCGCCGCCGCGCTGCGCGCGGATGTCGGCGCGGTGATCGTCGGCGAGACGACCGGCGGCAGCTCCGGCGCGCCGGTCTCGATCAACCTGCCGCAGAGCCGCTCGACCGTCGCGATCCCGACGTGGAGCTTGCTCAGCGCCGAGGGCAAGCCGATCGAAGATTTCGGCGTCGTGCCGGATGTTGTCGTCGAAGCGACACCCGATGCGCTCGCGCGCGGCGGCGACCTACCGCTCGAGACCGCAATTTCGAAGCTTCGGCCTTGACCCTCACGCGGCGTGAGACTGCACGGTGAGCACACGATGGCATTCACGGTTGACCCACTCGCGAAGCTGACCGGCATCACGGTCCGGACGCTGCACCACTACGACGAGATCGGCTTGGTGCAGCCGTCGGAGCGCTCGCCCGCTGGATATCGGCTCTACAGCGATGACGACGTGCTGCGCTTGCAGCAGGTCCTCGTCTACAAGGAGCTCGGGCTGCCGCTCGACGAGATCGCCGCGGTGCTCGACGATCCGGCGTTCTCGCGAACCGACGCACTCGAGCGTCATCGCGAAGCGCTGCTCGTCAAGCGCGGCAAGCTCGACCGCATGCTCGCGTCGATCGACGCCGCGATTGGCATCGAGAAAGGCAACGTCATGGAGGTCAAGTCATTGTTCGATGGGTTCGATCACGAAGAGCACGCCGAAGAGGCCGCGCGCCGCTGGGGCAACACGTACAGAGAGTCCGCGCGCCGGACGAAGCGCTACGCCAAGCCCGAGTGGGACGCGATCCGCCGCGAAGGCGACGCCGTGTTCGCGCGATTCGCGGAGCTGATGGCCGAAGGCGCGCCGGCGGCCGACGCGCGCGTGCGTGCCGCCGTCGTCGCGCAGCGCGATCACATCACGCGCTGGTTCTATCCGTGCAGCGCCGAGATCCAGCGCGGCTTGGCCGAGATGTTCGTCGCCGACGAGCGCTTCACGCAGAACATCGATCGCGCGACGCCCGGCTTGGCGCGCTACATCCGCGACGCGATCACCGACTAACGGCCTCGCGCACGACGTCGCGCGGCCGTTTGTCGGCGCGCAGGCCCTGAAAGCTCGGATGGCGCAACCGGCCGTCTTCGGTCCATTCGGAGAACGCGACCTCGGCGACCAGCCGCGGCTCGACCCAGTGTGTGCGCGGCCCGGTCCACGCGCGCTGCGGCTCCGGATCGAACGGCGATGTCGCGCGCTCGAGCGGCTCGAGCTGCTTGCGCAACGTCGCGAGCATCGCGGTCGAGAACCCGGTGCCGACCTTGCCGGCGTAGCGCAGCTGCTTGCGGGCATAGTAGCCGACGAGTACCGCGCCGATCCCGGTGCGAGCGCCGTCGGGATCGGTGTAGCCGCCGATGACGAGCTCCTGGCGCGCGATGCACTTGGTCTTCAGCCAGATCTTGCTCCGGCCCGGCGCGTAGCGCTGATCGCGACGCTTGCTGACGATGCCTTCGAGCCCGAGCTTGCACGCGTTGTCGAACGCGGCGGCGCCGTTGCCGATCACGTGATCGCTGTAACGGATCGTGTGGTTGCCCGCGACCAACCGCGCGAGCCGCTGCTTGCGCTGCTCGAGCGGCCGCGCGGCGATGTCGTCGCCATCGACCGCGAGCAGGTCGAACGCGAAATACACCAGCGCCGCATCGCGCGCATCGGCGTTCTGCAGCGCCTGGAAGCTCGTGCGTCCGTCGGGTGCGAGCACGCAGACCTCGCCGTCGATCGCGAGCTCCTTCGCAGGCAGCTTGCCGACCGCATCGGCGATCGCCTGAAACTTTGTCGTCCAATCGTTGAACCGCCGCGACAGCAGCCGCACGCGCGTGGCGTCCTTGACGGCGAGGATGCGGTAGCCATCGAACTTCTGTTCGTGCAGCCATGCGTCACCTGCCGGCGCCTCCGCCGACAACGTCGCGAGCTGGAGCGCGTCCGGGAGGTTCACGAGCTCGGTGAGTGCACGCCGCGTTCCATCAGAGCTTCGCGGGGATCCAGAAATCGCGCGCGTAGAGCCGGTATAACCGCGCGGTCTTGGCAACCGAGGCGCGCAAGTACGCCTCGTATGCGGCCATCTGCTTCTCCGGCCCGAGCACGAAGTACGTCGCCTTCGGATCGAGCTTGGTCAGCCCGGGCAACACCTTGCCGTAGACGTTCGGCATGCGCGCGAACAGCGCTTCGGCGAGATCGGGGCGCTGCGCGAGCTCGAGCACGCGCGTGCGAAACGCGCGCACGAGATCCGGCGGCAGCCCATCGACGAGATCCGCCGCCATCTGGTCGGCGCGGCGTTCGTACGGATCGGCGATCCGCGATGCGAACGCGTTCGCGATTGCATAGCGTGCTATGTTTCGATCCGGCTGCTGCGCGCGCAGCGTGTCGACGACGAACCGGATCGTCTGCGGCAACAGCGGGCAGCGCTCGGCGTAGTAGTCGATGAGCCCGGTGTCGACTTTCGGGTGCAGGCCGTTCGAGTACGCGAGACCGGCCGCCCACGTCTTCGCGTAGATCGAGTGGCCGCCGTGCCCCGTGTAGAGGTTCGACGCGAGGTAATCGAGCACCGCGTCGTCGCTCGCATCGCCGAACCACGGCGCGGGTGCGAGGTTCAAGAACACACCCATCGACATGCTCGGATCGACCAGGCCGACGAACGTCGGCGCGGATTTGCCGACCGGTTCGCGCTGCGCGAGCCGCGCGACGAACGGGCCGCCGTCCGTGCGCAGCTGCGGCGCGTACGCGTGCATCTGTTGCGGCAGCGGTAGCGCGCGGACGAGCGCTTCGACGTCGGCGGCGACCGCCTGCTCGCCTTCGGCGGAGCCGACCTCGACGAGCCGCGCGTGCTGGCCCTGCACGATCAGCTCGCGCACGCGGTCGAGCCGCGCGAGCGCCGCCTGCGCGCCGACGCCGAGATCTTTGGCCATCTCGCGGCACAGGTAGCTCCAATCCGCCGCGAGCGAGTCGTCCGGCAGATCGCCGAGCGTGCTCGCGAGATCCTTGCCCGCCAGCTGCGCGAGCGGTTTGGCGTTCGCAGCGAGCGCCGCGGCCGCGTGGGTGAAACGCTGCGCGGCGGCCGAGTGACCGTCGCGGCCCTCGGCGAGCGCGGCGGCGACCTCGGCGAGCTCGGCGCGCGGCAGCTTCGCGGTGGCGAGCAGCGCGAGGAACTTGCTCGCATCGGCCGTCGCCGCGGGATCGCCGGGATCGGCGAGCATCCAGCGAATGCGATGCAGGTCGTGTAGCTCGGTCAACAGCGATCGCGTGTGCGCCTCGATCGGATCCTGCTGCGCCCACGCGTCGCGCGGATCGGCGACCCAATGCTCTTCGTAACCGAGCATGAGCTGGCGCAGCTGCGTCTCTTGATTGCCGAGCAAGTCGCGCAGCCGCGAGATGTTGTCGATGCGCCAATCCGGCGCGAACAGCACGCGATGCATCCACGCGAGCGCGGCTTTGGTCTCGACGGCGCCGTTGCCCGAGCCGGCGATCGCGAGCTCGACGCGATGCGTGCGCGGGTTGCCGATGTACGCGACGTCGAGTGCGAGGATCTCCTTGCGCTGGCGCTCGCGGACTTCGGCCGCCGACAGCGGCTTGCCGCCCTCGATCACGCCGGCATCGCCGAGCAGCGCCGGCAACGCCGCGAGGAACACCTGATCGTCGGCATCGACCGCCTCGCGCACGTCGAACGCGAGCACGGCGCGCGTGCTCGACATCGCCGGCACGTGCGCGATGAACGTGCGCGTCGCCGCGAGCTCGCCGGTGTCGTATTGCAGCGAATCGTCGAGCGTCATCGGCGGCGTCGCGACGAGCGGCGGCAACTCCGCGGCGCGCGCCGATGCGTCGAGCTCGCGGGTGGCCGCATCGTAGTCGGCCGCGTAGCGCGCGAGCGTCGACGCGGCATCGGCGGTCTTGTACGTGTGCTGGAGCCGCGCGAGCTCGCCGTGGATGCGGACCTCACGCGCGGCATCGAGCGACTTGCGCAGGCTCGGGCTCGGCTTGGTCGCGACCGCGTACGGCTTCGCGTCGAGGCCCCACGCATGAATGCGCGTGCGCCACGGGTTTTGCCGGCCCGCGAGCAGCGCGTCGATCTGCGCGAGCTGATCGTGCAGCGTGAGCGATTTGTGAAAGCCGGGCGCGCCGGCGAGCTCGCGCAGGTGATCGACCCACGTCGAATCTTCGGCGCGCTCGCCGAACCCCGGCGGCGTGCCGAGCAGCTTCGCGAGCCGGCGGCCCAACGCGACGACGCGACTGCCGACCTGGCGATCGAACGCGACGAGCTGCGGATCGCCGTCGGGTAGCTTCGCGAGCCGGTCGAGCTCGCCGGCGATCACGCCGCGCACGTCGTCGAGCGTTTTCGGATCGAGCTTGTCGGCGCGCACGCCGGCGAGCTCGAGCTGGATCGGCTGCCCCAGATCCGGCGAGATCTTTGCGATCACCGCGGTCGCGCCGAGATCGAGCACGCGCGTCTTGCTGTCGATCAACTTCGCGTAGACCGGCGTGCTCGAATCGCCCGCGAACGCATCCAAGAACAACCCCGCGAGCGTGCGCTCGGTGAGATCGAGCTGGCGCGTCGCCGCCCACTCGAGGAACATCGGGCTCGGATTCGCGGTATCGCCGAACGGATATTCGACGACGAGCTGCATGCCCGACGGCGCGCCTTGCGGTTTCGGCAGCTGCGCCTCGGTGACGACCGCGCCGGTTCGGCCGGCCGCCTTGTCGAGGATCGCGCCGGTCTTCGCGAGCACGTCGGCGAGCGGCATCGAGCTCGGATACGCGCCGGCCATGCCCATGTTGCCCAGGAAATAGTGCGCGGCATGAAACGCGCGGATGTCGGTCGGCGTCATCTCGCGGATCGCATCGGGATAGCCGCCGGCTTCGAGCGCGAGCGGATGCGTCGCGCCGTAGACCAGCTGGCCGATCGCGCGCCCGCCGACGTTCTCGGGATCCTCGTACGCACCGACCATCTCGTTGTAGACGGTGCCCTTCTCTTCCAAGTGCAACGCGCCATCGGCCGCCTTGTCGACCCCGAAGTTGCGCACCTCGCGCCGGATCTCCTCGTCGGTGTAATCCGGGTTCAGCAGCGCATCGAGGTGATCGGCGAGCTCGCCCCAGTACGCGTCCGGACCGGCGACCGTCTTGAACGTGTACGACGTGCGCCACTGCTCGGTGAACGCATTCGACGTCACCAACGCCATTGCCTCGTTCGAGCCGAGTCGCCGGCCGCGATTGCCCTTGCCGAGCAACAGGTGCTCTTGCGTGTGCGGCTCGCCCTTATCGCTCGTCGGATAGGTCGTCACCCAGAGGTGCGCTTGCGGCGCGCTCTCGATGCGCAGGTAGTCGACCGTGAAGCCGGTGTGATCGTGCACGAAGCGCGCGCCGGTCGCTGCGCCGCGGTCGTCGACGTACACCGCGCGCACCGTGAAGCCGAGCACGTGCTCGCCGTCGCCGAGCTGGTCGAGCGCAGCAACGCCCGTCGCGGGTTGCATCGGCGCAACCGGCGGCGGCGGTGGCGGCGGGACAGGCGCGTTCGGTTTCGGCGAGCACGCGATCAGCGTCGCCAGGAGCGAGACGCAAAGCAGACTGCGCATCGCGCAGTCATATCAGCGGTGCAGCGTGATGTCCGCGCGATCGGGCAACTGGCGGTTGAAGCCGCCCGGCATGTACAGGTCGGTACGCCGATCGCGCTCGGGTGCGCGGTCGTCGATCCGGCGCGTCAGCACGCCGCCGCCTTTGAGGTGAACATCGACGAACGGATGTTGCTTCGCGACCATGCTGCGCGATAGGCCGAGCGCGGCGAGCCCCGAGTCGGTCATCGCGACCGAGCGATTCGCGGCGAGGTTCGAATACGCGCCGTGGCCTTTGCGAGTTTCCGAATCGCCATCCGGGTCATGCAGATAACCGTATTGCGTCAGCTTCATGCTCACGCCGCCGTTCGCACAGGACAGATCCTCGTCGGTGATGGTTTCGAACATCGGTTTGCTCCTTCGCAACCGACGGTGTGCAGCGGCGATGCCACGAGAATATGCAAACCGCGGTCGGCGAAACCGATCGCGCCCGACGAGCAAACAACCGAAACCTCGTCGCCGCGCACACTTGCCTACAGACTAATGCAGATGCCGCAGTGGCCGATGAAATAGCCGCTGCCGCGAGTCGACTACTACTCGACGACGTAATCGATCGTGATGCGCACGCCTTTGCGCTCGAGCTCGATCTCGATCGTCGTCGCGTCGCGCAGCTTCGTGTAGATCTCGAGCGCCTTGTCGGCGGTTGTCAGATCGAATCCGTTGATCGTCACGAGCGTGTCACCGTTCTCGAGGCCGAGCTTCGCAAACACCGACGAGGGCCGGATCGCGTAGAGCTTGAAGCCGTGCGGCTTGCCGTCCTTCACGCTCGGCACCACGCGCGCGCCTTTCGCGACGCTCATCGGGTTCGCGAGGATCTGATCGACGATCGATTTGTCGATCGCGTACTTGTTCGGCGCGACGCGGCGGATCGCGTGATCGATCGCGGCGGGATCGAGCTCGGCGTCCGGCGGCCGTTCCGCGGTCGGTTCCGACTCGGCCGGCGCGAGAT
>DATBAS010000004.1:0-99754 GCA_036271395.1 Kofleriaceae bacterium
TCAACGCGCCGGTCGGATCGGCCACGCTGTCGGCGAGTGTCGGCAGCATGCAGCTCCGCAGTCACACGATCGGCATCAAAGCCGGTTACACGACGACCGCCGTGATCCAGCCGTAGGCATGCGGCTCGTCGGCCTCGTCGCCGTGGCCGCGTGCGGCTCATCGGGGCCGCCCGAACAAGTCCGTATCGACCACGTCACCATCGTCTCGCCCGAGCGCGCCGAGCCGCTGCGCGATGCGACGGTATTGATCGATGCCGGCCGCATCGCGGCGATCTTGCCTGGGGTCACGACAGATCGCCGCGCGACGCGCGTGATCGACGGCCATGGCTTGTTCCTCGTGCCCGGGTTGATCGACGCGCACGTGCACCTCGGTTTGATCGCCGGGATGTTGCCCGATCAGGAGCGCGCCCATCCCGAGATCGCGCGGGCGGCGCGCGCTCAGATCCCGCGTAGCTTTCTCGCGTACGGCTTCACCACGCTGATCGACTTCAACGGCACGACCGCGACGCGCGAGCAATGGAACGCGCAGCCGGTCCACCCCGATTTCGAATTCTGCGGCGGCGCTGCGCTCGACGGCGGCTATCCGACGACCGACATCCCGCCCGACCTCCGCGACACGTTCATGCCGTATCGCTTCGACGAGACCGGCTCGGGCAAGCGCACGCCCGAGGCCGTCGTGAAGCGCATGCACGGCGACGGCGCGATCTGCGTCAAGACGTTCTTCGAACGCGGGTTCGGCGGCCACCACGACTTGCCGGTGCCGGCGCTCGCCGACCTGCGCGAGCTCGAAGCGACCGCGCGCGCCTACGGCATGCCGCTCGCGATCCACGCGAATACGACCGAGGCACACGAGCAAGCGGTCGATGCCGGGGCGCAGATCGTCGCGCACGGGCTGTGGAACTGGAGCGACGATCGCGCGACCGCGCTCCCCGATCGCGAGCGCGCCGTGCTCGACCGCGAGATCGCGGCCGGGATGGGCTGGGAGCCGACGCTGCAGGTGCTGCACGCGCTGCGCGACCTGTTCGATCCGAGCTATCTCGCCGATGCCGAGCTCGCGCGCGTCGTGCCCGCCGCCTTGCGTGCGTGGTACGCCTCACCGGAAGGCCAATCCGTGCGCGACGAAACCGCACGTGGCTTCGCGAACGGGGAGCAAGCGCGCCAGATCTTCGATCAGGTGATCGCGCACGCGGCGGTGTCGACGCGTTATGTCGCGACTCACGGTGGCCACATCCTGTTCGGCACCGATACGCCGAGCGGGCTGTTCTACACGAATCCGCCGGGGCTCAACGGCTGGCGCGAGATGCAGGATCTCGTCGCCGCGGGCGTGACGCCGGCGCAGCTGTTTCATGCGGCCACGATCGACGACGCACGCGCGTTTAGCATCGACAATGTCGTCGGCACGGTCGAGGTCGGCAAGCGAGCGAATCTACTGTTGCTCGCGGCCGATCCGACGGTGTCGATCGACGCCTATCGCACGCTGCGCGAGGTGATCCTGCGCGGCCGCGTGATCGAGCCGAAAGACCTCGTCGTAGAATAATGCGTGGACTCGCGGCGCAGGTCAGGGATGCGGCTCGCGATCGTGCTCTTGTGCGCCGCGTGCGAGTCCACACCGCCGACGTGCGAGCGTGCCGTCGCGAACGGGACCAAGTACATCGAGATCGATTCGCTCGTCGATCGCGAGGACGAGGCGGCGATGGAGCAGCTCGTGCCGTTCGATCGCTCGTACACCGGCAGCGATGTCGCGTACCTCGTCGGCCGTTGCGCCGAGTGGTCGGTGAGCTACCGGCGCTGCATCGCGACGGTCTCGAGCCAGCTCGAGTTCGTCGAGTGCAATCAGGCCGACAAGACACTGTCCGGGATGGACTGGAGCGCGCTGCCTCACGTCGCCGCGTGGCTGCAAACGCTCTCGGACATGGCAGGTGATGCGTTCGTCGTCGCGAGCTCTGCCGCGACCGACGCGGCTGCGACCGTCGACGATCTCGAGCGTAAGCTCGGCGAGCTCGACGCGGCATCACCCGGGCGCGCCGCGCTCGGCGCAAAGCTGGCCGCGGCCAAGTCCAGCGCGGCCGCCGCGAAGGCGCTGGAAACCGAATGCGAGCTCCGCCCGCTCGTGAAGCCGGCGTGCCTCGCGCTACTTCATCCGCTCTAGACGTCGACGTCTTCGGGCTTCTTCTCGAAGCGCTTCCGCAGGCTGTGGTCGAGGATCATCTTGCGCAACCGGATCGATTGCGGCGTGACCTCGACGAGCTCGTCGTCGTTGATGAACTCGAGCGCATATTCGAGCGTGAGCTGACGCGGCGGCGCGAGGACGAGCTTCTCGTCGGCGGCCGTCGTGCGGATGTTCGTCAGCTTCTTGACCTTGTTCGGGTTGACGACGAGGTCGTTGTCGCGCGCGTGGATGCCGACGATCATGCCGCTGTAGTTCTTGATGTTCGGGCCGACGAACATCTGGCCGCGCTCCTGGAGATAGAACAGGCCGTACGCGTTGGTGATGCCGTCTTCGCTCGAGATCAGCACGCCGTTCTGGCGCGTGCGGATGTCGGGGCCTTGCGGGCCGTACTCGGCGAACTGCGTGTAGAGCACGCCGGTGCCGCGCGTGTCGGTCATGAACTGCGAGCGATAGCCGATCAGGCCGCGCGCCGGAATCCGATACTCGAGGCGCGTGCGGCCCGGCGCCGACGGCCGCATCTCGCTCATCACGCCGAGGCGTCGGTTGAGCTCGGCGACGACCGGCCCGACGTAATTCTCGTCGAGGTCGATCACCGCGTCTTCGTACGGCTCGGTGGTCTTGCCGCGCTCGTCGACGCCGAGGATGACCTGCGGCTGCGACACGCACAGCTCGTAGCCTTCGCGCCGCATCGTCTCGATCAGCACCGTCAAGTGCAGCTCGCCGCGCCCCGACACCTTGAAGATACCCGCGCTGTCGGTCTCCTCGACGCGCAGCGCGACGTTGCTCTTGATCTCGCGGTCGAGCCGCTCCTTCAAGTTGCGCGACGTCACCCACTTGCCTTCGCGCCCGGCAAATGGCCCGTCGTTGACGCGGAAGTTCATCGTGATCGTCGGCGCATCGACCTTGAGCAGCGGCAGGATCGTCGGGCTCTGGATCGACGTGATGGTCTCGCCGACGTTGAGCTCGGCCATGCCGGTGAACGCGACGATGTCGCCGGCGATCGCCTCGGCGAGCTCGAAGCGCTTGAGCCCCTGGAAGCCGAGGACCTTCTGCACGCGGAATTCTTCGCGCTTGCCGTCGCGGTGCGCGAGCAGCACGCGGTCGCCGACCTTGCTCTTGCCCGCGCGCATGCGGCCGATCGCGAGGTAGCCCAAGAAGTCGTCGTAATCGAGCGTCGCGACCTGCATGAGCAGCGGCGCGTCCGGGTCGCCGGCGGCCGGCGGCACTTTCTCGACGATCAGGTCGAGCAGCGGCGCGAGGTCCTTGGGCTCTTCACCGAGCTCGCGGATCGCGTAGCCCTGGCGACCCGACGCATAGATCACCGGAAAATCGAGCTGCTTGTCGGTCGCACCGAGCGACACGAACAGCTCGAACACCTGATCCATGACGTCGTGCGGATCGACGCCGGGCCGATCGATCTTGTTGACGACGACGATCGGGTTCAATCCCATCTCGAACGCTTTTTGCGTGACGAACCGCGTCTGCGGCATCGCGCCTTCGTACGCGTCGACGAGCAGCAGCACGGAATCGACCATGCCGAGCACGCGCTCGACCTCGCCGCCGAAGTCGGCGTGACCCGGCGTGTCGACGATGTTGATGCGCGTGCCTTTCCACGTCACCGCGGTGCACTTGCTGAGGATCGTGATGCCGCGCTCGCGCTCGAGATCGTTCGAATCCATCGCGCGTTCGGCGACAACCTCGCCCGTGCGGAACGTGCCCGCCTGCTTGAGCAGTCCGTCGACCAGCGTGGTCTTGCCGTGGTCGACGTGCGCGATGATCGCGACGTTGCGGATGTTCACCATTACTGTTCCTTTGCCAACACGCGATCGCACGCAGCGAGCATCCGGACTTCGGGCTCGAGCTCTTGCGCTGCGATCATCCCGGCGAGCACGATGTCGCGCGTACCGGTGATCAGCTGATGCGGCTTGTCGACCGCGATCGAGTTGGGCATCAACGTCAGCGTGCGCAGCGAACGGCCGGCGCCATCGGTGATGATCGCGCCGCTGCCGGTCGCTTCGATCGTGACGATCGGCTCGCCGGTCTGGCCGAAGATCGTCGCGCGCTGCGGATCGGTCTCGGGAAACACGCGCGCGATCTTGCGGCCGTTCTCGAGCAGGAACATGCCGGCGCTGCCGCGCTCGCCGGTCCACTCGGTCTCGCCGAGCTCGGCGACGAACGGCTCTTTGCCGACGATCAGCTCGATCGGTCCCACCGACGCGCGGCACGGCCGATCCGGCCGCACCATCGCGACCACGCTGGTCGCATCGCTGACCTCGATCGGCACGATGCGCGGCAACGTCGGCGCGTCGGTACCGCCGCGGCAGCCGAGGATGGCCAGGAACGTAAGACTACGCAGGAACACGGCGGGCGGCGCTCTATAACCCGCGGGACTCCCGGCAGCAAGCCGGCCGTCGTGGTACCCCAACGGCGATGCGGGATCGCGCGTTTCGGGCCGGATGTGCGGTCCTCGCCGTCCTGTTCGCCTGCGGTTCGCACGATCCGGCGCCGTCGCCGAAACGCGACGCGGGCGCCATCCCGGCCGGCTCGGCCGCACCGGCCGAGCTCGCCGCCCGGCTGCTCGGCGAGGGTTCCGTCGATGCGTTCGCGTGGCGCAAGCGCGACGGCCAGCGCGCGTTTCGCGTCGCGCAGATCGCCGAGGCCGACGGCAACTGGCCGGGCGTCATCGCCGCGTGCAAGACCGCGCTCGCCGCCGATCCGATTCACCTCGACGCCGCGTGGCTGCTCGCGATCGGCTACGCCAAGACCGGCGCGCTCGACCGCGTGCTCGAGCCGCTCGCGCTCGCGGTCGCCGGCGATTTCGGCAAGTGGGCGGCCGCGTCTCTCGAGCACCCGGCACTCGGCGAATTTCTCGCGACCGCGACGGGCGCGGCGTGGCGCCGACGCGTCGCCGCCGATCGCGCGCTGTACACGGCGGCGCTCGCGCGGTCGGTCATCGTCGATGCCGCCGGCGAGCTGTTCGCGTACGAGCCGACCGCGCCGCGGTGGTATCGGCTCACGCACACGAACGGTCGCGTGCTCGCGTCGTTCGTCAGCGGCCATCGCATCGCGTACGCGACGCGCAACAACGGCCGGATCTCGGTCGGCGCGATCGATCTCGACACCGGCGTGTCGACGCACGCCGTGCCGATGACGAGAGCCGGCGGGCCGGCGGCGATCGTCGCGACGCCGAGCGGCATCTGGGTGGGCCAAGGCCCGATCGCGAAGCAGCTCGCGTTCGACGGTAAGGTCACGACCGCGAAGCCGGATCGACCGAGCGGTCCGGTGCTGATGATCTCGGCGCAGGGCCACGCGCGCGTCGCGCGCTTGCCGATCGCGCAGGTCACCGGCGATTGGGACGATCGCGGCACCGCGAGCGCGGTCCGCATCACGTCGACCGGCCGAGTCGTCAGCGTGCCGAGCCCGGGCGTGATCGCGGGCAACACGATCGCGTGGTCGCCCGATCGCTCGCGCATCGCGTTCGTCGCGCAGCTCGTCGATCAATGCACGCCCGGCGCGGCGACCGTCGCTGCGTTCACCGCCGACGTGGCGACCGGCACGATCCACGAGCTCGCGCGCGATAGTCGCCTCGCGATCGCGTGGGCAAATGATCGCCAGCTCGCGATCGCCGGTGACAGAGGCGTCGCGCTCGTCGATGGCGCGAGCTCGATTCCGATCGCGGGCGCGACCGCGCTCGCCGAGCCGAGCTTCCGCGCGCGCTGCGAGCCCGAGACGCTCATCATCGATACCGCCGGCTCGGACGACGAAGAGCCATGATCGTCGCAGCTCTCGATCACACGCACGAAGCCGCGCTCGCCGAGCTCCTGATCGAGACCGTCGCCGCCGGCGGCTCGGTGGGCTTCATGCATCCACTCGAGCGCGATGTCGCGGTCGCGTTCTGGCGCAGCTCGCTCGCGGCCGCCGCGCGCGGCGAACGCGTCGTGCTCGGCGCGAGCGATCCCGAGTTGCTCGGCACGCTGACGCTCCTGCTCGACATGCCGCCGAACCAGCCGCATCGCGCGGAGCTGGCAAAGCTGATGACGACCGTGGCCGCGCGAAACCGCGGCATCGCGCGCGCCTTGGTGGCGGAAGCGGAAGCGACCGCGCGTGTTCGCGGCAAGACGATGATCACGCTCGACACCGCCGAAGACGACGGCGCCGCCGGGTTTTACGCGAAGCTCGGCTATCAGCGCGTCGGGGTTTTGCCGGATTACGCCTACAAGCCGCACGGTGGCTTGACCGGCACGGTGTTGCTCTACAAAGCGCATCGCCTGACCGGTTTTCACCACTCGGCGACGTCGCATCGAGCACTTACCCGCCGGCACGCCGGCTGCTCTTGCATCGCGTCATGAAGCGGATCGCGAGCGGGTTGGCAGGCATCGGCGCGACGGCCGTCGACGTTTGCGCGTTGACCGTGCAAGTCCACCGCGGCACGCCGGTCGCGCTCGCCGCGTTCATCGCCGCGGCGGTCGGCGCGTGCGCCGGCTTCGCGCTCAACAAGTACGTCGCGTTTCGCGACCGCTCGCCGGTGACGCTCGCGCAGCTCTCGCGCTTCGCGATCGTCGCGCTCGGCACGGCGCTGCTCGTCGCCGCCGGCATGGAGCTGTTCGCCGTGCACTTGCGCGTGCCGTATCTCGCCGCCAAGGCGCTGTGCTCGTTGTGTGTCTTCGCCGCGTGGACGTATCCCGCGCAGCGCCGTCTCGTGTTCGCACATTGAAAGGACTCGTAGCCATGTTCGTCGATCTGTCGATTGTCGTTCCGGCCTACAACGAAGCGCTTCGCATCACGCCGACGCTCGAGCGCTTGCACGCGTTTCTCCAGCGCCAGCCGCTGCGCTACGAGATCGTCGTCGTCGACGATGGCTCGCGCGACAACACCTGCGAGGTCGTGACGGCGCTGACCGCGCGCGTCGCGAACCTGCGCCTGGTCAAGCAATCGCCGAATCGCGGCAAGGGCGCGGCGGTTCGCGTCGGCATGCTCGCGGCGACCGGCCAGATCCGACTGATGTGCGACGCCGACGGCTCGATGCCCGCCGAGATGATTCCGCGCGTGCTCGCACCGATCACGAGCTGTCGCGCCGCGATCGCGATCGGCTCGCGCTACGCGCCGGGCGCGCACACCGAGCAGCACCAACCCTGGTACCGCGTCGCGTGGAGCCGGCTGTGCAACAAGATCATCCAGCGCTCGCTCGTGCCCGGTGTGCGCGACACGCAATGCGGCTTCAAAGCCTTCACCGCCGAGACCGCGCGCGAGCTGTTCGCGGTCGCGCGCATCGACGGCTGGGCGTTCGACCTCGAGATCTTGGCGCTCGCCAAGCGCCGCGGCCTGGTCGTGGAAGAGGTCGGTGTCGAATGGGCCGACGATGGTCGCTCGCGCGTGAACCCACTCAAGGACATGTGGAAGGTCATCCGCGAGGCGATGACGATTCGGCGGAACCTGCGCCGCGGCGTCTACAACAGCGTGCCGGCGCTGGCGTGATCGCGTCGCGTCGCTTGCGCCGCGAAGCGCCGTGACGCCATTCCAGTCGCCGGCTACACGACGGTACTCGTGCACGTGCGTCACTTCGCCGCCTATGCGACGAGCACGTGCGACGGACCGCGAGTCGCTGTGCATTTCCGCTTGCCGGCCCTCGTCTGTATCGGTAGCTTCACTCCGCTCGTGCGTCGAAGAGGGCGAGGTGACCGCCGGCGACCGCAAGGTCGCGGGAGGAAAGTCCGAGCTTCATAGGGCAGGGTGCTGGCTAACGGCCAGTCGAGGTGACTCGCAGGAAAGTGCCACAGAAAACAAACCGCCCGCTGCGATTGCATCAACTGCGGGTAAGGGTGAAACGGTGCGGTAAGAGCGCACCGCCTCGTCGGTGACGGCGAGGGCACGGCAAACCCCACCCGAAGCAAGACCAGACAGGAGTCGCGTTGCCCGCGCGATGACTCCGGGTTGGTCGCTCGAGCCCGCCGGCAACGTCGGGCCTAGATGAATGGTCGCTACTAGACAAAACTCGGCTTATCGCCCTCTTCGCCGCCCGAGCCTTGATCAGTGATACCGTTCCAACGAGGGCATGGACCAGCGATCGCCGGTACACGAGATCGTGCACGTGCTGTGGTCGGCCCTCACCGCGCTGCGCGTCGACGCCTCGCCGTCGTTTGTCGAGCACGCGGCGTTCTCGGTGCACGGCGCGATCTCCGCGCCCGGCCGCGAATATCACAACCACGATCACGTGATCGAGATCGCGCAGTCCGACGATCCGCTCGAGGTGATCGCGGCGCTCTATCACGACGCGGTGTACATCCAGGTCGATCGCGGCGTGCCGCATTCGATGGCGACCGAGCTCGCGCGCGTATTCGATGAAGGCGACGCCGGATGGCGCGTGTTGCCGGCCGCCGATGCCGACGTGCTCGCCGTGTTCGGACGCAAGATCGGCGACGTGGTCACGCCCGCGACCGGCCTCAACGAGCTGGCGAGCGCGCTGGTCGCATCGATCCAGCTCGCCCACGTGCTCGACCGCGAGCAACAGGTCGCGATCGCCGCGTGCATCGAGCTGACGATCCCGTTTCGCAGCGATCCGGTCGGCGAGCTGCGCGACCGGCTCGTCACCATCGGCTTCACCGGCGCGACGCTCGATCGTCTCGTCACGCGCGCGCTGCGGCTCGGCAACCGCGACGTCGAGAATTTCGCCGACAACGATCCCGCGCGATTCCTCGACAACACGTGGAAGCTGTTGCCCGAGAGCAATCCCGCGCTGCAGTTGCCGACCGTCTACACCGTGCGCGACTACCGCGTCGCGCTGCACAAGATGGAAGGCTTCTTGGCGCACCTGCATGCCGACCGCGTGTTTCACGCCTACGGCGACGAGCCCGGTGCCGCCGTGCACGCGCGCCGCGTCGCGCGGACGACCGGCAACCTCGAGCTCGCGGTGCGCTACCTGCGCGCGAAGCTGTATTCGATCGCGCTCGTCGAAGCGGTCGCCGAAGCGACGGGCGGCGACGTGCCGCTCGACTATTTCATGGGCGGCATGAAGCACACGCAGCGCGCCGACGCCGAGACCAAGCGCATCGAGCAGTTCTTGCCGCACCTCGGCTCGAAGAAGGATCTCGATCCGCCGCTGCATCGCTTGCTGTCGGAGGGTCGCGCATCGGAGTCGAGCTTCGACACGCGGCCTTCGCCGATCGGCGCATTCCTGATGAACACCGTCGGCGAGGCCGCGATGCTCGCCGGCGTCGAGCAAGCGAAGCGGTGGTGGGGCGGCGGCAGCGACGTCGGCGCGTTCATCGCCGGCCAACCGGCCAAACCGATCGCCGCGATCGCGCGCGCGGCAGCTCACATCATGGACACGCGCCGCGATCGCTTGTTCGCGCTCGCCGAGCGCCTCGACGCGACCGCCTGAGCAGCGGCTACGGCTTCGCCGGCTCTGCGGTTGCTTGCTGCGCTTCGAGCCATTCCTTGCGATAGATCAGCCGGCTGCAGCGCGGACACGTCTCGATCGATTGGCCGCGCGCGAGCACGTTGTTGAGCTGCGGTGGCAGCGCGACGTGGCAACCCAGGCACGTGCCCTTCACGACCGGCGCGACCGCGTAGCCGCGCTTGCCGACGAGCGAGTCGTATGTCTTGAGCCACTGCTTGTCGACGGCCGCACGCGCGGTATCACGCGCGCTGCGCGCCTCGGCGAGCTGCGTGTCGAGATCGGTGACCTGGTCGGACATCGCGGCTTCGCTCTCGGTGAGCTCGTCGCGCAGCTTCTGCACGTCGGCATCGCGCTGCACGAGCTGGCCGGTCGACGCCGACGACGCTTCGACGACTTTCTTGAGCTCGCCCTCGCGATCGCCGATCGATTTGCGCTTGTTCTCGACCTCGCGACTCGCGGCCGAAAACTCTTTGCTGTTCTTCGATCCCTGCAGCTTGATCTGCGCGTTCTTGAGCGCGTCGCGCTCGCGGTCGACCAGCTCCTGCTGCGACTTGCGCCACGTATCGGTCTCCGCGAGCTTGCCGCGTTCGCCGTCGAGCATGCCTTGCAGCTTCGCGAGATCACGGCGCAGTGGATCGAGCTTTTCGGGGAGCTTCTTGGCAGCCGCTTCGAGCTCGCGAACCTTGACGTCGCAATTCTGAAGCGTGAGGAGGTTCAACAGCTGTTCGCGCACGGACTGCCTTTCTACTGCGTTTCCAATGTCAGGTGGGCCCACCTGGGCTCGAACCAGGGACCCACCGGTTATGAGCCGGCCGCTCTAACCGACTGAGCTATGGGCCCGCATCTGAACGGCTGCCACCTGTTGTGGAAGACCGCACGCGACGCGAGGGCACACTATCAGGTTGACAGAAAACGACAACCTCCGAGGCGATATGACCATCGGCCGAACCCGCAGCTGCGGCGTATACTCGAGGCGATGAAGCTCGGAAACGTGGTTCGGGTGGCTCTGGTTGCGGCATCGTGCGCTGCAGCGATCGGCTCGGCTTCCTCGAACAGCAACAATCCGAATGATCCGGTCGCGAATTCCGCGCAGCAGAACGGTCCGCCGCAGCCGCAACAGATGGACGCGCAACACGCGCTCGGGTTGTGGCGCTCGACGTTCGGCGCCGTGAAGATCGACGCCGACAACACGCACGGCGGGATCGGCGCGGGCGCGGTGCACGGCGTGTGGGAATACACGCGCCAGGGCACCGACGTGATCGGTTACTTCTACGGCACGCTGCAAGGCAACGTGCTCCGCTTCAAGTGGCAAGAGCCCGCGAACCCGCCGCTGACCGGCGAAGGCTTCTTGGTGTTCGAGCAAACCGGCCGCCAGTACTCGGGCCGGTGGTGGAGCGATCACAAGGATCGCGTCGGCGATTGGAACGGTTGGCGCGGCCAGCAACCGGGCGAGGAGCTGCAAGGCTATCCGCAACAGCAGGGCGCGCCGCAGCAGGGTTATCCGCAGGCTCCACAGGATCCGAACCAGGGCCAGCAGCAATATCCGCAACAGCCGCAGCAGGGCTATCCACCGCCGCAACAGCAGGGCTATCCGCAGCAACCGCCGCAACAGCCACAGCAGCAGCCGCCGCAGCAGCCGCCGTCGGGCAACTACTACTAACGGCGCGGGCGCGCCGCGAGCGCGCGCGGCTCGAGCTCACCGTCGAACACGTGCGTGGCCGGGCCGTGCATCAGCACGTCGGTCATGTTCGGCAGCACGCGGATCGACAGCGATCCGCCGAGCACGTTGACGCGAACGTCGGTGTCGAAATCGGCGCGGCCGTTCACGATCGCCGCCGCGACCACCGCGCACGCGCCGGTGCCGCACGCGAGCGTGATGCCGCAGCCGCGCTCCCACACCACGACGTCGAGCTCGGTCTTGCTGCGCGCGCGAACGAATTCGACGTTCGTGCGATTGGGAAACCACGCGTGATGCTCGAGCGTGGGCCCGAGCGTCTCGGCGAGCACGCGGAGATCGGTGCTCGCGTCATCGACGAAGCTGATCGCGTGCGGGTTGCCCATCGACACCGCGGTGATGCGCACGGTCCGGCCGAGCACGTCGATCGGCTGATCGACGCAGCGCTCGTGCTCGGGCCCGGTCATGCCGATTTCGCCGCGCTCGAGCCGGGCGCGGCCCATCGCGACCGTGACGCCATCGCCGGTGAGCTCGCAGACGAGCCGTCCGGCGCCGGTGTCGATCGCGAGCGTTGATTTCGCGATGCCGCCGCGCGTGGCGAGCTCGACCACCACGCAGCGAATGCCGTTGCCGCACATCTCGGCTTCGCTGCCGTCGGCGTTGAGCACGCGCATGCGCGCATCACTGGCTGCGCTCAGCGGCGGCAGCACCGCGAGCACGCCGTCACCACCGACGCCGAACTGGCGATCGCACACGCGCCGCACGACCTCGGGATCTTGAATCGCGATCGCGTCGGCGCCGTCGGGGTTCGCGCGCAGATCCACCACCACGAAGTCGTTGCCTAGCCCGTGGTACTTGGCGAGCTTCATTTACAACGCTACTGCGCTGGTGGCGTCGGCACGTTCGGGTTCGCGGCGGGCGTCGTGCCGGTCGGCTTTTCGACGGCCGGCTTCTTGTCGAGGTTCTTGTCGCTCGGCTTGGAATCGGCGGGCTTCGTGCGATCGACGGGCGGTGCGGTCTGCTCCGTCGGCGTGGTCGCGGGCTGCGCGTGCTTGGGATTCACGGCGGAGCCGGTCGTCGCCGGCGGAATGCCTTCATCGCCTTCGGGCGCCGCGCCCGAGCCGAGCATGATCATGCCCGAGCCAGCGCCGGGAGGCACGACGAACGGCGCGACCGCAGCCGAGCCGGCCGAGCCCGAGTGCGCGGCCGCGCGCGCATCGGCCTTTTGCTTCGCGCGCTGCTGCTCCTGCTCGCCGAACTTCTCGAGCGCGTCGCCCGAGTTGCGGCTCGCAAGGAACGCGAGCGTCATCGAGTCGAGCATGAACACGATGACCGCACCGGCGGTGATCTTGCGCAAGAACGTCGACGCGCCCGAGCCGCCGAACACGGTCGCCGCGTTGCCGCCGCCGAACGCCGCGCCCATGCCGCCGCCTTTGCCCGACTGCAACAGCACCGTGAGCATCAAGAACAAGCACACGATGACGTGCAAGACGGTCAGGAGCGTGGTCATGGCGGGGTGCTAGGTTCTAGTCCAGGGCCCAAGCGTACGCAAGGCGTTAGCTTGGCCTGGCGGCCTTCACGATCGCAACAAAATCAGCCGCTTCGAGCGAGGCGCCGCCGACCAACGCGCCGTCGATATCGGGCTGGCCCATCAGCGCCTCGGCGTTCTGCGGTTTCACCGAGCCGCCGTATTGGATCCGCATCGCCGCGGCGATGTCGGCGCCGAAGCGCTCGCCGAGCCGCTTGCGGATGTGCGCGTGGACTTCTTGCGCCTGCGCCGGCGTTGCCGTGCGGCCCGTGCCGATCGCCCACACCGGCTCGTACGCGATCACGACGCGATCTTTCGCGTGCGATACATCGATGTCGGCCATCGCGGCCGCGAGCTGCGTATCGATCACGCCGAGCGTGCGGCCGGCATCGCGCTCGCCGAGCGTCTCGCCGACGCAGACGATCGCACCGAGCCCGCCGTGCAGTGCCGCGTGCGCCTTCTTGCGAACGCAGTCGTCGGTATCGCCGAAATGCTGACGGCGCTCGCTGTGACCGACGATCGCCCAGGTCGCGCCGGCGTCGTGCAGGATCGGCGCGGAGACTTCGCCGGTCCACGCGCCGTGCTTCTCCCAAAACACGTCTTGTCCGCACGTCGCGATCGTCGAGCCTTCCAGCCGCTTCGCGACGGCCGAGATCGCGGTGAACACCGGCGCGACCCCGATCGCGACATTTTTCACCGCACCGAGCTGGTTCTTGAGCTCGGTGACGAGCGTCAGCGCCTCGGCGATCGTCTTGTGCAGCTTCCAGTTGCCGACCACGAACGGAGTACGCATGAAGCGGTCTTATCAGCATAATCAGGCCATGTCGCGCGCGCGGGTTCCGTGGTTCGTGTGGGCGTCGTTGGCGTCGGTGTCGCTGATCTTGGCCGGCACGTACTGGGACATCTCGTGGCACATGTCGATCGGCCGCGACTCGTTCTGGACGCCGGCGCATATCGCGATCCAGCTCGGCGGCATCACCGGTGGTGTCACCGGCGCCGTGCTCGTGTTCGGCACGACGTTCCGCAAGGCTGCGCCGCTGCGCGACGCGAGCATCGGCGTGCTCGGATTTCGCGGCCCGCTTGGCGCGTTCTTGGCGGCGTGGGGCGCGGCGACGATGGTCGTGTCGGCGCCGTTCGACAACTGGTGGCACAACGCGTACGGCCTCGACGTCAAGATCTTGAGCCCGCCGCACGCCGTGCTGACGACCGGCATCTTGGCGGTCGCGTTCGCGGGCGTGCTGTTGTGCGTCGCGACGACGAACCGGGCGAGCGGCCCCGAACGCGATCGGCTCGGCTGGTTCGTGCTCGCGCTCGGCGGCGAGATCTTGACGCTGTCGATGATCGCGATCCTCGAGGAGACGTTTCGCTCGAACCTGCACCGCGCCGAGGCGTATTGCGCGGTCGCGGTCGTCGCGCCGCTCTCGCTCGTCGCGTTCGGCCGGATCGGCGTGCAGCGCTGGGCGTCGACGATCCTGGCGACGTTCTACCTGGCCTTCATGGCGACCTGCGTGTGGCTGTTTCCATTGTTTCCGGCCGAGCCCAAGCTGGGGCCGGTCTACCAGCACATCACGCACTTCATCCCGCTCGAGTTTCCGCTGCTGCTGATCGTGCCGGCGATCGCGCTCGATCTCGTCCGCGCACGGACGCAACGGCTGCCGCGCTGGCAGCTCGCGCCGCTGCTCGGCATCGCGTTCGTCGCGACGTTCATCGCCGTCGAGTGGCCGTTCGCGAGCTTCATGCAGTCGCCACTCGCCGAGAACCGCATCTTCGGCGGCGACTACTTCGCGTACTTCATGCAGCCCGAGTGGGCGATCCCACAGCACCGATTCTTCGACGGCGGCGGCCTCGCGATCGGCCTCGCCGAAGCCGCCGGGATCGCGACCCTGACGTCGTGGCTCGGCCTCGCGATCGGCGACGCGCTGCGCGAGGTCCGGCGATGAAGCGGGCGCTGATCATCTCGTGCATGCTGTGCGGCGTCGCGAGCGCGCACGTCGGCAGCCCCGACGTGTTCTTCGATGGCCACGCCGGACCGTACGAGCTGTTCGTCACGATCCGCATGCCCAAGGTCATTCCCGGCGTCGCGCAGATCGAGATCCGCGCATCGTCGCCCGACGTCGCGTCGATCGAGGTCCAGCCGCTGCGCCTCACCGGTCCAGGCAGCGAGCGGCCGCCGACCGCGGATCCCGCCGAGCGCGCGCCCGCCGATCCGCAGTTCTTCACCGCGAGCTCGTGGCTGATGGAGCGCGGCTCGATGCAAGTGCGCATCACCGCGCACGGCGCGCGCGGCAATGGCGTGCTCGGCGTGCCGGTGCCCGCCATCGCGCAGACGACGCTGGGGATGAGCGCCGGCCTCGGCGCGCTGTTGATCTCGCTGATGATCGTGCTCGCGGTGTCGCTCGTCGCGATCGTGGTCGCTGCGAAGCGCGAGGCGACGCTTGCACCCGGCGAGCCGGCGAGACCGCGCGGCCGCATCACGCTCGTGGTGGTCTCCGCGATGGTCATCGGCGTGATCGCGCTCGGCCGCATGTGGTGGAGCGCTGTCGCGACCGACTACGCGCAGCTGGTCTACACGCCCTGGCAGGTCGAGCCGAAGCTCGACGGCTGCACGCTGAGCATCACGACGCGAGACGACTTCGCGCTCCTGCCCGATCACGGCCACGACATGCACTTGTTCCTCGTGCGCATGCCGGAGCTCGATCGGTTGGCGCACCTTCACCCCGAGCGTCGCGATCACACGCTCACGCAACACCTGCCGAGCCTGCCGGCCGGTCACTACAAGCTCTACGCCGACATCGTGCTGCGCTCGGGCTTCCCGCTCACCGGCACCGCGGACGTCGATCTGCCGGAGCTGCAGTGTGGCGCGCCGAGCGGCGACGATACCGTGTGGTCGTCGGCTGATTCCGCGCACGTGATCTGGGATCGCCCCGCGCGGCTGCGCGCGGATGTCGCGTTGCCGCTCGCGTTTCACGTCGAGCCGGGCGACGGGCTCGAGCCGTACATGGGGATGGTCGCGCACGCGGAGGTGATCAAGACCGACGGCTCGGTGTTCGCGCACCTCCATCCGAACGGCTCGGTCGCGATGCCCGCGCTCGAGCTCGCCGACACCTCGACCGGTGCGCCGTCGATGGCGATGGCGATGTCGGGCATGCCCGGCATGGCCGCGATGTCGCCGAAATTCACGATCCCCTTCGGGTTCCCCCAACCCGGCGACTATCGCGTGTTCGTGCAGATCAAGCGCAACGGCGCGATCGAGACCGCGTCGTTCGAGGCACACGTCGACTCGCCGTAAGTTGCACGAGACGCGCATCTCGACGTCGTGTCTATCGCGGGCGCTGAACTGCTCACTCGAGCGCACGCACCCAGGACAGCGGTAGCTCGGCCATTCGCGTGGTTAGTCGCTGGCGCGGGCTCTGCACATGGGAGCGAGCACAATGAAGAACAAAAAGAACACCACGAAGCGCGCGCCCCAGCTCAAGTCGATCGAGATCGCCGCGTTGGACAACGTCACCGGCGGTGGTCTGTGCAGCAGCGACCAGGGCAGCCCGCTGCCCCCGTGCACCTACGGCAAGTAGCCCGCACACGTCGCAGCGTCGCTCATTCGCCGCAAGCGGGTGAGCGATTCTGCTTTCGGTGATCGTCGTCCACTCGCAGGCCAGCCGCGCGAGGTCGTTCGCGTTCTTCCGTCAGCTCGGCGCGTGCGCGGCGAACGTCGCGATCTGATCGGCGATCGCTTTCCGGCACGCCGGCCGCGCGACGATGCGCTTGACGTAGTCGTCGACGGCGGGCACGCGCGCGACGAGCTCGGCGCCGGCGCGAAGATTGCGCAGGACCGAAGCGGTCATCAGATCGGCCGCGGTGAACCGATCGGCGACGAGGTACTCGCGATCGCGCAAGACGTCGGCGAGCGCGGTCAGCCGTTTCATGGCGACGGGCTCCCAGGTCGACTCCGGCGCGGTCATCGCGTGCGCGAGCACGAACGGCTCGAGCGAGCTCAGCGCCGCGAACAGCCACGCGGTCACACGCGCGCGATCATCGGCGGCTGCGGGCATCAGCGCGGGCGAGTGCTCGGCGACGTGCAGCACGATCGCGCCGGTCTCGAACAGCACGAGCTCGCCGTCGAGCAGCGCCGGGACTTGACCGAACGGCTGCAGCGCGCGGTATTCGGCGGTCGCTTGATCGGCGAACGTGATCAGCTTGACGTCGTAGGGCAGGCCGGCTTCTTCGAGCGCCCAGCGCACGCGGTAGTCGCGAACGAAACCTTGAATCGCCGGCGGCACCCAGGCGAACGCGGTGAGGGTGATCACGCGGTCCAGCTTATCCGGAACTCGCAGGTCTGAGCGGGCGCGATGCAGCGACAACGCGCGTGCGTCGCCTGCACGCCCTTCGCGCCGGTCAGCTCGACGATGCGCTCGAGCTCGGCGCCGATCATCGCGCAGACCTCGGTCGCGCCCGCGTAGCCGTGCAACGTCACGCTCGCCTGACCCGCGCCGACGCCGACGTCGACCTCGCCCCAATCGTGGTAGCGCGGCCAGAACGTCGGCAGCGCCATCAGCACGGTCTCGGCCGACAGCGAGGTCGGATCGGCGCCGAACAGCCGCGCGAACGTCGCGCTCATCGTGCCGCGGCCGACCTTGTGCGCGAACGAGCGCCCCGTCTTCGGCGCGGCGGCCGGCACGAGCGCGCGCGCGTGCTCGAGCGCCGAGACCAGCTCGGCGAGGCTCACCCACGACAGCGGCGCGAGCGTGGCCGAGAACGCGTGCGCGAGCTCGGGCCGCTGCGACGTCACTTTGGCCATGCCCGATTCGCCGACGTGGTGCTGGAGAATGCGCGATAGCACGCGCAGGTGCGCGGCACGCACGCGGCCGATGATCTCGGGCTTGCCGAGCGTGCTGACCTGCGAGACTTGTTCGATGCCCTCGGTCGGCGCGAGGACGGAGCGCACCGACTCGGCGACGCTGTGATCGTCGACGGCCTGCGCCGGCGGGACCTTGAGCTCGCCGCTCTGACGCTCGAGCGCCCGGCCGAGCGCCATCGCGAACGTCGATGCCGACGTCCAGCGCTTTTTTGGCGCCGGCGATAGCGCCTTGGCGAGCACGGCGTCGACCGCGCTCGACAAGCCGGGCCGCAGCTGCGATGGCGGCGGCATCGGATCGTGGAGCTGACGCTGGACGACCTGCGGCGCCGATCCCGAGCCGAACGGCGGCCGGCCGGTGAGCAGGCAATACAGCGTCGCGGCCAAGCCGTAGACGTCGGTCGACGGGCCGCCTTCTTGCTCGAGAAACGATTCGGGCGCCGCGAAGCCCGGCGTGCCGGCCGCGTCGCGCTGGTCGCCGGCCTTGACCGCGACGCCGACGTCGACGAGCACGGCGCGATCGCGCTCGCGGTCGAGCAGGATGTTCGCCGGCTTGACGTCGCGGTGGATGAGGCCGAGCACGTGCATCGCGTCGAGCGCGTCGCCGATCTCGAGCGCGATCTGCGCGACCGCTTCGACCGGGAACCACTCGCGCCGCTCGAGCGTCGCGCGTAGCACCTCGCTCAGCGGCTGGCCTTCGACGAGCTCCATCACGAAGTAGACGTCGCCGGCGTGCTCGCCGAGCGCGTAGACCTGGACGAGGTTCTTGTGGTGCAGCGCGGCGAGGATGCCGGCCTCGGCGCGAAAGCGATCGACGAGCCCGCGATCGCTCGCGAGATCCGAGCGCAGTACTTTGATCGCGACCGGCCGGCCGAGGCCGAGATCCTCGCCGCGATACACCACGCCCATCGCGCCGCGCGACAGCTCGTGGACCACGCGATAGGTGCCGCCGAGCGTCGTGCCGGCCGAAACCGCATTGGTGTCGATGCCGACGTCGGTGTCGTGTTGCTGGCGCTCGTCGGGTGACACCACGCGGACGTCGCCGATCGGCGCCGTGCGCAGGCCGCCGTAGCAGCGCGACAGCGCCGCTTCGCCGCTGCGTTCGCCGATGCCGAGCTCGCTGATCACGCCGCGCATCTGCACGCCGATGCTCGTGCCCTCGACGACGATCGGCTCGCCTTGGATACGCTGGATGATCTTGCGCACCACGATGGTCGCCTGCTGATCGCTCGCGCCGACGAGCAGCACGGCGAGCTCGTCGCCGCCGGGCCGGCCCATCGCGTCGTTGCCGCGCACGCTCGCGCGCACCCGCGCCGCGACCTGGGCGAGCACTTCGTCGCCGGCTTTGTGGCCGTGCTCGAGGTTGATGCGCCGCAAGCCGACGATGTCGAACAGCGCGAGCGACAGCTTCTCGCTGCGCCGGCTCGCGGCCGCGACCTCGTGCGCGATCGTCTGCTCGAACGCGCCGCGCGCCATCGCTCCGCTGAGCGGATCGTGCAAGCTCGCCGCGAGCAAGCGCTCGCCTTCGGCGACGATTCTGCGATGGCTGGTCAGCCACGACAGCTCGCGCGTGAGCCGCGCGGCGATCGCCTTGAGATCGGTGCGCTCGCCGGCCGTGAACCGACGGCCGGAGTCCGAGATGATCGCGACGAGCCCGGCGATCTCGGTCGGCGTCGAGCGCAGCGCGTCGGCGATCACCGAGCGCGGCGCGTCGCCGCTGCAGATCACCGTGCCGCTCGATGCCGCCGCGATCCGCGCCGCGGCCGCGATCATCGGGCGATAGCCCTCGCTCGGAGCTTCGCGGCCGAGCGTCGGCACCATCTGCGCGCCGTCCTTCCACCACACGATGCAGTCGTTCGCCGCGAAGCCGTCGGCGACCGCGCGCAGCGTCTCGGCCGCGGCGCCGGTCAGATCGACGAGCGACGTCGCGATCAGGCCGCGCGCACGCGCGAGGTCGAAGTCGGGCGACGTCGGCTCGGCGTGCGAGATCGCCGACAGCGCCTCGGCCGACAGCGGGGCGAGCAGCACGCCCGCGGCGCCCGCGCTCGCGGCTGCACCGGCGACGCGCGCGGCATTTCCAGGATCGCCGACGATCCAGCGCGGCGGCGAGCCGGCGCGCGGCGGCGACAGGTCTGCAGCGAGCGCGGGCGGCACGAGCACGCCGAGCAGATCATCGGGCAGGGCATCGGCGTCGACCGCGACGAGCTCGACGTCGGCCTGATCCGCAGCCGCGACGAGGTCTTCGAGTAGCCGACCCGAAGGATCGTGCACACCGAGACGCTTCGCAGGCACCGTAAACATGATAGCTGCGTTTCGGCGTTTCCGCCGCGATCGACCGGCGAAACACTTAGCGCATGCAACGCGCCCACGCGCGCTCGTAGCCGCCGCCCGTGCCGGTGAGCGTCCATTGCAACAGGCCGGCGTCGTAGTCGATCCACACGCCGTTATCGAAGTCGCTGCTCTGCCAGATGCCCTTGAGGCCGGTCAGGAAGCACTCGCGCTCGGCGCCGAACGATAGATCGACCGAGCCGTTGTTCACGGTCCACTCGTCGCTGCGCGCGCTGACCTGGATGCACTGCGCGAAACCGGCCGCGTTGCCGGCGCCGCCGAGGTACCAGTAACGATCCGACTCGAAGACGTGGAGCTCGTCGTTGATCGAGTCGAAGTCGAGAGTACGACACCATGGTTCCGGTCAGCCCGGCGAGAAAGCACGTCTTGTCCGACGGCGTCCCCATCGAATGGTAGTTGTCGTCGGTCGGGAGGTTTGTCGGCCGGTCCCATTCGTAGGTCCAGTACCCGCTGGTCTTTTGCTGCGGCGCGATCGCGGTTGTCGTCGCAGGCTCGTCGACGTCGCTATCGGCGACGCAACCGCCGAGCGACAGCGTCGAGAGCGTCGCGACGAGCTTCATCCATCGCACCATCTCGTTCCCGCTTGTTGCTGCGCCGCGAAGTGCGGCACTCGGGAAACGAGCGCTGCCGAAAAAATTCCGCGAGACGCTACGTCACGGCACGAGCGCGGCGATGCCGGGCAGCTCGAGGCCCTGCACGAACTCGAGCGACGCGCCGCCGCCCGTCGACACGTGTGTGACCTGATCGGCCAAGCCGGCCTGCGCGATCGCGGCCGCGGAGTCGCCGCCGCCGACCACGGTCAGCGCGAGCTTGTTGTCGGCCAGCGCCTTGGCGACGGCAAACGTCCCGGTCGCCCACTGCGGCTTCTCGAATACGCCCATCGGACCGTTCCAGAACACGGTCCGCGCATCGGCGAGCACGCGGCGGAACAGCTCGATCGAGCCGGGGCCGATGTCGAGCGCCATCTGGCCGTCGCCGAGTTGATCGACGCGCAAATACGTCGGTGTCGTATCGTCGAGCGAGCGGCCGACGCCGACGTCGGTCGGCAAGTGCACCGGAATCTTCTTCTCGCTCGCCTTGCGCAGGAAGTTGCGCGCGATCGGCAGCTTGTCCTTCTCGACCTTGCTGGCGCCGAGCGACTTGCCCTGCGCTTCCAGAAACGTATTCGCCATCGCACCGCCGACCACGATGCTATCGACGCGCTCGAGCAGCGCATCCAACACTTCGATCTTGTCGGAGACTTTGGCACCGCCGAGCACGGCGACGTATGGCCGATCGACGTTGCCGAGCAGTCGCGACAGCACGTCGATCTCTTTCGCCATCACGAAGCCGGCGCCCTTTTCGGCGACGAACTTGACCATCCCGGCCGTCGACGCGTGCGCGCGGTGCGCCGTGCCGAACGCGTCGTTGACGTAGACGTCGCAGTACGACGCGAGCGTGCGCGCGAACGTCTCGTCGTTCGCTTCTTCGCCCGGATGAAACCGCAGATTTTCGAGCATCGCGATCTGGCCGTCGCGCAGATCGGAGACGACCTTGCGCGCGCCGTCGCCGACCGGCTCGTCGGCGAGCGTGACGTCTTGCGCGATCAGCTCGGCGAGCGTGGCGGCGACCGGCTCGAGCGAGAGCTCCGGCTTGACCTTGCCGTCGGGCCGGCCGAGATGCGAGCCGATCACGATGCGCGCGCCGCGGTCGATCAAGTGCTTCAGCGTCGGCAACGTCGCGCGGATGCGCGCGTCGTCGGTGACTTTGCGCGCCTTGTCCTGCGGCACGTTGTAGTCGACGCGCACGAACACGCGCTTGCCTTCCACCGCGAGATCCTCGACGCTCTTGATGCCGCGGGGAAGACTCACAGGCGCTCGCCCACGAACTTCGCGACGTCGAACGTGCGCTGGCTGTAGCCCATCTCGTTGTCGTACCAGGCCATCACTTTGACCTGATCTTCGACGACGGTCGTCAGCGCCGAGTCGAGCGACGCCGAGTGCTTGTTGCCGATGTAGTCGGTCGACACGAGCGGCTCGTCGACGACTTCGAGGATGCCCTTGAGCGGGCCATTCGCGGCGGCGCGCATCGCGTCGTTGATCTGTTGCACCGTCGCGCGCTTCTCGAGGCGGCAGGTGAGGTCGACGAGCGAGACGTCCGGAGTCGGGACGCGGATCGACCAACCGTCGAGCTTGCCGGCGAGCGCGGGCAGCACTTCCTTGAGCGCCTTCGCGGCGCCGGTCGTGGTCGGGATCATCGACAGCGCGGCCGCACGGGCGCGGCGCAGATCCTTGTGCGGCAGGTCGAGGATCTGCTGGTCGTTCGTGTACGAGTGGATCGTCGTCATGATGCCGGCGACGATGCCGAAGCTCTCGTGCAGCACCTTGGCGACCGGCGCGAGGCAGTTCGTCGTGCACGACGCGTTCGAGATGATGTGGTGCTCGGCCGGCTTGTACATGTCCGTGTTGATGCCCATGCACAGCGTCACGTCGGGGTTCTTCGCGGGCGCCGAGATCACGACCTTCTTCGCGCCGCCCTTCATGTGCTTGCCCGCCGACTCCTTGTCGACGAAGCGCCCGGTCGACTCGATCACGACGTCGACGCCGTGAGCCTTCCAGTCGATCGCCGCCGGATCTTTCTCCGCGCTGATTCGAACGTGATTGCCGTCGAAGACGAGCGCGTTGTCTTTGACCTCGACCGCGTGCGGGAACTTGCGGTGGACCGAGTCGTGGCGCAGCAGGTGCGCGAGCGTCTTGACGTCGGTCAGGTCATTGACGAGCACGAGCTCGAACGTCTGCGGCGAGTCGGCCATGCAGCGCACGAACCCGCGGCCGATTCGGCCGAAGCCATTGATACCGATGCGGACCTTTGCCATGCGCGAACCCTAGATCAGCGCACGGCGATCCGCCACCGCGGTCACGTTGCCTTAGGCAACGTGCTGTGACTTCGTCTCGATGTTCGGCGACGAGCTGCGCGTCGACGTCATCTTCGCGGTCACTTCGGAAATCAGCTCGGTCGCCAGCGCGATGATCTGCTTTTCATCGAAGCCCTGAGCTTCGAGGTCGCGGTAGATCGACTTGGCCAGGATCTTCACCGCACGGGCTTTCGCTTCTCGGTCGCTCATGTTGATCGGCATTCGCTAGAGCACTGGATGTGCCAGAGTCGTCACACTCCTAAGCGCTCGGAACTTCATCCGAGATCTGCGCGCGCTGGATCCCGAATGACTCGATCAAGTGTGTAACACCCCACCTAGTGCGCAGCTAACTACGCACACGGTCGGACCATTCGAAGCTCCCGAATGGTTTAGATCCACACGCGATCGCGCCCGCGATCGAACTCGAAACGAGCGCCGCCAACCGCGTGGCGGCGGCGGCCATCACGGCGACGGCGGGAGCCCCCGGCAGCTCAGTTCTCGACGAACGCTTTGAGCCGCTTCGACCGCGACGGGTGACGCAGCTTGCGCAGCGCCTTCGCCTCGATCTGACGGATGCGCTCGCGCGTCACCTCGAAGTCCTGACCGACTTCTTCGAGCGTGTGATCGCTCTTCTCGCCGATGCCGAACCGCATGCGGAGGACTTTTTCCTCGCGCGGCGTCAGCGTCGCCAGGACTTTGCGAGTCTGGTCGGCGAGGTTCACCGAGATCACGCTCTCGCTCGGCGAGATGATCGACTTGTCTTCGATGAAGTCGCCCAAGTGCGAGTCTTCTTCTTCGCCGATCGGGGTCTCGAGCGAGATCGGCTCCTTCGCGATCTTGAGGACCTTGCGGACCTTGTCGAGCGGCAGCTCCATGCGCTCGGCGATCTCTTCCGGCGTCGGCTCGCGGCCGAGCTCCTGGACGAGGTAGCGCGTCGTGCGGACGAGCTTGTTGATCGTCTCGATCATGTGCACGGGGATGCGGATCGTGCGTGCCTGATCGGCGATCGCGCGGGTGATCGCCTGGCGGATCCACCACGTCGCGTAGGTCGAGAACTTGTAGCCGCGCTTGTACTCGAACTTATCGACGGCCTTCATCAAGCCGATGTTGCCCTCCTGGATCAGATCCAGGAACTGCAGGCCGCGGTTCGTGTACTTCTTCGCGATCGAGACGACGAGGCGAAGGTTCGCTTCGACGAGCTCGCTCTTCGCGCGATCGGCCATCCGCTCGCCCTCGTGGAGGTCGCGGTAGGTCGAGCGCAATTCCGGCGCGGTCGAGCGCGATTCTTCCTCGACGACGACGACCTTGCGCATCGCCGTCTTGATCATCTCCTCCATCTCTTCGAAGTCGGCGAGGACCAACATCGTCTTCTTGCCGACCGCGCGGGCGCGAGCCGGCGACGCGCGCATCTCGCGCAGCGTCTTGCGGATCTCGTTCGCCTGCAAACCGGCGCGACGCTCGCACTCGCGGATCTCGGACTCCGCCTTGTCGAGCTTGACGATGATGTTCTTGAGCTGGAGCACGATGCGGTCGACCGTCGGCTTGTTGAGCCGGAGGTCCGACAGGTCCTCGAACATCTGGGCGCGGTTGGCTTTCTGCGCCTCCTTGACCTTCTTCTTCTTGCCCTCGGTCGAGCCCTTCTCGTCGAGCTTCTCGTCGAGCTTCTCGGTATCGCGCTGGAGCTTGCGGACCTTGTCGATGATCTTGCAGACGCGGTCGACGTAGAACTGCTCGTTGAACTCGGCCTCGTCCTCGTCGATGTCCTTGACGACGTCTTTGACGCGGACCTTGCCCTTGCGCAGGCGCTCGCCGATCTCGAGCAGCTCTTCGACGGCGACCGAGCTGTTGAGCACGGCCTGCAGCATCTTGCGCTCGCCGTCCTCGATGCGCTTGGCGATCTCGACTTCGCCCTCGCGGGTGAGCAGCGAGACCGAGCCCATCTTGCGCAGGTACATGCGGACGGGGTCGCTGGTGCGCGAGTACGCGTACTCTTCGTCCTCGTCGACTTCTTCTTTTTCGTCCTTCTCGCCGATGCCGAGGCCGCCTTCTTTCGGCTGATCGACGATGTCGGGGCGGCGGCCGCCCGCGCCGTCGACGACCTCGATGCCGTGATCGCCGAGCGCCGACAGCCAGCTGTCGATCTGATCGGTCGACACGACGTCTTCGGGCATCGCGTCGTTGACCTCGTCGTAGGTGACGAAGCCCTTCTGCTTGCCGAGCTCGATCAGCTTGTCCTTCGCGCTGGTCGCGGCGTTCGAGTTGTTCGAGCCGCGGCCTTTCTTGCCGGCGCGCGATTCTTCCGCCAGCGCGGCGGCATCGGCATCCGCGGCCGAGCTGCGGCGCGGCTCGTCGCCGATCTCGTCATCGTCGTCGTCGGCGAAATCGCCCGCGGGCGGAATCGCGTCGTCGTCGACGTCGGCCAGCATGTCCTCGGGGCGTGGACCTTTCTTGCCGGGACCCGGCTTGCCCTTCGCGGCCTTCGCCGGCGGTGCGAAGTCGTCGTCCTCGTCCTCGTCGCCCTCACCGTCGCCGTCTTCCGCCGTGCGCGCCTTGGCCGGCTTCGCGCCCTTCGCGGGCTTCGCAGCGGGCTTCGCGACGACCGCCGGTTTGGCGGCGGCGGCCGCGGCGGCGATCTTGGCCTTCTTCGGATCTTTTTCCTTCGCGTCCTTGGCGGCGACCGAGGCGGTGTCCTTACCAGGCTTGGCAGGCGAAGCCTTCGCCGGTTTCGCGGCAGGTGCAGGCTTCTTGGTGGGCTTGGACTTCGCTTGAGTTGCCATCGTTACTTTTCCTGCTTTCGCTTGGACGCAATCTGAGCTTCCAGCAGCACTACGAGCTGCTGATCTCCTTGTTTCTTCGCAACCGCGAGCTGCGCCTGCAGCCGAACCTCGTCGCGGTCGTGCGTGCCGCGCTTGGCGTCGGTGAACGAGCGCAAGTCGCGCTTGGCGTCGACGAGCGCTTGGCGTTGCTCGAGCCCTTGGATCATCGCGAGCAGCGCCGCGCGCGGATCTTTGTGCTCTGTATGCTTTCCGGACAGCACGTGCTTCGCGATCGGCGATTGGGAGACCAGCTCGAGGAGGGATGTACCTGCCCGAGCCTGGCGATACATGGCTTGAAGTGCATCATCCGTCAAGAGCCAAAAAGCCTTGTCTGCTTCCGGGGTTGCGATTAGCGAAGGGTGGTCGAGCAGCAGCCGGACGAGGGCGATCTCGTCGGAGCCCAACGGCTTGGCCGCCGGTGCGTCTTCCGCCGGCCGCGGGAACGGCGAATTTCCGGCGTCGGCCGGCCGGGAATTCCCGCTCCCCGACGGTGAATTCGGGTGGCTCGCACGCGCTTGTGGTTGATGGCCGCCGTTGCTGCTGCGGGCGGCATGGGCGACCGCAGTTCGAACCAGGCCGACCTCGACGTCGAGCCCTTTGGCGAGCGTGTCGATCACCAGCTCGCGCTTGATCGGGTTCTCGATCTTCGCGGCGAGGCGCGCGGCGTCTTCGATCGCCCGGGTGCGGGCGTCGGCGTTCGCCTTGTGCTTGCCCCACACGTCGAAGCAGAAGTATTCGACGCCATCGACGGAGCGCTCGATCGCTTCGCGCAGCTGCGCGACGCCGCCCGACGCGACCATGCTGTCGGGATCGACGCCACCGGCGAGCACACCCGCGCCGCCGGAGTGCGCGTTGCCGGGCCGGCGGGCGACGCGGACCTCGACGTCGGCTTCGACGCAGGTCTGCAGCGCGTGCAGCGTCGCGCGATAACCGGCTTTGTCACCGTCGTAGAGCAGCACGATGCGCGGCGTCAGCCGCTTCAGCAGCTGGACCTGCTCGAGCGTCAGCGCCGTGCCGAGCGGCGCGATGACCTCGTTGAGCTCTGCCTGGTGAAGCGTGATGACGTCGAAGTTTCCCTCGACCAGCACCGCGCGCGAAAGTTTCTGCATGCCTTCGCGCGCCTGCGCGAGGCCGAACAACAGGCGCGACTTCTTGTAGACCGAGCTTTCGGGGCTGTTGATGTACTTCGGTGGCGCGTCGCTCGGATCGCTACCCTCCGGCGGCTTGCCGATCACGCGCGCGGAAAATCCGACGACGTCGCCGCCGGGCACGACGACCGGACACACCAACCGATCGCGATAGCGGTCGTAGTAGCCGCCGGCGCGCGGTTGTTTGGCGACGAGCCCGAGCTTCGCGGCGAGCTCGAGGTCCGCGCGCTTGTCGATCAAGTAGTCGGCGAGCGCGTGCCAGTCCGACGGTGCATAGCCGAGCTGGAACGCATCGCGCGTCGGGTCGCCGACGCCGCGCGTGGCGAGATACGCGCGACCGGGCTCGCCGCGCTTGGCATCCGCGAGAACCTCGCGGAAGAACTGCGTCGCGAGCTTGTTGATGTCGAGCATCGCGACGCGCTCGCCGCGCGACTTCCGCGCCTCGGGCGACTCCTCGATCTTCGGCACGGCCACGCCGAACCGCTCGCCGAGGTGCTCGGCCGCTTCGACGAAGCTCTTGCCCTCGATCTCCATCACGAACGTGAACACGTCGCCGTGCTTCTGACAGCCGAAGCAGTGAAAGAACTGCTTGTCGGGCATCACGTTGAACGACGGCGTCTTCTCGCCGTGAAACGGACACAGGCCTTTGAAGCTGCGGCCCGCTTTCTTGAGCTGCACGTGCTGGCCGATCACGGCCACGATGTCGGCGCGACTGCGGATCTCCGTGATGATCTCGTCGGCGATCATGGCTACACACGCGATCCCCACGCTCGCGTCGTGGGACTTTGACCGATCGTCGTCCGAAACGCTACCGAGCTTGGCTCGCCGGCACGGACGAGCGGACCGGTGTGCTGCGCGCCGCATCGACGAGCGCGTAGACGACGAGCCCGAACGTCAGCGCGATCCAGAGGCCGAGCAGCGCCTGGATCGCCTTCGTCGTGCCGGCCGCGAGCTTCGGGCCGTGGTCCTCTTGGCCGAGATCGTGGCGGTGCTTCTTGCGCGCCGTGCCAGGGTGCTCGGTCGTTTCGTCCATCGCGCGCGGACGTTGCCGTACGGCGTCGTGGCGGTCAAGCGTTCAGCGGCTCGCGTCGCGCATCAACCGCGCGAACGCGGTGCCGGCCGACGTCGCGATCGTCTCGATGTCGGCGATCGGCGTGGCGGAGTCTACGGCGCAGGCGATCACGCACAGGGCCTTACCGGCGATCGCGATCGGCACGATCACGAGCTCGCCGTCGATCACGCCGAGCGCCTGGAGCAGCGCGCGGTCGAGCGCCGCGAGCTTGCCGGCGGGCGCGCGCACCGAGCTCGCCGACTCGAGCGCGCGCGGGATCAGGCCGGGCTCGTCGATCGGCATCGCGACGTCGGGGAGCGGTGCGCCCGAGCGTGCGAAGTGCAGCCACGTCGTCGCGGTGTCACCGCGCACGACGAGCAGCGCCGCCGCGGCGCAGTCGGGCACGAACTGCTCGACGGCTTCGAGCACGAGCTCGGCGACGCGATCGCGGTGCTCGCTGCGCCGGATCGCCTTGGCGACATCGGGCAGTCCCGGCGCATGGTCGTCGTCGTCGTCGCTCGCGACGGCCTCGCCGCGAGCGCCGATCGCGACCTTGCGAATCGCGATGCGGCCGAGCGCGTTCGCCGGTGGCTGCGGCAACGGTGCCGGCGGCGGCGACGGATCGTCGGCGAGCGTCTTGACGTACGTGCGCCGCTCGCGGCCCGCGGGCTGCGCCGCCGACGGGACCGTGGAGATCGCGCGATCGATCAGCGCGGCGAGCGCGTCCGGCATCGTCGGCGGCCGGTCGACAAATTTTTTCGCCGGCGGCGGCGGCGGTGGCGGCGGCTCGGCGGGAACTTCCCAGTCGATCGGGATCTCGACGTCGGAGTCGGGCTCGTCGGAGAAATCGCCGAACTCCGGAAACGGCGGGATCGACTTGCCGCGCGAGCGCAGGTACCGCGCGGCGCGCGCGATGTTGTAGACGCGCTCGAGCTGGTAGCGCATGCGCTGCTCGGCGGCGATCGAGACGACGAGATCCGCCGGCGAGATTCCGAGCTCGCTCGCGATCTCGGCGAGCGCCTCGTCGTCGGGGCAGTCCATGCACGCGATCGCGATCTTGCCGCCCATCAGCTCGACGAGCGGCACGAACGAGTGCTTGTCGGCGAGCTCGGGCAGGATGCGTCGCTGGAGCACCGGATCGGCTTTCTCGAAGTGGCGCGCGAGCGCGGCCGGCATGCCGTGCAAGCGGCCGAGCGCGCTCGACAGCTGATCGAGATCGATGAAGCCGAGCTCGACGAGGTTCGTGCCGAGCCTGCCGCCCCAAACCACCTGCGCCCGCAGGCCTTGTTCGAGCTTGTCGGCGTCGAGTAGACCCGCCGCCACGAGGAGCTCGCCCAGCCGTGCCATCGATCGAATCTCACTGTACCGCGACCGCTCGCCAAAGGTTCGATGACGGGCGAACAGCGGGGTAGGCGTGGGTCAGGCGACGGTGACTTCCTTACACAGGTAGACATCCTGAACGGCGTTGAGCATCTCGACGCCCTCTTTGAACGGGCGCTGGAACGCCTTGCGTCCGAGAATGAGCCCCATGCCGCCGGCGCGCTTGTTGATGACGGCGGTCCTGACCGCGTCGTGCAGATCATTCGTACCCGATGCGCCGCCGGAGTTGATGGTCCCGATGCGGCCCATGTAGGCGTTCGCGATCTGGTAGCGCACCATGTCGATCGGGTTATCGGTCGTGAGCTCGCTGTACACGCGCTTGTCGGTCTTGCCGAAATCCTTGAGCGCGAGATAGCCGCCGTTATTCTCGGGAAGCTTCTGCTTGATGATATCGGCGTGGATCGTCACGCCGAGGTGATCGGCTTGACCGCTGAGATCGGCCGCCACGTTGTGATCGGCGTCCTTGGTCTTGAACGCGTCGTTGCGGACGTAGCACCACAGCACCGTGAACATGCCGAGCTCGTGCGCTTGCTGGAACGCGGTCGCGACCTCCTGGAGCTGGCGCCGCGATTCGGGCGAGCCCCAGTACACGGTCGCACCGACGCCCTGCGCGCCCATATCCCACGCCGTCTTGACGCTGCCGAACATCACCTGGTTGAACGTGTTCGGATACGACAACAGCTCGCTGTGGTTGATCTTCACGATGAACGGGATCCGATGCGCGTACTTGCGCGCGACCGAGCCGAGCACGCCGAACGTCGACGCGACCGCGTTGCAGCCGCCCTCGATCGCGAGCTTCACGATGTTCTCGCCGTCGAAGAACATCGGATTTTTCGCGAACGACGCGCCGCCGGAGTGCTCGATGCCCTGATCGACCGGCAAGATCGACGTGAACCCGGTGTTCGCGAGCCGGCCGTGGCTCATCATCGCCTGGTAGGCGCCGAGCACGCGCGGCGTGCGATCGGTGGACGTGAAGACATCGTCGATGTAGCGCGGCGACGGCAGCGTCAGCGAGCTCTGCGGGATCGTCTTGCACGTATGATCGAGCAGCGCGGCGGCCTCGCCGAGGACTTCGCGGATCTTGCCAATCTCCATACGTGGCTGTTACCGCCGAACGGAAATGGTTGCAATCGGCGGACGGGCCTGTAAAAACCGCGCCCGGGAGAAATGATGATGATGCGATGCTCCATCGCGATCGTGTTCCTCGTCGCGTGCGGCGGCGGCAACAATAACTCGGCCGTCGACGCCGGACCCGGCAGTGCCGGGTTCGACAAGCCGTCGATGGTCGTTCACGCCAACACGCAGAACGCCGACGGCTCGTGGGCGGACGCCGGACCGGCTGACCTATCGTGCCTCGGCACCGCGGGCAGCGATCAGGCGACCACGGTCGCGGTCGCCCTGATGACGACGGTCAAAGATTTCCAACAGCAAACCGTGGTCCCGACCGCGACGGTCACCGCGTTCGCCGGCATCGACTTCACGACGCCGTTCGACACCGCGATGTCGGACACGAACGGCAACGTCACGATCAACATTCCGAGCGGCACGGCGCGGTTCGGCTTCGAGATGACCGCGGCGAACCAGTTCCCGACGTTCTTGCTCAACCAGCTGGTCGATCCGAGCATGGCGACGCAGATGCTCGCCGAGATCCAGAGCGTGTCGGGCGCGACCGCGGCCACGTTGCCCGCGCTGATCGGCCAGACCCGCACGCCGGGCACCGGCGTCGTCGCCGGCACGTTCCGCGATTGCATGACGCGCCCGGTCTCGAACTTCGTCGTGACGGTGTCGACCACGCCGACGACCGCGACGTCGATCGCCGGCGCCGAGGCGTACTACTTCTCGCCGATCTCGATGCCGCTGCCGGTGCGCCACACCGTCGCCGAGTCCGCGTCGGGCAACGGCCTGTTCATGCTGATCCAGCTGCCGGTCGCGCCGACGGCGTACGTCCAGGCGTGGGGCTACACGTCCGACAGCGCGGTCGGCGGCGCCATGACGCTGCTGTCGCAACTTCAAGTCCCGGTGATCGCCGATACGGTCATCACCGGCGACTTCGAGGCGGTACGCCAATAAGCTCCAGCGCACCCGCGCGACCACGCGATCCGGGGCGCGACGCGCTCGTCACGTGGGCGATCGCGCTGGTGCTCGTCACGATCCTGGTGCGCGTGAACATCACGCTGCCGTGGATCGGTCACCTCGGCAGCGCGCTCGTCGCGGTGTTGTTCCTGTACGCGCCGGTCTACGTCGCGTGGCGGCGCGGCGAGGTTCTCGAGGACTACGGGTTTCACGCGGCGCCGGTCGGTCGCGGGCTCGCGTTCGCCGGCGCATCGGTCGCGGTGATCTTTCCGATCTTCGCGCTCGGCTACTTCGCGTTCTACGAGATCGCGTGCAACTCGCAGCTGCTCGCGCACTTGGTGCCGCGCAACATGTGCTCGCACTACACCGGGCTCGGCGGGATTCACGCACCCGCGCTGAGCTGGGACTTCGCCGAGTTTTGTTTGGTCCAGCTCGTCGTCGTCGCGCTGCCCGAAGAATTGTTCTTTCGCGGCTTCTTGCTCGAGCTGCTCGAGCGCAAGTTTCCACCGAAACGCCGGCTCCTCGGAGGCGGGGTCGGGCTCGCGCTCGTGATCTCCGCCGCCGCGTTCGCGCTCGTGCACCTGCCGAAAGACGGCGACCCGCGCGCCCTCGCGACATTCTTCCCGGCGCTGTTGTTCGGCTGGATGCGCTCGGCGACCGGCTCGATCTTGGCGTCGACCGTCACGCACGGCTGCTCGAACATTCTCATCCGCCTGCTAGACCTCACCGTCTTGCGATGACGACCGCTGCATTCTTCGACATGGATCGCACGCTGCTGCGTGTCGACAGCGGCATGAGCTGGACGCGGTTTCTGTATCGCCGCGGCGAGCTGCCGGCGTCGATGGTCGCCAAAGCGATCTATTGGAGCGCGCTCTACAAGCTCGCCGTGCTCGACATGGAGAGCGTGTTCGAGCGGCTCGCGCTGACCCTCGCCGGCGATCGCGAGGACGCCATGATCGCGAAGTGCGAGCTGTGGTACCGCGAGCACGTCGCGCCCCACGTCGCGCCGGCCGCGCGTGTCGCGGTCGAGCATCACAGGCGGCTCGGCCACACTGTCGTGCTCGCGACCGGCTCGACGATCTACGCGGCGCGCCCGGTCGCCAACGGCGTCGCGATCGATCACGTGCTCGCGTCGGAGCTCGAGGTCGATGCGTCGGGCGCGTTCACCGGCCGTGCGAGCGCGTACTGTTTCGGCGCGCACAAGGTCGCGCTGGCGCGGGCCTGGGCCGCGCGCGAAGGCGTGAACCTCGACGCGAGCTACTTCTACAGCGACAGCTACAACGATCTGCCGATGCTCTCGGCGGTGGGCACCGCGATCGCCGTCAATCCCGATGCGCGGCTCGGCCGTCACGCGCGCCGCCGAGGCTGGGCGATCCAGCATTGGATGTGACATGGTCCCGGCCATGGAGCTTCGTGGGTTGGCTGCGATTCCCGCTGTTCGTCGCTTGATCGAGCTCGCGCTCGACGAGGATCTCGGTCGCGGCGACATCACCTCGCAGATCACGGTCGGCACCGACGGTCCGGAAATCATCGCCGAGATGATCGCGCGCGAGCCGATCGTCGCGTTCGGCATCGACATCGTGTGCGCGGTGTTCGGCCTGGTCGATCCGCGCACGCAGCTCGAGATCCACGCGAGCGATGGCGCTCGCGTCGACCGCGGCGGTTTGCTCGTGACCGTGCGCGGTCCGGCGCACGGCGTGCTCGCCGCCGAACGCACCGCGCTCAACTTCGTGCAGCGCCTGTCGGGCACCGCGACGCTCGCGAAGCGCTACGCCGATGCCGTCGCCGGCACGAAAGCGCGCGTGATCGACACGCGCAAGACCACGCCCGGATTTCGCGTGCTCGAAAAAGCCGCCGTGCTCGCCGGCGGCTGCGGCAACCATCGCTTCGATCTCGGCTCCGGCGTGCTGATCAAAGACAACCACATCGCCGCGTGCGGATCGGTTCGCGCTGCGGTGGAAGCCGCGAAGCAGAAGGCGCCGCACCCGCTGCGCGTCGAGGTCGAGGTCACCAACCTGGGCGAGCTCGATGAAGCGCTCGCGGCCGCCGCCGAGGTCGTGCTGCTCGACAACATGACGCCGGCGCAAGTCGAGGTCGCGGCGGCGCGCGCACACAGCCGCGGCGTGCTCGTCGAGGTTTCGGGCGGCATCACGCTCGCGACGATCGGCGACTACGCGCGCGCCGGCGCCGATCTGATCTCGGTCGGCGCGCTCACGCACTCGGCGCCCGCCGTCGACATCGGGCTCGACGTCCGCAGTTAGATGAGCTGGCTCGGCCATTCGCGCATCGATCTGATCGAGTGCGGCTCGACCAACGACGAGGCGGCCAGGCTCGCGCGGGCGGGTGCGGCGCACGGCACGATCGTGATCGCCGAGCGCCAGACCGCGGGGCGCGGGCGCGAAGGTCGCGTGTGGCAATCGCCGCCGGGCAACGTGTACTTGTCGGCGGTGTTGCGCCCGCTGCTCGCGCTCCACGACGTTCCGCCGCTGACGCTCGCGATCGGCATCGCCACGTGCGACGCCGCGCGCGATTTCGGCGCGGACGCGAAGCTGAAGTGGCCCAACGACGTCTACGTCGCCGGCAAGAAGCTCGCGGGTGTGCTCGTCGAGGCGCAGAGCCAGGGCGGCAAGCTCGAGTCGGTGATCGCCGGCATCGGAGTCAACCTCGCGGTGACGCCGGAGCTGCCGACCGCGACGGCGCTCGGCGCCGGCATCGATCGCGAGCAGCTCGTGGCGCGGTTGCTCGCGCACGTCGAGCATTGGATCGATCGCTACATCGCCGCGGGGATCGCCGCGATCGTTCCGGCGTGGCGCGAGCGCATGTTGGTCGAGCTGAGATTGCGCGCCGGCGATCTCGTCGGCACGCTCGCCGGGCTCGACGATGATGGCGCGTTGTTGCTGCGCACCGACGACGATGAACTCCATCGAATTCGCAGCGGCGCCGTCGAGCTCGCCGGAACCGACCGAAATCGTTGACGCAACGCGATTGCGTTTACGATCTAGGACACCGTTGCGTGGCCCGATGCGCACCGCGTCAGCTGGTGTGACGGATTCGCCGTGATCGACGAGCATTTTGATAGTAGACCGAAGTGGCGAAGGCGGTTGATGCCCCCCACCCACATATGTATAGTCGCGCGCCTCATGCGGACCGCCCGACGCGCACTGATCGTCGCGAGCCTGTTGCTCGTCGTGTCGGGTTGCGAGCAGCTTGATGGTCGCAGCCGCAATCGCAAGGGCAACCAAGCGTTTCGCGAGCAGCACTTTGTGGATGCCGTCGCGCTGTATCAAAAGGCGTTGACCGAGGTCGACGAGCCGACGATCCGCTACAACCTCGGCCTCGCGTACTCGAAAGTTTTCAAGCCGGGCGCTGAAGGCGACGTGCTGATCGATCAGATCGGCACGCCGGCGTGTCAGGTCATCCCGAAGGTCAAGACGGTCAACAAGCAGGTCTGCGTCAAGCCGGAGGATCACACCTTCAACAGCTGCGACGACAAGAACGTGTGCCCGTCGAGCTTCAAGTGCCAGAAGGTCGACCTCTGCGCGCTCGATAACGCCGAGCTCGCGGACAACTCCGCCGACAACTTCGCGGTCTGGCTCAAGACCAACCCCAAAGACACCGAGACCCGCGCGCTGATGACGCAGGTCTGGATCGATTCGTCCCAATACAAGAAGGCGCTCGATTTCTGGGAAGAGCTCGCGAAGGCCAAGCCCAACGATCCCGAGATCATGGGCAGCCTCGCAGGCATCAACCTGAAGGCCAACGACTGGCGTAAGTCGATCGAGTGGTACCTCAAGGTCGCCGCGATCTCGACGGACACGGCCGCGAAGGCGAACGCGTACTCCTTCATCGGCAACGTCGCGTGGGCGAAGCTGAATTCGAAGACGCTCACGCGCGACGAGAGCGTCGAGATCGCCGATCGCGGCATCGGAGCGCTCCAGCACGCCGCCGAGCTCCAACCCGACAACCCCAAGTACTTCGGGCTGATGGCATCGATCACGAACTTCCGCGGCCAGCAACAAGGCCCGTCGTGGGCGAGCGCGGTCGACCGCGCAGTCGCACAAGACCTACAGGCACAGTCGCGCGTTCTCAGAGAGAAGGCGAAGGCTGCCGCGGGACAGACGGCACCGGGCGCCACCGGCTCCGGTGCGACCACCGCAACCACTAACCCGGCCAAGACCGGCGGCTGATTCGCCCGAAGGAGAACGCTGCCGATGTCGACGACCACTCCCTATCGCGATCCGAATCCGCCGGCGCCGCTGACCGGCCACATGTTCGGCAACTTCGAAGCGGCCAAGAACCGCAAGGCGCCGCCGTGGGCCGGTCCGGTCCTGATGGCCGTGGTCGTGTTCCACATCGGACTGTTCTTGTTCATGTGGATCAAGACGATCTGGGATCTCGAGCAGCTCGATCGTCCGAAGACGACGATCGATCTCGCGGTCGCGCCGCCGCCGCCGCCGCCGCCGCCACCGCCACCGGGCGGTGCCAAGCCGCACGACGTCCAGATCCAGCCCAAGAAGATCAAAGTTCGCGACATCGTCCAGCCGGTCAAGATCGAGAAGCAGGAAGTCGCGCCGCAGACCGAGGACAAGGGCGATCCCAACGGCGAGATCGGCGGCGAAGAGGGCGGCGTTGCCGGCGGTGTCGTCGGTGGTGTCGTCGGTGCACCGCCACCGCCACCGCCGCCGCCGCCGCCACCCGCGCCGCCGCAGCTCGTGCCGCCGACCGCGCTCGAAGCGTCGCGCATCGCGGGCGAGAAGCTGATCTCTCCAGACGACGTCACCAAGACCGAGATCAACCGCTCCGGTAAAGATCGCGTCGTCGGCACGTTCAAGCTGTGCATCACCGTCGATGGCGCGATCCAGAACGTCACGATGATGAAGTCGACGGGCTTCGCCACGTACGACACCAAGATTCAGGGAACCATCCGTTCGTCGTGGCGGTATCGCCCGTTCAACGTCAACGGCAAGGCAGTGCCGGTGTGCACCGCCGTCACGTTCATTTACTCGCAGCACTAACTCGTAGCAACTCAGACCAGGAAGAACGCCATGGGACTCGACCTCGTACAGATCTTCAAGGAAGCGAGCATCATCGTTCAGGGCATCGGGATCCTGATGATCTTGATGTCCGTGTTCATGTTCTACGTCATCGTCGAGCGCATCCTGACGTTCCGCGCGGCGAGCGACCAGAGCATCCGCTACGTGCAGGCGCTGGGCGGCTATCTCCAGCAGCACAAGGTCAACGATGCGCTGCAGTCGGCGCATCACGCGGGCAAGAGCCCCGTCGCGAAGGTCATGGAGTCGGGCCTCGAGGCGCTGATCCGCGGCCGCGAAGCGCTCAAGACCGAAGGGCCCGATGATGTCGGCGACTTCGACTTGGTCGACTCCGTCAACCGCGCCCTCGAGCGCGTCAAAGAGCGCGAGACGGCAAATCTGAGGAAGGGCCTCGCCTACCTCGGCACCGTGGCATCGGCGACGCCGTTCATCGGCCTCCTCGGCACGGTCGTCGGCATCCTCGGCACGTTCCAGCTGCTCAAGGGCAACAGCGTGACGATCACCGAGATCGGCCCGAAGATTTCAGAGGCGCTCGTGTCGACCGCGCTCGGTCTCGGCATCGCGATCATCGGCGCCATGTCGTTCAACTACTTCACGTCGCGCGTCGAGCAGTTCGTGATCGACATGAACGACGTCTCGAGCGAGTTCATCGACTACGTGCTCAAAGAGGGCCGGAACTAACAGTGACGGCTCGCGCCGGACACCCGCACCGTCGCTGGCGGCTTTCTGGCAAGAAGGCCCACCTCGACCACGTGCGCAACGACATCAACGTGACGCCGCTCGTCGACGTCATGCTGGTGTTGCTCATCATCTTCATGCTCATGACGATGGTGATGGGGCGCGGCAAGGACCTCCAGCTGCCCAAGGCGAAGAACTTCTCCCAGGAGAAGGACAAGATGCAGCCGGTCGTCTCGATCGACGTCGAGGGCACGCTGTACGTCGAGAAGAACAAGCTCGGTCCCGTGAACGAGTCGACGCTCAAAGAGATGGCCAACCAGATCCAGGCGGCGTGGAACGCGCCGAAGAACCCGGACGCGGTCGGTCGCATTTACATCAAAGCCGACGGGCTGGCCGAATACTCGAAGGTGTTCCCGGTCATCCAGTATCTCAATAAAGAGATGGCGATGCAGTCCATCGATCTCGCGATCGCGAAGGACTCCGAGGAGAAATAGCGCCATGGGGATGAGCACCGGCGGCGGCAAGCCTGGATCTGTCCAGAGTGACATCAACGTCACGCCGCTCATCGACGTCTTGCTCGTGCTGCTCATCATCTTCCTCGTGATCATGCCGGTGATGATGAAGATGGAGACGCTCGAGGTTCCACGTCACATCATCGACGACAAAGAGATGCCGGACCCGAACGCGTCGCAGTTGACGGTCCTGGTCAAGAAGGACCTATCGCTCGTGTTCAACGACGGCGACAAGGACACGCCGATCCAGGCGATCGACCTCGCCAAGACGTTGCGTCCGAAGCTCGAGGCGCTGCACGCGGGCACCGAGAAGGTCGTGTTCGTCGACTTCGAGCCCGAAGTGCCGTGGAAAGACGTCGTGGCGACGATGGATACGGTACGCAGCCTCGCCAGTGACGTGAACCACGACGAGATCAAGGTCGCGCTCAAGGTCCAAGACGCCCAGCCGGGCGCCCCAGCCGCGCCGGCCACGAAGTAGCCGCGGCTGTAGACACGCTGTTCCGCCGACGAGCCTCGCCGGGCCGGGTGCGACACGCCGCTGCGCCGTCGCAGCCCGGTCTGTCACGGCCGGTGATCAGAAGCGCGGTTCGCGAAGCGAACCAACTTGATACAACGCGTGGAAGACCTTGACACATTCCGCACTACTTCAGTACAAGCGGGCGGATTTGTCACAAGGTCGTCGCTTCACCTGCGCCGAGGGGTTTATGCATCTTCGTCTTGGCCTGCTCTTCGTCGGACTCGCGCTCGGTGGTTGTATCGATACCGATAGCAATACCGATCTCGTAACCGCCGGTCCGCCTGAGATCGCGCAGGTGCGCCTGTTCGAAGAGTATCAGGACACAAGCGGCGCGAGTGAGACGCGCAAGGTGTTCGCGTTCGGCAACCAGCCAACGGCGACCGCAGAAGACGAGCACGTGGTGACCACGGCGGCGGCGAACAACCAGTCGCTGCGCGTGATCATGGATCAGCTGCTGCGTGGCAATCGCCTCGAGCAGGTCGAGTGCCGCGACGTCGTCGCGCTCGATGCCAACGGCAACCCGACGAAGTTCAGCGACGTCACCGACGACGCGACCCCCGACGACATCGCGAAGTGCGCGGTGAGCGATGCGGCGTTGCCGGAGTCGTGCATCGGCGCGAACCTCACGTGCATCTGCCAGATCCCTCCGTCGTCGCCATTGGGCGGCTGTAACGGCGTCGCGTTCGGCGCGCCGGTCGGCGTGCTCGACAACAACGGCGACGGTGCGGCAGACATCACGCAGCTCAAGCCGGGCGCGGTATCGATCGCGTGCGGCCCGAACAACGACATCCCGGTGCCGGTCGATCCGTCGATGAGCTACTGGAATCCGTCGGGCGATCAGCTCGTGCCTGCGAAGGGCGGCTTCGATGCGCTCGGCCCCGCGATCGTGCTCGTGCCGTACGGCGGCATCCTGCCGACCAACGTCAACTGCGGCCTGCAGTTCGATCCGAGCGTTGTCGATGACAAGAACCTCGGTGTCTGCGCGATCCCCGGCGGGCGTCCCGCCGATTGCACCGGCCGGCTCGCGGACTGCCCGGAGTTCCTCGCGGGCTGTAACCCCGGCGACGTCAGCGCGGTGAGCTGGCGTGTCGAGCCGCTGACGATCAGCTGCACGGTCAACAACGGCGATTCCGGCGTGCCGCTCGCGCAGCCGATCTTCTGCAACTCGAACGCGCCGCTGTTCAACTCGTCGGTCAACAACATCACGTTCACCGCCGCGACGGGCCCCGCGCCCGACGCGACGATCGTGCTGTCGACCTCGTCGACGATCCAGATCTCGTTCACCACGCCGATGACGCCGTTGACGATGTACACGCTCACGCTGCCGACGAGCGTTGAAGACTCGTTCCAGCAGGGGCTGCCCGCTCCGATCGTCATCACTTTCACCACGGCCGCGATGTGAGGATTTCGATGAAGCCTCGTTCATTTCTCTTCGCGGTTCTCGTCGGTGCATCCGGCGCAGCCATTCACTTGGTCGATCCCAGCTTGGCGCTCGCGCAGTCGAGCACGACGGGCGCGATCCAAGGCGTGATCCACGATCTGGCGTCGCACGACGCGCTCGCCGGCGTGACCGTCATCGTGACGTCGCCGGCGCTGTCGCAATCGCAGAGCGCGATCACCGACGACAAGGGCGAGTACAAGATCACCGATCTGCCGCCCGGCGACTACCTCGTGACGTTCTACTACGCCGACATCACCGTCGAGCGCAGCGGCATCCGCGTCGGCGTCGGCAAGGCGACCCCGGTGTTCCAAGACATCGACCAGTCGAAGGCCGGCGGCGAGGTCGTACACGTCCACGCGACGGCGCCGACGATCGATCCGACGTCGACGAACCAGGGCATCACGCTCGACAAGAACTACCTCAAGAACATCCCGGTGCCCGGTCGTACGTTCGACCAGATGCTCGGCGCCGCGGCCGGCTCGCAGGGCGATCCGGTGACCGGCGGTGTGTCGTTCTCCGGCAGCACGTCGCTCGAGAACGAGTACGTCGTCGACGGCGTCAACACGACCGGCCTCACGTACGGCACGGTCGGCTCGCCGATCATCAACGACTTCATCGAAGAGATCGAGGTCATCACCGGCGGCTACGACGCGGAGTTCGGTCACTCGACCGGCGGCGTCATTCAGGTCGTCACCAAGACCGGCTCGAACGAGTTCAAGGGCTCCGTGTTCGGCACGTGGCAGCCGGGTCAGCTGACGGCCGCGACGAAGGTGTCGCCGGTCAACGCGACGTCGATCGACGCGACGCCGAACACCGCTTACTACGCCGACTTCGGCTTCGAGCTCGGCGGTCCGATCATCAAGGACAAGCTGTGGTTCTTCGTCGGCTTCGCGCCGTCGTTCGTCCAGACCGACTTCACCCGCACGGTGAAGAGCCAGACCGACTGCCGCGTCGCCGCGAACCCGGCGAAGGGCATCGCGGAGGGTGACATTCCGGGCCTGTCGGCGTGCGACGCGTCCAAGTACGAGGACGGCGTGCCGGATATCGATCCGCGCACCGGCTTCTACATCACGTCGCCGATCGAATCGACGATCCGCAGCGCGACGGCGTACACGTACAACGCGATCGCGAAGATCAACTACGCCGCGACGCCCGAGCACCAAGGTCAGGTCACGTTCTCGGCGCTGCCGAGCGGCTCGACGACGCCGGGCATCTTCGGCCCGGCCGCCGCCGGCTACAAGACGACCGACCTAAGCACCGATTTGTCGGCGAAGTGGACGTCGAAGTTCAACGACAACAAGACCGAGGTCGAAGCGATCGTCGCCTGGCACCGCGACCACTCGACCGGCGGCGCGCTCGATCCGACCGATCCCAACTACGGCAACAGTCAGCCGCTGCAGGTCCTCGAGAACGGCAACACCCAAAGCCAGAACCTCGGCGTGTGGGGCGCCGGCTACGGCGAGAGCGCCGGGGTCGTGAACGGTTGCAAGGACAACCCGGCTCCGGGCCAGGGCGACCCGTATCCGTTCATCGTCAACTGCCCGATGTCGACGCGCGCGTACGTCATCGGCGGTCCCGGCACGATCATCAACGATACCGAGCAGCGCAAGATGGCGCAGCTCAACATCACGCACCGCGTGAAGGCGGCCGGTAACCACGAGTTCAAGGCCGGCATCGAGATCGAAGACAACTCCGACAACAAGGCGCGGCTCTACTCCGGCAACCCGTCGACGAACGGCGGCGTGTTCATCACGAACAACGTGTCCGGCAACCAGGTCGAGACCGACCGCTGGGTCCAGATCGCGCCGATGGGGACGACCGACTCGCGGTATTCGAACACGTGCTACACGCCGAACCCGAACGGCTCGACCGGCCTCGGCGGCACCGGCGGCAACCTGATGTACCAGTGCGCGTATCTCGGCGGCTCGCTTGGCTCGCCGGGCACGCAGATCAGCGGCAGCACGTTCAACTGGGCCGCGTACGTCCGCGACTCGTGGCAGATCCGGCCGAACTTCACCGTCAACGTCGGCCTGCGCTACGAAGAGCAGTACCTGCGCTACGCCGACTTCCTGCAGCACACGACCGATCCGCTGACCGGCAACTACCTCGGCACCAACGCGATGGCGCTGAAGAACAACTGGGCACCGCGCATCGGCGCCCTGTACGACTGGACCAAAGAAGGTCGCTCGAAGATCTACGCCCACTGGGGCCGCTTCTACGAGTCGATCCCGATGGACATCAACGACCGCTCGTTCGGCGCCGAAGTCACGTATCGCCAGCTGTTCACCGCGACCGGATGCGGCCAGACCTCGGCGAAGATCGGCGGCCCCGACGGCCTCGGCTGCGCGCAGACCGTCGGCCAAGGCGACCTCGCCAACAACCTGATCGGCGCCAACGGCGAGCTGATCGCGCCGGGCATCCAGGCGCAGTACATGGACGAGATCGTCGCCGGCTTCGAGTACGAGATCCTCGACGACCTCAAGATCGGCGTGTCGTATCAGAACCGCAACCTCGGCCGCGTGATCGAGGACGTCTCGACCGACGGTGCGAACACGTACGTGATCGCGAACCCGGGCACGTGGTCGACCGACGAGCAGAACTCGCTCGAGCAGCAGATCGCGCGCACCGACGATCCGACCACGAAGGCGCGGTTGCAGAACCAGCTCACCGAGTTCGAAGGCATCCGCAGCTTCGACAAGCCGAGCCGCGAGTACAACGCGATCCAGTTCACGCTGACGCGGCGGTTCTCGAAGGCGCTCTACGTCCAAGGCAGCTACACGTACTCGCGCACCGAGGGCAACTACCCCGGCCTCGTGTCGTACGACAACGGTCAGGTCGATCCGAACATCTCGTCGGAGTTCGACCTGATCGAGCTGCTGTCGAACCGCCTCGGCGCGCTGCCGCAGGATCGTCCGCACTACCTCAAGCTCGACGGCTACTACACGTTCGATCTCAAGAAGGCAGGCGACCTCACGGTCGGCATCCGGTTCCGCGCGCTGTCGGGCACGCCCGAAGAAGCGCTCGCCGGTCACTACCTGTACGGCGCCAACGAGTCGTTCCTGCTGCCGCGCGGCGAGCTCGGTCGCACCGACTTCGACCACGGCCTCGACGTGCACATCGGCTACGGCAAGAAGCTCAGCCAGACGATGCGGATCGAGGTCTTCGCCGACATCTTCAACATCTACAACCGCCAGGGCACGGCCGCCATCGATACGACGTACGCGCCGTACTACAACCTGACCGGCATCGATCCGACGACCGGCATGCTCGTCGGTGGTCAGCAGCAGAACGCGAACCCGGTGTCGGGCGGCACGTACAAGGATCTGATCTGGGTCAAGGCGATCGACGCCAACGGCAACGAGCAGAACGTCGCGATCGGTCGCAACCCGAACTTCGGCAACACGATCTCGCGCTACGCGCCGGCGTCGGTCCGCTTCGGCGCCCGCCTGACGTTCTAGCCGGCTAGCTCGCTCGCCGCCGACACGCGTCGGCAACTTGCGCACGTTCGTAGCGTTGCGCATGCGATCGAGTCGCGTGGGTTGCACGTCGCGCTGGCATCGCCGCTGCACTTCGATCGGGTATGAAGCGCTTCATCGCGACGCTGGTGGTGTTCGGTTGCACCGCGAACCACTCGTCGTCCAGTCCCGTCGACAGTGGCACCACGCACGCGGGCGCCGATGCGGCCGGCGGCACCGGCGATGGATCGACGACGAGCAGCGCGTTCGCGTGCTCCGGCTCGGGCATCGCTGCGTTTGCCGATCAGCTCGCCACCGCGGCGCGCACCACGTGCACGAAAGACGGCGTCGGCGTGGTCAAGATGGACGACTACACGTGCATGAGCCCGGCGATCACGCAGGTCGCTCCGCCGTACGGCAGCGCCTCGTTCAACGTCGTCTCGACGCTGCTCGCCGACGACACGCAGTATCCGTTCTACGAATGCACGTACTTCGTGCAGACCGTCACCGCCGGCGTGTGCGACGTGCCGATCTCGCCGTCGGACATGGCGTGGACCGATTATCCGTTCGCGTGCGACTTCATCGGCCAGACCGCGCAGGGCTTCCAGTGGATCGACAAATCGTCGGGCACCGTTCGCGCCGGCGACATCCTGCTCTACACGAGCTCGGACAACTGCCGAAACGATCCGGGCCACATCATGATCGTCGCGCAGGTGATCGATAGCGGTCACTTCCGGATCGCCGAGGCGAATGATCTGACGGTGAGTGGGTCTGCGGGCAACGGCGAGGACACCGGCGTCGTGTCGAATACGCGGATCGAGACGCTGGACGATCCCTATCTCGCGTCGGGCTGGTTCCGCGTCGCCGGCGAGTAAACGCGATCGAGCGGTGTCATCGTCGCGTGCTATGCACGTTCCGTGGACGGCCTGAACCCCGAGCAGCGCGCCGCCGTCGAGCACGGCGACGGCCCGCTGATGGTGCTTGCCGGCGCCGGCACCGGCAAGACGCGCGTGCTCGTCCACCGCATCGCGCACCTCGTCGACACGAGCGCCGATCCGCGCGGCATCTTGGCGGTCACGTTCACGAACAAGGCCGCCGGAGAGATGCGCGCGCGACTGCGGGCGCTGCTCGGCAGCCGCGCCGACGCGATGTGGATCGGCACGTTCCACGCGACCTGCGCGCGGCTCTTGCGCAAGTACGGCGAAGCCGTCGGGCTCACGCGCAGCTTCATGATCTTCGATGGCGACGATCAGATGAAGCTGGTCGAGAAGCTGCTCAAGGAGACCGGGCTCGAAGACCAGATCTCGGCACGCACGATCCTGTCGCGGTTCGATCGCGCGAAGAACCGCGGCATCGATCCGACCGCCGCGAAGACCGGCGCGTTCGACGACGTGATCGAGCGGATCTATCCGCTCTATCAGCAGCAGCTCGCGAAAGAGAACGCGGTCGACTTCAACGACCTGCTGCTCAAGACGCTCGATCTGTGGAAGCACGAGGAGACTCGCCGCGTGCTCGAAGTTCGGTTCCGCCACGTGCTCGTCGACGAGTTTCAAGATACCAACCGCGTGCAGTACGACCTCGTGGCCAAGCTCGCGAGCGCGACGCGGAACCTCACCGTGGTCGGCGACGACGACCAGTCGATCTACGCATGGCGCGGCGCCGAGCCGCGCAACCTGCTCGACTTCGATCGCGACTTCGCCGACGCGACGGTCGTCAAGCTCGAGCACAACTACCGGTCGACGCAGGTCATCCTCGATGCCGCGAACGCGATCATCCAGCACAACCGGGATCGCCATCCCAAGCAGCTGTGGACCGACGACGCCGGCGGCGATCTGATCGAGGTCTACCAGGCCGGCGACGAGCGCGGCGAGGCGTACTACGTCGCGCAAAGCATCCGGCGCTTGCTCGACGAGGGCCCACTGTCGCCCGGCGACGTTGCGATCCTGTATCGCACCAACGCGCAGTCGCGCGTGCTCGAGGAGCACCTGCGCGCCGCGCGCGTGCCGGCCAAGGTCGTCGGCGCGCAGTCGTTCTTCGAGCGCAAAGAGGTCAAGGACGTCGTCGCGTACCTGCGCTTGCTCGGCAACCCGACCGCCGATTCGGCGTGCGAGCGTGTGGTCAACGTCCCGGCGCGCGGGCTCGGCGACACCACGGTCGATCGCCTGCGCGCAGCCGCACGGGCGAGCTCGGTCGGTCTGCTCGAAGCAGCGCGACTCGCCGCGCACGGCGACGTCGCCGGGATCGGTGCCGGCCCGCGCAAGAAATTGCAAAACTTCGTCGAGCTGCTCGACGGGCTGCGCGACGTGATCGCGAAAGGCGCCTCGGTCGCCGAGACGATCATCCAGGTCGTCGATCGCAGCGGCTTTCGCGCGAAGCTCGAAGCCGACGATTCGGCCGAGTCGCGCGATCGGCTCGACAACCTCGCCGAGCTCGTCACGATCGCGTCGGACTTCGACGACGAGAGCGCCGAGGCGCAATCGGTCGATGCGTTCCTCGAGCGCATCGCCCTGTCGGCGCCGGCCGATAGCGCGGCGCCCGGCGAAGCGGTCACGCTGATGACGATCCACATCGCGAAGGGCCTCGAGTGGCCGGTCGTGTTCATCACGGGAATGGAAGACGGGCTATTTCCATCGCTGCGAGAACGCGACGGCGTCAGCGAGGACGCGCAGCTCGAAGAAGAGCGCCGGCTCGCGTACGTCGCGATCACGCGCGCGCGCAAGCAGCTCGTGCTCAGCCACGCGCGCACGCGCCGCGTGTGGGGCGAGATCCGGCTGCAGGGTCCGTCGCGATTTCTCGAGGATCTGCCGCCCAACGTGCTCGCGCAGCCGGCACGCCGCGGTCCGCTCACGCCGAAGGCGCCGGCGATCGTCGATGGCAGCTGGGCGGCGACGCGGCGGTCGCGGTTCGGGCGCGGCTCGATGGCAGGCGCCGGTCCGCGCGACGAGTTCGATCAGCGAACGCCTGATACGGAACCCGTGTACCGCGTCGATACGGAAGAATCCGACGTGCCGTTTCGCAGCGGTGACGCCGTCGCGCACGCCTTGCTCGGCATCGGCCGCGTGGTCGCGGTCTCGGGCAGCGGCAAGGACATGCGCGTGATCGTCGATTTTCCCGAGGCGGGGCGAAAGACGGTCCTGCCGCGGTTCTTGCGCAGCGCCGAAGACTCGTTGAACTGAATCGGCATCGACGTTGCTTCGCTCAGATCCCATGATCTGCGATCACCTGGTTTGCCAAGCACTCGGTCAATCCTGCGAGCTGACGTACGGCGAAGCGCCCGAAGGCTCGCTCGACAAGCACGAAGACGCACCGCCCGAGGAGCGGCTCGAGCAGCTCGAGCGCGAGCTCGCGGCGATCGACATCGACGCGCTGCGCATGGCGATCCGCGCCGAGCGAGCACGCCGAAAAGTCGCGCAGCTGTTCGAAGACATCGTGATGCACGAGAAGTACGAGCTCTCGCTCACGCACGACGCCGACCAGCGCCGCGTGCGCGACAGCAAGCTGCTCGGCAAGCTGCGCGCGTTGACGGTCGATCCGGCGCCCGACGTCCCGCCGGTCACGGCTTCAATGCGAGCGCCTTTGCGAACGCCGGACGCGACTTGAGCTCGTCGAGCCAGCGCACGAGATGTGGCCAGCGCGACAGGTCGAGGGCCAAGAGCTCGCGGGCAGAATTCGGCCACGTGAAGTTGATGATGTCGGCGATCGAGAATTCGCCGGCGAGGTAGCGCGCTTCGCCGAGCCGCTTGTCGAGCACGCCAAACAAGCGCTCGGCTTCCGTCGTGAATCGCTCGATCGCATGCGGAATCTTTTCCTTGGCGAACTTCGCGAAGTAGCCGAGCTGCCCCAAGATCGGGCCGGGGCCGCCGATATTGAAGAACACCCACTCGAGCGTCGTGTAGCGCGCAGGTCCGCTCGCCGGCAGCAGCTTGCCGGTCTTCTCGGCCAAGTAGATCGCGATCGCGCCGGACTCGAACACCGTCACGCCGGCTTCGGCATCGACGAGCGCCGGGATCTTGTGGTTCGGGTTGATCGCCAGGTACGCGGGCGTTTTTTGCTCGCCCTTCGTGATGTCGATCCAGTGCGATTGGTACGGCACCGCGAGCTCTTCGAGCGCGATCAGCGCCTTGTAGCCGTTCGGCGTGGTCCAGACATATGCGTCGATCATGTCCGGACCATAGCGCGCGAAGACTTACGTGCTCTGCAGCGCGCTCGAGATCACCGATTCGACCTGTGCCATCGGATCCGAGCTCTGATCGTAGCTCGCGGCTTGCGCGCTCGCGGTCGTCGGCGAACCACCGCCGCCGCCGCCGTGATGATGATGATGGCCGCCGCCATGACCGCCTTTGGCCGGCTGCAACCCGGACAGGTCGCCGGTCTGAGATGCCTGCGTGAACTTGTCGGCGAGCTGCGACATCATCGGGTTGCTGCCGGCTTCGGCCTTGAGGTTCGTGCCGATCGTCGCGAGCACGCTCTTGGCTTGCGCCGGATCGGTCTGCTCGAGGCTCTGCAGCTGGCTCATCAACTGACCCATCTGCGAGAGCTCGGTCGAGGACGTGGCGTCCGTCGTGGGGTCGGTCGAGTCGGTCGTCGACGTCGACGACACCGCGGACAAGGGCGATGTGGTGGTGGTGGGAACCACCGAAGACAGCGAGGTGGCGGTGATGGACATGTTGATCCGGGAATCGGCACTCGAGCGCGAGACGTCGATGGATCGAAACAATCACGCAATGTTGGGTCGCGTTGCCTCGACCTTGGCGCGCCGATCGCGACGCTTCGCGTTCGTGACCATGCAACGACGCGACTTTACGAGCACCACGCGCGGCGGCGCGGCTGCGTCGATCCACTTCGATCCGCGATCACTTCGGGACGCCGGGACGCGTGCGCACGAAGTCCCACCACGCGGCCGAGTACTTCGGTGGGCCCATCGTCAATCCGACGTCGACGAGGCCGACGCCGCCGGTGACGCTCGAGAGAGCTTTGAGATCGATGCTGTGCAAGTCGCGCTTGGTCATGCCGAGGCATAGAGCACCTCGCGCGCCAACCACCGTCGAAGACATCTCGATGACTTGCGTCGCGGCTCGTCGATCCGCCGACGACAACTCTAGCTACTCGCGCATCTTTTCAGTGACAACCGTGGTCGACGAATTGCTGTGGTTACGCCACAGCCCGACGGAGATCGGCTTGCCCGCAGGGGTCTGCGCGACGATCCACGGCAGCGAGCGATGATCGACCTCGCGGTTGTCCCACGTGAGGATCACGTCGTTCGCGCGCAGGCCGGCACGCGCGCCCGGCGAGTCGGCTTCGACCTCGGTAACGAGCGCGCCGCTCGCGCGCGGCATGGCGAGCTTGTCGGCGATCTCGGCGGTCACCGGCAACACTTTGACGCCGAGCCAGCTGCGCGCGACGGTGCCGGTCGCCTTGAGCTGACCTATCACTTCGCGCACGCGCTCGATCGGCACCGCGAACGACAGCTCGCCGAGCCGATCGCCGGTCGCATCGGCGACGCCGACGACTTGGCCGGCCGTATCGATCACCGGGCCGCCGGAGTTGCCGCGATGGATGCGCGCGTCGGTCTGGATGAACGTGCGGTAGCCCATCATGCGGCCGGCGGCGAGCGAGCCGGCGCCTTCGCGGCCGGTCGCCGACACGATGCCGGCCGATGCGGTGACGTCATCGCCGAACGGATCGCCGAGCACGACGAGCCACTCGCCGACTTCGAGGCCGTTCGAGTCGCCGAGCGGCAGCGGTTGCAGATGTTTTCTCGAGACGTCGCTTTGCTCCGCGAGCGATAGCAGCGCCAGATCGAGCCGCGGATCGGTGCCGACCAGCTTCGCCGGTACGCTCGTGCGATCGGGCAGCACGACGCGCAGCTCGGTCGATGCGGTCGCGATGTGCTCGGTGGTCACGACATAGATGCCGCCGGCCTCGCCGGTCGCGGCTTGCCCGCGGCCGGCAGCATCGCCGAATGGCGATGCGGTTAAGGAGACGAGGAAGCCGGTGCCGAGCGCGACGTCGGAGGTCGCTTCGGGCGCGCCCGGAAACATCGCCGCTGGGCCGGCCTTGACCGGCGCCGCGGCGTGGATCGCGACGACGCCGTGCTTCGCGCCGGCGATCAGGTCGACGAACGAGCCCGGCGCCGACGGATACAAGATGCGCGTGGTGGTCGCCGCGGCTGCAGCGGTCGCGGCGCCGACGCTCGCCGACCGAGCATCCGGTGGCAGCTCGCGCTCGCGACAGCTCGCGAGCAGCGCCACCAGCAGCAGCGCACGCGTCATTTTTGCTGCGTCTTCTGCGCGTCGACGAACGCGACCCGCAGATCGTACGTGAGGCTCGCGATCATCTTGCCCTCGGTCTCGTCGAGGTTGCCCTTTGTCTTGTGCTCGAGCATGCCGAGCACGTCGATCAGGTAGCGCGCGGTCTCGAGATCGACCGGGTGCGGCTGCCCATCGGGCGCGGGCATCTTGCCGAGCGCGATGAGCGCGGTCGACGCCAGCGAGAGCACGTGCGTCGAGAAATCGACCGGCGCGGGCGTGCCGGCGGGGGGCTGGTCGGCCATGGCCGGCACGATAGCGTACCTGCGGCGCGCGCGTGGGATCCGTGACATCGTTACGGAGCTCATGGATACGTTGCGCGACGCGGTCCCGCCGTCCCCTGGTTTGCAGATCGTGACCGAGCACGTGGAGTCGCCGGTCGTCGACAACTCGCAGCTCGCCGATCAGGTGCGCACCGGCTCGGCATTCCTCGACGATGTGTTCGCCGAGGTCGCCAAGGTCGTCGTCGGCCAGCGCGACATGATCGAGCGCGTCATGATCGGCCTGTTGACCGGCGGCCATTGCCTGATCGAAGGCGTGCCGGGGCTCGCGAAGACGCTGACCGTCAAGACGCTGTCGCAGACGATCAAGGCGACGTTCTCGCGGATCCAGTTCACGCCGGATCTGCTGCCGGCCGACATCACCGGCACGATCATCTACAACATGCACACCGGGCTGTTCACGCAGAAGCGCGGGCCGCTGTTCGCGAACCTGGTGCTCGCCGACGAGGTCAATCGCGCGCCGGCGAAAGTGCAGTCCGCGCTGCTCGAGGCGATGCAGGAGCGCCAGGTCACGATCGGCGACAACACGCATCCATTGCCGGATCCGTTCTTGGTGCTCGCGACGCAGAATCCGATCGAGCAAGAAGGCACGTTCCCGCTGCCGGAAGCGCAGCTCGATCGCTTCATGCTGCTCATCAAGGTCAACTATCCGACCGCGAGCGACGAGCGCACGATGCTCGATCGCATGGCGGGCGACGGCGCAGGTCCGGTCTCCGAGGTCGCGACGGTCGACCAGGTCCGCGCGGCGCGCAAGCTCGTCAATCAGATCTACATCGACGAGCGCGTGCGCGACTACATCGTTCACGTCGTCCAGGCGACGCGAAAGCCGCGCGACTACGGGCTCGCCGAGCTCGCGCCGTTGATCGAGTACGGCGGCTCGCCGCGCGCGACGCTGTGCCTCGCCAGCGCGGCGCGTGCGCACGCGTTCATCCGCCATCGCGCATACGTCACGCCCGACGACATCAAGGCGATCGCGCTCGACGTCATGCGCCACCGCGTGACCGTGACGTACGAGGCCGAAGCCGAAGAGGTCAGCTCCGAAGACATCGTGCGCCGCGTCTTCGAGTACCTACCGGTGCCCTGAACATGGGGCTGCCGACCGCCGAGCTGTTCAAGAAGGCGCGCAAGATCGAGATCGCGTCGCGCCGCCTCGTCGACGATCAGCTCGCCGGCCAGTATCACTCGGTCTTCAAAGGTCGCGGGCTCGTGTTTTCAGATGTGCGGCCGTATTACGCGGGCGATGACGTTCGCTCGATCGATTGGAACATCACCGCGCGGATGAACGCGCCGCACGTCAAGCAGTTCATCGAAGAGCGCGATCGCACCGTCAACCTCGTCGTCGATATGAGTGCGTCGGGTTATTTCGGCTCGCGCGGGGCGAGCAAGCGCGACCTCGCGGCCGAGCTCGCGGCGGTCGTCGCGTTCTCGGCGATCAAGAACAACGATCGCGTCGGCCTGTTCATCGTGACCGACAAGGTCGAGCGCTACGTGCCGCCGAAAAAAGGCCGCCGCCACGTGCTGCGCGTGATCGGCGAGATCCTCGCGTTCCAGCCCAGCTCGCGCCGCACCGATCTCGCGGCCGGCCTCGAGTTCTTGGGCAAGGTCGCGAAGCGCCGCTCGGTCGTGTTCTTCGTGTCGGATTTCTTGAGCGCCGGCTGGGAATCCGCGATGCGCGTCGCCAAGCGCCGCCACGAGATCGTGCCGGTCGTCGTCGGCGATCCACTCGAGGCGCGGCTGCCCGACGTCGGCTTGCTCCTGCTCGAAGATCTCGAGACCGGCCGCGTGGTCGAGGTCGACACGCGCGGCGCGGCCCGCGACGACTTCGCGCGGCGCGCACGCCGCTTCGCCGACGAGCGCGATCAGGTGCTGCGCCGGCTCAACCTCGACGTCGTCGCCATCTCGACCGATCAGCCGTACGTCGACGCGCTGATCGCGTTCTTTCGCGCGCGCGCGAAGCGGATGGCGCACGGATGAAGGCGCTCGCGATCCTGTGCGTGCTCGCCGGCACCGCGGCCGCGCAGCCGAGCCCGAAAGGCTCGGCGATCACGATCCCGCTCGACGACGAAGTGCCGCAGGTCAGCGCCGCCGCGGCACCGTCGGCGGTCAAGCTCGGCTCGCGGTTCACGCTGTTCGTGACGGCGACGTTCGCACCGGGCGTCATCGTCAATCTGCGCGAACCGCTCGATCTGGGCGGCGCGTTCGAGGTCAAGAAGCGCGTGTCGGTCGATTCGGTCGACCGCGATGGCCAGCATCGCCGCGAGTGGCAGATCGAAGTCTACGCGTGGGACCTCGGCGATCTCGAAGTGCCGCCGGTCGCCGTGACGTTCACGTCGAACGGCCACGCCGGTCAGGTCGCGAGCAACGCGGTGCCGATTCGCGTCAGCGGCGTGCTCGGCGATGCCGACGATCCGAAGCTGCTGCGCGGGCTCGCGGCGCCGGTCGTGTTGTTCCAGCGCACGTGGTTGTGGAACCTGCTGCACGATCCGCTCGAGCTCGGCATCGCGATCGCCGTGCTGGTCGCCATCTTCATGTTCGCGCGCTGGCCGCGCAAACGCCGCGTCGCGGCGATGCCCGAGCCGGAGCTCGTGTTCGGCCCGAAGCGCGAGCTGGACATGACGAGCGAGCGTGCGCTCGAGAAACTTCGCGAGATCGAGCGATCCGGTGTGCTCGGTCGCGACGGCGACCGCAAGCGCGGCTACGCCGAGATGGCCGATGTCATCCGCGAGTACGTCGGCGCGCGGTTCGCGATCCTTGCCGCGCGCGAGCTGACGTCGGGCGAGCTCGTCGCTGCACTGCCGGCGTCGGCGCGCGAGGTCGTCGCCGTGTGGCTCGACCGCTGCGATCCGGTCAAATACGGCGGCGAGCTCGGCACCACCAACGGCGCGGCGCAGACGCTCGACGCTGCGAAGCAGCTGGTGACGCGATGAAGCTCGTGCGCGTGATCTGGCCGTGGCTCGTCACGATCGCGATCGCGGCGATCAGCGGCGCGCTCTTGTCGCGCTACATGAACCACGCGCGTGGCGTCGAGCCGATCATCTGGAAGAGTCCGCGCGCGCTGTGGCTCGCGAGTGGCGCGGTGCTCGCCGGCGCGATCGCGTTTCACCTGCAACGCCGTCGCGCGGCCGCGATGGCGTTCTCGCAGGTCGAGCTCGTCGGCAAGAGCGGCTTGGTCGCGTGGCTCGGCGAGCTGCCCGCGGTGCTGCGCGTCGTCGCGATCGCGGCGCTCGCGGTCGGCCTCGCGCGGCCCGAGACGTACCGCACGGTCAAGCACGAGGTCGACACGATCGACATCATGATCGTCGTCGACATGTCGAAGTCGATGGAAGAGACCGACATGCCGCGCGATCGGCTCGATGCCGCGCAGCGCGTGATCCGGCGGTTCTTGCGCCGCAACGTCAACGATCGCGTCGGGCTCGTGATCTTCGGCCAGCAGGCGATGCTCGCGTGCCCGCTCACGCAGGACACCAAGCTGCTCGAGCAGATCGTCAGCGACCTCGCGATCGGCGACGTGCCGGAGCTCGGCACCGCGATTGGCGATGGGCTCGCGCTCGGGCTCGCGCAGCTGCGCCGCTCCGACGCGAAGAGCAAGGTCGTGATCCTGCTCTCCGACGGCGACACCAACTGGGTCACGCGGTTCGATCCCGACGAGGCGGCGCGCACCGCGCAGCAGATGGGCGTGAAGGTCTACACGCTGCTGGTCGGCAGCGAGTCGGCCGATCTGTTCGGCGGCATGTCGGTGAACCCGGCCACGCTCAAGAGCATCGCGGAGATCACCGGCGGCGAATATTTTCGAGCGTCCGACTACGGCTCGTTCGACCGCGGGTTTCAGACCGTGCGCAGCAAGCTCGACAAGACCAAGCGCTCGATCACCGAGCGGCTTCCCGACAAAGAGCTGTTCGTCGCGTTCGCGCTGCTCGCGTTCGTGCTGATCCTCGTCGAGCGCGTGCTCGCGAGCACGCGGCTGCGGAGGTTGCCCTAGATGGCGATGACCTTCGAAACGCCGAGGCTGTTGTGGCTTGCCGGCGGCGGCTTCGTCGCCGTGATGCTGCTGTGGGCGTACGATCGCGTTCGGCGCCGCCAGCTCACGCTGCGGCTCGGCGAGCTGCCAGTCGTGCGCCGGGTGATCGCGTCGGCCTCGCCGGGCCGGCGCTTCGTCAAGGCGCTGATGACGGCGTTCGGCATCGCGTTGATCGGCTTCTCGCTCGCTCGCCCGCAGATCGCCGGCAAGCGCAACGTCGAGCTGCGCGGCTTGGACCTCGTCGTCGCCGTCGACGCGTCGAAGTCGATGCTCGTCGACGACGTCGCGCAGACCGCGGCGATGGCCGACAAGCACGTGCCGGCGAGCCGGCTCGGTCGCGCGCGCGAGCTCGCGGTCGCGCTGCTCGACGAGCTCCCCGGCGATCGCGTCGCGCCGGTCGTGTTCGCGGGCGCAGCGGCGCACTTTCCGCTCACCGAGGATCACGAGGTCGCCGGCAACTTCTTGTACGACCTCGGGCCCGCCGACATCGAGCCGGGCTCGAACCTCGCGGAAGTGTTTCGCGTCGCGCGCTGCCTGCTCCGGCCGGATCTGTACGACGACCTCGGTTGCTCGCGCGTCGGCCGGCGCGGCCACGGCGGCGATCCATTGCCCGGCGAGTCGCTCGATCCCGACGCGACGAAGGCCGCCGAGCCGGTCGACAAGACCGAGCGCGGCAAGGCGATCGTGATGTTCACCGACGGCGCCGATCCGGAACCCGAAGCACTGCGCGAGGTCGCGACCGCGCGCGAGCTCGGCATCGCGGTGATCCTCGTCGGCATCGGTACGCCCGAAGGCGGCGTCGTGCACGAGATCGATCCCGACGGCAAGGTCACGAGCGAAGCCAAGAAGCTCGGAGACGGCAGCGATGTGATCTCCAAGCGCGACGATCAGAACCTGCGCGCGCTCGTGCAAGCCGCGGGCGATCCGACGCGCTACATCGTCGCGTCGCCGACCGGCGAAGTCGATCCGGCGCCGATCGTGGCCGCGCTCGCGACGGTGAGCCGCGGGCTCGCGACGAAGAAGATCGACGAGAAGCACGACATCTTCCAGCCGTTCTTGTTCGCGGGATTCTGCTTGCTCGTGTTCGAGGTCGCGATCGCGACGCGTCGCAGGCGAGCGACGCCGGAGGCCACGGCGTGAAGCGGCTGGCGTTACTGCTCGTGCTGGCGGCGTGGTCGCCGTGGACCTCGCCGAATCCCGACGTCGATGCGGGCAATCGCGCGGCGCTCGTCGGCAAATACGACGACGCGCTCGCCGCGTACGCGCGCGCCGCAAAGGACGGCAGCGTCGATCCGGCGGGGCTTGCATACAATCGCGGCACCGCCGAGCTACGTCGCGCCGACGCGATCAAGGATCCCACCGCGAAGCAGAAAGCGGTCGGCAAGGCGCTCGAGGATCTCAAGGCGGCGCAGCGCTCGGCCGATCCGAGCGTGCGCGCCGACGCCGCGTACAACCGCGGCAACGCGCTGATGGGCGGCGAGCAGTGGGCCGACGCCGCCGCGGCGTACAAACAAGCGCTCCACGACGATCCGAACCTCGACGATGCGCGCATCAACCTCGAGCTCGCGCTCAAGCACCGCAAGCAACAGCAGCAGAAGCAGCAGCAAGGTCAGCAAGGCCAACAGCAAGGTCAGCAAGGTCAGCAGCAAGGTCAGCAAGGTCAACAGCAGGGGCAGCAGCAAAGTCAGCCGCAGAACGGCTCGAACGGCCAGAGCGGCTCGAACAGCCAGAACGGCTCGAACGGCCAGAACGGCTCGGCCGGCGGCCAACCAGGTCAGCCGCAGAACGGCTCGAACGGGACCAACGGCTCGAACACGCAGGGCTCGGCGGGGCCGCAAGGCTCGAACGACGGCTCGAACAGCTCCGGTGGCGGCGGCTCGGCGGGCTCGAACAGTCAGGCACAAGGCGGTCAGCAGGGCAGCGGCGGCAACAGCGGCCAGCCGGGCGGCAACCAGCAGCGCGGCAAGAGTCACGGCACGCATGGCCAATCGCCGAAGACGCCGACCGATCACAAGCTCGATGACCTCGAGGATTTCTCGCGGCGGATGCAGAAAGACGGCGCGAAGCGCCACGAAACCGGTCACACCGTCGATCCCGCGAAGGACTGGTAAGCTCCCGAGGCGATGCCGCCGCGGATCTTTGTCGTCGACGGCCGGCCCCATGCAGCCACGGCGATCGTCGAGCTGCTCGGCGATCGCGCGGGCGACGTGAGCGCCGCGAGCCGCGATGTCGCGACCGACAAGCTTCGCGCCGCGCACAACGCCGGTGCGCCGTTCGACGTGATCTTGCTCGACGGCGACCCGGCGCCGACCGCGATGCTCGTGCGCGAGCTCGGCGCCGCGAGCGGTGGTGCGCGCGTGATCTTGATCGCCGTCGGATCCGATGCGATCGGCCAGGCGACGCGCTGCGGCGCCGCCGACGTCGTCGGCAAGCCGATCGTCGCCGCCGAGCTGGCGTTTCGCATCGCCCGCGTGGTGCCGGCGATCAACGCCCACGATAAGCGCCGGCCGCGCAAGAGCGACGTGCTCATCGGCTCGGGCACGTGGATCAAGGAGCTCTACGACCGCATCGCGATGGTCGCGGCGACCGATGCGACCGTGGCGATCTTCGGCGAGAGCGGCACCGGCAAGGAGCTCGTCGCGCGGACGATCCACAACTCGTCGCCGCGCCACGACGCGCCGTTCGTCGTGGTCAACTGCGCCGCGATCCCGGAGCAACTGCTCGAGGACGAGCTATTCGGCCACGTCCGTGGCGCGTTCACCGATGCCTCTCGCGATCGCGAGGGTTTGCTCGCGGCCGCGCACACCGGCACGCTGTTCCTCGACGAGATCGGCGAGCTGCCGCTGCCGCTACAGGCCAAGTTGCTTCGCGTGCTGCAGTCGCAGGAGTTCCGCCGGATCGGCGACGATCACGATCGCCGCGTCGATGTTCGCATCATCACCGCGACCAACCGCGAGCTCGAGCAGCTGGTCGCGCGCGGCGGCTTTCGCCAAGACCTGTACTACCGCATCAACGTGTTCCCGCTGCACCTGCCGCCGCTGCGCGAGCGCCCCGACGACATCGCGCTGCTCGTGCATCACTTCGTGCAGAAGTACCGCGCGCGGCTGGGCAAGGTGATCGACGGCGTGTCGCCGGGCGCGCTCGCGCGGCTCGCCGCGTACGACTTTCCCGGCAACGTGCGCGAGCTCGAGAACAAGATCCATCAGGCGATGGTCGTCGCCGGCGGCCCGCTGATCGAAGAGCGCGACGTCGCGCTGCCGCGTGCGCCGACGTCGCCCGGGATCCGACCGCTCGACGTGTCGCGGCCGTTTCGCGAGGTCAAGCAAGAGACGATCGACGCGTTCGAGCTCGCGTACCTGACCGAGCTCTTGGCCACGCATCGCGGAAATCTCGCGCAAGCCGCGCGTGCGGCCGGGATGGATCGCAAGAACCTGTGGGCGCTCGCCGCGCGCCACGGCCTCGACCGCGCGCGGTTCAAGAAGCCGTAAGCACGATGGACCACGTAGATCCGTCGAATCGGCGGATCTATATAGTCCATCGCGCCGGCGGCCTCGTGGCCGTCATCGGCCGACGACAAACGCTTTGGCTCCCTCCCACAGCGAGCCGCCGACGCTCGCGCCTTTCGCGCGCGCGTCGTTGTACGCGCCGTACGCCTCGTAGCCGGAGTAGATGTCCGACGCCAAGCCGACCCACGGCAGGAACTTCGTGCCGACGCGGCCGCCGACACGCGCGGCGGTCCCGAGCCAACCGGCACCGACGACTTCGTCGAGCTCGTCGGTCGACATCGTCTGCAGCTCGGCGGTCATTGGTGACCTCCCTTCGGCTGCGGAGCCGGCTGCTTGTGGCCGAACACGTAGTTCCAGCCTTCGTGCGCGAGCTCGCCGGCCGTGCCGATCGTCGTGCCGATGCCGAGCCAGTCGTACGCCTTCTTCGCGTACGGCTTGATCGCTTGGTAGCCGTCCTTCACCAGCTCGGCGCCTTTCTCGACGCCTTTGATGATCGGCTTGATCGGCAGGGCGCCGCCGCTGACGGCCTCGAGAGCAGTTGAATCGATCGTTTCAAGATCACGCATCGCAGTCTCCTTCGCGCGTTGGTTTGATTCGCGCGATCGATCGCGATTGCAGCGGCTGTGCCGGCACTCGAGACTGTTCGCGACGAGCGCGGCGCGCGCCGTGGACGGACGCAGATCCGAGAGCTCGTGCGCGTTTACTAAACCACCTTCAAGCTGCGTCGATCGGCGCGCGTGTAGGCAATGCATCGCCATCGCCGCAGTCGCGCGCAGTCACTCGCGGAACGCAGCTCGATACCCGCGCGACGCGGAGCGGCGCAAGTCAGCGCAATCGTCCGGCAAGTGCGGCGAGCAAGTCTTGGTCAGCGGCGATCCGCTTGACCGCCTGTGGGGACACGACCCCCGCGTCGAGCAGCTTCGCGAGCGACTTCTCGAGCGGGATCATGCCGGCCTCGCGGCCCGATTGGATCGCGGTCGGCAGCGTGTGGAGATCGCCCTTGCGGATGATGTTCGAGACCGCGTTGGTCACCGGCACGAGCTCGATCGCGGGCGCGCGGCCGCCGTCGCGGCGCGGCAACAGGAACTGCGTGATCACCGTGCGCAGCACCTGCGCGAGCTGTGTGCGGATCTGGCGCTGCGCGGTCTCCGGGAACGCGTCGATGATGCGATCGATCGCGCCGGCCGCGTTCGGCGCGTGCAGCGTCGCGAGCACCAAGTGGCCGGTCTCGGCGGCGGTCAGCGCGGCGGCGATCGTCTCCGGATCGCGCAGCTCGCCGAGCAGGATCACATCGGGGCTCTCGCGCAACGCCGCGCGTAGACCGCGCGCGAACGTCGGGAAGTGCAGGCCGAGCTCGCGCTGATGGATCAGGCAGCGCCGCGCGGTGAACCGATACTCGATCGGATCCTCGAGTGTGATCACGTGCGCGGCGATGCGCTGGTCGAGCAGGTCGATCAGCGAGGCGAGCGTCGTCGACTTGCCGGAGCCGGTCGGGCCGCAGACGAGCACGAGGCCGTCGCGCTGCTCGACGATCGGGCCGAGCTCGGCGGGCAACGCGAGCTCGGTCAGGCTCGGGACTCGATCGCGGATGATCCTCGCCGCGATCGCGGCACCGTTGACGTGCTCGAACGCGCCGAGCCGAACGCGAACCTCGCCGACCTCGATCGAGAGATCGGCGGTGCCTCCCAGCGCGGTCACGCACGCCTGGAGCTCGTCGTCGTCGACCGACGCCTCGATCGGCTCGAGCCGGCCGTCGACTCGCGCGCGCGTTTGCTGGCCGGTCGACACGAACACGTCGGAGGCGCCGCGCGCGTGGCCGACCGCGATCGGGGCCGCGAGTAGATGTGCGAGCCGGTCGCGGATCGCGACGTGCTCGATCTCGACGTCGGGCGCTGCGACCGGCGTGGCGATGCTCACCGCCGGCGGACGCGGCGACGGTTCGGCGACCGGCGGCTTCGGCTTCGCGGCCGGCGCTTTCGCGGCGCCTTTGCGCGCGACGACCCGCAGGCCACTCGCCGCGCGCTCGATCGTGATCGGATACGTCGTGCCTTCGTCGTCGGCGAAGCTCACCATCAGCGGGCCATCGTCGAGCGACTTGCCCGCGACCAGCGGCCCGATGAAGTCCTCGAGCAGCCTCGGTTCGATCGCCGGCATCGACATTGCCTCGACGTTGCCGCGGCGGCGCAGGCTCGGCACCTTGTTCGCCTCGAGGGTGAGCGCCTCGGCGTCGCGGAGGCTCATGACGCGGAGGAGCGAGACGATCGCGGACATCGACGCCAACCATAGCAACGCGCGCGCCCGCGCAACTACACGTTTCGTGGTCATCCCCCGCGGCCTCCGCGCGTCGCGCTGGCACGCGGCGCTGCCAAGTTGTCTAATGCGGCATGCGCGCGTGGTTCGTCTTGGCACTGGCGGCATCGGCTTGCTCGAGCAAACCCGACTGCACGAGCGCGGTGAACGGCGCGATCGATCGCATGATCGATGACGCGCGCGGCCGGATGCCGCCGGCGGCCGCCGCGAACATCGCGCGCATTCAAGGCGCGATGAAGCGCGTCGTCATCGAGGCGTGCGTCGACGATCAGTGGTCGCAGCTCGTCGTCGATTGCGTCGCACACGCGTCGAACCAGAAGGCGCTCGACGCGTGCGACAAACACCTGACGAAGGCGCAGCGCGAGAGCGAGCACAAGCGGACCGACGAGGTTCTCAAGCTCGCGACGATGCCGGCGGATATGGTCCCGGTCGACATCGGATCCGCGCGTTAACCTCAGCTCGGTGGATCGATCGCGAGCGTCGGGCGCAGCGTCGGCGCGAGCACGTGCGCGACGAGCTCCGACGACGCCAGGTGCTGCGGCAGCTCCGGCCGGTCGGGCATCGGCGAGGCCAGCGTCTTCTCGAGCACCATCGAGGTGTACTGGTCGAGCGAGGCCTCGCGCGTGTTCGCGTTCAAGATGCACTCGACCTCGTGCTCGCGCGCGTGCTTCGCGACGCCGCGGATCTCGCTGAGCCCCGGGACATACGCGTCGAGGCAAATGCCGTTCTCGCTCACCGTCCACGCGCCGCGCGCGGTGACCATCACGAGCGTGTGGTTGCCGGCGGTGTGGCCCGGCGTGCGCACGATCGCGAAGCCGCTGCCGATCGTATAATCGCCGTCGAGCGTGACGATGCGATCGGCCGGCACGCCGGCGAGGCAGTCTCGGATGTACCACTCGGCCTGCAGTGGATGTAGGCGCGCGAGCGTGTCGAGCTCGGCGCGCTGCACGAGCAAGCGCGCGTTGGGCAAGAACGCGCGGCCGCCGATGCCGGGCGCGAGCAAACCGCGCAGGTCCTGCACGTGCAGGTGATCGAACGTCACGTAGTCGATCGCGGTCGGCGCGACCCGCCAGCTGTCGAGCGCGCTCGCCACCGTGTTGTGGACCTTGCCGAGGATCCGCCCGAACCGCTGCGTCAGCCGGGCGAAGTACGGCGCGGCGGCGCTGCGCTCGGCGTCGGTCGGGTTGACCAAGATCGACACGGTGCGCCCGTCGACGCCGACCTGCACGAGGTGCATCCGGCTGCGCAGGAACAGGTACGGCAGCGGCGCGCTCGCGATGCCCTGCAGGCCGAACTTGGTCGGGTAGGGGAACGTCGCGACGTCCGCCGTCCGGACGGTTTGCGCTGCACCCGCGGCGACGATCCGATCGTGGAGTGCGCGGCCGGCGCGGCGCACTGCGTCTAACCGCGAGCCCGCGCCTCGAACCAACCACGCCTCGTCGAGCTCGCGACAGCGCACGAGATCGGAGCTGTCGATCGACGGCGGGATCATCGGCGCGACCGTATCACTGTGGTAGTGTGCCGCGACATGCCGGTCGACGACCTGCGCAGCGGTACATGGGTCACGTACATCGGCGGTCGCGTGACCAGTGCGCGTCTGCGCCGGTGCCGCGTCGAAGTCGTCAGCGGACCGGATGCCGGTCTCGTGCGCGACATCGAGTCGTCGGTGATCCGCATCGGCGCGCGACGCGGCAACGACGTCCAGCTCTCGGACTCCAAAGTCTCCGGCCTGCACTGCGAGATCCGGCTCGACGATCGCGGCTATCGCCTGCGCGACTTGGACTCGACGAACGGCACGTACGTGTCGAGCCTGCGCATCAACGACGTCTACATCGCGACCGGCGCGCAGATCGCGCTCGGCAGCACGCGTCTGAAGTTCGAGCCGCTCGGCGAATCGGTCGAGATCGAGCTCGCCGACACCGATCGCTACGGCTCGATGATCGGCCGCTCGGTGAAGATGCGCGAGTTGTTCGCGCGGCTCGAGAAGCTGGCGCGCAGCGACACGACCGTGCTCGTCACCGGCGAGACCGGCGCGGGCAAGGAGCTCGTCGCCGAAGCGCTGCACGACAACTCGCCGCGCAAGGATGGGCCGTTTGTCGTCCTGGACTGCGGCTCGATCCCGCCGAACCTGATCGAGAGCGAGCTGTTCGGCCACGAGCGCGGTGCGTTCACCGGCGCGACCGCGTCGTACGCCGGCGCGTTCGAGCGCTCGCATAACGGCACCGTATTCCTCGACGAGATCGGTGAGCTCCCGCTCGCGATGCAGCCGAAGCTCTTGCGCGTGCTCGAGCGCAAAGAGGTCCGCCGCGTCGGCGGCACCAAGACGATCGAGGTCGATGTGCGCATCGTCGCCGCGACGAACCGCGACCTCGGCGTCGAGGTCAACCGCGGGCGGTTCCGCGAGGACCTGTATTACCGGCTCGCGGTCGCGCGGATCCACGTCCCGCCGCTGCGCGAGCGCAAGGACGACCTGCCGCTGCTGATCGAGCACATCTTGGCGACCACGCCGGGTGGCGAGTCGGCGTCGATCGCGCAGGAGACGATCGACTTGATGTCGAAGCACGACTGGCCGGGCAACGTCCGCGAGCTGCGCAACGTGATCGAGCGCGCCGTGCTGCTGTCCGAGTCGCCCGATAGCGAAGACTCGCTGCGCCGCGCGCCCTCGGCGATGCCCCGGTCCGAGCCATCGATCACGGTCACGCCTTCGCAAACGCAGACCGCGGCGGAGGGCCAGATGACGGTGCCCGTCGATGTCAGCATTCCATTCAAGAACGCCAAGCAGAACGTGATCAGCGAGTTCGAGCGCCGCTACATCTCACGTTTGCTCGCGCAGCACGACGGAAATATTTCGGCGGCCGCGCGCGCGGCGGGGATAGATCGCATGTCGATCCACAAGATGCTCCACCGGCTCGGGCTCGCGAATCCCGGCCGGGAGTAGTGGGCGCGCGCGCCCGGGATGTCGGTCTCGCTCGCTCTACCCGCGAGCGCCACGCGAGAGCACGCCGGTGAGCGCGGATCGCACGGGCACGAATTCCGCATTGCTGCACAGCGGACTTATTCGATGCCGTCACAGCTCCGCACCTCACGAACCGAACCGACCGAGAGCGAGGCGGTCGGGTTTGATTGGAACCTCGCACTGGCCGGTGGCGAAGGGACTCGGCTCGCCGAGTATGTGGAACGGCGGTTCGGCCAAAGAACCCCGAAGCAGTATTGCCGGCTGCTCGGCCGACGCTCGATGCTCGAGCACACGCTCGACCGGTTGAACCAGCTCGCGCCGCCGGCGCGGACGCTGACCGTCATCGGTACGAATCATTCGGAGGTCGCGGCGCCGCAACTCGCTGGCCGCAGCGATCATGTGTTTTGCCAGCCGTCGTCGCGCGATACCGGGCTCGCCATCTACGTGGCGATCGCGATGATCAAGCGCTGGCACCCGAACGCGGTGGTCACGTTGACGCCGACCGACCACTACGTCGCGCCCGCCGCCAAGTACGTCGAACAGCTCGCGTGCGCGCGCCGCGTCGCATCGCGGCTGCGCGAGTCCGTCGTGATCCTGGGCGTGGCTCCGACCGAGCCGGATCCCGAGCTCGGCTACCTCACGCTCGGCGAGCGCGCCGTCGAGGTGCCGCAGGTTCGCGCCGTCACCGGGTTCGTCGAGAAGCCCGACGTCCAGCGCGCGCGCGAGCTCGGCCGCCGCGGTGCGCTGTGGAACACGATGGTGACCTGCGGCAGCGTGCACGCGCTGTGGGAGCTGGCGCGGGCCGCGGAGCCGCACATGATCGACATCCTCGATTCGTTCGTGCCGCTGGTCGGGACGCCCGACGAATCCGACGCGATCGGCTACATCTATCGCGCGCTGCTGCCGGTCAGCTTCTCGCGCGATATCTTGGAACGCCAGGCCGCGCGGCTGACCGCGATGGAGCTCGACGGCGTCGAGTGGAGCGACTGGGGCAAGCCCGAGCGCGTCGAGACCACGATCGCGCTGCGCCGCAACCGCCACATGTTAGCGCTGACGCGCCACTCGCTCTAGCAGCGCGCGTCGCGCCGCCTGACGTTCGGCCGTCGCGCGACGAAGCTCGTCGACGTGCTCCGCCGCGGCGGTTCGCGGGTGTCCCGGCCAGCGCGGCTCCGGGTCGTATTCGAGGTTCAGCGCGATGCGCTCGGCGACAGCCGGCCCGGCGAGCTCGGCGGCGATGTCGAGGGCGAGATCGATCCCGGCGGTCACGCCGCCGCTGGTGATCCGGCTGCGGTCGCGCACCACGCGCGCATCGGTCGGGATCGCGCCGACGAGCGGCAACAGCTCCATCGACAGCCAATGTGTGGCCGCGCGATAGCCGTCGAGCAAGCCGGCCGCGCCGAGCACGAGCGCGCCGGTGCAGGCCGAGGTCACCCACCGCGCCGACCCGCCGACGGCGCGAACCCACGCGAGCGTCGCGGTGTCCTCGATCGCGCCCGAGATCCCGCGGCCGCCGGGCACGAACACGAGATCGGCGGACGCGACATCGTCAAACGTCGCGGTCGGCACGATCGCGAGCCCGAACTCCGACGCGACCGGCGCGCGCGTCTTGGCGACGAGCTCGCACGTCATGCCCGGGACGCGCGCCAGCACTTCGTACGGCCCGGTGAGATCGAGCTGCGTCAGCTCGGGAAATACCAACAGCGCCGCCAACATCACGGCGCCTTCTTCTCGTGCGCGCCGTGCGGCAGCACCGGATCGTATTTACCGTTGCCGTCGACGTCGACGAAGATCGGGTTGGTGATCGCGAACGGAAACACGGTGACGTCCTTGCCGCCGCCGACCACCGGCGACAGCGACTGATCGCCTTCGACGCGCACGACGACGTAGGTGTCGTTCGGCACCTCGAACGCCCACTTCTGATGGAACCGCTCGATCGGCACGATCGCGGCGAGCGGGCCGCTCGTCGGCAGCTTCGGCAGCTCGTACGTCTTCACGACTTTTCCGGCGACATAAATGATGACGCGCGACACGCTCACCCACGGCGCGGCACGGACGCGAACCTCGAGCGCCGCCTTGCCGCCGGGCGCCGGCGCGATCTCGCCCATGCCGATGCCGCCGACGTTGACGTCGACGATCGGGCCGGTCGTGAAGAAGCTGTGATGTGCTTTGACGCTCGCAGCGACCTGCGCGGGATCGAGCGTCGCGATGTCATCGCTCGCGACGCTGACGTAGTTTCGCGGATAGCCGCCGATGTTGTAGTCGAGGTGGTGGGTGTCGGAGTTGCCGGTGGCGGTGACGATGTGGCCGCGATCGAGCAGCGCGAACCAGTCCTTCATCACGCGATCGATCGTGCGGCGGTTGGTGTCTTGGTAGCCGTTGAGCACTTCGATCGCGTCGAAGTCGTACGAGAAGCCGGGCCGGCTCGCTTCATCGCGCGTGTCGTCGAAGCCGCCGAGATAGAAGTACCCGATGTCCTTCTCGAGTCGCGGGTGATGGATATCGATCAGCGCCGCCGGCGCGGTCTTGCGCACCGCCGCGAAGATGTCGGTGGGCGAGCCTTCGGCCGGGATCGCGCCGTGACCGGTCGCGGCCATCTCCGACGGCAGCGGGAACGCGCCGAAGTGGCCCCAGCTCGCGGTCGTGATCTCGTCGCCGGCCGCCGATGCGAGCAAGCGCTCGGCGTGCATGTCGGCGATCACCGGCTTGTAGTCGGCGACGACGTTGTGATCGGTCGACACGATCAGATCGACCCCGTCGGAGATGAACTCGTAGACGCGATCGCGCATCGGCACCCGCGAGTCGGGCGAGCTCGCGGCGTGGACGTGAAAGTCGCCGGAGATCCAGCCCGGCGTGTCGACGACATGCGCCAGTTTCGCGTGCATTTCGGTGCCCGCCGCGCGGATCGTCACGCGCTGCTTCTGGGTCGTCCACTCGATGCCGCGGCTGACCGTGACCTCGTACGTGCCGAACGGCAGCGCGACCACCCCGACGCCCGATAGCGAGAACACGCGGTTGTACGCCTCGAGCCCGGCCTCGTTCTCGACCCCGATGTCTTTCGAGAACTGCGGCTCCTTCGTCTTGTCGACGCCGAGGAACGTCAGCTTGCCGGGCATGCGCTGGCCATTCGCTGCGTCCAAGATCTCGAACGACAGCCCGCCGGTCGGCGCGAGGTGCGGCAGCTTGCCGGGTGGCGTCGAGCTCGCGGTGACGTCGGAGCCGAACGAGACGTGCACGCTCGGCGTCGGCGGCTGCGACGAGCCCGTGTTTGCGGGCGGATGTGACTCGATCGCCGACGAGGCCGAGCCCGCCGCGTCGTCGGTCACGCGCGCCTGGTCGCGTGCCTGGCAGGCGACGAGTGCGAGCACACAGAGCCAAGGTCGCATCGCGGCATTGTATGCTGCGCCGGTGCCCGTCGTGACGATCAGGAGTGGCGATGCACCGCCGCTAGTCGTCGACGTGCCGGCGGGGACCACGCTGTTCGAGGCCGGCGCGAAGCTCGCGGCTGGGATCGATACCGCGTGCGTCGGCAAGGGCACGTGCGGGCTATGCCGCGTGCGGATCATCGCCGGCGCCGAGCAGCTCACGCCCTACACCGACGAAGAGACCAAGCACCTCGGCAACGTCTATCACATCACCAAGGTCCGGCTCGCGTGCCGCACGCGCGTGAGCGGCGACGTGGCGATCGAGCTCGTGCGAAAGAAGAAGCGTTAGCTCGGCCGCTTCGTCGCGCAGCGCGTCGGTTCGCCTTCGGCGACCTTGCAGGTGACGTTCCATTCGTACGGCGGGCTGCGGCCGGTGTTGATCAGATGCAGCGTCTGCGAACCGATCGGCAGGCGCAGGCGTAGCGGATGCGTGACCGTCGTCGTGCCGATCTTGCTGTTCTTGAAATACACGTCGCCCCAACCGTTCGTCACCGACAGGTCGACCATGCCGTAGCGCTGCGCCGGCTTGAGCGTCTGGTCGATCTCGGCGGTCTTGCCGATCGCGAGCTGCACGGTGACGTGGACGGGATCGTAGTTGGGCAGCGTGATGACCACATCCGCGCTCTTCGCGGCATCGAGATCGTCGCGCGACAGCGGCGTGTCGCCGAGGCCTTTCTTGTCGACGGTGACCTGCGCGCCGGGCGGCGTGGTGACGACGTGTAGCCCGGCGTGCGCCTTCGGCAGCCGCGGCGCGATCACCATCGTCTCGCCGGGCTGGACGGTGCGTTCCTCGTCGTACGCGACGTAGCCGGGCAGCTCGAGGTGCACGCGGAGCTTTTCGTTCGCGGAGACTTTCTCGCGCACGACCTGCGCGTGCGAGGTCGGACCGAACGGGTGCACGACGCCGTCTTTGCCGGTGATCGTGCCCATCGCACCGTCGGGAATCGGATCGATCGCGAAGATTCCGGTCTGCTCGGGCTGCACCGGCGGGGCGTCGGCCGGCGCGACCACCACGGGCGTGTCGTGCTGCCGCGTCATGAAATACACCGCGCCCGCGCCCGCGATCACGACGCCGAGTACGCCTGCGATCCCCAAGCCGATCCGCGAGCGCGACGCGGTCAACGTGGTCGTCGCGCGCGAGACCTCGGCTTTCTTCACCGCGCCGGTCGCCTCGGACTTCGGCACCGCGCCGGTCGGCGGCGCGCCTGGCTCGGTGCGGCGATCCGGATCGAGCTTGGATAGCATCCTATGCAATCCGGTGTCGGCGCCGATCTGCTCGCCTTCGCCCTTGATGTCGGTCGCATCGATCTCTTCGAGCCGCGACACGCCGTCCTCGCCGATGCGGCGGAACAGACCCGTCGAGTGCTCGCCGCGTTCGCCGCCGGTCTCGGCCGTCTCCGTGCTCGGTGGCTTGTTCGAAGTGACGGCGGTGCGCCGCGCGACGCTCTTTTCGGCCTGGCCGAGCTGCTTGCGAATCACGTCGTCGAGCTGCGCGCCCGCGCCGTCGACGCGCGGTGCGGGCAGGACCGACGCGACCGCTTCGGCGACGTCGAGCGCGGTCGCCATGATGCTCGACTCGTACGACAGCTCGATCAGCGAGCGCAGCACGACGGTCGGGCGGTTCGGCCGATCGTTCGGCTTGCGCTGCAGCGGACCGGCGAGGATCTCGTCGAGCCGCGACGGCAAGCCGTTGCGCAGCGAGCTCGCGCGCCGGATCTGCATCGTCTCGATGTTCTTGATGATCTCTTCGGCCTCGTCGCCCGGGAACAGCTTCTCGCCGGTGAACAGCTCGAACAGCACGCTCGCGGCCGAGAACAAGTCGCTGCGGGTGTCGAGCGTGTCGCCGCGCGCCTGCTCCGGCGACATGTAGCGCCACTTGCCCATGATCTTGCGCCGGCCCGGGCCGCTGGCCTTGTGCGGCGACGCGGCGACCGCGATCCCGAAGTCGCCGATCTTCACCTCGCCGGCGCGCGAGATCAGGATGTTCGACGGCGAGATGTCGCGGTGGACGACGTTGTGCTGGTGCGCGAAGTCGAGCGCCCGGATGATCTCGATCGCGATGTGAAACGCCGCGGGGAGCGGGACGAGCCGGCCCTCGTCCTTGAACTTGCGCAGCAGCGCGGCGAGGTCGAGCCCGTCGACGAACTCCATCGCGATGAACAGCGATTCGCCGATGCGGCCGAAGTCGAACACCTGGACGACGTTCGCGTGCGATAGCCGAACGGCGACTTTTGCCTCGGCGATGAACCGCGCCTCGAACTCGGGGTCGCGGGCGAGCTCGGGCAAGATCCGTTTGATCGCGAGCGTCTTCTCGAAGCCGTGCGAGCCGTACGCCTTGGCCAAAAACACCTCGGCCATGCCACCGACCGCGATGCGGTCGAGCACGTCGTAACGCTCGAGGGATTTTTGCAGTGGCTCGTCCATACGGCAGATGAAACCCCGCGCCCGACGCTTCCCCGGAAGGTGGCCTATAGTAAGGGAATGAGGCCCCGCGTGCCGGCTTCGGTGGCGATCTGTGCCGTTCTGACGGCACAGCTGGCGCATGCCGAGGAGCCCCGACGTCAGGTGGCCGTGATCGACCTCTCGGAAGACGAGGCGGCCAAGGATTTGTCGGACCGCATCTACAAGGCGATCAACCTCAGCGCCGCGCTCCGGCCGCCCGACCGCCACGAGTTCGACCAGTATCTGTTCGGCCCGCTGCTCGACGAGGACCGCAAGAACATCGAAGCCGCGGGCAATCAATACGCGGCGGCGGACCGCTCGCTGTTCACGACCTACGACTCGCGCATCGCGATCTCGCAGGCGGAGCAGGGCGAGCTCGACCTGCAAAACGTCGTGCCGACCGACGAGACCCGCGCGCTCTACGCCAAGCTCGCGCTGTACGACGGCATCGCGAAGCTCGACCAGCACGATCCCCGCGACCCCGACGCGCCGGCGCGCGCGTTCGCCCTGGCGCACCGGCTCGATCTGGCGGCGACGGTCGATCCGGCGCGGTTCTCGCCCGACATCACGGATGCGTACAAACACGCGATCGAGGCCAAGGCCGAGCAGGGCAACCTTCACGTCAGCGGCTCGGGCCGTGTGTGGATCGACGGTCAGTCCCATGGCGACGCGCCGCTCGACATCAAGATCGACCAGGGCGACCACTTCGTGATCCTGACCGGCGACGATCGCGATACCACGGGCGTCCCGGTGACCGTCGGCAAGAAACCCACCGTCGCCGAGATCGAGGACGCGCCCGCGAGCGCTGGCTTGGAGGTCGCGCGGGCGCGGCTCGCGCTGTCGAAGGCCGTCGCGAAGGGCGACGACGCGGCTCGCGCGGGCGCGATGCGCGAGCTAGCTGATGATCTTGGCATCGGCGACGCGGTGCTGATCTCGAAGCGCGCCGACGGCAAGTTGCAGTTCGAGACCTGGCGCGATCGCGCGCCCGGGTTCTCGCCGCCGCAGCTCTACGTCGCGCAGAAACCCGAGGTGCTGCTCGAGGGGTTGGCGCCTGCATCGACGCAGGCGAAGCCGCTGGTCGACGATTCGCCGTCGTCGGTCGGCGGCATCTCGAAGCCGCTCGTGCCGCAACCCGAGCAGCCGTGGTACGAGCGCCGGTGGGTGCAGGCGTCGTGCGCCGGCGGGCTCGCCGCGATCATCATCACCGCGATCTTGATCGCGCGCCGCACCGAAGACGTCTCGGTCAACCACGACATCATGAGCGGGATGTGAAGCCCGTCATCGCGCTCGCCGTGCTCGCGGCCTGCGGTCAACCGCCGCTGACGCTGACGTTCGACGTCACCAGCGGCGCCGAGGACGCGTGCTTCATCACCGGCAACCAACGCGCGTCGGCGTGCAGCGACGTCACGTTGCCGTGCCGCGCGGTCGTGTCGATCCGGGTCTACAGCCCCGACGACGAGACGTCGCCGTATATCTCGGTCTGCCAGGAGCTCACCGGCCAGCCCGATCTGTGTGCGATCGCCGGCGTCGATCTGCCCGATCCGCCGCAGGCGATTCCGGATCAAACGCTCGAGGTCGACATCGTCGTGTTCCCGTACTCGGCGGCGACGATCGATCCGGCGACCGGCGACCTCGAGTGCCCGGTCGGCGTTCAGTTCGACGCGAACGGCTTTCCGATCGGCGCCGACCAGCCGTGCATCGACGCACCGGCGATGCAGTGCCCGCCGGATCCCGCGATCGGCGGTCGCGCGTTCTATCACCCCGGCGATTCGGTCACCAACGTCGCGCTCGGCTGCGTCGACATCGCGCAGGTCGACAGCCCGACGTGCTCCGGGAGCTCGAGCGTCGACGTGATGGCGGCCGTCGACGACTTCGACACCGACGAATCGGTCCAGCCGACGCTCGCCGACGAGCTGACGGTCTCGGTCGGCGAGCCCGAGGCCACGCCGACCGGCAGCGGCACGCAATACACGCTCGATCCGGCCGACGCGTTCCCACTCGAGCTCACGACGATGGCCCCGGTGCCGGGGTGGAGCGCCGAGATCGGCGCCAGCTTCACGTCGCCGTGCGTCGAGGTGCTCGAGGACGGCGCCGAGATGACGGCCACGCTCGCGTGCAAGTCGCACATCGATCCCGCGGCATCGTCGCTGCAATTCGAGGGTTGGCGGCTGTCGAAGAGCACGCTCGACCAGATCCTCGGCGCGCTCGGCATGACCGAATTTCCCGATGCCGGCTTGGTCGTCGGCGTCGTGCTCGATCCGCTCGGCAATCCGCTGGCGAACCAGACCGTGACGTCGGGGATGGGCACGATCGAGTACGTATCGGCCGATCGCACGACGATCGTCGCGGGCGAGACGTCGTCGTCCGGAATCTTCGTGTCGACCGACGCCGGGTTCGGCACGTCGTTCAGCGTCGCGAGCGGCGTGCAGGCCGCGAGTGGGTACGGCGGCCTGGTCGAGGGTAAGGTCACGATCGTCGTGCTGCAGTATCAAAACCCGGTGCAAGACTGATGGCGACGCGGAGCTGGTATCGCGTCGCGCTCGCCGTGCCGAGCGGCGGCCCGCAGCTCGTGCTCGCATCGGGCGAGCATGCCGGCCAGGCGATCAGCGAGGCCGAGCATGCGATTTCGGCGAGCGTCGCGATCGCGATCGATCCCGCGACGACGGACGAGATCCCGCTCGGCGAGTCGGTCGGCAAGGGTCATATCGTGCGCCTGCCGGTCGACGTCGCGCCGGCGCTGTCGCAGTTTCGCTTCCCGCGCGGCGTGCTGCCGGCGATCAGCGGGCAGGGCGCGCTCGCCGGCGTCGAAGCGGGCTGGGTCGAGCATGCGAGCGACGGCCTCTACGTCGTCGAGATCCAGGTCGACGCCGAGCACCTCGTCGATACATTTCTGGGCCTGCTCGAGCGCCTGCCGGCCGCCGACAACCTGGAGGTTCGGGTGCTCGATCACTTCGAGCAAGCCGGCACGACCGACGTGTGGCTGACCTCGCGCACCCACGCGAAGAAGATCTTGCGCTTCCTCGACGATCACGATGCCGAGCTGATCGACAACGGCCACGTCGAGCTCTCGATCTACCTGCGTGCGCAAAAAGCGACGCTGCGGCTGACCGAGCACAAGACCGTGGTGTGGCTCGCCGATGATCGCGCGATGGCGGGCGATGTCGAGCGTTGGCTGCGCGAGCTCGCGGTGCCGAAGCAGCGCGCGCACGTGACGATCGACAGCGTGCCGCACGTGCACTATCGAACCGTGAAGTCGCTGGGCCGCAAGAAGCTCGGCGACGAGCTCTATCGCCAGCGCTTGCGCCGGGTAGATACGCTCAAGCCCGCGGTCGGCTGACCGACGCGTGGTCGCGCCACCAGAACCTGAGCTTGCGCTTGGCCCACGCGCCGGCGTAATCGACGCCGATGCGCGGTCCGATCGCGAGCTTGTCCGGCGTCGCGTGTGCGGCGACGTAGAGCGCGCTGTCGCCGGTCAGATCGAGCCGGTCGCAGGTCGCGCGATCGATCGCGAGCGCGCGCGTGACCTTGCCCGGACCGCGGCCGACGTGCGGATCGTCGGGCAACCCGGCGAGCGGCGCGATCGCGCGCACCAGCACGGCTTGGCCATCGCCGTCGGGCCCGGTGACGATGTTGAACATCTCGTGGATGCCGTAGCACAGGTAGACGTAGCTCCGGCCGGCCGGCCCGAACATCACCGACGTGCGCGCGGTCGGCCCGAACCGCGCGTGACACGCGAGGTCTTCGGGCCCGATGTATGCCTCGGTCTCGACGATCATGCCGGCGCGATCGCCGTGGACGAGCGCGCAGCCGATCAGCGCGCGCGCGACGTCGGCGGCTTCGCGGGCGAAGAATGGTTGAGCGAGACGCTTCATCACGCGAGCAGGTGCGCGCGGTCGGTCGCCGCGAGCACCGCTTGCACCCTAGCATCGCCGGCGAACGCGTCGAGCAACGCGGTCGCGGTCGTGCGGTAGCGATCGGGCGACAGCTCGCCCTGGAGCAACCGAAATCGCACGAGCAACAGCGCGGTTTGCGCGACGTCGGACAGGCAATACCGCTCGATCGTGTCGAGCTGGCCGGCTTCATAGAGCCCGGCGACCTGCGAGCCGTCGACGCCGACCTTGCCGGGCAGCCCGATCAGGTGGGCGAGCGCATCCAAGCTGCCGGCGCGCGTCGCGCCGTGGTCGGCGAGCCAATCGCACAGATCCAGGTGGCCGTCGTCGGAGTAGCGCGCCCGGACGTTGCGCTCGCGGTAGTACCAGCGCATCGCCACGGCGTGACAAAGCGAGCGCAGCGCGATCACCGGCAGGTCGAACGAGCGACCGTTGTACGTGACGAGCGTCGGCCGCGTGCGTTCGATCAGCTTCGCGAGCTCGCCGAGCAAGCCGCGCTCGCGGGCGTCCGCCGTGTCGCCCTGCGACGCGACCACGCCGAAGCGCTTGAGGCGGTAACCGTGATCGAGCCAGGCGTAGCCGATCGTGACGACGCGATGCGCCCAGTTCGGCGGGAACGCGCTCGAGTTCGGCGCGACCGTCGGATCCGGCGCGGCCCAGCGCTGGGTGTCGGGGACGGTCTCGATGTCGAGGACCAGGTATTCGGCGCTCGGCGTGCGGGCCACGGCCGGAATCTAGCCAACCGGTCTGACGTCGCTTACGACGCGATGCCGCGCTTCATGCCGAGCAGCGCGACCTCGTCGAGGATGCGCTTGATCTGCACCGGCTTCGTGAGCACCACGAGGCCACGTGGCGCGCGGGTCGGATCCGCCGTCGCCACCAACACCGGAATGTTGGCGAGCTTCGGATCCTCTTTCATCTTGCGATACAGCCCGTTGCCGTCGAGCACCGGCATCGCGAGATCGAAGATCACGACATCGGGTGGCGGCTGTGAGCCGAGCAGCAGCAGCGCTTCCTGGCCGTTCGCCGCGGTCGCGACGCGAAAGCTCTTGGCCTCGAGCGCGTCGCGCAAGGTCTCTCGCAGATCGGGCTCGTCCTCGACGAGCAAGACCCGCGGCGAGCCCGACGCGGATCGCGGCGGTTCGTGCAGCTCGCTCGGAGCCAGCGCGATCCCATCCACGCGGCGCGGCAGCTGCACGGTCACGACGGTGCCGGTCGACGGCGTCGACTCGACGGTGATGTCGCCGCCGTGGGCGCGCGCGATCTGGCGCGCGATGAACATGCCGAGCCCGAGCCCGCTCGAGCGGCCGTGCTGCGATCGACCGCGAAACGGCTCGAACAGCTGCGGCATGAGCTCGTCGGGGATCACGCCGCGGTTGTGCACGATCACGGCGACGTCGCGGTCGCGGCCGACGACCGTCGTCTTGATCGGCGAGTCGGCGTCGCCGTGAGCCAGCGCGTTGCCGACGAGGTTCGAGAACAGTTGGACGAGGCGCTCGGCGTCGCCGGTCGTGCGCGCATCGCCGACCGAGTCGATCGTCATCGCACGCTGCGGGTTCGCGCCGCGCAATTCCTCGACGGTGCGGTGCACGAGCTCTTTGACGTCGACCGGCGCGTGATCGCCCGTGAAGCTCAGGCCGCTGCCGAGTCGCGCGCGGGTGAGATCGAGCATCTGCGCGATCAGCGACGTCATGCGCCGGCCCGCCGCGATCATGCGGTCGAGCGTGCGCATCGTGGTGTCGTCACCGCCGCGCAGCGCGAGCAGCTCGGCGCCGGCGATCACCGCCGACAGCGGGTTGCGCAGATCGTGACCGACCACGCCGACGAACAGCTCGTTGAGCCGCAGCGCGTTCGCGAGCTCTTGGCGTTGGCGCGCCAGCTCGAGAAACACGTCGACCTTGCTGCGCAGGATGTGCGGGTCGATCGGCTTGTACAAGAAGTCGACCGCGCCCGACTCGTAGCCCTTGAACATGCGGCTCGGATCGCGCGAGCCGGCGGTGACGAAGATGATCGGCACGTGCTTGGTGCGCTCGGCGCCGCGCATGAGCTCGGCGAGCTCGAAGCCGTCCATCTCGGGCATCTGCACGTCGAGGAGCGCGAGGCTGACGTCGTGAACCAAGAGCAGCTCGAGCGCCGCCGCACCCGACGGTGCGCGCAAGATGTGGACGCCGGTCTGGCGCAACAACGCCTCGAGTGCCGTGAGGTTCTCGGGCGTATCGTCGACGAGCAAGATCTTGATCGCTTCGCTCATCTGGCATGCTCCGCTACAGCATAGTCACCGACCAGGCCGGTGAGACATTCCGCGATTCGTCCCGGAACCAGGATACGGCCGCGGCCGCGCAGCTCGGCGATGCCGGCCGCCGGCATGATCGCATGGTGCGCGGTCGACGGATCTTGCACGAACGCGAGGCCACCGGCTTCGACGATGCGGCGCAGCCCGCTGGCACCGTCCTCGTTCGCTCCGGACAGCAGCACCGCGACGACGTCGCCGCCGAACGCGCGCGCGGCGGATTCGAACACCACGTCGATCGACGGCCGCGAGAAGTGTACGAGCTCGTCGATCGACAGCGCGAGCGTGCCATCGCGCTCGAGCAGCACGTGGTAGTTCGGTGGGGCAACGTGGATCGTGGCGCGCATCAACGGTTGCTTGTCCTCGATCTCTACGACGTGCAGCGACGTCGCGCGTTCGAGCAGCGCGGGCACCAAGCTCGCGGAATTCGGCGCGAGGTGCACGACGACGACGACCGGGATCGCGAACCGCGCCGGCAATGCCGGCAAGATCGCGAGCAGCGTATCGAGTGCGCCGGCGGAGCCGCCGATGACGATGACGCGCGGGTCGCTCATAGCTTTTGGTAGATCCTCGTCTCGGGTACCAGCTCCGTGAAGGTTGGTGCGTGCCGCGTGAAACGCAACGTCTCCTTGAGCCCGAGTCCCAGAAAGCCCTTGCGGCAGACCGCATCGCGCAGCACGCCGATCGCGCGTTCTTGCAGCTCGCGCTCGAAGTAGATGAGCACGTTGCGGCACGATACCAGCTGGACCTCGGCGAACGCGCTGTCGGTCGCGAGGCTGTGATCGGAGAATACGATCGCCTTCTTGAGCGAGCTCGCGAAGACCGCGTTGCCGTACGCCGCCGAGTAATAATCGGCCAGCGACGATTTGCCGCCCCCGAGCCGATGGTTCTCCGAGAACTTCGGGAGGCGATCGGTCGTGTACACGCCCGCCTGCGCGACGCGCAGCGAATCGGGGTTGATGTCGGTCGCGTAGATCATCGCGCGGTCGAGCAGGCCCTCCTCGGCGAGCAAGATCGCGAGCGAGTACGCTTCTTCGCCGGTCGCGCAGCCGGCGACCCAGATCTTGAGCGACGCGTACGTGCGCAGATACGGCACCACCGTCTCGCGCAGCGCCTTGAAGTAGATCGGGTCGCGGAACATGTCGCTGACCTGCACCGTCAAGAAGCGCAATAGCTCGGTGAACGCGGTCGCGTCGGCGAGCACGCGCTCGGTGAGCCGCGTGATCGACGGCAGCTTGAAGTGCACGAGCGCCGCCTGCATGCGGCGCAGCAGCGAAGCCTCGGCGTAGCTGCGGAAGTCGTAGTGATACGCGCGATAGATCGCGTCGAGCAGCGCCGACAGCTCGCGGTCGCGCGGTAGGCGCTCTGTCACTTGCGGATCCATACCCTCGCCAATGACAGCAGCTTGTCGACGTCGAGCGGCTTCGCGATGTAGTCGTTCGCGCCGGCCGCGATGCAGCGATCGCGATCATCCTGCATCGCCTTCGCGGTCAGCGCGATGATCGGCAGCTTCGCGAATCGCGGCTCCTTGCGCAGCTGGCGCGTCGCTTCGAGGCCGTCCATCTCGGGCATCATGATGTCCATCAGCACGAGATCGATCTGCGGGTTCGTGCGCAGCGCGGCGAGCGCTTCGCGGCCGTTGCGCGCGATCTCGACCTTCGCGCCCTTCGGCTCGAGCACGGCGGTGAGCGCGAACACGTTGCGGACGTCGTCCTCGGCGATCAGGATCTTGCGACCTTCGAACACGGCCTCGCGGTCGCGCGCGTCGCGCAGCATGCGCTGGCGCTCGGGCGGTAGCTCGGACTCGACCTGGTGCAAGAACAGCGTGACCTCGTCGAGCAACCGCTCGGGCGAGCGCGCGCCCTTGATGATGATCGAGCGAGAAAACTTCTCGAGCTCGTGCACCTGATCGCTCGACAACGACCGCCCGGTGTAGACGATCACCGGTGGGAACGCGTACTGCTCGCCGCTCGCCATTTCTTCGAGCAGCTCGAGGCCGCTGCGATCGGGCAGCGCGAGATCGACGACCATGCAGTCGAACGTCGAGCCGCGCAGCAGCTCGAGCGCTTCGTTCGCGCTGCCGGCGGTGATCGTTTCGACGTCGTCGCCGGCGAGCAGCCTCGCGGTGCTCTCGCGCAGCACGGCGTCGTCCTCGACGATCAGCACGCGCCGCAGCTTCTGCGTGAACTTCGCCTCGAGGTGCTTGATCGCGTCGACCAGCTGCTCGCGCTCGATCGGCTTGAGCGCGTAGCCGACCGCGCCCATCTCGAGCGCGGTGCGCGTGTGATCGGCCGCCGACACGATATGAACCGGAACATGCCGCGTGCGTGGATCGCGCTTGAGCGAGTCGAGCACCGCGAGACCCGAGCGGTCGGGCAGGCCGACATCGAGCACGATCGCACTCGGCAGATAGTGTCGCGCGAGCGCGAGCCCATCCTCGGCGGTGGTCGCGACCAGCGCTTGGAACTCGAGCTCGTGCGCGAGGTCGAAGAGCACTTTGGCGAACGCCGGATCGTCTTCGACCACGAGCAGCGAGCGCGACGTCGGCGTGACGTCGGCCCGATCGTCGGTGAACGGTGTCGAAGCGGTCTGCGGCGGCTTCGCTCCTCGCGCGCGCGGCATGACGATCGTCGACGTTGGCGTCGGCGTCGGCGTCGAGCTCACGGGCATCGGCTGCCGCGCGGCGGTCGTCTGGCCGGCGTACTTGATCGGCAGCGCGAGCGTGAACGTGCTGCCGCGGCCGGGCTCGCTGATGACGCGAAGGTCGCCGCCGAGCAAGCGCGCGAGGTCTCGCGAGATCGATAGCCCCAACCCGGTGCCGCCGAACTTGCGCGTGCTCGCGGCGTCGACCTGACGGAACGCCTCGAAGATGCGCTCGTGCTGATCCGCCGGAATGCCGATGCCGGTGTCGCGCACCGCGAGAGCGATCTGGTCGCCGCGGCGCTCGATCGTGAACGACACGCCGCCGTGCTCGGTGAACTTGAGCGCGTTCGACAACAGATTCTTGATGATCTGATTGAGCCGGGTCGGATCGGTCTCGAGCGTGTCGAGGCCGGCGCCGACGACGAGCTCGAGGTCGAGCCCCTTTTGCGCCGCCACGGGTGAGAACGCGGCGCGCAGGTCGTCGACCATCCGGCGGACCGACACCAGCTCGGGCCGCACGTCGAGCATGCCGGCCTCGATCTTCGACAGATCCAAGATGTCGTTGATCAACGTCAGCAGATCGTTGCCCGCCGAGTAGATCGTCTCGGCGAACTTGACCTGCTCCTCGCTCAGGTTCTTCTCGCGGTTGTCGGCGAGCAGCTTCGCGAGGATCAGCGAGCTGTTGAGCGGCGTGCGCAGCTCGTGCGACATGTTCGCCAAGAACTGCGACTTGTACTCGTTCGCGCGCTGCAGCTCGTCGCCGGCGCGGACGAGCTCGTCGCGCTGCTCGGCGAGCGACTGCGTCTGCTCCTCGAGCTGTGCGTTGATCTGCTCGAGCTCGGCCTGCTGGTTTTCGAGCTGCGTTTGCGAGACCTGCAGCGCGCGCGCCTGCTGCTCGAGCTCTTCGTTCGACACGCGCAGCTCTTCGCCTTGCGCCTGGAGCTCTTCGGCCTGGCGTTGCGTTTCTTCGAGCAGCTCTTCGAGCCGCTGGCGATCACTCGCCGTCCGCATCGCAACCGCGATCGCCTCCGATACGCGCTGCAGCGCCGCGACCTCGACGTCGTCGATCGGATGCATGAACGCGAGCTCGGTCACGGCTTGCACGCGACCATCGACCGACGCGGGCAGGATGACGATCTCGACCGGCTTGCCGCGGCCGACCGACGACGACACATCGAGGTAGCTCGCGGGCACGTCGCGCAAGTGGACGAGCGCGCCGGTCTTCGCGGCCTCGCCGGTGAGGCCTTCGCCGACGGCGATCGTCGAGCTCGCGTCGGAGCCGGGCGGCAGCGCGTGGCCCGCGACCCGGCGCAGCACGCCGTCGTCGTGCAAGTAGACCGCGCCGAGCTGCGCGTCGACCGATGCCGACAACGTGGTCAGGATCTTTTCGCCCAGCGACTCGGCGCGAACGTCGCCTTGCAGCTGCTCGGTGAGCTTGACCTGCACGCGGCGAGTCCACGACTCCGCGCCGACCGCGCGGTAATCGCGCGACGACAGCACCGCGATCAAGCCGAACATCGCGAGCAGCACCGCGACGCCGCTGAACACGACCCACGTCGAGCTGGTCACGGTCGCTTCCCATTCGATCGTGCGCGCATCGAGCAGCTTGTGCTCGTTGGCGAGCATCGTGGTGACGAGCTCGCGGAGCCTGTCGGTGTAGTTCTTGCCGCGGTCGGTGAGCACGAGCTGCAGCGCGGCGGACGAATCACCCGCGCGCTTGAGGCGGATCGTTTCGCCGAGCTCGTCGAGCTTGCTCTGTACGAGCGGCGTGATCGTGCTGATCGCGATCTGGTGATCCTGGTTGTCGAGCGTGAGTTGGCGCAGCACCAGCAAATCACCCGCGACCGCGGCTTTCGCGACCTCGAACGGCTCGACGTAGCTCTCGCGGCCGGTCAACAAATAGCCGCGCTGGCCGGTCTCGGCGTTGATGATGTCGCCTTCGACCAAGTAGATCTGCTGCTCGACCAGCTTGGTGTGGTTCATCAGATCGGCGGCGTCGGACCGCGAGACCAAGTTGCGGTACGACAAGAAGCCGATCGCCACGATCGCCATGAACGCGGCGATGAACGCCGCTAAGGCCTTCGGCGGCAGAATCTCTCGGCTTCGACGTTCGGACGGCACGTGAGTCGGCTCGCACGCGTGCACGGGATGTGCCCCGGCAGGTCGAGCGCAGCTGCGCAGTTAACAAAGCCCCGTGCGTCACGAGCGCACGGTGTGCGCGAGCGCGCGGAATGCGCGCTCAGCGCGGAAGCGCGTGGATCTTTTCGACGATCGGGGCGAGCGCCGTGCGTGCCGTCGCGCGCAACAGGTCGGACTCGCCGATGATGCCGGCGATGGCCGGACCAAACGTGTAGTACGCCTCGACGCCGAGCTCGCCGACCACGTTGGTCTGCAGCCAGGTATCGCGGAAGTGGCGCAACAGCTCGACGTCGTTCGCCATGATCGAGCCGTAGGCGGCGGTCGCGACGAAGCACGCGTCGACGTCGCCCGAGGTCCGATCGGCGGTCGTGATGTGAATGACGGCGAGCGGGCCGTCGTCATCGCAGCCGTTGTATGCGCGGACGCCGACCCAGTAATCGGTGAGGGGCAACAGGCCGCTCAGCGGGATCGACTGCTGCGCGCCCGGCATCGCCGGCGTGACCTTCGTGGTGATTTCGGTGCCCGACATGAAGTTGTCGTCGTCCATCGGCGTGTTCGCGAGCACGCGGACGTCGTAGCCCGAGACGGTCTCGTTCGTCGTGCCGACCGACGGCGCCGCGAACGTGATCGTCACGCTCGAGCCGGTCACGTCGGTCGCGGCGAGCTGATCGGGCGCGTTCGGCACCGCCGACGGATCGTCGGGCGACGCGGCGACGCGCAGGCGATACATGTCGCTGCCATCGGCGACGAGCTGCAACCGCGACGCGCCAGACGCCGGCGTGTCGGTCGTGATCGTCGCGTCGGGCGGCCGGATGTTGCCGTCGGCGCCGATCGGATCGCCGTAGCCGGCGTACGTCGTGGTCTCGCCGACCGTCGGCATCGCCGACGAGATCGAGATCGGCACGGAATACACGATCGATGGTTGGCCGCGCGTCGGCACGCCGTACGCCGACCACGCGATGCCCTGCGGCGATGGCTGCGAGGTCTGGTTGTACGTGTCGTTGAAGTCGGACTCGGCCGCGGTCTCGACCCACACCACGTAGTCGCCGTCGGGCAGGGTCGTCGGCACCGCCCACGGAATCGACGTGTCCATGCCGCCGACCGGCGTCGGCTGCGATACGGCATCGAACGGGTTGATCGCCTTGTACATCGCGACCGACGGCGAGTCGGGCTGCGTCGGGATCACGTCGGCGCGCGGCGGATAGCCGGTGTTGTACTGCGGGCTGGTCGAGAATCGGCCCTTGTCGGTGAACGATTGGCTCGGGCAGCTCATCACGTCGAACTGTGTCGGCAGTAGCGGATGGCAGAAGTGCGCCTCGTTCGAGCTCTGCTCGGTCTCGTGGCTCAGATCGTTCTCGCCGCATGCCGCGTATTGCGGATCGCTCGGCGCGAGCGTCGAGCAGTAACCGGGATCCTCGTTCGGATCGTTTTGATACAGCACCGACGCGAAGCTCTGGCCGTTGCGATGCGACCACACGGGGAACGTATCGACGCGACGGCCATACGGCCACATCGGCCCGCTGTTGAAATCGAAGCGACCGGGCCGGTTGCCGAGGCCATACGTGCCGGTCTGTTGCGTGACGAACAACGTGTCGATGAAGTTGCCCTGCGAGTCTTCGAGCCACACGACGATCTGAAGATCCGCGGTCGGCGTTAGCTCGGCGGCGATGCAGCGCTTGCTGTCGGCGTGCGCGGTGGCGGTAGTCGCGGCCACGGCAACCGCGAGAAGCGCGAGACAACGCATGCCGCGCACTATGCCATGCGCGCGTGCTCGCGAGACGTCCGATCAGCGAGCCTGTCTGTTCGATCTCGCCGCGTGTTAGCTTTCGGCAAGATCGTGAACATGCTCCGAGCGATGCCGCGAATCATCGTCGCTGGAGCGTGCGCGACGTGCGCGACGTCACTTCCGCTGCATCCACCCTCCGACGACACCCGATCCGGTCGTCGACGCAGCCTGCGTGCAGCGCGCGCTCGACGGCAAGCTCACCGCCGACCTGCCATCGCATCCAGGTCCGTACCACGTGACCGCGACCGAGGCCGGCGTTCACTTGCACCGCGACGGACGCGCGCTCGACGATGCCGACGGCAAGAAGCTATGGACGCGTTCGACCGCGACATCGCCGCGAAGGGCGTGGCTACGGGATGTACTCGATCTACACGTGTACCGACGCGGACAAACTCGTGCATCAACCTCGAGCTCTGGGCCTGCCAGACTAGCCTGGACGCGTTGGCCCGCAAGCTCGCCGGTGCGCTCGAGCAAGCGGGCCTCGGCGACGCGGCGCTCTCGGTCGACGTGAAGCTCGTCGAGGCACGTGGGCCGAAGTGCCGCAACGGCGCGGCTTGCACACCGATGCAGCACTACTCGACGCACGGCAGTTACGATCCGTCGCGCGCGCGTAGCTCGAGCGATGGCGGCTTGGGGACCTGTGTGAACGACGGCGACTGCGAGCGCGGCGGTCAAGCGTGCGAGGCCTGTTATCTCGTCGGTGGACGTTCTGCGGCTGCGTCGAACACCGATGCCGCTGGTTCCAGCAGCAGTAACCGTTCGAGCGTTTCGGCTTTGCGTGCCGAACCCGGCACGCGATACTGCTGCCTCCCGCATGCGTATGTTTGGTCGGCTCGCGATCGCGGGCGTGGTGAGCCTGGGATTTGCGAAGCCGGTCGGCGCAGACGCATCGCGCTGCATCGACGTGCACTTCACGCCGTCGGATAGCTTGCAGATCGTCGTGTGGCTCGAAGACGCGCAGGGCCACTTCATCGACACGCTGTTCATCACGCAGCAGACCGGCAGCTTCGGGCTCGGCAACCGGCCCGGTCGCTTCGACTTCAACAGCGGCCCGTTGTGGCCGTACGGCCGCCGCCTCAACACGTTTCCGGTCTGGGCGCACCGCAACGGCCAGAGTTTTCCATCGGTGTTGTTCCAGAACGATACGAGTCAGGATCCGAGCTACTGCCTCACGCTCGCGCCCGACGACCCCGCGTACAACGCGTGCGGCGAGAACCAGCTCAGCCACTCGTTCGGCAACAGCTCGCACGAGATGCACTACTGCCGGCCGCTCGCGACGACCGATCCCGGCTGGGACACGATGACGTGCGCGACACAGGCGTTCACCGACAAGGGCATCTTCTCGACCGATCCGTCGATGACGACCGGCTATCCGCCGCGCACCGACGTGATCGCGAGCGCGCCCGATTCGCCGTCGGTCGCGATGTACAAGTCACTCAACCCGTACGACGCGGTGTCGCAGCCGACGCCGATCGGCGGCACGCTCACCACCACGCCGTATCCGGTGCCCGCCGGCCTCGCCAACGGCGATTACGTGATGTTCGTCGAGGTCTCGAAGGAGCAAGACTTCAACGACACGTACAGCGCCAATGCGTATCCGTCGCCGCCGGAAATCGCGTACGGCAACTACGGCGTCGCGTATCGCGGCCAGCCGTCGGTCGTCTATCAGGTGCCGTTCTCGATCGGATCGGCGTCGACTCTCGCCGAGACCCAGGCCTACTCCGGTTACGGCGACCCGAACGGCGCCGACGGAACGATCCGATCGCCCGATCAGACCATCACGACCGACAAGCCGGCATCGGGCGCCTCGCGGCTCCAGCTCGTCGCCGACGGCAGCGACATGTATCGCGTGCGCGTCGAGGTCGGCGAGAACTCCGCCGCCGATCTGCCGGGCCAGCCGGCGAGCTTCGCGGCGAGCGACGTGACCAGCTCCGGCATGACGATGTCGTTCGTCGCGCCCGGCATCGGCATGCCCGCCGCGAAGGTCGCGGGCTACGAGATCCGCGTGCGCGCGAACGACGCGATGACCGCCGACAACTTCGAAGATTCGACGATGGTGACCGCGACGGTGTCGCCCGAGGCGCCGGGCGCGCTGCAGTCGTTCGACCTCACCGGCCTGTTGCCGCTCACCGACTACTGGGTCGGCATCCTCGCCTACGACGGCTGCCACAACGACGGCGACCTCGCGATCGTCCACGTCACGACCGCGGATCGCGCGTCGGGCGAGGTCGACGCATGCTTCGTGGCGACCGCGGCCTACGGATCGCTGTTGGCGAACGACGTCGAGCTGTTGCGCCACTTCCGCGACGCCTGGCTCGAGACCAGCGTGATCGGCGAGCTCGGCGTCGAGGCCTACTACACGTTCGGCCCGGCGATCGCCGGCGTGATCGGCGAATCGGATCTGCTGCGCGCGACCGCGCGCGATCTGCTTCGGCCGCTCGTGCGCATCGTCCGACGGCTCGCGTTCTAGTCGGATGCTCAGCGGGACGCGACCGGCCCAAGGTTCTCACCGGTCTAGAGCGGCGTGTTGACCGCGATGCCGCCTTTGCCCGCGATCCAATCGCGCAGGTATTGGTTGAGCTCGCCGTAGAACGACGCCGACACGAGCTCGGCCACCGTGAAGAATTCGCGGAGCAGCTCGGCCTGGCGATGGTTGTGCGCTTCGGCGGCGTCGGCGTCGACGTATTCTTCGAGGATCGAATAGTGACCGGGCGTTGCCGTCGCGAACCATTGGTAGCGCAGCGTTTCGGGCTCGGCCGTTGCCGCGGACGCGAGCGCTCGCGCGATGCGTAGAAACTCGGCCTCGGCGCGCGCCTTGAACTCCAGTTGCACCAAGAGACTCATGCGCCGCGAGTCTAAGCGTCCTCGGGACGAGCTGATCCAAAACTCGCGCGGTTCTCGTCGCGGCCGGTGTCGGAGGCTACGTCGCCGAACCGGCGACCGCGACGGTGCCGCTCGCGGTCACCGACTCGGACGTCGCGCTGCCCGAGCCGCACGTGACGTCGACCGTCACGCCGGCATTCAGCGTCAGCGAGTAGCCGGCGCTGCCTTCGCCGCACAAGCCGGTCGCGCTGATCGTGCCGCTAACCGCGGCGGTCTGGTCGAGTGCGAACGTGCAGCCACCGCCGGCGCTGCCGGTCAGATCGATCACCTGCACGTCGCTGCCGGCGCTCGACGAGCTCGCGAGCCCCATCGATTGCGTCGCGAGCAGATCGGGCCGCGGGATGCACAGCGTGAACAGCCCACCGCCGACCGCGGCACCGTCGATCGTCAGCGCGACCACGCCGTCGGGCGTGCTCGGCGCGACGCAGTCGTGGTTCTCGTGGCTCGACAGCGACGCGTACGTCGTCGCGATGCCGCTGCCGGTCGCCTCGAGATCTGCGCTCGCGTTCGAGCCCGGACCACACGTCTCGCTCGAGTTGTTCGGGCAGCCGAGCAGCGCGCCGCTAATAATTAAAAGGATAGGTGAACGCAATCTGTGCCTCGGCCGCGTTTCCGAACCGATTGTTCTGGACGATGTACGTGAGTATGCCTTCGAACCGCGCGGCCGCCCAATTGCCGGTGAGATCGAACTCGGAGCCGTAGATGCCGAGCTTGGCCTCGAGCGTCTCGCCGTCGAACGCCGACATCTTCGGATCGTCCGTGATGAAGTGCACGGCCGTGCTATCGATCACGCCGTAGCGCGGCTCGTAGAAGTACGACGCGGTCTGCCGGTAGTAGCGAACTCGCACCGTCGCGTCGGCGTGGTCGCCGACCTCTTGCACGATGCGCAGCTCCGGCGTGTGCGAGTGAATGTGCCAGTCGTCGCGGTAGTAGCGATACGCCGGGATGATCGTCGAGCGCGTCTTCGGCACGAAGATGCGCGCGCTCGCTTCGATCGCTTGGCGCAGCCGCTCGTCGGGATGCGATTCGGGCAAGAGACCGCTCTCGGTCACGACCGTGCGATACGCGTTCGACTGAAAGCCGGTGACGCGCTCGAGATCGTACGACAGCGCCGCGACCGCGTTGCGGCTCAAGATCTGGCTCGCCGACGCATTGAACACGAGCGTGTCGACCGGGCAATTCGAGGCGGTGGCGGTCGGCTTCGCGCTGTCGCACACGAGCGGTGGTCCGCCCATCGGACCCTGCGCGCCGGCGTTGTCGGCGTGATCGTCGGAGTAGCCGATGCCGATCCCGAGCGTCGCGTTCTTCTGCGCGACGTCGGCTTCCGCGCGGACGCCGCCGTAGAGCGAGGTGTAGTCGCTCTCGGTCGAGTACTTGGCGTCGCCGCCGACCCGGATCTTGTCGACCCACGAGCCGCGTGGACCGTCGAATTCGTGGGTGTAGCCGCCGCCGGCTTCGTAGCGCCGCTCGGTGAATGCGACGCCGTTGGCCGCGCCCGAGCCCGCCGACGCCGACGTGATCGCATCGACCAAGAAGTGCGCGGTCACGAGGCCGCGCTCGCCAGCGTCGAAGATGCCGTCGAGCATCGGCTGGATCACGCGCGTCGACTTCTCTTTGTAGTAGACGTCGCGCTCGGTGAGCGAGCCGTCGGCGTGCGCCGTCCGCGCAAAGCCGAGCATCCCGCCGAGTACGCCGGCAAACGCGCCCGCGACTAGTTGCAGCCGCATCCGCCACCCGGCTGGCCGGTCCCGCCATCGGCACCTTCACGGGCGCCGCGTGCGTGGGCGGCGAAGCGCGCTTCGCCGGGGTCGGTATCGTTGGTCATCGACCGCTTCGCGAGGTTTTCTCGCTGGTGGGCACGGACCACGACGCACGCAGGAGTCGCGAGCGCCGTCACAAAAAGAAGCAACAACAATCGAGCCCTGCGCACGGCGGCCGGAACGATACACCGGGGATTCCGGTGCGGGCCGTTCCGGTGTACACGATCGCGCATGTTCAAGACGCTTGCAGGCTTGTTGGTAGTCGCGGTCGGGTGTGGCGGTGGATCCGCTGAAGGACCCGCGACGAACACCGGCGGTACGGCGGACGCGGCAAAGACCGGCGGCGCCGCCGACGCGTCGTTCGACGTCGGGCCGATCCCGATCGCGGGCTTGTTGTTCGAGCCCGAGGCGCTCGGCCGTCCCGGCATGCCGATGGTCGACTCGAAGCGACCGACGACGATCGACAAGCAGCGCAAGGTCGTCGCCGACGCGAAGGACCCGGTCGTCAAGCAGGCGCAGGCCGCCGTGCTCGCGACGATGATCTATCGCAAGGCGAAGGATCTCAAAGGCGACGAACAGGCCACGATGCTCAAGGACGCTCGCCAGGCGCTGCGCGATTCGGCCGCGGCCGCGACGGCGCAGCAGAACGGCAAGGCCGACGAGGTCACGCTGCGGTTGATGGGCACGTACGACGTCTGGCTCGGCGATGACTACGCCTCGGCCGAGTAGAACTGGGGCGAGCTCGTCGCCGACGCGCCGAAGGACAAAGAAGCGCTGACGTTCCGGATCTGGTGGGCGTACTCGCTGCTCAAAGAGTTCAAGAACGCCGACGCGCTCGAGGCGATCAAAGATCAGCAGATCGATCCGAAGCAGCCCGAGCTCGACTACGTGATCGCGTGGGCGAAGTGGCGCACCGGCGACAACGCCGCCGCGTGGCAGGCGCTCGTGATGGCCGAGAAGAACTGGGCCGGCTCGAAGGATCTGATCGACCGCGACATGATGGTGTTCGCCGGGCGAACGGGCGTCTCGCTCGCCGACGCGAGCGCGGTGCTCGTCGACGGCCGCAGCAAAGCAGATCAGTACGCGAACCTCGCGAAGCTGGGCCTCGAGGGCTATCAGTTCGCCGGCCGCTGGGCCGACGGCGTCGCCGCGATCGAGAAGGCGTTCGCCGTGGCGGGCTCGACGGTGCCGCTCAACGACGTTCCGGTGCTGCGCTACAGCGAGGCCGACTACACCGTGCGGCTCGACGATCCGTCCGCCGCGGCGAGCTTCGGCAAGCAAGCCATCGAAGCGCTGCCGCCGTGCGGCCAGAAGTGCTCCGACAAGGACAAAGAGAACATCGTCGAGAGCGTCTACGTGATGGGCAAGCTGTTCCACATCCTCTACGCGACCGCGCACGACGATCGCTACTACCAGCCCGCGCACGACATCTATCAGCTGACGGTGCCGCTCATCACGATGAACGCGGCGCTCCAGCAAGACGCGGTGAAGAACCAGGCGTACCTCGAGGGCTCGTTCAAGACGATGAAGGCCGGCCAGGGCAAGTACGATCCGCAGGCGATCGGCGCGCTGCTCGGCCGCCACAACCAAGAAGTGCAGGCGTGCTACGAGCACGCGCTCGCCACGAACCCGAAGCTGACCGGTACTCTCGTGCTCAACCTCGACGTCGATCAGACCGGCACGGTCAAAGGTGCGAGCACGCAGCCGAACGCCGGCGCGCAGGACCTGGCCGCGGTCGCGGGCTGCGTGGGCGAGCGCGCGAAGGCGTGGAAGCTGCCGGCACGCGCGAACGGCAAGGGCGCACCTGGCTCGACGCGCATCAAGATCACGTACAACGCCGCGCCCAAGAAGTAAGCGCTACTTCTTGCGCCGCCGCCGGCCCGAAAGCTTCGCGACGCGCTCGAGAGCGGCGATCATGCGATTCGCGCTCGCGAGTCGCGCGGGCTGATCCGGATCACCCGCGAGCGCGGTCGATCCACCGCCGGCACTGGTCGCGACAAAGCGGCGCAGCGCTTGGTAGCAGAGCGCGGCGTCGGCGATCTCGTGATACGCAGCGGCGAGGTTCCAGTGATGCAGCGGCCAGCTCGGCTCGAGCTCGCACGCGCGCACCAGGTGGGGCACGGCCTCGTCGGCGCGCGCCTGAGCGAGCAGGCACGCGGCCATCGCCGCCGCCGAGTCCGCCGATTCCTCGCACCGCGCGAGCAACAGCTTCGCGCGCGCGACGTTGCCGTCGGCGATCAGCTCGACCGCACGGCCGATCCCGGCGATCGATCCACCGCGCCGCGCGCCGGCCGATAAATGCGCATCGCCGAGGTCGAGCAGATCGCGGCCGACATAGTACGGCGATGGCAGCGCCTCGCCGGTCGCGCGTGCCGCGGCGGCGACCAGCGACTTCGCGCGGTCGAGCTCCGTCGACGCGACGCGGTAACCGTCTTCGACGAGCTTGTCGACGAGCCCGATCGCATCGAGCTCGCCGGCGAGATCCTCGTGCAGGCAGTCTTCGATGCGCTCGTTCGCGATCAGCACGGCCCAACGCCGCCATCGCCGCTCGCCGCTGATCTTGCGGATCGCGACCACGACGACGCGCGACTCGCTGTCGATCATCACGTGCGCGTGGGTCTGCCGACTCGGCTTGGTCGGCGCGAACGGCTGCGGCGCGGCGAGCAAGCCGACCTCGGCGACGCGTTCGCGCAGCTCGACGGCGACGTCGAGCCGCACGCACAGCTCGTGGGCGACGCGATGCGCTGCGACCGGCGCGGCTTCGGCCGTGATGGCGACGAGCTGCACCAGATCGTCGTCGGCGAGCTGAGCGATCATCAGATCGACCGCGGCTGCGACGTCCGCGGCGGTACCGAGCTGCGCGGCGAGCGCGACCGCGGAGCTGTGCTGGATCGCCGATGGGTTCGCGAACCGAGCGACGCGCTTTTCGCCGAGCTCGGCGAGCAGGCCGACCGCGCAAACTTTGGCGGCGTCGTCGCAGCCCACGCTCGTGCGATCGGTGATCGCTTGCAGCTCTGCGATCACGCGCGCGCGGAGCTCGCGATCGCTCGCGAGCCGGGCGAGCGCCGCCCGCGCCGCGTCGCGGCGCTGCGCATTCGGGCTCGCGATCTCGCGGCCGAGCAGTGGAATCGCGGTGGCGCCGAGCCGCGCGACGATGCGTTCGACGTGCAGCGACGGACGCGTCGGCGACGTGCTGAGCCAGTCAGCGAGACGGCGCAAGTCGATGAACGGACTCTCCGCAGCCATCGATGACCATACATTAGATGTATGGTCACGCGATCGTCAACGAATTTTCACGATCTTAGCCGATACAGCGAATTCCTTGCATCACTGGCTGAGAGATCATCACTGGGCGCACATTTGGGTTGAAAGGCGCACATCCATTCGCAATTCTGCGCGGGATGGCGAACAAGGAGTCGACGGCGGTGAACGCGTTGATCGACCTGGTGCAGGTCAAGCCGCTCGGCGGCAAGGCCTCGCCGGGCGACGACCTGTTCAGGGCGCCGAAACAGCCTCAGCCGCCAGCACCACTGCCGCGGTTGCGTGCGCCGGGCGGGACTTCGCAGCTCCAGCTCCATGACGTGCCGGCGTCGAAGGTTCGCATGATGCACGCGCCGACCAACGGCGGCGTGATCCCGTCGATCAAGCAAGCGCAACAACCACTGCCGCCGCCGCCGGCGACGCGACCGAGCGGCACGCCGACGCCGACCCTCACGGCGACGCGGCAAGCGCAAGCCGTGCCGCCACCGAGGCCGCGCGCGTCCGCGCCGCCGCCGCGCCCGATCACCGCGCCGCCCGTGCCGCGGCCATCCGCGCCGTTGCCGACCGCCGTGGCCGGCAAGCCGGTCGTGCGCGTGACCGCGCAACCGATTCCCAAGCCGGTGGCGCAACCGCCGTCGCGGCCGAACGAGGGCGCGCGCATCGACGCGATCGCCGCCGGCCCGAACCCGTTCGCCGCGATGCCGACGTTCACGCCGCCGCGTCCGCTCGCGCTCGACATGACGGGCGACGTCGTCGCCGCCGAGTCGTGGTTCGAATCGAGCCGCGCGGTCGAGAAGTTCGAAGAGGAGACGTTCGTCGGCACCGCGCCGGTCGTGCGGATCGAGCGCCGGCGCAAGCTGGTGTTGTTGAAGATCGTCGCGACCAGCGTCGTGTTCGTCGTGATCGGCGTCGTGATCGGCGCGTACATCGCGTTCCACGGCGAGCCCGATGCGAGAGCCACGACGATCGCCAAGGCCGCACCCGCCGCGCCCAAGACGATCGTGCAGCAGATGCCCGCGGCCGTCGCGCCGGTCGAGGTCGCTCCGGCGCCCAAGCTGACCGACGTGCGCATCGACTCCGCGCCGTCGGGCGCGACGGTGATGCTCGTCGACAACGGCAAGCAATCGTTCCTCGGCAGCACGCCGATCGCGACCTCGCTCGATCCGTCGCGGAGCTACGATGTCGTGTTCACGCTCGACGGCCGGCCGAGCAAGGTGTTGCACTTCGATCCGGCGTCGGCGCAGCGCGTCGACGCCGTGTTCGACAAGCCGGCGCCCGCGCCGGTAGCGGTTGCAGTCGCGCAGCCGGCGCCGAAATCGCCGCCGACGCCCGCGCCGGTCCATCACGTCGCGGCCCGCGCAGCCGTCGGGCAGATCGCCGACCCCGGCTTCGAAGGCTCGTCGGGCGGCAACGGCACGTTGATGGTTTCGACGAAGCCGCCGTGCGACATCATGATCGATGGTCAAGCGACCGGCTTGCACACGCCGCAGCGGGCGATTCCGCTCTCGGCCGGCGCGCACAAGGTCACGTTCGTCAACGCCGCCGAGCACATCAACAAGACGGTCTCGGTTTCGGTCACGTCAGATCACACGACGAAGCTGATCAAAGATCTGCTCGGCAACTAGAGCGTCGGAGTGCACGCGTTCGCCTTTGCGGGGCGGCACAGGTTCACCGTCGTGTCGCAGGTCGCGGCGGCGCCGGTCGAATCGTTCGGGCACGGCGTGGTCGTCGTGCAGCCTTGCGAGCACACTTCGATCCCCGGCGTGACGTCGCTGAACGTCTGGCAGACCTGCGTCGTGGCGCAGTTGTGCTCGTCGACGCACGGGTCGTAGAGCGACATCGTGCACGCGCCGCCCGACGCGTCGGCCGAGCTCCCGCTGGGCGCGCCACCAGTGCACGCGGCCACCGCGACGACGACGACGAAAGCGAGGGTACGCATGGCCCAGATCCTACACGATGTGATTGAATCGCTGCGTGGCACACATCGACGTGTTCAAGGGTTGGGCCGACACGATCCGCCAAGACATCGAGGCGTTCAAAGCGCTGCTCGAGTCGTCGACCGCCGAGCATGATGCGCGCAAGCTCGCGGCCGGCACGCTGTCGTATCTCGTCAGCAAGATGGATTTGATTCCAGATTGGAACGAGGGCATCGGCGTGATCGACGACGTGATGGTGCTCCGGGTGTCGGCGCAGCTCGCGCAGGATCTCGACCGCGGATCGGTGCCGGCGTCGGCCGAGGTCAGCTTCGAGCGGCTCGCCAACGAGGCCGAAAAGATCACGGCGTTCTTGGGCAGCGGCACGTACGACAAGCTCAAGGCGTACTGCGCCAAGCTCGGCGATCAGAAGATCCGCGGCCGCACGACGCAGCAGCTGATCGACGATGCCGCGCAGCGCAAGCAGTTCTACGGCGAGCTCGACGACGAGCTCAAGAAGACGGTGCCGATCGTCATCACCGATCCGGTCGACGCCGAGCTGCGGCTCAAGGCGTACCTGACACACAAGCTCGGCTGATCGTGCGGCTCGCGATCGCGATCATGGTCGTGCTCGGCGCGGTCGCGCATGCCGATGACTCGTGGGAAGCGCGCGCACAGGGCGCCGAACGCGTGCATCGGATCGAGAACGTCGTGTGGGCGTTGACGGCGCTATGCGATGGCGGCGACGACGCGCACCAGCGCCAGTGCCGTCACGCGCGCGATTCGCGTGTGGCGCAGCTCGCGAGCGAGACGCTGCTCGTCGATGCCGATGCCGAAGCGTTCGACGTCGGCGCGTTCGATCCCGCCAAGGGCGCGATCCACTTCGACGTGACCGCGTGCATTCGTTGCCTCGGCATCGACGTCGACGGCAAGACGTGGTTCGTCGTCGCCAGTGGCGCGCCGGCGCACGCGCGAGGCGAGGTCGTCGCGGCCGGGCCGTTGCACGCCGACACGCGCGCATTTCACGACGAAGCCGCCGCGAAAGCATGGGCGCGCCAGGTCGGCAACGCGCACGTCGAGCTCGTCGTCAAAGTGCCGGCGCATCCGAAGTGGAGCGACGGTGGCAAGAACGGGTTGGCGCTCGACGTCGTCGCATGGCGCGTGACGTCGCCGTGCGATGGCGCGGTGATCGCGTCGAGTCTCCCTTCGGGGCCCGGGCCCGCCGACAAGTCGCAGTGCATCCCCGCGCCGAAAGCCGCGACGGTGCAGACCGAGCTCACCGCCGAAGAAATTCGCGCCGCGATGGAGCCGGTCGTGGCCGCTTCGCACGTGTGCTTCGGGCGGCTCGCGGTGACCGGCACCGCGAAGCTGCGGATCCGCGTGCTGCCCGACGGCACGGTCGGGCGGTACGAGCAGCAGGGCGACTTCGTCAACACACCGACGGGCGCGTGCATCGATCGCGCGGTCGCGAAGCTCGCGTTCGCGCCGAGCAAGTCCGGCATCGCGATCGACTATCCGATCACGGCGCAACCGTGACGGTTCAACCGCTGCTCGATCAGCTGTGGGCCGATTACATCGCGCTGGCGCCGCAGGCCGAGCGCATCCACGCGTTGCTCGGGGCGCGCGGCGAGACGATCGTCAATGACCACGTCGCGCTGCGTGGCCTCGGCATCACCAACCTCGGCATCGCCGCGCTCGCCAGGCCGTTCGAGGCGGTCGGCTACCGCGAACAGCCCGCGCGCTATCGGTTCGACGACAAGAAGCTCGTCGCGCGCTACTGGAAGCATCCCGAGCCGGGCGTGCCGAAAGTCTTCATCAGCGAGCTGTGTGTCGGCGAGCTGTCGGCGGGCGCGCAGCGGATGATCGAAGCGCTGGTCGCGCAGTTGCCGGCGGCCTTCTGCGATCGGTCGGATCTGCCGTGGGCCGGCCGGCCGTGGCGGACCACACGCGCGACGTACGACGCGTTGCTCGCCGAGAGCGAGTACGCGGCGTGGCTCGCGGCGTTCGGGTTCCGCGTCAACCATTTCACGGTCGCGGTCGACGCGCTGACGACGTTCGGCTCGCTCGCCGAGCTCGACGCATTCCTCGTCGCCAATGGCTTCGTGCTCAACGCGGCGGGCGGCGCGATCAAGGGCACGCCCGCCGACAAGCTCGAGCAGTCATCGACGCTGGCCGACGTGATCGCGGTCGACTTCGCCGACGAGCGCGAGCCGGCGATGCTGCCGAGCGTCTACTACGAGTTCGCGAAGCGCTACGACGGCTTCGAGGGCTTCGTGCCGACCTCGGCCGACAAGATCTTCGAGTCCACGAACGCGCGTTAGCTCGTCAGCGTCGCGAAATAATCGTTGAGCTCGAGCAGGACGTCGACGTCGACGCCGACGAACTGAACGCCCATCCCACCGTCGGCGCTGGCCCACCGTACGACGGCGGGGATGACGAACGCCTGGTCCGTCGTCGGCAGCGTCAGCTCGAGCGTGAGCGTGGTGCCGATCGGCGGCGTGACTTGACAGGCGATGAACGCGCCGCCGACGCCGATGTTGCGCGTTTCGGCGCTGACCCAGCCGTGCTGCGCGGTGCGGAACCTGACGGGCATCACGCGTCCGGGCCGCGCTTTGCCCCGGAAAAAGTGCCGCCTCTCGTGCCGCCGACCATCCATTGCCGCATCCGAAAGCTTAGCTGATCTTCACGAGCATCTTCGTCGACTTCGGGCTTTACCCGACGAGGGGAGATGGGTACGGTGCGCCCCGATCGTGAAGGTGCATCTGATCGGCATCGGGGGGACCGGCATGGGCGCGGTCGCAGGATTGCTCGTCGCAGCCGGGCACGACGTGCGCGGCTCCGACGCTGCGGTCTATCCGCCGATGAGCGAGCAACTCGCGGCGCTCGGCGTGCCCGTGATGATGCCGTACGGCGAGCACAACCTCGATTGGAATCCCGACCTCGTCGTCGTCGGCAACGTGCATTCGAAAGACCACGTCGAGGTCGCAGCGGCGCAGGCGCGCGGGCTCAAGCTGACGTCGTTCCCGGCGGTGATCGGCGAGTACCTGTTGCCGGGGAAACACTCGATCGTCGTGTCGGGCACGCACGGAAAAACCACGACCACGTCGCTGCTCGGCCATATCCTGCTCGAAGCCGGGCGCGATCCGTCGCTGTTCGTCGGCGGCGTGCCGGTCGGCCTCGGCCACGGCTGGCGGCTCGGTCACGGGCCGTTCGTGATCGAAGGCGACGAGTACGACACCGCGTTCTTCGACAAGGGCTCGAAGTTTCTCCACTACCGGCCCGAGACCGTGATCCTGACGAGCGTCGAGCTCGATCACGTCGATATTTTTCCATCGTTCGACGCGGTGCAGGCCGCGTTCAAGAAGCTCGTCGCGCTGATCCCGAAGACCGGCTTGCTCATCGCGTACGCGAACTCCGCCGATGTTCGCGCGATCGCGAAGACCGCGGCGTGCAAGGTCGAGCTCTACACCGTGTACGCGCCCGAGCAGACGACCGACGGCGAAGACTCCGACGGCGGGCTCGCATCGGATGTCGCGTGGTGGGCGCGTAACCTCGAGGTCGGCAAGAGCGGCCGCGTCGCGTTCGACGTCTATCACCACGGCGAGCGCATCGAGCGCTTCGAGACGCTGCTCGTCGGCCAGCACAACGTCGGTAACGCGGTCGCCGCGATCGCGGTCGCGCATGCACAGGGCGTCTCGATCAAAGATATCCAGCGCGGCGTCGCCACGTTCGCGGGCGTGCGGCGGCGCCAGGAGCTGCGCGGCATCGCCGGCGGCGTCACGGTGCTCGACGACTACGCGCATCACCCGACGGCGGTGCGCGAGACGCTCAAGGCGCTGCGCCGGCGGTTCCCGAAGCGCCGCTTGATCGCCGTCTACGAGCCGCGCTCGGCGACGAGCCGGCGCAAGACGTTCCAGGCCGAGTTCGCCGATGCGTTCGCGCATGCCGACGAAGTGATCGTCGGGCCGATGTACGACGCGTCGAAGATTCCGCCCGACGAGCGCTTCGATCCGGAGAAGCTCGCGCTCGATCTGCATCGCAGCGGCACGCAGGCGAGCTACATGCCCGACACCCACGCGATCGTGAAGCAGCTGGCCGGAAGCGCCGCGCCCGGCGACGTCGTCGTCGTGCTGTCATCGGGCAGCTTCGACGGCCTGCACGACAAGCTGCTCGACGCGATCGGCGACGCGATCCGGCCGGCGCAGCGGGTCGACATGCCGGCGGTGCGCAGCGTGCTCGAGATGGTCGAGCTCGGCGACGAGCCGGCCCGCGACGATCAGTTTCCCGACTTCTTCGTGCTGCGCAACGAGAAGGGCACCGTGGGTTGCGTCGCGCTCGAGGTCCTCGGCGAGGATGCGGTGCTCCGCGCGCTCGCGGTCGACCCCGAGTTCCGCGGCGCCGGCTACGGCTGGATGCTCGCCGACATGGCGGTCGGTCAAGCGCGCTGGCGCGGCGTGCGCCGGATCTACTTGCTCACCGCGAGCGCGAGCGACTTCTTCGCGGCGAAGTTCGGCTTCCGCGTCGTCGATCGCAGCACGCTCGGCAAGGCGGTCGCGGCGACCGAGACGTTCAGCGCGATGTCGGGCGAGGCGCGCGTGGCGATGCGTCTCGACCTGTGAATCTGGAGCTCCACGAGCTGCTCGAGGCCGCGCGTCACGCCGCGCGCGTTGCGTCGCACGTGCTCGCCGGCGCGAAGCCCGAAGAGATCCGCGCGAAGAAGAATTCACGCGACCTCGTGACCGAGTGGGATCTGCGCTCCGAAGCGGCGATCCGCGCCGCGCTCGAAGATCGCGCGCCTGGGATCGCGATCCTCGGCGAAGAAGGCGGCCAGACGGGAACCGGCGCGTATCGCTGGCTCGTCGATCCGATCGACGGCACCGTCAACTTCACCCACGGCCTGCCGATCTGGTCGATCTCGATCGCGCTCGAGGATGCCAGCCGCACACCGGTCGTCGGCGTGGTCGCGGTGCCCGCGCTCGGCTGGTGGTTCGAGGCGAGCGCCGGCGGTGGCGCGCGCGATCACGCGGGCACCCCGCTCGCGGTGTCGCGCGAGGCGCGGCTCGATCGCGCGTTGTTGTCGACCGGCTTTCCGTACGACCGCGCGACGCACCCGATCAACAACTTCGCCGAGTGGGAGCACATGCAGCGCGTCGCCGGCGAGTGCCGCCGCTTGGGCAGCGCGTCGATCGATCTTTGCCTGGTCGCGTGCGGCTGGCTCGACGGCTACTGGGAACGCCGGTTATCACCCTGGGACATCGCCGCGGGCGCGCTCGTCGTCGCCGAGGCCGGCGGCACCGTGACGAGCACGACGAACGGTACGTTCGACCCGCATTCGGGCGAAGTCGCCGCGACGAACGGTGCTATTCATACGGAGCTGATCGCCGAGCTCGGTCGCGTGCGCCGGGGCCAATCTGCGACAGCGGAGCCCACATGACTCGATTCGCCGCGCTCGCGATAGTCTCTCTGCTGGTTGCGATTGCCGCCGCGCAGCCGGCCGATCCGTACGCGCCCGCTAAGAAAACGCCGGCGCCCGCGCCGGCCGCAAAATCGGGCTCGGGCTCGTCGAGCACGCCGAGCGATCCGTATGCCGACAGCGCCGCCGCCGCGGCGATCCCGTCGCGCGTCGGGCTCTCCGATCTGACCGCGGTGCAAGGCCTGCTCGCGGTGCAAAACACCGACGCGTGGCTGCTCTACGATCGCGATGGCCAGAACCCGATCGCGCTCAAGCTCGTCGCGCCCGATGGTCGCCCGCAGCGGCCGTGGTTCTACTTGATCCCGGCCAAAGGCGATCCGATCGCGCTCGTCCACACGTCGGAAGTGCGCCAGTTCGATCACCTTCCGGGCAAGAAGCTGACGTATCTCGGCTTCCGCGACTACGAGAAGCAGCTGCGCGCGATGCTCAAGGGCGTCAAGAGCGTCGCGCTCGAGTACTCGCCGAAGGCGGCGGTGCCGAACGTCTCGCGCATCGACGGCGGCACGCTCGAGCTGATCCGCGCGACCGGCGTCGCGGTGCGATCGAGCGATACGCTCGTGCAGTACACGAAGGCGATCTGGGGCGACGCCGGCCGCACGGCGCACTACATCGCGGTCCACCACATCATCGAGCTGCGCAAAGAGGCGCTCGCGTTCGTCGCGAAGAAGATCGCCTCGCACGAGCCGGTCACCGAATACGATATTCAACAGAAGCTCGTGCACGGCATGGCGATGCGCGGGCTCGTCGGGCCGCCGCCGGTCGTCTCGGCGGGCGTGAACACGGCCGATCCGTACTACGTGCCGACCGCGGCGCGCACGTCGCCGATCAATCAGGGCGATCTCATCGTGATCTCGCTCGCCGGCAAGGTCGACAAGCCCGACGGAATCTACGCGGCGCAGACGTGGTGCGCGGTCGCCGATCGCACGGTGCCCGACAAGATCGCGAGCGCGTTTCAAACGGTGAGCTTGGCGCGCGATCAAGCGCTCGTGCTGATCACCGACCGCGTGAAGAAGCACCGGCCGATCACCGGCGCCGAGGTCGATCAGGCGACGCGCGCGTTCATCAAGAAAGCCGGGCTCGTCGAGCAAGTCATGCACCGCACCGGTCACTCGATCGACAGCGACCTGCAAGGCGGCGGCGCCGACCTCGACGACTTCGAGGTCAAAGACACGCGCATCCTCACACCGGGCACCGGCTTCACGATCGGCCCGGGCGTTTACTTCCCGGGGCAGTTCGGCGTGCGCACCGAAGTCTCGGTCTACTTCGCACCGAGCGGTCCCGAGGTCACCACGCCCGCGCAGGACGAGGTCGAAGCATTACTGAAGTAACGGCGCTGATCCTCGCGGGCGGCAAAGCGACGCGTATGGGCGGCGTCGCGAAGCACGCGATCGTGATCGGCGGCGAGACGATCTTCGCGCGACAGGTCGCGGTGCTCGCGCCGCTGGTCGACGAGATCGTGATCTCCGGCGTCGACGTGGCCGGCTATCGCACGGTGCGCGATGGCACGCGCGACGTCGGCCCGCTCGCCGGCGTCGCGGCCGGGCTCGCGGCCTGCGCGACGCCGTGGCTGCTCGTGGTCGCCTGCGACATGCCATACCTCACGAGCGAGCTGATCGAAGCGATGCTCGCACGGCGCGCTCCCGAGCTCGACGCGGTCGGCGTTCGGCTCGGTACGCTCCCGCAGCCGCTGCTGTGCGTGCTGCACGCGCGGACCCGCGCGGTCGTCGAGCGCCGCATTGCCTCCGGCAAGTATAGAGCCAGTGGCCTTCTGACCGATGAGGGCCTGCGCGTCGCCTGGCTCGACGATCCGGAGCCGCGCACGCTCGTGAACATCAATGCTCCCGCCGACGTAACGGACGATTGAACGATCGCTTTCATTCCGGTACATACATGCGCTGGATGCGCGTCGGCCAAGTCGAGATCGATGTTCCGGTGCTGCTCGCGCCGATGGCCGCGGTCACGGACCTGCCGTTCCGCACCGTGGCCGAAGAGCTCGGCGTCGGCTTCACGATCACCGAGTTCTTGTCGGCGCACGCGCTCGCGGCCGGCGACAAGAAGACGACCGGCAAGCTGACGGCGTCGCTGAACGGCCGCAAGTTCGGCGTGCAGATTTTCGGCCGCGAGCCGCACATGATGCAAAAGGCGGCGGAGCTCGCCGTGTCGATCGGCGCGTCGCTCGTCGACATCAACATGGGCTGTCCGGCCAAGCGCGTCGTCGCGGGCGAGTGCGGATCGGCGTTGATGCGCGAGCCGGCGATCGCACAGGAGCTGGTGCGCGCGACCATCGCCGCGGTGCCCGCCGACGTGCCGGTCACGGTCAAACATCGAGCCGGCTGGGATCAGGGCCACAGGAACGCGCCGGAGTTCGCGTGCGCGATGGTCGAAGCGGGCGCGCAGATGATCACCGTGCACGGCCGCACGCGCACGCAGGGCTTCTCGGGCTCGAGCGATCCGGAGATCATCCGGCGCGTGCGCGATGCCGTGCCGAGACACATCCCCGTCGTCGGCAACGGCGACGTCGTCGATGTCGAGGGCTTCATGCGCATGCGCGAAACGACCGGCTGCGACGCCGTGATGATCGGTCGCGGCGCGCTCGGCAATCCGTGGCTGTTCTCGCGGCTGCGCCAGATCTGCTCGGGCAAGCCAGATCCCGGCGCGCCGATGCTCGACGAGCGGCTCGCGGTCTATCGCCGCCACGTCGATCTCATCGAGCAGCTGCGCGGCGGTCCACGCACGCTGCACGAGGTGCGCAAGGCATGCGCGTGGTACGCGCGCGGGCTCTACGGCTGCAACGCGCTCCGGCTCAAGGTCTGGGAAGCGCCCGATCTCGCGTCGGCGCGCGGGCTCGTCGAAGAGTATTTCGCGGCGCTGATCGAGCGCGCTCATCGAGGCTTGCAAGCCGAAGGCACGCGCGACACGATGGACGCGAACGAGGCCGCCTAGTGCTACGCGCCTCGCTCAAGGCCAACGACTTCCTGGTTGCTCAGAGCCCGGCGATGCGTGCGATCGCCGCGCAAGTCGACGCGTACGCCGACGGTGACGCACCCGTGCTGATCACCGGCGAGCACGGCACCGGGCGCGAGCTCGTCGCGCGCATCCTGCATCAGCGCGGGCCGCGCTGCCGTCACCGCTTCGTCTCGGTGCGGCCGACGTTCGAAGGCACCGATGCGGCAGCGGTCCCCGACGTGTGCGAGCGCGCGCGCCGCGCGTTGAAGGCCGCCGCGGGCGGCACGCTCTTGGTCAAAGACCTGAGCGATCTGTCGGGGCCGTCGCAGCGCACGCTCAAGAAGGCGATCGCGGGCCACGACGACGATCTGCAGGTCGTCGCGACCGCCGACGTCGACGTCGATCATGCAGTCGACGCCAAGATCGTCGCCCGCGAATTCTACGAGCTGTTCGCGCCGCGCCGGATCGAAGTGCCGCCGCTGCGCGATCGCGTCGATGATCTGCCGACGCTGTTCGAGCGCTGGATCAAGCACTACGCCGCC
>DATBAS010000005.1:0-49400 GCA_036271395.1 Kofleriaceae bacterium
CGGTGATCGCCCCAGTCGCCGACGTACGTCTCGCCTTGGCCCCACTCGTACATCGAATGTGCCGTGTTGCTGACGGTCAGTAGCCCGCCGACGACATCGGTCAGCGTTCCGAACGCGGGCGCGTTGCGCGTGACCGTCGGCGGCGTGCCGGCAGCCGCCAGCTCCGTCGAGCTGTAGGTCGTGCCATGCGGCGCGTTGAGGTTGTCGACCATCTCGAGCGTGCCCGGGTCGGTGAAGTTGTTCCACGTGTACGAGCGCTGCGCGGCGGCCGTGTACGTGTTGCCGGTCAAGCTCAGCGTGGTCGCGCTCGTCATCGTCTGCGAGCCCGCAAAGAACGACTGTTGCGCCTGTAGATTTCCATCGAGCGCGACGACTTCGATGTCCTGCGGACCGTCGCAGTCGGCGAACACGTCGCTGCCGCCGGTGACCTGCGCCGGAAACGACGCGGCCGAAATCACCGACAACGTCGCCTCACCGCATGTGGTCGCGACGTGGTAGTTCGTGAACGGGCTGATCGTCGGAATCGTGAAGGTCATCGTGGTCTCCGCGCCGGCCTCCGCGACGAGCACGTGATCGCCCGGCTGCACCATCGACCACGTGATCAGCTCGTCGGGACCACCCGCCGCGCCCGCGGGGATGACGACGGTGATGAAGCCGCTGGTGCCGACCACACCCGTCGCGGTGCCGGTCGCATCGGTCGTGCCGGTCGTGTTGAGCGTCGAATCCGCGCTCTGAAAATACACGGTCAACCCGAGATCGCCCTTGCCGCCGACGGTCATCGTCACCGATGCGGAGCCGGTCGCGCCGCCGTCCTGACCGAGCGCATCGCTCGCGGCGTCGCGTTGCGGCCCATCCGGGATGTGCTTCACCCCGTTGTTGCTGTTACAGGCGACCAGAACCATTCCCGCCAAAGCCAAGCGTACGAGCATGGCCAATTAAACCAGATACGATGCCGCCATGCGTATGCGAATGCTCGCCGGTCGCAGCGTTGCCGCGATCGGCCTGGGCGATGTGAGCTTCGCACGTGCGACCGAGCGGAATCACGACATCGCCGAGATCGTACGGCGCGTCCACGACGCGCTCGACCTCGCGATCGACGTGATCGACGTCGCAGACGAGCCCGATGCGCTGCGCGCCGTCGGCGACGCGATCCGCACGCTGCGCGCGCGCGATCGAGCGGTCGCGATCACGACGGTCCGGCTTCCGGACCTTCGCGCGATCGGGTTCGTGCAAGACCAGATCGAAGCCAACCTGCGCGCGAGCAAGCTCGATGCGTTGCCGCTCGTGCAGCTGCCGCTGCGCGCCGCGCACCTCGCGCGCCTCGAGTGGCCAGAGCTGCTGTTCGCGCTCGAGCGGATCGCGCGCGAAGGCAAGGTGATGGCGTGGGGGATCGTCATCGATCGCGACGATGTCGGCGAAGCGCGCGACGCGGGCGACGCTCCGCCGCCGCCGCCCGATCCGCTCGGGCTCGCCGGCTTCACGACCACGAGGTCGGGCTTGTTCGTGCCGAGCGTGGCACCGCCGCCGAGCGCGCCAAAGCCCGTCGAGAAGCTCGCGCATCCACTCGCGCTGCCGCTCGCCGCGTCGCTCGCGATCGAGCTGTCGCTCTGCGATCGCGCGTTCGAGCCGGTGCTCGCGGCGCGGTCGTCACACGCGATCCTCGCGCATCGCCCGCTCGCCGGCGGCGCGCTCGCGGGTCGGCTCGGCCCCGGCGCCGTGCTCGCCGCCCGCGACGATCGCCGCGGCGCCGATGGGGATGCGATCGCGGTGGCGATCGCGAAGCTCGCGCGGCTCGTCCGCAATCCGCCGGCCGCGGCGCGCTCGACCGAAGCGGCGCGCGCGATCACCGACACCGCGCAACGGCCCGAGCACGTCGAGTGCGCGACGCTGCCCGAGCTCGCGCTGCGCTTCGCGATCGATCGCGGTGCGATCGCGCTGCCGCGGATCGTGCGGCGCGATGACTTGCTCGAAGCGATCGCGGCGGGATCGGCGGCGCCGCTGCCGGCTGGATACCTGAACATAGATCCAGTACCATCGTCGGAGTGAAGTCTCGGCCGACCACGAACCCGACGAATCGCTTCCACAGCGTCGGCGTGACCTACGAAGACGGCGATGCGCCGCCGCCATCGGCGATGACGCTCATCGACGACAAATCGCGATCGATCATCGCGACCAACGACTCGCCCGACGTGGGTTTTCGCTGGAGCGTGAACCCGTATCGCGGATGCAGTCACGCGTGCGCCTATTGCTTTGCTCGCCCGTCGCACGAGTACCTCGATCTCGGCGCGGGTACCGACTTCGACACGAAGATCGTCGTCAAGCGCGACGCACCCGCGCTGCTGCGCGAAGCGTTCGACAAGCCGTCATGGCGCGGCGAGCTCGTGATGTTCAGCGGCGTCACCGATTGCTATCAAGCGGTCGAAGCCGAGCTCCAGCTCACGCGGCAGTGCCTCGAAGTCTGCCTCGAGTATCGCAACCCGGTCTCGATCATCACGAAGAGCGCGCTGATCGAGCGCGACGCCGAGCTGCTCGCCGAGCTCGCGCGCGAAGCCGGCTGTCACGTCGCGGTGAGCCTGACGTGGGTCGATGCCGAGCTCGCGCGCGCGATGGAGCCGTGGGTGCCGTCGCCGGAGCGGCGGCTCAAAGTCATCGAGCGGCTCGCCGCCGCCGGCGTGCCGGTCGGCGTGATGTGCGGGCCGATCATTCCAGGGCTCAACGACGATCAGCTCGTCCGCGTGCTCGAGCGCGCGCACGCCGCCGGGGCGCAGTATGCCGGCTGGGTGCTGTTGCGGTTGCCCGGCGCGGTCGCGACCGTGTTCGAAGAGCGCGTGCGCGCCGCGTTCCCGCTCGCCGCCGACAAGATCATGCACCGCATTCGCGAGACGCGCGGCGGCGACAAGGTCTACGACCCGCGCTTTCACGTGCGCGGCCGCGGCGAAGGCCCGTACGCGCAGGCGATCGCCGCGATGTTCGACGCGACGGTCAAGCGACTCGGTTTGAACAAGCGCGACGAGACGACGAGCGACGAGGCGCCGTCGCGATTTCGCCGGCCGAAGGGCCAGCTCGACCTGTTCTAACGTGAGGTTCGCTTGATCCGTCGTGCAGGTGCCACGTGCACGTGCACGGCTACGAGAAAGTGAGCTTTGGGTCAGTGGTGCTTTGCGATCCACGCGCGCGCGGAGGCGAGCACATCGGGCTTGTCGAGAGCCTCGAGCTCGGCCGCCGCGGCTTTCGCGGCCGCGATCGCGTCGGCGTGCTTGCCGTCGTCCCACAACACGTTGGCGATCTCGAGCCGCGCTTGCGCCGCGGCGACACCGAGCTTGGCGTCGCGCAGCCCGTCGTGCGCTCGCGTCAGATCGGCGATCGCTTCGGCGTCGCGATGCGCACCGTGCTCCGACCGGCCGCGGCTGTCGAACAACGTGTAGTAAAGCGGCAGCCGCGTGCCCGGCAGCGTCGCGAGCATGTCGATCGCTCGCGTCTGGTAGTCGATCGCTTCAGCGTAGGCGTGGCGTAGCAACGCATCCGCGCCGAGCGCCGCGATCACTTTCGCGACGTCCGGATGCGTGGGCCCGAGTGCTTTCTCGCGAATCGCGAGAGCGCGTTGCCACAGCTTTTGAGCGTGCGCGTGATCGCCCGTCTCGGCGAAGACTTCCGCTTCGTTGTTGAGCACGTCGGCGATGTCGACGTGGTCGGCGCCGTGCAGCTTGGTCACGATCGCGAGCGCTTCGTCGTACGTCCGAATGGCCTCGGCGTTGCGATCGAGCGCGTGATAAGTGTCCGCCAGATCGAGCAACCCGGTGCCGAGCATTTCGTCGTCATCGCCGGGATGCGCCCTGAAGACCTGCACCGCGTGCTCGTTGTAGGGCAACGCCTCGGTCGTGCGATCGAGCTCGACGAGCTCGACGCCGAGGCTGACTTCCTCGATCGCCACCGGCGCGCTGTCGCGTGGATACGTCTTGAGATCGATCTCGTAGGCGCGCTGAAACTCGGCGAGCGATTGCTCGGCGTGACCGGTGTCGTCGAGCAACGCGCCGAGCTGGTGATGCAAGTCCGACAGCGCGGTGTGGTCGGGCCCGAGCGTCTCGGTGCGAATCGCGATCGCACGGTCGAGCGTCTCGCGCGCATCGTCATACCGCCCGGCGTGCTCGAGTGCGATCGCGTAGTTGTTCATCGCGTCGACGACGACCGGATGACTCGGGCCGATCGTCTTACCGAGCTCGCGAACCGCGACCGCGAAGTGATCGCATGCGGAGGCGTAGTTGCCGGCCGCGAGGTCGACGGCGCCGCGCGATTGCTCGAGCTGGCCGTGCAGCTCGAGGTCGTTGCCCGCGCGCGCGACGGCGGCAGCCGCAGGCGCTTCGAGCGCGCGTGCTTCATCGACTTTCGACAGGTTCAGCGCGAGCAAGCCGTAGAGCTGGATCCACGCTTTCGCGACGGTGACATCATCGTGCGATGCCGCGGCGATCTCGCCGACCTCGCGCAGCTCGGCGACGGACGCTTGATACTGCGTCAACGACGACAACGCGAGCGCGTCGTCGAGGTGCGCGCGCACGCGCAGCGGCGCGAAGTCGAGCCGATCGATCTCGGGCATCACCGCGGCGTAGAGCGCGTGTGCTTGCTCCTGCTTGCCCGCGTCGTCGAGCGCGCTCGCTCGATCGACCTGCGCGCCGAGCGCGGTGACCTGTGCGCGCATCGCAGGCGTGGTCGGGCGCGGCTTGTCCAACAGCGTCGCGCTGTCTGCGCACGCGGCCAGCGAGGACAGCGACGCGGCGGCATCGGGTGCCTTCTCGACCACCGTCGCGTCGGGATGATCCGACAACACGTCGATCAGGGTCGACAGCTCGGCGACGCGAGCATCGAGACACTCGACGCGGCGATCGAGCAGCTCGACCGACTGCTCGTGACGCACTTCGGTGGCTTCGCAGGCGTCGCGCCGCGCGGCGCGCAGCTGGTTCGTGCGATCGTCGAACGCGCGCGCGGTGTGCGCGAAGCTGGACTCTGCTTCCGGCGCCGTCGAAGCCGAGAACGCGAGATGGAGCGCGGTGCGCGCCGTGTCATCCCATGCCGCGATCGGTCGATCCGAAGCGCCGCACGGATCGGCGTTGGCGGCGCGCTCGTGCAGTGCGAGCACACCGCCGCCGGCCACGACGATCAGCGCCCCCGCTCCGAGCGCGAGCGTTCTGCGCCGCGACGTCCGGTCGTGCGACAGCGCGGCAAGCATCGCGTCCATGTCGGGATAGCGCTCGCCCGGCTCGAGCGCGAGTGCGCGCAGCAGCACCTTGCGCAGATACGCCGGGACCTTCGTGCCGCGCGGTGGATCCAAGATCCGACCGGCGAGCACGTTGTCGGCATAGACCCGGTACGTGTTGCCGGCAAACGGAATCTCGCCGTACAGCGCCTCGTACAGCGCGACCGCGAACGCGAACTGATCGGCGCGCGCCGTCGCCGAGTCGCCGCGGTGTTGCTCGGGCGCCATGTACGTCGGCGTGCCGAGGATCGCACCGGTCGACGTCATCGACATGTCCTCGGCGCTGCTCGACATCCCGGTCTCGCTCGCGACGCTGAGCTCCGGCGCGGTCGCGAGGCCGAAGTCGGCGACGCGCACGCGTCCATCGGCCGCGACGAGCACGTTCGTCGGCTTGAAGTCACGATGCACGATGCCGGCGCGATGCGCGGCGGCGATTCCGCGGCCTGCGGCGATGAACGCGTCGACGATCTCGCGGCGCGTGTGGCGCTGCGCGATCCAGCCGGCGAGCGTGCCGCCCGCGATGTATTCCATCGCGAGGAACACTTGCTCGGCGAACGTGCCGACTTCGAACACCGTCACGACGTTCGGGTGCTGCAGCTTCGCCATCGCCTGGGCTTCGCGCAGCAGGCGCTGCCGGCCCGACGTCGTGCCCTCGCGATCGGGCTTGACGAGCTTGAGCGCGACCTTGCGATCGAGCGTCGGATCGATCGCGGCGAGCACGAGGCCCATCGTGCCGCTGCCGATCGTGTCGAGCACGACGTAGCGGCCGATCGTGGTCCCGCGCGCGACCTCGTGATGGCGCGGCACCGGCGACGTATCGTGGTCGCGATCGCCACCGACCGCGGTCGCGTCCATCGATCCGCCACCCGAGGACGAGTCGATCGTCTTGGCCTCGGCGAGCTCGTCGTTGCTCGAGTCCGTCACTCGACTAACCCCAGAGCTCGGTGCGGTTGATCCGACGTACGCGCGCTCGTGCCACGTGACACGAACACGACGACCTTGCGTTTCTCGTCAACACAGGCGAACCCTGGGTTTAGTCTAACAGCGCGGCGTCGTCGATTCGACGAGCACGTGGACGACCCGGGCGATCGCAGCGTCTGAACTAGCTAGGCGATTACGAGCCAGGCGAGCGCGACGACGGCGATCAGCGCGACCGCGAGGGCGACGAAAAACGCCGGCGATGCATGGCCGCGCTTCGGCGGTTTGCTCGCGGCCTGCGGCGGTGCGCCGAGGTGCGCTTCGGCCGGATCGCGGTAGCGGATCGCGAGCTTGCCGAGGTGCAAGACCGCGCCGTCGTGCAACGGCGCGCCGGTCTCGCCATCGACGCGATCCTTGTCGACTCGCGTGCCGTTCTTCGAGCCGAGATCGACCACGCGCACGCCGTCCCAACCGCGCCGGATCTCGGCGTGCGTCTTCGACAGATCGCCGTCGGGAATCGTCCAGGTCGCTTCGTCGCCACGGCCGATCACGAGCACCGATTCGGGCGGCGCGAGCACCCGCTTGGCGCCGGCGTGCTCGCCGCGCTCGACCTCGAGAAATGGCGCCGCGTTCGCGCCGAGCAAGCTGCGCACGAGCTCGCGCGCGAGGCTCTCGGTGCGCTGCGGCGGCGTCGCGACGGCGCCGTCGGGCGCCGGCGAGACGCGCACGTGATAGTGGCCGATGTGGAACGTGAAGCCGTCGTCGACCGTGCCGTTCGAGCTCGCCATGCGCCAGCGCGGCGGCGAGCCGAGTGGCGCGTAGATGCGCACGTGCTCCGGCCGCGCCGAGCTCGCCGGCAAGCGCACGCGCGCGGTCGGCGAGCTACCGATCACGAACGCAGCATCGCCGATGTCGACCGGCGGCAGCGCGTCGTGCGCGTCCTCACTCACTTCCACCCGCAACACGTTATTTCGCTCTGGCTTCTTCAGCTTTGTATTTGTAATAGCGATCGAGAACCATCTTTAGATATTGCCGAGTATACGCGTACGGTGGAACGGTATAGCCGTACTTCGCGAGCGAGCCGAGCCCGGCGTGATAGCCCGCGATCGTCAGCACGAGATCGCCGTCGACGCGGTTCGCGAGCCAGCGCAACAGCCGCGTGCCGGTCATGATGTTCGTGCGCGGATCGAACACATCGCCGACGGTGCCCATGTCGCGATAGACGTCGGGGTGCACCTGCATGAGCCCCTTGCAGTCCATCGACGACACCACGTGAGCGTCGTAGTCGCTCTCGGCGCTGATCACCGCGCGGATCAGCGGCACCGGAATTCGATACAGCTCCGACGCTTCGTAGATGAATTGATCGTAGCGATGGAAGCGCTCGGGCGACGTATCGGTCGAGGGGACCTTGTCGCAGCGAGGGCAACTGCCGCGCTGCGCCGCCGCCTTCGAGCCCGCCGGCGCGGTCGTCTCCGATAGCTTGTGCCACTTGCCGCCGCCGGTCGGCCGGATGTTCGTGTAGTGCACGACTCCATCGGGATCGGTCCACGAGTACACGTCGGCACGCGCCACGCCGGCGATCAATGTGACGAGCACGAGCGCGCGCAGCAGCACGGCGAAGATCGTAGCCCGGCCGCGGCCGCGTCGCTACGTTCTATTCGCAGCGGTGGTTGTTGTACTTGTCGACGCCGGCTCCGCAGGTTCCCGAGCAGCAATCCGAATCGGCCGTGCATTGCGTGTCGGAGATCGAGCAGCCGGGCGCGTGCTCGGCCTTGACCCAGTCGGCGTTCAGCGCGCGGTACGCGCTGCAGCCGATGTGCGTTTCGGACATCTTGCCGAGGTCGACGTCGACGCTGCCCATGCGACCGCGTGGCGGCTTGAACGTGCCGGGCGGATCGGCATTCTTCGGCGCGAATTGCCAGAGCGAGCCGTGAACCTCGAGATGATCGACGGCGATCTTCGTATCGCCGTCGGCGATCGTGATCGTGTCGATCGGCACGTTCTGGTCGAACGTAACCTCGCGCACCGGATCGCTATCGCTCTTGTGCGCGAGCTTCGGCTTCGGTTGCAGCGGAACCGACACGTTGATCGTGCGATCGCCGTTAAGCACACCACCGCCGGCGCCGCGCTTCGACTGGCTCGCGCCACCCTTGTGATGATCGACCCAGCGCACGACGAACGACAACTTGCCGTCCGCGACCGTGTACGCCGACGAGTCACCGCCATCGCCCGGGCACATCAAGCCCTCGGTCAGCGACGAGGGCGTTTGGCTGGTGTAGGTGCCATTCCACACCGCCTTGCCACCCGGCGCAGCGAACAGCGTGGCCGACGTTGCGACGACAAACCCGAGCCCATAGCGAAGCTTCATGCCTCTTGGTGCACGCCGCCGCGTCGCTTTTGCGCGAAAACGTCGGCTACGTCGCGCCGCGTTCGGCGAGCCACGCCGCCAACAAGTCGCGCTGCGTCGCGTGCGTACGCGCGGCACCGAGCGGCGTTTGCTTCGAGTGCCAGGGCACGTGGTCGATCGCCGCACCGCGCGCGAGCAAGTGCTCGGCCGCGCGACGCTGGCCACCGTGGCAGGCTTGCCAGAACGCGTCGTCGATTTCGGCTTGCGTCGCCGCGACGACCAGCTCGTCGATCCGCGCCAGCATGCCGAGCGCACCGGCGTGCCACAGCTTGTCGACGCGGGCGCCGCGTGCGACGAGCCGATGCGCGACGTTCCAGCAGCCGTACGCGACCGCGTTGTCGAGCGGCGTGCCCTTTGCGATCGAGCCGCCGGTCGGTTCGAGGCTCGCGCCACCGTCGATCAGCGCGACGGCAACGTCGACGTCGTCGTTGCTCGCGGCGCCGTGCAATGCAGTTTCGGTGTGCCACGCGCCGGTCACGGCCGCGTTCGGATCGGCGCCCACCGCGATCAGCCGCGCCACGATCGCGGTCCATTCGGAAAGTAACCCGGCCAGTCGACGACGAAGTGCAGCGGCGTTCGCCCGACGCCCTTGTCGTCGACGATGTCCTTGTTGACGTCGCCGAGCAGCGCATCGAGCGCCGCGAGATCGCCCACTCGGATCGCGTCGACGATCGTCATGCCTTCACGACCAGCTTCGCGAAGCTCTCTTTGTCGAGCGCCTTTTCCATCGCGTCGTGCGCCTTGACGATGCCGCCGGTGACCAACTTCTCGAGCGAAGAATCCATCGACTGCATGCCTTCGGCGGCGCCGGATTGGATGAAGCTGCCGATCTGCTGCGTCTTGCCTTCGCGAATCAGCGATGCGAGCGCGAGATTTCCGATCAGGATCTCGTGCGCGGCAACCCGACCGCCATCGATCTTCGGCACGAGCTGCTGCGCGACCACGCCGGCGAGCGAGTCGCCGAGCAAGCCGCGAATCTGCGGCTGCTGCTCGGCGGGGAACGCGTTGACGTAGCGATCGATCGTCGCGCCGGCGGAGTTGGTGTGCACCGTCGCGTAGATCAAGATGCCGAAGCTCGCGAGCTGCAATGCGGCCTTCATCGTCTCGGCGCCGCGCAGCTCACCGACGAGGATCACGTCGGCGTTCTCGCGACCGGCGCTGCGGATCGCGTCGAGGAACGACGGCACGTGCTCGCCGACTTCCTTGTGCGTGATGAGGCACTGCCGCGGCTGGTGCACGAACTCGACCGGATCTTCGATCGTCAAGATGTGGCCGGCGCGGGTCCGGTTGATGTGATCGATCATCGCGGCGAGCGTGGTCGACTTGCCGCTGCCGGTCGGCCCGGTGACGAGCACCAAGCCCGACTTGAGATCGACGAGCCGCTTGATGCCGGACGGCACGCCGAGCTCGTCCATCGTCTTGATCGTCGTCGGGATCGCGCGAAACACCGCGCCGACGCCGGTGAGCTTCTTGAGGTAGTTCGCGCGAAACCGCGACTTCGTGCCATGCGCGTGCGCGAAGTCCAAGTCGCCCGTCGTTTGAAATTGCTCGCGCTGTGCCGGCGAGACCAGCGTCATCAGCATCGCCTCGATCTCGGCGCTGGTCAGCGGCGTCGTGCCATCGGCGACGAGCTGGCCGCGCAATCGCAACATCGGCGGATAGCCCGGCGTCAGGTGCAGATCCGACCCGTTTTTCTCGAGCAGCCGATCGAACAACGCGGCGATCGTCATTGCACCGACCTCGCGTTCGGGCCCTCTGCTTGCGGCTTCTTCGGGTCCGGCTCGGTCATTTCTTGTCGCCTCCGAACAGGCCCTTCTTCACGGTCGCGACCGGCGCGGCTTGTTGCTGCGGATGGAGCTGGTGGTGCAGCTCCTTCTTCGCATCGGCGAACGCGAGCGCGGTATCTTCGGTGATCTTGCCGGCGCGCGCGAGCTCGAGCAGCGATTCGTCGAACCGGATCATCCCGTACGCGCGGCCGCGCTGCAGCAAGTTCGGCAGCTGGAACAGCTTGTCGTCGCGGATCAGCGTCGCGAGCGCGAGCACTCCGGTCACCAGCTCGATCGCGGGCACCACGCCGCCGCCGATCGCGGGGACCAAGCGTTGCGCGACGATCGCGCGAAGCGCGCCGGCGATCGATGCGCGCACCTGGCTGTGCTCCTCGGGCGGAAACATGTCGATCAGGCGATCGAGCGTCTTCGCCGCCGACGGCGTCGACATCGTCGCGAGCACGAGGTGGCCGGTCTCCGATGCGGTCAGCGCGATCTCGACCGTCTCGCGATCACGGAGCTCGCCGATCACGATCACGTCGGGATCTTCGCGCAGCGACGCTTTGAGTGCCGCGGCGAAGCTCTTCGTGTGGCGGCCGGCTTCGCGCTGCGACACCACGGCGATCTTGCGCGGGTGCTCGATCTCGATCGGATCCTCGACCGTGAGGATGTGAAACGCCTTCGTGCTGTTGATCAGATCGACGAGCGCGTTGAGCGTGGTGGTCTTGCCGTGGCCGCTCGGCCCCGCGATCACGACGAAGCCCTGATGGTGCGCGACGACCTTCGCGAGATCCTTGGGCAGGCCGAGCTCGTCGAGCGTCGCCGGCTTCGCCATCGCGAGCCGGAACGTGCCCTTGAGCCCGACCTGATGGCGCGAGATGTTCGCGCGCAGCCGGCCCCGATCGGTGGCATCGACGGCGAGATCGACGTAGCCCACGGCGGCGAGCCGGGCGCGCTGGTCGTCGTCGAGCAACGGCAGCAAGAGCGAGTCGGCCGCTTCGGCCGAGAGCGGTGCGCCATCGACGGGCACGAGATCGGTGCCGACGCGCAGCTGCGTCACGCGGCCGGCCGAAATGTGCAGATCGCTCGCCTTCGCCGCACGCGCCGCTGCGATCAGCTTCGAGAACTCGGGCGGCGGCACGCGCCCGCTGCGCGGAACCTCGATGTACTGCGGTTCGACGACCGCCGCCGGCGTGGCCCGCTCCGGCTCGAGTGTCAGCTCCGGCACGTCGTCATCGAGCGAGAGCTCCGGCGCTTTGAACGACGGCTTCTTCGCAAATGTCGTCGTCACCGGCGCCGGCGCCGGCGCGGTCGCGGTCGCGACGATGGCCGACTTCGCGATCACCTCGAGCCGCAGCACGACCTCGTCGCCGCGGCGGCCGCTGCGCACGCGCAATCGGCGGCGACCGACATCGAGCTCGATCGGATCGAACGAGCCATCGGTTTTCGGCATCGCGCCGGCGAGCGCGCTGCCTTCGACGAGCACGTTCAGCATCGGCAGCGTGAGCGGCCTCGCCGTTAGATTCACGTACGCGCCTTTTTGTTTCATCGCGATCGGCCGGCCGATCGAGATCACGAGCTCGGTCACGCCATCGCGGTCCAGGTACGCCAAAATCTGCTCGAGCTGCCCGCTCACGTTTAAGCATCTTATCCGGTATGGTCGCAGCACGCATGGCCGAGCCGTTTGAGACCGACTACCTCGTGATCGGATCAGGCATCGCGGGGCTCAACTTCGCGCTACTCGCCGCCGAGCACGGTCGCGTTACCGTCATCACGAAGAAGCACCCGAGCGACACCAACACGAACTGGGCGCAGGGCGGCGTCGCGGCGGCGCTCGCGAACGACGACAGCTTCGAGACCCACGTCGCCGACACGCTCGCGGCCGGCGACGGCTTGTGCGACCGCGACGTGGTCGAGATGTGCGTGCAAGAGGGTCCCGCATCGGTGCAGCGCTTGCTCGAGCTCGGCGTGCGGCTCGCGCGCGATTCGTCGGGCGAGCTCGATCTCGGGCGCGAAGGCGCGCACACCCGGCATCGCGTCGTGCACTGGGAAGACATCACCGGCCGCGAGATCCAGCGCGCGTTGATCGCCGCGGTCTCCAAGCATCCGAACATCACGATCTTCGACGAGCACATCGCGATCGATTTGCTCTCGCTCGCGAAGTACGGCGGCGATCCGGCGTGCTTCGGCGCGTACGTGCTCGATCGCAGGAGCGGCGAGGTCAAGACGATCTGCGCGCGCGCGACGGTGCTCGCGAGCGGCGGCACCGGCAAGGTCTACATCTACACGTCGAACCCCGACGTCGCGACCGGCGACGGCATCGCGATGGCGTATCGAATCGGCGCGGTCGTCGGCGATCTCGAGTTCACGCAGTTTCACCCGACCGTGCTCTATCACCCGCACGCCGGCAGCTTCTTGATCTCGGAAGCGCTGCGCGGCGAAGGCGGCGTGCTCAAGCTCGCGACCGGCGAGACGTTCATGGAGAACTACCACCCGATGAAGTCGCTCGCGTCGCGCGACGTCGTCGCCCGCGCGATCGACAACGAGCTCAAGAAGTCGGGCGCCGACTCGGTGGTTCTCGACATGACGCACCTCGATGCCGCGTTCGTCAAAGCGCGCTTCCCGAACATCTACGAGCGCTGCCGCTCGCTCGGCATCGACATCACGAAGCAGCCGATTCCCGTCGTGCCCGCCGCGCACTATCAATGCGGCGGCATCAAGACCGACAAGCACGGCGCGACGACGGTGCGCGGGCTCTACGCGATCGGCGAGTGCGCGATGACCGGGCTGCACGGCGCGAATCGGCTCGCGTCGAACTCGCTGCTCGAGGGCATGGTGTTCTCGGCGCGCGCCGCCGATGCCGTGCGCGATACGGCACGCGCGCGGCCCGAGCACGTCACGCCGTGGCAGACGCACGACGCGACCGACTCGAACGATGCGATCGTCGTGACGCTCAACTGGGAAGAGCTGCGCCGCTTCATGTGGTCGTACGTCGGCATCGTGCGGAGCGACAAGCGGCTCGCGCGCGCGCGCCACCGCATCGAGCTCGTGCGCGACGAGATCCGCCAGTACTACTTCGACTTCAAGGTCACGAGCGACCTCGTCGAGCTGCGCAACCTCGCGCTGGTCGCGCACTTGATGATCGAGTGCGCGTCGCGCCGCAAGGAATCGCGCGGCATCCACTTCATGGTCGATTACCCCGACAAGCTGCCGGAAGCGCACCACACCGAGATCCAGCTGACGAATGGACCACGCGGCTGATCTCGTCGCGAGCATCGTCGCGGCGCCCGCCGACGACGCGGTTCGCCTCGTCTACGCCGATTGGCTGAGCGAGCACGGCGATCCGCTCGGCGAGCTGATCCAGCTGCAGTGCCGGCTCGCGGCAACCGACGAATCGAATCGCCGCGCGATGCGGATCGCCGAGAACAAGCTGCTCGCCGCGTATCACGAGGCGTGGATCGAACCGCTGCTCGGCGTGTTGCCGGTGCAGCGCCAGTTCGAGCGCTACAAGCTCGAGCACCGCCGCGGCTTCGTCGAGCGCGCCGAGCTGACGCTCGCGTGCTTGCCGCATCTACCCGCGCTCGTCGAGCGAGCGCCGCTGCTGTGCGAGCTCGAGCTCGTGACCGGGTTCGGCGAGCCGTCGAGCAAGCTCGCCCGGCCGTCGATCGCGGCAGCATTCGGCGATCGCGTGTTCGAACGGATCACATCGCTCGAGCTCGCGCTCGCCGGTGCCGGCAACGCGGTCGCGTACGAGGTCGCGGTCGCGCCGGCGCTCGCGAACCTCACGACGCTCTCGATCAAAGCGTCGGTGTGGGGCGAGATGGCGGAGCACTTCAGCGCGCCGCCCGACGAGCTCGTGCTCGATGACGCCGGTGCGATCGCGCTCGCGCGATCGCCGCATCTCGCCCACGTTCGCAAGCTGCGGCTCGAAATGAATCGGCTGTCGATCGCCGGCGTGCACGCCGTCGCGCGCGGCGCGTGGCAGCTCGAAGCGCTCGCGATCGGCCACAACGCGCTCGAGCGCGATGGGCTCGCCGATGCGCTCGCCGGGCCGGCGCTCGCCAACCTGCGCGAGCTGTCGCTGCGCGGCACGTGGATCACCGCGGCCGAGCTGGCGAAGCTCGCGATGCAGCTGCCGGCGCTCGTCGAGCTCGATCTCGAGAGCTGCACGCTCGGCGCGAGCGGGACGGCAGCGCTGTGCGACGCGATGGCGAACGGCGGCCTGCCTGCGCTGCGCCGGCTGCGGCTCGAGCGCAACTCGATCGGAGATAAGGGCGCGCTCGCGATCGCGAATTGCGCCGGGCTCGCGAACCTGCGCGAGCTCGAAGCCGGCCACAACCGCATCGGCCAGAGCGGCGGCACCGCGGTCGCGACGTCGCTTCACTTGAGCAAGCTCGAGCGACTCACGCTCAACGAGCCGCGCTGGAAGCCGGAGATGGCTCAGCTGTTCGCGGCATCGCCGACGCTCGCCGGCGCGAAGATCTACTTGGAGGGCAAGCTCGTGGCACGCGGAAAGCCAAAACGTGCGAAGCCGCGGTAACACCACGCCGTGTGAACGCCGGTTGACTGGCGTTGACTCGGGATGCTGCAACTAGCCGCAGCCTCGTGCGGTTTCGGGTGGCACCTGCCTCGCAATACGGTCCGCCATCAACTCCTAGCTGCCGGATCTTGACGGACGGCCAAGCAGCTCGGGGGGCCACCGAAGCATGGTGCTTCGGTGGCTTTATTTTTTCGGCACGTTATTGTTTGGCGTGGTGAAGGCCGCGTGGCTCGTAATCGCGCTCGCAGCGTGCGGCGGCATCGGCGGCTCGTCATCGCCGGCCGCCGATGGCGTGCGCAGCTACGTGCGTGCGCTGCGCGGCAACGACCCGAAGGCCGCGTACGAGCTGATGTCGTCGGATGCGCGCAAGCAGGTCAGCTTCGACGAGTTCGCGCAGCAGTGGAAAGCCAGTACCGCCGAGCGCGCGTGGCAGGCCCAGGTGCTCGAGGACAGCATCAAGGGCAACCCCGATGTCGGCGAGCGCGCGCTCGTCAGCTACTCCGACGGCAAGCTCGTCGAGCTCCAGCGCGAAGGCGCGTTGTGGAAGCTCGAGTCCGAGCTGGTCGGTCGCTCGCGCGCCAAGGACGCCCACGATGCGATCCGGCTGTTCGCCGACGCGATCAACGCGCGCGACGTCAACGGCGCGCTCGACGTGCTCACGCAGCGCCGCCGCGACGGCCTGATGAAGCAAGTGCAGGGCTTCATCACCGGGCTCGCGAAGCACCAGCACGACCGCCTCGATCCGGAAAGCGCCGATCGCGCGGAGCTGCGCTGGGACGAGAACGGCATCCGCTACCGCATCGTGCTTCGCAAGGAAAACGACGAGTGGCGCATCGACGACGTCTACATCCGGCCGGCGCCGAAAGAAGAAGATCCGCAGAAGCCGACCGAAGGCGCGTCGCCCGAAGATTTCTAGCCGCGCTTGCGGCCGAAAAACGGCAGCCGGTGGCGCAGGCCACGCAACTTGTCGAGCGTGCTCTGTTGCTGCTGGACCTCGATCTTGGGTGCGAGCTCGATGCGCGGCGTGTCGTCTTGAACGATCTGCGCGACCGGCGTCGCCGACGACGGATCGCCGGTCAGCGGGCCAAGCCCCATCCCGGCGCGCGCTTCTTCGACGGTGCGAGCGAGCACGGTGTGCAGATCTTTGCGGAGCTGGACTTTCTTGAGCGTGGTGCCGATCTGGCGCGCCATCTCGCGTGCCGATGGAAATCGCCCTTCGATCGTCGGCGACAGCGCGCGCTGCACGATCGCGACGAACGGCTGCGGCACGTCGGGTCGCAGCGGGCGCAGCGGCTGCACCATGCAATCGCGCAGTCGCGTGTACGTCTCGTAGTCGGTCGCGCCCTCGAACAGCTTTCGGCCGACGAGCGATTCCCACAGCATCGAGCCGCACGCGAACTGATCGCTCTCCGGAATCGGCCGGCCACCGGCGACGATCTCTGGCGCGAGATACGACATCTTGCCTTTGACGATGCCCGGCTCGGTCGTCTCTTGACCGCGATCGAACGTCAACGCGAGGCCGAAGTCGATCAGCTTGACCATGCCGCGCGTCGTCAACAGGACGTTGTGCGGCGACACGTCGCGGTGCACGACCGGCACCGGCCGACCATCCGGGCCCACGCGCTCGTGCGCCGCCGCGAGGCCGCGCAAGACGCCAACGCCGACCGCGGCAACCAGCTCCCATCGCGTCGGCTCGTTGCGCTGCACGTGCCAGCGGATCCACGTCCCGAGATCGATGCCGTCGATCCACTCGAGCACCATGTAATAGCGGCCGTCGTCGTGGATGAAGTCGTGCACCTCGGCGACGTTCGGCGATTGCAGCACCGAACCGAGCCGCGCCTCTTCGATGAACATCGCGACGTACGGCGGCTGCTCTGCGAGATTTTGGTGCATCTGCTTGATCGCGACGTCTCGGACGAACCCCGAGTCGCCGCGCACGCGGCCGCGCCAAACATCGGCCATGCCACCGCGCCCGGCGACTTCGAGGAGCTCGTAGCGACCGCCGACGATCGTGCCGGGCCGCGGATCGTCAGCCATAACGCGATCACATCTTCGCACAATCTCGACGCACAATCTTCCGCCGGTGACCGCTGCACGAATGGTAATCTTGGGCTCATGGAGAGCAGCCCGGGCCTGGCCCGGTTCGGCGAGATCGTGGCGCGAGACGATTTCTCGCTCGACCACGCGGCGCTGCACATCGGCGCGTGGGAATACCCGCGCCGCGATCTCGAGGCGTACCGCGACATGCTCGATGACATCGCCGAGCGCGTCGCGCGGGATGTCGAGCGCGCGTCGAACGGCGCCGCGCGTGCGCGTGCGATCAGTGATTGGCTGTTCGATCAGCTCGGCTTCGCCGGCAACCTCGACGACTACTACGATCCGCGCAACACGTTCTTGTGCGAGGTGATCGATCGCCGCGTTGGAATTCCGATCTCGCTGTCGGTGCTCTATCTCGAGGTCGCGAGACGCGTCGGCGTGCTCGCGCAGGGCGTGAACTTTCCCGGCCACTTCCTCGTGCGCGTCGCGGTCGAGGATGCGTGGCTATTTCTCGATCCGTACAACCGCGGCCGTTCGCTGTCGCCGGCCGATCTCGAAACGCTGCTACGCCAAACCACGACGCCAACCGCCGTGCTCGAGCCGAGCGTGATCGCGGCGGCGAGCAAGCGCCAGATCGTCGCGCGTATGCTCGTCAACCTCGCCGGCATCTACGGCCGCAACGGCGATCTGCTGCGCTCGCTCGACGTGCTCGAACGGCTCGCGATCCTCGAGCCGCAGAATCCGCGCATCGCGCGAGATCTGGTGTCATTGCGCGAACGCGTCGACGGTTTGAACTAAGATCGCGCTGCATGTCGGAGTTTTCCGCCGAGTCGGTTGCGAAGCAGCTCGACTACTGCACGTTCTGCCCGAAGATGTGCCGCCACGCGTGCCCGGTCTCGACGGCGAGCGGGCGCGAGACGTACATCCCGCAGGTCAAGATGGACCGGCTCAACCAGCTCCGGCTCGGCCGCGATCGCTGGACCACCGAGGCCACCGATCCGCTGTGGGCGTGCACCGGTTGCCGCCACTGCACGGTCTACTGCGATCACGGCAACGAGCCCGGGCTCGTGTTGCTGAGCGGCCGCGCCGCCGCCGTCGACAAGGGCGTGCCGCACCCGGCGCTCGCCGGCTACAGCGAGCGATTTCGCGCCCGCGAGCAGCGGTTGTCGGCGCAGCTGCAAGCGCAGTTCGCCGATCGCCTCGGCAGCGAAGGCGAGCTCGGCATCTGGCCGGGCTGCGACGCGATCGACAAAGGCGCCGCCGATATCAGCGCCACGCTCGCGCTACTCGACCGCGTCGGCACGGCGGCGACGATCGTCTCGGCGCCGCAGGCGTGCGCCGGCTACCCGCTGCTAGCGGCCGGCCACCGCGATCTGTTTCGCTGGCACGCCGGCCGTGTCGCGTCGGCGATCCGCGGCTATCGCAAGGTCGCGATCAACTGCTCGGCGTGCCTCTACGCGATGCGCGCGCAGTACGCCGCCGAAGGCGTGCAGGTCCGGCCCGAGGTCGTCTCGCTCGCCGACGTGCTCGCGCCCGCCGCACAGAGCCTCGCGTGCCCGGTCAATCGCAAGACGGTCTACTACCACGACCCCTGCTATCACGCGCGCTACAACAACGTCATCGAGGCGCCGCGGCGCGCGCTCGCCCAGCTCGCCGAGGTCCGCGAGCTCGCGTGGAACAAGCAAGACACCGAGTGCTGCGGCGGCGGCGGCCTCTTGCCGAAGACGATGCCGCTCATCGCCGATCAGATGAGCAAGCGCCGCCTCGCCGAGGTGCAAGCGACCGGCGGCGGCATGGTCGTCACGTCGTGTGCGACGTGCGCGTTCATGCTCGAGCGCAACGCGCCACCTTCGGTCACCGTCGCGAATTTGGCGACCGCGATGGCGCAGTTGTCGGAGACGCCGTTCACGTCGCCGGCCGCCTCGAGCCTCGACGACGAGCTCTGAGTCGTCGCCGAGCTTGACCGATTCTATTTGACAGCGCCTTCTTGGGCTGGCGCCTGCGCCGGGTGCCAGCCGCCGTGCCCGAGGCTGAGAATCTGGACGCGCCGTCCAACACCCGGACCTCGAGACAGTCAGCTGTGCGCGACGAGGTATTTGTCATACGCCGGCAAGAGCTTTCTCAGTGCTGGCCCCATCCAACCTGATGCGCCCCCGTCCATGCGGCGCATCGTGATGACCAGCGTTGACTTGTCGAGCGCCACGGAAGGGCTGCCGGTGCCCTCGTCGAACCGACACTCCAGCGTCTTGACGCGCTGTTTGAGCTCGGCGACGCAGTCCGGGCATTCCTTCGCGTCGGGGAAGTTGCTCAGCGTCTCCTGCCCCGACATGAAATACCACGAGAGCTCGCCGCAGTAGGTCTTGGGGTCGAGCGTATCCCGGTCCCCGATCCTCGGCTTGGCCACTTCGGTCGCGAGGTGCTTGTCGAAGGACGCGTGGTCGATCTTGCACGTGATGTGGCTTCCGAAGCGCCCGTTCATCGAGTTGCAGGAGCTCGCACCGTCGGGTGCGCTGCGGAACCGTTCTTGGTCATCCCACACCCACGGCTTGCCATCCTGCGTATCGGCGTACACCGTGATGGTTCCGAGCAACAGGACGACGAGCGACAGGCTGCGACGCATGGTCTGGGTCATGTGACATGGTGGCCGCCGCTTCGCCGAGTTTGCACGGAATCGATCACCGACGTCCCGGGTTGATGACCAGGCGCACGTTCACCGCCACGAAGAGCAAGCCGGCGATTTTCGTGCGAATTGCGTAGCCTGCGCGGCGATGGCAATCGAATTCGCCGATGTCTCGCCGACGATTCGTCTCGCGTACGAGCGGCTCGGCGATCCCAGGGCGCCGGCCGTGATGCTGATGATGCGCATCGGCGCGCAGCTGATCGCCGCCTACGTGCTTCGCGCTAGCGCGTAGGCGGTTCTTCGGCGGCGTCGCGAGCCCACGCGCGCATCGCCGGCAGATCGAGGATCGCGCGAACGTACGCGGCGCAGGGATCGTCGAGCTCGACCTCGTAGGTGTCGAACCGCGTCGCGACCGGCGCGAACATCGCATCGGCGATGGTGAAGGTACCGAACAACAACGGACCGCCGCTCGCCGCGAGCCGATCGCGCCAGATTTGCGTCACGCGCGCGATGTCGGCGATCGATTCGGGCGTACGGCCGATGCCCGGCTGCTTCACGCCGAGCGCCATCGGCATCTCGCGGCGCAGCGCCGCGAACCCGCCGTGCATCTCCGTCGCGACAGCGCGAGCGCGCGCACGTTCGGCGCGATCGTCGGGCCACAAGCCGGCGGTCGGAAATAGCTCGGCGACGTATTCGCAGATCGCGAGCGACTCGGCGATCACGAGGCCGCCATCGTGGAGCGCCGGGACTTTGCCAGCCGGGTTGACCGCGAGGATCTGCGCCTTGGTGTCGGGCCGATCGAGCACGATCGTCTCGGTCGTGAAGCTCGCGCCGGCGTGCGCGAGCGCCAGGTACGGCCGCAGCGACCACGACGAGTAACGCTTGGTGCCGACGTAGAGTGTGAGCGCCATGATTCAGAGTGTGAAGATCGCCGCGCCCCACGTGAAGCCGGAACCGAACACCGACGACAGGATCCGATCGCCGCGCTTCACCCGACCCTGCTGGCGCCAGTAATCGATCGTCAGAGGCACCGTCGCCGCGGTCGTGTTGCCGTAGTGCTCGATCGTGTTGAGGACCTTCTCGGTCGGAATCTTCGCGACCTCGACGACCTTCTCGTTGATCCGGAGATTCGCCTGGTGCGGCACGAACCACTGGATGTCGTCCCAGCCGAGGCCGGTCTTCGCGAGCGCCGCCTGCGAGCACATCACCATGCCGCGCACGGCGTTCAAGAACACGCGCTTGCCGTCCATCTTCGGATACATCGCCGCGTTCTGCTCGCGATCGCGCGGGTCGTAGTCGACGTACGGCAGCTTCTGGATCTCGAAGATCTTGAGATAGAGGTCCATCGCGCCGGTGCCGTCGGCGTGCGCGGACGTGTAGATCACGCCGGCTTTCGGATCGTCGGTCTCTTGCGGCGCGAGCACCATCGCGCCCGCGCCATCGCCGAACAGCACGGTGACGTCGCGGCCGCGCGTCGAGAAGTCGAGCGAGTGGCTGTGCAGCTCGGCGCCGACCAGCAAGATCCGGCGATAGATGCCGGTGCGAATGAACGCATCGGCCATCTGCAGGCCGTACACGAACGCCGAGCACTGCTGGCGGATGTCGAAGCACGCGCAGTTCGTGCGCTCGGCGATCCCGAGCTTCTTTTGCAGCAGCACGGCCGTGCCTGGAAAATGAAAATCCGGCGACAACGTGCCGAGGATGATGCAGTCGATGTCCTTGGGCTCGAGCCCGGCATCGGCGATCGCGCGCTTGCTCGCCTCGAGCGCGAGGTCCGAGGTCGCTACACTGCCGTCGTTCGGCACGTAGCGGCGCTCCTTGATGCCGGTGCGCTGCTGGATCCAGCTGTCGTTCGTCTCGGTCTGGATCGTCGCCTGACGGACGTGCTGATCGTTCAGGTACGGAATCTCCTCGTTCGCGACGACGCGATCCGGCACATAGCTGCCGAGGCCGAGGATCTTCGTACGAATCATGGACTCTGGCTTAGCACATGTAGCAGCCTACGACCGTGCGCGGGGTTGTCGTGCTTGTTGCTGTGGCCGCGACCGCGCACGCGAGCCCACATGATTTGCCGGGATGGTCGCGCTACGAACAGCTCTGTGTGGCGTGCCACGGTAGCCGCGGCGACGGCCTCGGGCCTGCGGCGGCGTACGCGCGCGGCGAGCCACGCGACTTCACGCGCGGCGCGTTCGAGTGGCGCACGACGCCGTTCGGCGCGCCGGCGAGCGATGCTGATCTCGCGCGGACCATTCGACTCGGCGCGCGCGGCACGTCGATGCCCGCGTTCGGCGACGTGCTCGGCGAGCGCGACATCGCGGAAATGATCGCGATCGTGCGCGCGTTCGCTCCGAACGTGGGGACGCCACAACACGCGATCGCGCTCGGCGTCGAGCCGGCGGCCACGACCAACGGCGCGGCGATCTGGGCGCGCGCCGGCTGCGCGTCGTGTCACGGCGATGATGGCCGCGGCAATCGCGCGCTCGCGAGCCCGCCGTACGATCTGACGCGCGAGCCGCTGCATCGCCCACGCGAGAGCGACGCGCCGGCCGATCGGCGTCGCGCGGCGGCGTGGTCGATCGCGACCGGCATGACGGGCACGGCGATGCCGGGCTTCGCGCAGCTCTCGGCGGCGGACTTGTGGGCGCTCGCCGATCGCGTCGTCGAGCTCGGCGCGAACGCGCACGACGATCGGATGGCGATGGGCAGCGCGAAGCTCGCGATCGGCACGTGGCCCGGCTCCGATCCCGACGAAGCGACGATGTTCGGCAGCGCCGTGCCGCCGCAGGGGCCACCGCCGGCGAGCTTGGCGCCCGCCGAAGCGTCGCTGTCGGCGCGGCAGTGCGCGCGCTGTCACGCGAAGCAGGCGCGCGAGTGGCAGCCGTCGCTGCACGCCGGTGCGATGTCGGTCGGCTATCGCGCACGACTCGCCGACGGCGTCGACCCGACCAACTGCGCGCGCTGTCACGCGCCGCTCGCCGAACAGCGCAGTGACAAACCGCTCGCGGCCGAATCGGTGCAATGCGCGGGCTGTCACGTGCGCGCGTGGACGCGGCGCGGCCCGGCCGGCGTCGCGCCGTCGCTCGTGACGTTGCCGGATTATCCGTTCACGCCGTCGCCGATCTACGACCGCGCCGACTTCTGCATGACGTGTCATCAATTGCCGCCCAGCAGCGCGGTCGCCGGCAAGCCGCTGCTGAACACGTACAAAGAGTGGCTCGAAGGGCCGTACATGCGGCGCGGCATCCAGTGCCAGAGCTGCCACATGCCGGATCGCGAGCACACGTGGCTCGGCGTGCACGATCCCGCGACGCTGCGCCAGGCGTATCGGCTCGATGCGCGGGCGACGCGCGACGGCGATGCGATCCGCGTCGATGTGGAGCTCGCGAACATCGGCGCCGGGCATGATTTGCCGACGACCGCGACGCCGGCGATCTACGTGATCGTCGAGCTGCTCGACGGCACGCGCACCGTCGGGCGGTTCGCGCAGCGCATCGGCCGCGACATCTATTGGGACGGCAGCTGGCACGAGCGCAGCGACACGCGCATCGCCCCGGGCGAGTCGCTGAAGATCGCGCGCGCGTGGCACGGTCACGCGACGGCGGCTCGCGTGACGGTCGAAGCTCACCCCGACGAATACTACGAAGGCTTGTACGCCAGCCGGCTCGGCGCGAATCCGCTGGCTTCTTCGCTCTATGGGGCCGCGTTGCAAAAGGCGCGCGGATCGCACTACATCGCCGAGACGCGCGAGATCGCTCTCCCGTAGAGTACGCACGTGCAGCGACTTTCACTGCTCGCGTTGGTCACGCCCCTCTGGGCGTGCTCGCCGCACGCCGGTCACGAGCATCACGACACGCCGGAAGAATCGGGCACGCGCCTCGTCGTGTTGCTCGTCGTCGATCAGTGGCCCGAGTGGTCGTTCGAGAAGAAGCAGTCGGAGTTTCACGGCGGCGGGTTCGATCGGCTGCTCAGCCGGGGCACGTGGCACGTCGGCCATCACCCGTCGGCGGCGACGCTGACCGCGCCGGGCCACGCGCTGCTCGGCACCGGCGAGCCGACCTCGGGCACCGGCATTCTCGCGAACGAGTGGTGGCACCCCGAGTTTGGCAAGGTGCTGCGCGCGGTCGAAGCGCTCGATGGCTCCGTCAGCGCCGAATGGCTCGAAGCGCCCGCGCTCGGCGATGCGATCGCGGCGGCGAATGCCGGCGCGAAAGCGGTGTCGGTCTCGCTCAAAGATCGCGCGTCGGTGCTGCCGCTCGGCCATCACGGCACGCCGATCTGGCTCGACGCGACCTCGCACGTGTGGACCACGCTCGGCCAGCAGCCACCGTGGCTCGTCGACTGGAACCACACGCATCCGCCGGTGCCGAACGGCCCGTGGACGCCGCTCGACGCCGCGAAGCTCGCGCAGCTCTCGGGCGTGCCCGACGATCGCGCCGGCGAGGTCGGCGAGCACGGCTTCGGCACGACGTTCCCGCACGATCCGGCGGCGACCAAAGATCCGGCGATGGCGATCTACGCGATGCCGGCGGGCGACCAAGTGGTGCTCGATACCGCGCTCGCGGCGATCAAGGGCGAACAGCTCGGCACCGACAAGTCGCCCGATCTACTCGTCGTGAGCTTGTCCGCGCACGATTGGGTCGGCCACGGCTGGGGCCACGAGTCGTGGGAGATGTGGGATCTCGAGCTGCGGCTCGACCAGCAGCTCGGTCAGTTCATGACCGCGCTCGATCAGATGGTCGGCTCCGATCGGTGGTCGATGATCGTGACGAGCGATCACGGCGCGAGCCCGCTGCCCGAGACGATCAACGGCGGCCGGCTCACGTTCGAACAGATCCGCACCGCGGCGAACAACGCCGCCGCGGCGACGCTGGGTCCCGGCACCTGGATCGACAACGCCCACTACCCGAACGTGTATTTTTCGAAGGCGCTGCTCGCGCAGCCCAAGGGCGAGCTCGAGGCGGCAACGCAAAAGATCGTCTTCGCGCTGCGCGCGTTCCCGGGGATCGAAGAAGCGGGCCGCGTCGCCGACGTCGCCGGCAACTGCGAGAAGCGCACCGGCCGCGCGTACGCGCTCTGCGTGACGTTCGATCCGTCGCGGTCGGGCGAGGTCTATTACATGCCCGCGAAGGGCTGGATCTTCGGCGATGCCGACGAGCCCGAAGCGACCGCGCACGGCTCGCTGCACGACTACGATCAGCAGGTGCCGGTGATCCTGCTCGCGCCCGATCGCAAATCGCACGAGCGCGAGACGGCGCCGGAGCCCGGCCAGATCGAGATGGTGCGCATCGCGCCGCTGCTCGCGCGCTGGCTCGGCGTCAATCCACCGTCGACGCTGCCTCGTCCGCCTCCGCCGGCGGATCAGCCTCCGGCGCCGGAGCTTGGCTCGGGGTCGGATCAGGTTGGCTCGGGGTCGGGCTCGAGTCATCGCTAGCCGGACCGGTCGCCGGCAACTCGATGATCTCGTCGCTGCCGGCGTGCCCGACGATCGTCACGCTCTGCCGTTGTGGCGACGCGGCCACGTCGACGACCGTGCAAGCGGTATTGCACACCTTGAAGCGGCCCGGCGTCACGTGCTCGACAAGGGCGTGGTGCGGATCGGTGCACTCCGAGAAATTGCGCGTGCGATCGTCATCCGCCGCCATGATCGACACGCCCCAGCAGCGCTCGCCTTCGATCGCGACGTCGAGCGTGATGAATGAATCCGGCCGCGTGAACGAAACCTGCGTCGCTTGATTCGCTGCGACGTGGACCGCGATCGGCGGCACGAGCATGTCGGAGTCGAGCATCAGCGTGTAGTCGCCGGGCGCCAAGCGATCGATCGTGATCAGACCATCGCTCGTGACGTCGGTGTACGACTGGCCGCCGCTGCCGATCGCGCGGCCGAGGAACTGGTCGCCGGGCTTGATGTTGACGATCGTCACGACGATCGAGCCGGTCTGCGTGACGACGAGCTCGACCTCGCGGTCGAAGTCGGCCGGCACGAGCTGGCGTGGCACCGCGACGCCCGACTCGGTGTTGACCTGGATCCAGTAGGCTTCGAGCTGGTCGGGCAAGCCGGCGATCTCGAAGTGGCCGGTCGCATCGCTGTGCGCGGTTTGCGCGCCGTACACGGAGTTGTGCAGCGAGACCTCGGTATCGACGTGCGCGCCCTGCTCGGCGACGACGTTCGCATCGGCGACCGGCTCGCCGCTGCTATCGACGACGCGGCCGCGCAGCTTGCGACCGGGCGTGACCTCGACGTCGCCGACATCGATCGTGGCGCCGGCCGTGACCGCGATGTTGGCGAGCTCGAAGCGCTGGAACGTCGGCCCGACGATGACGATGGTAAACGCGCCGGGACGCAGGCCCGAGATCGTGAACCGACCATCGTTCGCGTACACCGGATCGGGAAAGCCATGCACGGTCTCCGTCGTCGACGGTGCCGCGATGGTGCCGAAGTAGTCGACCGGCGCGCCGTTCATGACCACGCGCCCGGTCACCGTCGCTTCGTCGGGGACCACGAGCACGACCCGGTGCTGGCCGGTGTGCGCCGCAACCTCCGGTGCGACGGCGGTCGACTCGTGCTCGCGCGTCGCGTTGAGCGTGTAGTCGCCCGGCGGGATGCCACCGAAATCGAAGTGGCCGAACTCATCGGTTTGCGTCGCGCTCGTCGTGGTGCCGGTCGCGATCACCGTGACGGCCGCGACGGGCTCGCCGTGGCCGTTCGTGACCGTGCCGCCGATCGTCGACTCGACCATCACGAACTCGAGCTCGAGGTGACCGCCGCGCGGCATCGTGATCGCCTGCGTCGGCGCGCCGAGCTTCGGCGTCGACGCGTCGACGCTGAGCGCCCCCGGATCGATGCCGGCGATCAGGAAGCGGCCGTGGTCGTCGGTCTCGGTGGAATTCGCGCCGGCCGAGATGTGCACCTGCGGCAGCGGCTTGCCGGCGGCATCGGTGACGACCCCGCCGAGCGTGGCGCCGCGCTCGACGTGGACGACGAGATCCATGCGCGGCGTCGTGCCGTCGAGCGTGATCGGCGGCTCGGATCGCGATACGTCGAGGTCGCTCCACGCCGTCAGCGTGAGCTTGCCGGCGCCGAAGCCGTCGAGCTTCCAATGACCGCTCGCGTCGGTGTCGACCTGATCGGACCAGTCGGGCGTGCTCGTCTGCGCGGTGACGCGGGCATTCACCACCGGCTTGCCATCTTGATCGAGCACGAGCCCGCCGATCGGCGCGCTCGGCTGGAGCACGACTTTCTTGTCGACCGTGCGCGCGATGTCGTCGCCGACGTCGATGCGCAGCTGCTGCGATGCGAAGTCGCGCTTCGAGACGTCGACGCGGTCGTCGCCGAGATCCATGCCGCGAAACACGGCCTTGCCGTCGGCGTCGGTGAGCTGAGCGTTGTGCTGGCGCGGCTCGATCTTCGCGCCGACTTGCGGCGTGCCGGCGTGATCGACCACGTGCACGGTCAACGTCGGGCCGTAACGCAGCGTCAAGATCAGCGGATCGTTGGTGTCGTCGAGCGTGATCGAATCTTCGCCGTACAACCGGTCGCGCTCGCCCGCCAGCTCGTAGGTGCCCTTCGCGAGGCCATCGAACGCGAACGAGCCGTCTTGCTCGGTCACCGTCGTCCGCACGCCGTCGAGCGTGATCGTCGCGCCGCCGATCGGCTGTTGTTTGTCGTCGACGGCTTGGCCTTCGAGCCGCAGATCGCCCGCGAGGATGTCGACTTTGTGTAGCCGCGCCATCGCCGAGCGCAGCATCACGAGCTCGACGCGATTCGGATCGCCGTGGACCGCCGACCTGGTGGCCGCGGCCGGCGTTGTTTCGGCCGCCGACTTCGCCGAGCCGCCGCCGCCACCGCAATAATGATAGGCGACCAGGCCCACGAGCCCGAGCACCGCGAGTACGCGCCGCATACTGCTTAGAGACGTCCGAGCTCGAACGTTTGCTCTAGACTTCGTGCGGCATAGGCCGGCGCGGCGCTCGGAAGTAGCGCAGCGGCGAATACGGGCTGAAGTTCGAGACCCGCGACGTGTACAGATCCGCGTAATCGTTGACCTGCTCGCCGAATCGCGAGTTCTCGTTACCCTCGCGCAGACAGCTGCCCCAATGTGGGTTGTAGGCGCGATCGATGCGAGCTTCGAGCGAATCGACCTCGGCGTCCATCAGGTGAGCGCGCTCGCGCAGGGCCTCGATGTTGTCGCGGGCGGTCTTGCGCTCTTCGTCGAGCCGGCCGTGCACGGCGGCCGGCACGGTCGAGTCGTCGAGCAAGCGCTGGATCTTCTTGAGCCGCAGCGTCTGGTAGTCGATCTCGGATTCGAGGTTGCGGTGGCGGCGATCCAGCAGCTCGAGGTCTTGGATCTGCGCCTCGAGCCGCTCGCCCACCGAGAGCTCGCGCTCGAGCTCCTGCAGCACCATCGCGGTTCGCCACATGTAGGCTTTGCGCAGCCGCAGGATGTCGCCGTAGATATGGTCGCCGATGTAGAGGACCTGATCGCCCTTGATGCCGGTCATCTGCTCGAACGCGACGACGTTGCCGCCTTGATAGACCTTGTCGCGCGACAGGTGCTTGATCTCGACGGCCGGCGCGAGCTCTTTGCAGGTCACCGGATCGATCTGGATGAACGGCCGCAGCTCGTTGAAGAACGCCGGCTTCGCACCGCCGACGATCACGATGTCGAAGTAGTTGCGCCACGACGGGTACGCCTTGCGCTCGCCGTCGAGCAGGTACTTCATCACGACGTCGGTGTAGTCGTAGAGCGAGTTCGTGAGCAGGAAGAGCTTCTTGCCCGAGCTGCGGAACTTGTGCAGCGTCTCGCCGAGCAGGGGATCCTTGACGATGAACGCCGCGAGATCGGCCTTGATCACGCTCTTGAGCGTGTCGTCGCGGTGCGCCTCGTCGATCGCCGTGCGGATGTCGCCGAACAGCTTGTCGTAGTTGCACGCGTGGCCGCCGCGCTCGGTCCACTCGACCAACGTCGAGTACATGACGGCTTCGGGCAGGCCGAACAGCGTGTCGATCCACTCGAAGCGATCGGCCGACAGGTTGATCTTCTCTTTGCGGTAGGTCGCCTTGCGCTCGTCGTGCGAGAGCTCGCGCATGCCGTGGTAACAGCGCCCCACGTGCGCATGGCGATCGAGCTTGAACACGTTGCCGAGCTCGCGATCGACCATCACGCCGCGGATCGCCCAGCGCGGGTCGTAGATCAGCGACTTGATCGCCTCCGGATAACCGTGCTTCGCGACCAACTTGTCGAGCGTGAGCTGGATCGACAGCTGCTCGAGCCGCTCCTGGTGGTACAGGGCGAGCGTGTAGTCCATGTCGAACCCGATCATCTCGATCGAGTCCATCCGCAAGTTGCGGTTACAAAACACCCGATTCTTACGTGCGACGTCGATCTCGGTAGGCGTGTCTCCGATGAGAGAGCTCAGGGCCGGATCGAGATCGTGCCCAGCAGCGACCATCTCTCCATTATTATACATTGCGGCCATGCGCTCGTCCCCTCCTGCCTGGAACCGCGACACCGAACCGTTTGCCGAGCTGATTTCGGCGGAGGCCATCGCGACGCGCGTCGGCGAGCTGGGTGAACAGATCACAGCGGACTACTCGGGCAAGCAGGATGTCGTCGTGATCGGCGTGCTCAAGGGCTCGGTCATCTTCATGGCCGACCTCGTGCGTCATATCGCGCTGCCGATTCGCATCGACTTTATCGGCATCTCGTCGTACGGCGATGCCACGGTGTCGTCGGGAGTCGTGCAGATCACCCAAGACGTGTCGCGGCCGATCGAGGGCAAGCACGTGATCGTCGTCGAGGACATCGTCGATACCGGCCATACCGTCGCCTACTTGATGGAGAACCTCGCAACGCGCCGCCCGGCCAGCATCAAGCTCGCCTCACTGCTGCACAAGCCGGAGCGCCAGGAGCGCGAGGTCAAGATCGATTACCTTGGCTTCACGATTCCAAACAAATTTGTCGTCGGCTATGGCCTCGACATCGCGCAGCAGTACCGCAATCTTCCGTTCATCGGCCACGTGGTGTGAAACCAGAGCAACTCGCCAAGCTGCCGGCGGTGTTGTTCGAGATCGGCAAGCTTGTCGGCTCGGACCTCGACCCCGGAATCCTCCTATCGAGGATCGCGGAGCTGGTGTGTCAAATGATCGGGGCGAAAGCGTGCTCGGTGATGCTGCTCGACGCCGATCGCCGCCGCCTGCTCGCGAAGGCCGCCTACGGGCTGCGAACCGAGCGCATGCACACGCTGTCGTTCGCGATCGGTGAAGGCGTGGCCGGCTGGGTCGTCGAGCGGGGCGAGCCGGCGCTGATCGGCGACGTCGCCGAAGATCCGCGATTCAAACCGCTCGCGGGCAACCAGACGCCGATCGCGTCGATGTTATGCGTGCCGTTGATCGCGCGCGGCGAGCGCGTCGGCGTGGTCACCGCGACGAGCGAAGCCGCGCACGCGTTTCACCCCGACGATCTCGAGCTCGTGCGCTTCATCTCGACGACGATCGCGCTCGACATCGAGAACGTTCGGCTGCATCGCGTCGCGGTCACCGATCCGCTCACCGGCGCGTTCAACCGCGAGTTCTTGATGACGCGGCTGCCCGCCGAGATCGAGGCCTCGATGGATCGCGACCGCCCGCTGTCGGTGGCGCTCGTCGACGTCGATCACTTCAAGGCGGTCAACGACCAGCACGGCCACGGCGTCGGCGACGTCGTGCTGGCCGAGATCGCCCGGCGGCTGCGCGGCGCGATCCGCGGCGGTGACTTGCTCGTGCGTTACGGCGGCGAAGAGTTTCTCACCGTGCTGCCCAAGGCCGATGCCGGCCGCGCCTGGGAGGTCGGCGAGCGCATGCGCCAGCGCGTCGCCGAGCGCGCGTTCGATGTCGGCGACGGCGTGATGCTGCTGCTGCGTATCTCCGTCGGCATCGCGCAGTGGCGGATCGGCGAGTCGATGCCGGATCTGATCGAGCGTGCCGACGAGGCGATGTACGGCGCGAAGCAACGCGGGCGCAACCGCGTCGAGGTCGCGCCGTGAGCGATCCGGTCGACCCTCCTCAAGAAGTTCCGCCGGCCGAGCTGTATCCGCCGACGCCGGAGCCGGCGCCGGACGCCGCGCCGCCGCCGCCGTACGACCCGATCGTCGGGTTTGGCGAGCAGCCGTTGGTGCCGCAAGACGCCTCGCTCGAGCACGCCGTCGGTGCACCGAGCAAGGCCGCGAAGCGACGCGCCGAGCGCGACGACGATCGCGATCCCGATCTGCCGCGCAGCCGGCGCACGATGGTGATCGCGGCTGCGTCGATCTTCGGCGGGCTGGCGATCGCGGCGCTGATCTTCTTGGGCCGCGCGAACTCCGAGCGCTACGCGATCACGTGCGAATCGTCGAAGGTCACCGCCGAGCAGGGTCGAACGTTTCCGCCATGGGGCACGCGCCCGATGGTCGGCCCCGAGTGGAAGCAGATCACGCTACCGACGAACGCGGAGTGCAAGCCGCGCGAAACCGAGTCGGAAGCCGAGCTCGGCGGCTGGTTCCTCGCCGCGCTGATCGACCGCGCCTCGACCACGCTGACCGCGAAGAACCCGGTCGACGCCCTGACCGGCGACGCCAAGACCAGCCCGCTCGACGTCGCGCAGGAACAGCTGAACCAGGCGCTGCTCCTCGCGCGCTCGCCCGATCGCCGCGACGAGCGCAAGGAAGTCGAGCGCCTGCTCGGCGATGTCGACTACTGGCGCGCGTCGCTGCGGCTTCGCGACGCATCGGCGACGCTGCTCGACGCCGCGAAGCAGTTCGAGACCGCCGCGGCCAAGCGGCCGCGTCACGTCAACGACGCCGCCGCGTGGTCGAGCTTCTTGCGCCACCTCGCCGACGAGCTGCATGCCGGGCCCAACGCGCCGACGCCCGCGCCGGCGCCGGCGACGCCCATGACTGCAGCCGAGCCCGCGGCACCGACCGCGCCGATGGGCAGCGCGTTGCCGATCGAGCCCGACGACCAAGGCAGCGCGGCTCCCGCCGCCGCATCGCCGCCGGTACCGGCCGGCGGTGTCTTGCTCTGAAGCGCGCTAGGATCGGCGAATGCGTGTTTTCGCGTTCGCGGTCGTGGCATACGGGCTGGTCGTCGCGTGTCATCACGATGATCCAGCGCCGCACGCCGGCTCGGCGGCCGGCTCGGCGTCGCACGATCCGTGGCAGGTGGCGGCTGGCTCCGCCGTCGTGGTCGGCTCGGCCGAGTTCACGTCGTGGCCGCCGTCGCTCGCCGAGCGTCACGCACGCGCCGAGAAGCTGTGTCCGACGGTGACGCCGTACTTCTTCGAGCTCACCAAGGACGGCAAGACCTCGCACATCCTCGGCACGCGTCACGTCGGCGTGCCGTTCGCGAAGCTGCCGAAGGTCGTGCACGACGACTTGCACGCGGCGAAGCTCGCGATCTTCGAGGTCGCGCCCGACGACAAAGGCGGCTTCGACGAGCCCGACGAGCCGCTGCGCGACGAGCTCGGCTCGGCTGACTGGCAGCACTTCAGCGAGCTCGTCGGCTCCGGCACGGCCCCCCTGCTCGAGCACGGCACGACCGTCGGCGCGACGCTGCTGATCGCGATCGAGCTCGAGGACACGACCGCGATCCTCGACAAGGAAATCCAAGACGACGCCGGCTCCGCGAACATCCCGACCGGCGGGCTCGAGACGTCGGATTTCCAAGATCACGTGCTCGCCAAGCTGCTCGACCTGCGCATGCTCAAAGCGACGATCGAGACGACGAAAGATCGCGCCGAGCTCGATAAGGATTCGTCCAAAGATCTGCGCGAGTACTGCCTCGGCAGCAACGACACGCCGGGCACCGACGCCGAGACGCGCGCGAAGCTCGAGAAAGCCGGCTACAGCGACGCCGAGATCGACACCGAGGACGACATTCTGGTGTTCTCGCGCAACCGCGATTGGATCCCGAAGCTCGAGAAGCTGTTCGCGCAAGGCGACGTGTTCGTCGCGGTCGGCGCCGATCACTTGATCGGCGACAAGGGCGTGATCAAGCTGCTCGAAGCCCGCGGCTTCACCGCGAAGCGCATCACGCAGTAACGATCGGCACGCGGCTTGCTGTGCATCGCGCACATGCGGCTGCGTTTCGATCGTGGAACCATCGTGTTTGATCGCGTTTCGAGCGGCGAGGATCCCGCGATCCTCGTCGGAGCGATGCGCGATCACGAGCTCGGCGCGTGGCGGTTGCCGGCCGATCAGTTGTCCGGCACGCGCGTCCGGCTCTCGGCCGCGAACGTCCGAGTTTCGGACGAAGTTCGGACAGAATCGCTCGCCGGCGAGTGGTCGCTGCCGAGCTTGCGCTGGTACCAGCAACGCGCCGTTGCCGGATGGCGTGCGGCCGGCGACCGCGGCGTGATCGCGCTGCCGACCGGCAGCGGCAAGACGCTCGTCGCGCTCGGCGCGATCGCGGCGCTCGGCGTCGCGGCCCTCGTGGTCGTACCGACGCGCGTGCTGCTCGACCAATGGGCGCGCGCGATCGCGGCCGCGTGGCCGCACGACGTCGGCCGGCTCGGCGACGGCGATCACGCGGTCGCGTCGATCACCGTCGCGACGTACGCGAGCGCGCTCGTCCACGCGCCGCGCATCGGCGACCGCTTCGGCCTGCTCGTGGTCGACGAAGCGCATCACGTCGGCGCGTGGTGTCCCGGCGAGATCTTCGAGATGTCGGTCGCGCCCGCGCGACTCGGCCTGACGGCAACGCCGCCTCCGCCGGGCGGCGCGCTCGAGCGCCACGTCGGCGGCGTGGTGTACGCGCTCGGAGTCGCCGATCTCGTCGGCGATGCGCCCGCCGACTTCCACGTCGCGACCGTATCGATCGAGCTCGCGCCCGACGAGCGCGCGGCATATCGCAGCGCGCGCGGCACGTTCGCCATGGCGTTCGCCCGATTCCAGCACGATCGGCCGGGCGCGAGCTGGCGCGAGTTCGCGAAGACCGCAAAACGGACGAGCGATGGCCGCGCCGCGCTGGCGGCGTGGCGAGCCTCGCGCGCCGTGCTCGCGTATCCGGCGGCCAAGCGCGCCGCCTTGCGCGAGCTACTCGCGCGCCACGCCGGCGAACGCGTGCTGGTGTTCACCGCCGACAACGCGACTGCATACGCGATCGCGCGCGAGCTGCTCGTCATGCCGATCACGTGCGACATCGGCCGTGCCGAACGCGCGACGATGCTCGCGCGGTTTCGCGCCGGCGACGCGAACGTGCTCGTTTCGGCCCAGGTGCTCGATGAAGGGCTCGACGTGCCCGAGGCCGATATCGCGATCATCGTCGGCGGCACGGCGAGCGTGCGCAGGCATGTCCAGCGCATCGGCCGCGTGCTGCGGCCGCGCCCCGGCAAGCGCGCGACGGTCTACGAGCTGGCCACGCGAGCGACCACCGAGGCCGCGCAGGTCGTACGCCGGCGGCGCGGGCTCGAGATTTCGCAGGAGGTCGCGTCGTGAACATGCTCGATCGCGATGACCTGCCTTGGATCGGCGAGCTCGTCGACATCGTCGTGCGCGCCGAAGGCCAGCCGTGGCGCGTCGCCGAAGCGGAGCTCGAACGCGTCGCCGCGCCCGCCAAACAGCTCTCGGCCGTGACGAGCGCGCTGCGCAAGCTGGCCGGCGGCCGTGCCGCACACGCGCGCGTCGCCCGCGAAGTGCGCGCGATGGTGCTCGGCGCACCGGCGTTGACCGAGACCGTTCGCGCCGCGCGGCTCGACGCAGCCGCGGCCACGCTCGGGCTTTCGCCGCGCGAGCTCGAGCCATTGCTGTGGTCCGATCTGCCGCGCGAGCGCGCGATCGAGCTCGCCGACGGACGGCCCGACGAGCTCGACATCGTTGCCCATGCGAATGTCCAGCTCGTGCAGCGCGCGCTCGGCCGCGCCTACGGCGTACACGCGCGGCTGTGGGGCGACGATGGCAGCGTGCTGCGCGGCGCGCTCGCCCGCGGCCTCATCGTCACTGCAACGCGCGAGGGCGATCACGCCGCGCTGGCGATCGTCGGGCCGCTCGCGCTGTGCCATCGCACGGGCGTGTACGGCCGCGCGCTCGGCCAGCTCGCGCCACTGCTCGCGGGATGCGAGCGCTTCGAGCTCGCGATCGATGCGGGCGACTACGCGATCGCGATCGCGTCGCCGATCGTGTTGCCCGCCGTCCCGGCGATCGACCGCGCGGTCGGCTACACCGCGCGCAAGCTCGCCCGCGACCTCGGCAAGCTCGATCGCGCGCTCGCGATCGAGGTGCTGCCTGCGCCGCTCGCCACCTCACCCGGCGGCACGCTCGTGTGCCCCGATCTGATCGTCGATGGCGTATGCGTCGAGCTCGTCGGGTTTTGGACCGCGTCGTATCTCGACACCAAGCTCGCGCGCTATCGCGACGCGAACGTGCCGGTCGTGCTCGTGGTCGATCACGCGCGCGGTGACGAGCCGGTCGGCGAGATGATCGACGCGCACGTGATCGGCTACATGCGGCGCGTGAACGCCGCTGCCGTCATCGCGAAGCTCAGGAGCCGCTCGTGCCGATCGCCAAATGCGTGAGCCCGGCGTCTTTCGCGCGCTCCATCAGGTTCACGACGCGGCCGTGGGCAACGCCCTTGTCCGCCTTGAGGATGACCTGCGTGTTGTGGTCGCGCTGGAATGCGGCCAGGAACACCGCGTCGATGTCGGGGTCGTGCATTTGCTTGCCACCGATCTCGACGTCGCCTTGCATCGGCACGGTGACCACGAGCGACGCCTTCGACGTGTCGATCTCCTGCGCCTTGCCCTGCGGCAACGTGATCTTCAGGCCCGATTTTTTTTCGACCTCGCTCTGCTCTTGGGCCTGCTGGCTCTGCTTCTGTTCTTTGCGCGTCTGCTCGACTTCGGCGAGCGCGGTGACCATGAAGATCACCACCATCACGAGGAACACGTCGGTGAGCGGTGTGATGTTGATCTCGGCGAAGAGGCCGTCGTTGCTGTCTTCGTCGTCGCCGGATCCGCTATCAGGCAGCTTCGCGGCCATCGTCGTCCTTCTTTCGCTGAGCGGCGGCCTTTTCGGCCCTCACGTCGGCCTCGACGTCCTTGTCGACCTTCTTGTTGCGCCTCGGCTCCGAATCCTCGGGCGCATCGAGCAGCAGCTCGAGGAACTCGTCGGTGAGCAGCCTCATCTCCGTCGCGATGCGGCTGGCGCGCTGGCTGAAGAAGTTGAACAGCACGACTGCCTCGACGGCGACGAGAATACCCGCGGCGGTCACGATCAACGCCTGCGAGACCGGGCCGGCAACGTCCGAGAAGCTGACCTGCTGGCCCTTCTGAAAGCTGCCGAGGCCCGTGATGATGCCGATGACGGTGCCGAACAAGCCGACGAACGGCGCGGTCGCGCCGATCGTGCCGAGCATCCACAGCCGGGTGCGCAGCGCCTGGTTGACGCGCTGGCGCTCGCGATGCACCGCGGTCACCACGTGCTCGGGCTTCGCGCGGCCCATGCGCTCGTAACCGACCAAGAAAACATCGGCGATCGGCGATGGCGAGCGCTCGCACGCCGACCGGCTCTCTTCGATCGCGCCGCGGGCCAAGCAACGCGTGACCGTGTCGCCGAGCGCGCGGGCGCGGGTCACGAATTTAAACTGCGCGATCGCGCGCTCGATTCCGACGGCCAGCGCGATGACCGAGAAGGCCATCACGACCCACATCGCGCCACCGCCGTGGCTCATCAACTCGTAGATCGAAAGGTCCATGACTGCCCTTGGTTTCTAGCTCAATAGCATAGCCTCGGTCGCCGTCTTGACCCGGATCGCGAGGGTCGGGGTTGTCCGAAATCGCCCGGCTCTCGTGGATTATCCTCTCGTGGCGGCGGGTTGCCCGACGGACATCGCTGTGGTCGAATGCGGCCGAATGAGCACGCCGAGCACGCCGAGGACGGTTACCTGCGCCAAGCTTCACGACACGTTGCCCGGGCTGCCGTACAAGCCTTTCAACGACGCGCTCGGTCAGCGCATCTACGACCAGATCTCGGCCCGAGCCTGGCAAGAGTGGATCGAGCACTCCAAGCGGCTGGTCAACGAATGGCGGCTCGACCTCACGACCAAGAAGGCGCACGAAGTGCTCAAGGAGCAATGCGAAGCGTTCTTGTTCGGCGATGGCGGCGCCGCGCCGGCTGAATACGTCCCCGAGAAGCACTGAGCGCGCTGGCGCGTATCAAGTGAGTGACTCGTAAAGCGACGGTTTACGGCGATGCGCTCGATGGCGGCTCCGGCCGCGTCGCGTGCCGCCTCGTCGTGATCGACGGTCGCGATCGCGATCGCGGGCGCGCATGGCCGATCGCCGATGACGAGCTCCGGATCGGCACCGATGCCGGCTGCGACGTCGCGCTCGCCGACGATCGCGTGTCCGCACTTCACGCGAGCGTGCGCGCCGACGGAGCGCGCTTCGTCGTGCGTGATCTCAGCTCGACCAACGGCACCTGGTACGAGGGCTCGCGCGTGACCATGGTCGCGGTCGCCGCCGGCTCGACCTTGCGCGTCGGCCAGACGTCGGTGCGGATCGAGCCCGAAGCGCAGCCGCTCGATCTGCCGCCGAGCCAAGCGCGCCGCTTCGGCGACCTGGTCGGCGAGAGCCTCGCGATGCGCGAGGTATTCGCCGTGCTCGAGCGCGTTGCCGCATCGGACGCCACGTTGCTCGTCGAAGGCGAGACCGGCACCGGCAAGGAGTTGGTCGCGCGCGCGGTGCACGACGCGTCGGATCGCCGGCGTGGACCGTTCGTCGCGGTCGACTGCGGCGCGCTGCCCGAAGGCTTGCTCGAGAGCGAGCTGTTCGGCCATGTCAAAGGCGCGTTCACCGGCGCGGCGCAGGCGCGCACCGGCATGCTCGTGCGCGCGAACGGCGGCACGCTGTTCTTGGACGAGCTCGGCCGCATCACGCCGACGACGCAAGCGCGCCTGTTGCGCGTGCTCGAAGAACGTATGCTGCGCCCGCTCGGCGGCGACAGCGAGCGCGCGATCGACGTGCGCGTGATCGCCGCGTCGCGCGACGACCTCGACGCCGAGGTCGCGGCCGGCCGGTTCCGGCCCGACCTGCTCTATCGCTTGGCGGTCGTGCGCGTCGCGCTGCCGCCACTGCGCGCGCGCCGCGAAGACATCGCGCCGCTCGTCCGCGAGCTGTTGCGCCGCCGCGGCTTCGGTGCCGGCGACGGCGATAACGACGGCGACGCGCTCGCCGGCGCGAACCTCGATCGGCTCGTCGCGCACAGCTGGCCCGGCAACATCCGCGAGCTGCGCAACGCGATCGATCGCGCGATCGCGCTCGCCCCCGGCGCGCAGCGCTTTGCCGAGCTCGTCGTGCGGGTCGAGGCCTCGCCGGCGAACGACATCGGGCTCGCCGTGCGCAGCGACCTGCCCTACGCCGAAGCCAAAGCCGCCGTGCTGCACGATCTCGAGCGCCGCTATCTCGCCGACGTGCTGGCTCGAACGCGCGGCAACCTGTCGGCGGCGTCGCGCGAATCCGGCATCGATCGCAAACATCTGCGCGCGCTCGCGCGCAAGCACGGCCTCATCGCCGACGAGGGGACGTAGTCCACGAACGCGACTTACGGCGCGTAACCCGCGACATCGTTGGACCGTCGAGGGACGTACGAAAGCGAAGCGCGATCAGGCGCCGCCGGCGTTTGAAATCGCCGAATTGCTCGCCGTTTGAAATCGCCGATCTCGCGTGGCGTGTCAGGCCGCGCGCACGACGATCGCGGAGATGTTGTCGCGCGAGCCGGCGGAATATGCGGCATCGACGAGGGCGCGACACGCGAGCTCGGCCGAGCACGTCGCGTCGGCGAGCAGCGCGGCGATCGTCGCCGGCGCGAGCACCTCGGACAGCCCGTCGCTGCACAACAGGAACGTGTCGCCGGCGCGAATCGGGACGCTTTGGACGTCGGGCTCGCCGAGCGCCGTGCCGAGCGCGCGCGTGACGACGTGCCGCCACTGAAAGTCGGCTTCGACCTTCATCCCAGATGCTTCGAGCTGTGCGGCGAGCGAGTGATCGGTCGTCAGCTGCGCGAGCTCGCCGGCGCGCAGGCGATAGAGCCGGCTATCACCGACGTGCGCGACGATCGCGCGATCGCCGGCGATGCGCAACGCGACGACCGTCGAGCCCATCTCGCGCAGCTCGCCGGACCGGCGCGCCGCGATGCGATCGTTGGCGAGCCGGGTCGCGACGAGCAGCTCGTTCTCGCTCGGCGAGCGCGCCGGATCGATCGCGTATGGCCAGGTGACGTCGGCATCGCCGGCGGTGCGGCGAACGAGCTCGCTGATCGAGTCGACCGCGATCGCACTCGCGACCTCGCCGCCCTCGTAGCCGCCCATGCCGTCGGCGACCACGTACAAGCCCAGGTCGTGGCGGGCGCACACGGCATCTTCGTTGTTGTTGCGCCGGCCGGTGATCGTGAGTGCGAATGCATCGAGCTTCATGCCGCGCGTAAGAGCGCGGACCGTGCCGCGATAACCGCGCGAGCTCGCACGCGCGCATGAGGTGGCGATCCCCCGTTCGCACCGCGCGACTGGGGCGTTGCCTATTCGTGCCAGCCGACGTCGAACATGAGCACGCGCAGCTTCTCGTCGTTTTGCGGCCCGAAGATCGACAGCCAGCCGGCCAACACGCCGACTTCGAAGTGCGGCGTGATCGCGCCGCGCACGCCGAGCGCCGCCGGCGTGTACCAGCCGTCGTAGATTTCATAGAAGTCGCCGTTCCACCCGGTGTGCAGCTCGATCGCGACGTGCTCGATCGGCTGCATCGCGAACACGACCGGCACCCAGATCGCCGAGTAGTTGCCGTAGCGATTGTTGTCGAGGCCGATCTGCACGAACGGATCACCGGTGATCGACCAGCGGCCGCGATGCCAGCGCAGCAGCGCGCCGAGCGTCGCGGCCGGCTCGAAGTACGGGTGAAACTCTCGGATCAGTGCGCGAGCTCGCACCGCCGCGGAAAAGCTCCCCGTCGCGATCGAATACAACGCGTCGAGGCCGGTGCCGTGATAGGCGTTCGGGCAGATAATCCGTTGCGTCTCGATGCAGAAGCTCGCACCGGCTCCGATCCGATCTACGCTGAGGTCGCTGTGAATCACGCCGACCGTCAGCTCGGGAAGCACGCCGACCCAGACGTCGGGCGCGAGCGACAGCGGCTCACCGTGCAAGCCGCTCGAGATATCGGTCTCGAGCGTCGCGAATGCGTCGACGTGGCCGGGCACGAGCACGAGCGGCTTCGCGATCAGATCGTCGGGATCAGCGTGCGCGATGCGCGCCCCGACGGTCGCGATCATCGCGATCACGAGCGCGGCAAAGCGAAGCACGCGCACCTCATAACACGCCTGTGTCCGCTGCTCCTGCTCGGCGCGTGTCAGCTCGATCTGGGGCAGGTGGACTCGGCGTTTTACAACTGGGACGGCCGCAAGGTTCACTGCGCGGTCGACATCGACTCGTCGGCGGACAACTCGATCGCGAGCATCGAGACCGGGCTCGATCGCGCCGCGAGCACCGGCGAAACGCTCGAGCTCTATACGCACGAGCCCGGTGTGACCGTGTCGTGGGACACGATCGAGAGCGTGATCTCCGGCGCGCAGCAGCGCGGCCTCGCGTTCGTCACGTTCGACGACATCATCAACAACAACAAGCCATCGACCGGCGGGCTCGCGCTGTCGTTCGACGACGCGCACGTGCCGCAGTGGATCGACGGCCGGCCGATGTTCCAGCAGTACGCCGCGAAACTGACATTCTGGATCGCGTACTACGACCAGTACTCCGACACCGATAAAGCGAACCTCCAGATCCTCTACGGCGACGGCCACGCGGTCGAAGCGCACACGGTGAACCACCAGCGCGCGCCGGAGTACGCGGAGCAATACGGCGTCGACGGCTGGATGGCGAACGAGGTGCAGCCGTCGATCGACATGCTGCGCGCCGACGGCTACACGGTCGATGCGTTCGCGTATCCGTACGGCTCGCGCACCGACGCCACCGACAAAGCCGTGCTCGATAAAGTGCAGGTCGTGCGCTCGGTCGCATTCGCGTGGGACAGTCCCGCGGTCGACCCGTGTCCATATTAATCAGCGCTCGCGGCGCGGCCACGGTCGGCCGCGCTCCGCGCTCGCTCGGCTTAACCAGCGGCGTTCGCGCTGGTCTATGATCGCGATGATGAGGCTCGCCGTCGGCGTGATCGCCATCGCGGGGTGCGCGAGTAACGCCGCGCACAAGGGGTCGATCGCGGCGCTGCGGCCGGCGTGCGCGCCGACCCAGCTGTTCGTCGCGGGCGCATGCAAGCCGACCGACGACGCACGCGCCAAGCTCGCGGGCGGCATGAAGTCGCTCGCGGCGCAGGACGTCGACGCCGCGAAGGCGCAGCTCGATGCCGTCGAGCAAGCCGGGCCGCTCGATCACCAGACCAACGTCACGCTGTGGGAGCAGCGCGGGATCGCCGCGGCGTACGGCGACGACGAGCCGGGCGCGCAGCGCGCGTTCGACATGATGCTCGCGCTCGATCCCGGCCACTTCTTGAGCTACACGCTGTCGCCCAAGGCGACGTTCGTGTTCGAGCGCACGCGCAAGCAAGCGGGTGCGCCGCCCGAGCTCGAGGTCAACTGGGCGCGCGGCCAGAAGGTCGGCGATCCGGTCCCGCTCGACGTCGAGGTCGTCGCCGATCCGAAACGGTTCCTCGATCGCGCGACGGTATTCGTCCGCGCGCGCGGCGACCACGACTGGCGCGCCGCGGATCTCGCGCTGCACGGCAACACCGACGCCCACCTCGTGTTGCCGCCGGTCGTCGCGCAAACGCCGACGTCGCTCGAGCTGTACATGCGCGCGTACGACGCGCGCGGCAACGAAGTGCTCGCGTGGGCCGATCCGCAACGGCCGCGCGAGATCGCGCTGCGCTACGAGCCGCCGGCGCCGTGGTACCGGCATTGGTGGGTGTACGCGATCGCCGGCAGCGCGCTCGCGATCGCGACCGGCATCACCGTCTACGAGCTGACGATCGCGCCGCCGTCGACGATCGACGGCGGGGCTACTGTAAGCCGATGACCTGCTGCGTCCACTGCGCGATGTGGTTCGAGCTGTCGATGTTCTGGAACGGCAGCCAGAACGCCGGCGCGCTCGGGTCGATGCCCATCGCCGCCTGACCGGGGAAGAACGGCGACATCCACAGCTGCGGCTGCGCCTTGCCGACGAGCCGCACGCCGAAGTCGCGCTTACTCGACATCGTGATCCAGTAGATCGGCGTCGAGCTTTGACCGACGGTTTGCTGGAACGGTGCCCACCGCGGCCACGAGTTGGTGAGGTTCGCCGTGCTCGTGTTCATCGCGGATAGCGCGACCGGCGGCTGCGTGCCGTCGGCTTTGATCACCCACACCGTCGCGCTCGGATTGTTGTAGGCGCCGGTCGTCGAGTTGTCGCTCGACTGGTTGAACAAGATCCACTGACCATCGGGCGAGAACGATGGGTAGTAGTTGTTCATCGAGTTCTGCAGCAGCACGGTCTCGGTCCCGAAGCTCGCCGACGCTTGATCGTACGTGCGCGTGACGATCTCGCCGCCGCCGAATGCCCAGTCGCAGTTCATCACGGTCGGCCGCGTATAGACGAGCATCGTGCCGTCGGCGGACAGGCTCGGATGCGTGACCCAGCCCGCGCTCGTCATCGAGCCGACCACCGTCTGCGTGGCCTGATCGCGCACGACGAGGTCGCCGGCTTCGACGGCGAGCAACTGCGAGCCATCGGGCGTGTACGTCGCGAAGTTCCAGTAGTTCGTGTTGTTCTGCAGCGCCTGCGTCGCGACGTCGATCTCGTCGGCCGATCCGTTGCCGCCTTGGAAGGTCACGGCCATCTTCGTGCCGTCGACCGAGAGGACGTGACACGCGATGCAGGCACCTTGGGTTGGATTCGTCAGCTGCGCGCCGGTGTAGAACGCCGTCGCCGGCGTTTGTGGCTTCGACATGTCGTGGCGCCAGATGCCTTCGCCATCCGATCCGGTGCCGCCGGTCGACCAGTAGTAAATGCCGCCGTTCATCGCTTCGTTCGACAGATCGGCCGACTCGGGCGGCGCGCTGCCGACGCTGCCCGGCATCGTCGAGTCGGCGCCGCGGACCTGATACGTCATCGCCTCCGAGTTGCCGACCGCCGACAGCCACTCGTCCGGCAAGAACGACATCCACGATGGATCGGGTCCGCCGCCGGCGCCGTTGCCGCCGGGCACGTAGACCTTGAGGTCGACATACGTGCCTTGCAGCGAGACCTCCCAGACGTTGTTGGAGCTCGCGTCCGTCCAGTGGACTTCGAAATCGCCGAGGTTGCGCGGCACGATCACGCCCGCCGGCGGATAGACGACGGTCGGTACCCGCGTCGGATCTTCGGTCGCGCCCGAGCCGAACAAGTCCGGCGTACCCGAGCCGAGCGATGGATCGATGCGCACGCCGGTGAGATCGGCGACGACCTGCGCCGAACCGATGAACGTGTCGGAATCCTCATCCATGTACAGCGCGGTCACGGTGCCGAGGCCGGCGCTCGACATCGTCAGCGTCGAGCCGACGAACGAGCCGAGCTCTTCGTCGACGCCGAACAGCGCTTGCGCAGTGACATCGACCGCCGACCCATCGGCCGTCATCAGCGTGGCGGTGAACGGCTCGGTCGCCGGCGCGCCGTCTTGCAACACGAGCGTGCTTGTCGGCGGGCTGAGCACGAGCGTCGCGCTGCCGCTCGAATCATCTCCACCCTTGTGCGACGAACATGCAAACGAACCCAGCGCGCAGATCAGTGCAGCGACCCTCATGGCGTGGATTCTACCGCCGACGGGCCGACATGGTAAGGACGCATCGTGCGCACCTTGACCTCCGTGCTCGGCAATTCGCAGCGACTCGATGGCGGCGCGATGTTCGGCAATGCGCCGCGGGCGATGTGGGAGAAATGGATCCCGCCCGACGAGCAAAACCGCATTCCACTCGCGTGTCGCTGCCTGCTCGTGCGTGACGGTGATCGCATGATCCTGCTCGAGACCGGCATCGGCGCGTTCTTCGAGCCGGCGTTGCGCGCGCGATTTGGGGTGGTCGAGCCACGGCATGTCCTCGTCGACTCGCTCGCTGCCGCCGGCATTAAGCCCAGTGATGTCGATGTCATCGTGCTGTCTCACCTGCATTTCGATCATGCCGGCGGTGCGTTGACGGCGTGGGCCGACGGCAAGCCGCTCGCGCTCGAGTTCCCGAACGCGCAGTACGTCGTCGGCGAGGAGGCATGGCAACGCGCAGTCACGCCCCACGCCCGCGATCGCGCATCGTTCATTCCTGGTCTGACCGATCTGCTGGAGACAACAGACCGTATTGAAAGAGTGACAGGCGATCGCTCGAAGGTTCTCGGAGACGGTTTCCGCTTTCACGTCAGCGCCGGCCACACGCCTGGATTGCTGCTTACCGAAGTCGCGATGCCCGATGGGCCGGTCGTGTTCGCCGCCGATCTGATCCCAGGTGCCGCGTGGGTCCACGTGCCGATCACGATGGGCTACGACCGCTACCCCGAGCTGATCATCGACGAGAAAGCGAAGCTGCTCGGCGATCTCCTCGAGCGTCGCGGCCGCTTGTTCTTCACGCACGATCCCGCGATCGCGATCGGCACGGTCGCGCGCGACGGCAAGGGCAAGTTTCGTGTCGACAACACGAAGGCCGCGATCGATCGGCTCGAAAACTAGAACGGTCGCCCCGAATCGGAGCGACCGTTGCAAAGCTAGTTTTTGAAATCAGTTGCCGGTGCTGGGACCCGCCGAGCCCGAGCCGCCGCCGCCACCTCCCGAAGACGCGCAGCTGTCCTCGACGTAGCGCGTGAAGAAGCCGCCACCATCCACCGCGGTCGACTCGAAGTACTTGCCGACGATCGCGCCGCGATCGCCCTGCTTGTCGATCCACTTCGCCGCGATGTCACCGCTGCCGTACGTGCCGTTGATGAGGCCGACAAAGTGACCTTCGTGATCGATGAACTTGCCGAAGATCACGTCGCCGCTCGGCAGCTGGCCGTAGATGCCGCGCACGTGGCCGACCGGCATGCCGGTTTCATCGGTGACGATGCCGCGGTATTCGCCGATGTTCGGCAGCAATTGATGGAAGCGGCCGCGCATGAAGCCTTGGTTGCACGCCTTCTCACCGAGCTCGACGGCGACCATCACGTAACCGTTGCCGGCGTCGATTTTCACCGGACCTTGCTCGAGCGCGCCCAGATCGAACGAGTACGTGATCGGGTTCGCGCTCGCCGATGCGGCCGCCGTATACGTGAGCGTGACCGGCGATTGCATCGCGGTGCTCGGCTCGAGCACGCGCAGCACGAGGCCGTCGATGTACGGGCCGGTCACCGAATCGAACGGCACGGTCTGGATGTTCGAACGCGGCAGCAAGTGATCGGTCGCCGCTTCGAAGTTGACGGTGCGGCCGACGAGCAGCCCACCTTCGTTGACGGCGATCGAGCCGCTCCAATCACGCGTGTCGCCCGTGCCCGGATCGGCGGGGAGCTTGCCCCAGACGATCATCACGCGGTGGGCGTCGAGCGTTGCAGACGACGAGATCGCGGCGATCCCCGGATCGCTCGCGAGCGCGTCGGTGTACGCGGCGTCGGGCTCGATCGCGGCGGCATCGAACTCGGCTGCTTCGCCGAACTCCGGCGCCTCGTCGGAAGTGGTCTCGCCGCCGTTGGCTTTCACGAGATCGGTTTGAACGGTCGATGGATCGTCGGATTGCGACGAGCCACCGTTCGTGGTGCACGCAGCGGAAGCAAACAAAGCAGTGAAGAGCAACTTGCGCATCGATATTCTCCTTGCCCTTTGCTTCAGCAACGCGCGCGCCAGCGCCAACTGCGCGATGTGCGCCGGTTGTCGGGAGGACCCCATACCGGTGCACGGTGAGCGCGCGGTACCTCGGGGTGCCGATGTGATCAGCGCTGCGTGATCTTGAGGCTCTGGCCGTCGGCGATGTCGATCGTCTGCGTGTCGAGCACCTTGCTCGTGTTCGGCTGGATAAATCGGATCACGTGGCGGCCGGCTGAGACTTTGACGTTGTTGACCGGCGGCGACAGTGGAATCCCGCCGTCGATCGAGATCGACGAGTACACCTCACCTGTCGATGTGACCGAGAGCGACCCGGTGCCCACCGGCGCCGCATCGGCCGGCACGAGCGCGACCGTGACGCCCGCATCGCGGTGATGTGGCGCGTGATGGCCTACGGGCGCGTCCGCAGGAATCTCGACGATGACCTCGGCATCTGCGACCGCGGCATCTCGAGGTTCCAGCGTGATTTTCGGAATGGCCGCATCAGGCACAGCCGCGATCACACCGGCATCGCGCGCGCGCGTGCCCGGCTTGCCGGCCAGCGCGAGATAGATCGCGATCGCCGTCACGAGTAGCGCGAGCAGTACAACCACGAACGGCGCGAGCGATCGCCGGCGCGTGCGGTCCGCATCGGGGCCGATCGACGTCGCTGCGATCGGATCCACACGACCGCCCGGCGCGGGCACGTCGAGCGCGTCCGTGATCGGCGGCACGACCTTTTGCGCGAGCTCGGTCTGCATGCCGCTCGCGCGACCGCGCGCGCGCGGGAGCTGCGAGCCACCGCCGACGACCTTCGCCAACCACGCGCGATGCTCGGCGCGCTTGTCGGCGAGCTCGCGCTCGGCCCACGCCGCGAGCGATTCACCACCGCTCGCCTGCACGACGCCGTCGAGCGCTTCGGCGAGCTCGGCGGCGGTCTTCGTGCGCGTCTCGAGATCGCGCGACAGCGCGCTCATGATCGCGGCATCGAGCCCGGCCGGCAGCGTGATCCCGAGCACGCGCGACGGCGGCACGATGTCCTGCTGCTCGACCGCGATCGCGATCGCGTAGATCGAGTCGCCCTCGAACAAGCTTTGCCCGGTGACGAGCTCCCACGCGACGACACCGAGCGAGAACACGTCGCTCCTGCGATCCATCGGCTCGTTCTTGACCTGCTCGGGCGACATGTAAGGAGGCTTGCCCTTGATCGTGCCGAACTCGGTGACCGGCGCCTGGCGGTTCTTGACCAGCGCGATGCCGAAATCGATGACCTTGACGTGGCCGTCGTAGCCGAACATCAAGTTGTCGGGCGAGATGTCGCGGTGCACGAGGCCGAGCAAGTGGCCCGATGGATCGCGCGCTTCGTGCGCGGCGTGCAGGCCGCGCGCGGCTTCGGCGATCGCGCGCGCGGCGACGATCGGCGGCACGTGGACGTCGCGCAGCGCGATGCCGGCGACGTACTCCATCACCATGTAGAGCGTGCCGCCGTCTTCGCCGAAATCGTGCACGGTCGCGATGCCGGGATGATTCAAGCGAGCGAGGATCGCGGCCTCGTCGAGGAACATCGCGCGCACGTGCGCGGCTTGCGCGTACTCGGGCCGGATCGTCTTGATCGCGACGAGCTGCTCGAACGTTCCCGGGCCGCGGCGGCGGCCGAGCAACACCGCGCCCATGCCGCCGGATTTGAGCTCGAACAGGATTTCGTAGTTGCCGAACCGCGCGTTCACTAGTCGCCGTCCGAATCGTCGGCCGGGCGCTCGACGATGCCGTGCTTGTACAACAGCTCGCGAAAGTGCCGCCGCGACAGCCCGGCGTGCTCGGCCGCGCGCGTGACGTTGCTGGCATTGCTCGCGAACACCGTTGAAACGTAGCGGCTCTCGAAGTGATCGTTCCAGCGCTCCTTGGCTTCTTTGAACGGCATGCTCGTATCGATCGCTTGGGTTGGCGATTCGACCGGCGCCGAGGTCGGATCGAGCCACAGCTTGAGCTCGCGAAAAGGCACCTTCGGCCCCGACAACGCCCACGCGCGTTCGAGCACGTTGCGCAACTCTCGTACATTGCCGGGCCACGCGTAGCGCCGCAGCTTGTCGAGATTGTCGCCGTCGATCGGCCCGACCGGCGCGGCGCGCCGCGTGAAGAACGTCGCGATCAGATGAGGCAGGTCCTCGAGCCGCTCGCGTAGCGGCGGTAGTGCGACGTGCACGACCGCGAGCCGATAGAACAGATCGAAGCGAAATTCTTTGGCGGCGACCATGCGCGCGAGATCGCGGTGCGTCGCGGCGACCACGCGCGTGTCGACCTTGATCGGCCGATCGGCGCCGACCGGTTGCACGGTCTGTGCCTCGAGCACGCGCAACAGCTTCGCCTGCGCCGCGAGCGGCAGCTCGCCCATCTCGTCGAGGAACAACGTGCCGCCCGACGCTTCGACGAACGCACCCTTGCGATCGCGATCGGCGCCGGTGAACGCGCCGCGCACGTGGCCGAACAGGTGCGAATCGATCAAGCTCTCCGCGATCGCGCTGCAATCGACGACGACGAACGCGCCGTCCTTACGCGCCGACGCGTCGTGGATCGCGCGCGCTGCGAGCTCTTTGCCGGTGCCCGACTCGCCTTCGATCAGCACCGTCGCGTCGCTCGGCGACGCCATCTCGAGCACGGCGAACAGCTCGCGCATCGCGATACTCTGCCCCGCCATCTCGCCGAAGTGATCGCGATCGCTGGGTGGGAGCGACGGCGCATCGGCGACCGCGATGCGAACCGGCGTGCTGCCGAACTGGATGGTGGCACCTGGAGGGACCACGATCTCGCCGACCCGCGTGCCCTGGTACCACGTGCCGTTCGTCGAGCCGAGGTCCTTGATGCGGATGCCGTCGGGGGTGACGCCGAGCTCCGCGTGCTTGCGCGACACTTGAGGATCGACGAGCACGAGATCGTTCGCGCTGCCCGCACCGACGGTGACCGCACGCGCCCCGAGCGCGACGGCCGGCGTCTGCTGGCCCACGACCTGCAAGTGATACGCGCGCGGCGCCGTGCGCGCTCGCGTGGCTGCCATCGCGAGCCCGGTCTGGATCAGCGTCCGCCGATCGAAGGTCACGAGCGAAGGATACGCAAAAACAATGGGTGTTACGATCCGATCGATGAGGATGATCGCGGCGCTCGTCGCGCTGTCCGCATGCAATAGCGCGCCGACGCTGTCGGTCGAGGTCGTGCACCCGAGCAGCCTCTCGGTCGCGACGACGGAGGTCACCGACTACGAGTCGGCGACGCTCGCGTGCACCGACGTCGAGTTCGGCTTGCTCGACGCCACACAGCTCGAAGCACTGATCACCGCCGACGAGACGCTCGAGACCGGCGGCGCGACGACCGGTAACCTCGACGGCATCTCGCGCACGAACAACAAGGTGATCGTCGCGCGCGGCTTCGATACGACCGGCGCGTTGCTCAGCGAGGGCTGCATGCAAGTCGGCACGGTGGCCGGACACCAGACGATCACGATCGACACGGTCGTCGCCGCGACGGTCGCGATCGACACCGCCGCGAACTCGGCCTCGGTCGCCGTCACCGCGACCGATCCGAACGGCGCGCTGATCGACGATCGCGCGATCTCGTGGACGGTCTACGGCCCGGCGGGCAGCACGCCGGCCTCGACGACGGTCGCGACGACGACGTCGGATGGCGTATGGCAGCCGACGAGCCCGACGTGCACGTCGAACGGCGTCGCACAAGTGCACGTCGTGCCGCCGTCGACGGTCGGCGGTTATGCCGTGCAGATGCGCGTCGCGTGGGCGACCGAAACGTTCCCGATCTTCACGAACCTGACGAGCGCGACGTTCTCCGGCCAAGTGCTGCCGTCACCGCCGACGAAGATGACGCACGCGTGCGCGCTGCGCCACGCGGGCTCGACCCAGCGCGTGGTGTGCCTCGACTCGACGTTTTCGGCGACCGAGTACGCGATGTCGGTCGCGAACGGCTCGGGCTCGCTCGTCGCGATGGACAGCGCGATGGCGCCCGCGACGACCGCGGCGCTGGTCTCGGTGCCGACCGGCAGCGGCGATCTGTCGATCTACGCGGTCGATACCAACGGCGATCTCA
>DATBAS010000006.1:0-61273 GCA_036271395.1 Kofleriaceae bacterium
GTCAAGATCGACATCGCGTACGGCGGCTCGTGCACGGCCGGCAAACGCGACGACGTCGACATGTACGCGCGCGTGATGGCCGAAGCCGAAGCCTCCGGCGCGCACCTCGCCGACGGCGTGAAGTTCTACATTCAGTTCGGCTCGCGCGAAGTCGAGCAGTACGCGAAGGACAAGGGCTACATCGATCTGTTCGCCCGGATGGGCGTCGATGTGATCAAGCCCGGCTGCGGCGCGTGCATCGGCTGCGGGCCTGGGGTTTCGGATCGCGGCGATCAGGTGTCGGTCTCCGCGATCAACCGCAACTACAAGGGGCGCTCCGGGCCCGGCAAGCTGTTCCTCGCGTCGCCGCTCACCGTCGCGGCTTCGGCGGTCGCCGGCGAGATCGTCGAATATCACCGCGGCATGTTCGACAAGAAGTGAGCGGGATGGCGGCTAAGCCGAAGAAGAAGCCAGCCGCGAGAAGGCCGGCCGCGAAGGCGAAAGCCAAGCCCAAGGAAAAGGCAAAGGCAAAGGCAAAGGCAACGGCAAAGGCAAAGGCGAAGCCGAAACCGCCGGCCGCGAAGGCGAAACCGAACGCGAAGCCGAAACCGAAGCCCAAGAAGACATCGGCGAAATCAAAGCCGCGCGTTCGCCGCGACGCGATTCCACAGCCGATCATCGACGAGCCGGTTTCGTCGACCGGACGGCGCCGCGCGATGACCGCGCGCGATTGGTCGACGCGCAGCTCGCCGGTCGTCGAGATTCTCGACGACGCGCATCCGATCGGCGCGTTGCGCCGCTTCCTCGATAGCATCAAGGGCACCGCGACCGAGCAGCAGGCGCAGATCGCGCTCGGCTCCGCGCAGCTCATGCTGTTGCCGATCGCACGCGAGGCGCGCGGCGGCGCCGAGGTCAAGGAGCTCGTCGATCTGGTGCTCGAGCGCTGGGCCGATTTCGGTGACATGAGCGTCGGCTTTCACGCGCAGGAGTTTTTGCGCAACGCGTTCGCTGCGGTCGGCGTCGACCGGCCGCGGATCGCGCGGTTGTCGGCGGCCGTGCCCGTCGCCGCGAGTAGCGAGCTGTTGTTCCACGTCGCCGGCGCGCACGCCGTCGCCCGCGACAAGGTCGCGATGATGCGCGCCGTCGACGATGCGCTCGTCGCCGGCGCATCGTCCGCCGACTTCCGCCGCGATCACGACTTCACGCCGTACACGAACGATCCCGATCTCGCGGTGCTCTTGGCGCGCGCCGATCTGCCGACGATTCCCGTCGACGTCGACCCCTATCTGCCGGCCGTGCGCGGTGCGCTCGACCGGCTCGTGTCATCGCTCGCCGAGCTCGGCGAAACCGTCGAGCTGCGTCCGCCGGTCCGGCTCGACACGATCCTCGACACCGAGCGTGCCGCGCGGATCTCGCTGCCGAACGACTATCGCGCGCTGCTCGCGACGACGAACGGCATGCGCGTGTGGGACCGCGAGTTTCTCGCGACCGGCGACTTTCGCGAGCCGACCGCGCTCGGCCAGCGCGCGCGCAGATATCTCGAGGCCGAGTACGCGACCGCCGGGTTGTCGGACTGCGTGCCGCTCGCGAGCTGGGGCGGGCCCAACGATTGGTTGCTCTACGACCCGCGCGGCCAGGTGCGGCGCGGCGATCCCGGCTACGTCGTGATGCTCGAAACCGACGAGATTCCCGTCGCCGATCTGGCCTCGGCGCTGGTCTGGCTCGAAGCGCTCGCGCGCGACGAGCGCGGCACGAACTAATTTAATTTACGCGCGCGCCGCGCGGGGCTGCAGCGTCGGGTAGCCGCGCTGCGTCCTCGGATCGAATAGCGTGATCGGATCCTGGTACACGCGCGCCGTGCGGTGGAGCCGGCGGATCGCCTGCCACAGCGGCATCGACTGGTAGCGCTCCGGCCAGCGCTCTTCGACGAGCGCACGCACGGCGCGCGCGTGCCGCGAGCTCATCGCCGGGAACAGGTGATGCTCGACGTGGTAGCCGAAGTCGAGCGTCAGCCACGCGACGATGCGTGACGTCGTCACGCTCAAGCTGTTGACGAGCGGATCGTTGATCGGCAGCCGCGGGCTGAGACTGTGGTTGGTCAGGATGAACGCCATCACCCACGCGTTCGTCACGAACAGCGGCAGCACGAACACGAACAGGAACGGCACGAGGCCGACGATCAGGGCCACCGCCGTCCATAGCGCGACGCCGAGCCCGGTCTCGATGTACGCGAGCACGTGATCGCGGCGCGAGATCATCCCGCGGCGCGACGCCGACACCAGCTGGTCGATGCTCTGCACGGTGAACCCGAGCAGGAGGCTCAACACGCCGCGCCAGCGCCCGCCACCGAGGGAGAACGTGTCGACCGAGAATCGCGTGCTCCGGCGAGCGGCGTAGCGATCGAGCGTCGCGTACGCGTCGGGATCGTCGGTCATACTCGTATTCGCATGGTGGCTGCGGTTGTGCCACGCGATCCACAGATGCGGCGAGCCGACGAGCGGCGCGAACCCGATCCAACCGAGCGCGATCTGCAGGCGTTTGTCGCGCACGACGCCGCCGTGAAGCAGCTCGTGGGTGACGAACGTCAGGAACGCGCTCACCGAGCCGATCAGCAGCGCCATCAACGGCAGCGCCCACCACGGTACCCGGCCGGCGGCGACCGCCCAGATCGAACCCACGATGATTGCGGCAAACACGGGGATCCGCAGGAGCCGCGATCGCGCAGGCTCGAACGCGCATGCCGGCAAGGCTTCGCGCAGCTCGCGCACGTACGTAGAACGCGAATAGAGCGCGGCGGTTCCGATACTGAGTGGATCCGGCATCCCGTCAGGTTTACGTCGACGATTGACGCGCCGCCCGCCATTTCCCAGTCACGTTCGAGTCACGCGGACGTCGGCGGAAGTACAACTCGTAGAGACGGCAGTGCGAAGTGCTCGCGGTCCGACAGCGTCAGCGCCCGGTGATGTCGCGCAGCACCTCGACGAGCGCTTGCGAGTCCTGCCCTTTGCGAAACATCGGCCGGTCGGGCGCCTCGCTCGCGGCATCCTGATCGTTCTCGGCGAGAAACACGACGCGTGCACCGAGCTCGGGTTTGTTGGCAACGATCCAGCGATAGACATCTTTGGCGCGCCAATCGACGACGATCGCGTCGAAGTCGCGCAGCTCGAGCACCTCGGTGGCTTGGTCGGCGCGATCGACGGGCGTGACCGCGTAGCCTTGCTGGCCGAGCAGCTCGGCCATGACCTCGAGCATCATCGCGTCGTCTTCGACCAGGAGCAGCGTCGGGATCGGCTTGTCGCGCTTGAGCGCGGGGATCATGACCGACGGCCGCCGGCGGGCGATCGCCGCGGTCGCACGTGCGAGCTCGCCGAGCTCGGCGAGCGGTACGGTAATACACCGGCCGGCGACGAGGTTATCGAACTCGGCGGGCACGTCGTCGGCGATGAACACGAAGCGGCTGCGCAAGTCGGGCCGATGCGCGAGCGCCCAGCGATACAAGTCGCCGCCGAGCTCCCACGGCGCGACGACCACGTCGATCGCGCGGTTGCCCTCGAGTGCGGCTTTTGCGCGAAACGCCGAGGCGGCCGCGACGATATCGACCCCGTCGGTGTGCAGCGCGCGCGTCAGCGCCTCTAGCACATCGGCCGAGGTATGTAAGACGAGCGCGGAAGGACGACCCGTCGCAGGCACCGCCACGAATCATAGCGTTCGCGGCGTTTGATTTGGTGCCCATCGCAGCCTACGCTTTTGGTCTATGCGACGGATTCTTTCGCTCGGCGCCGCCGCCGGGCTCGTGGCTTGTTCCGGCGGGGCCGGCAGGCCGCCGCTGAAGCCAGCCGCCGGGCAGCTGCCCGGCAACCAGACCGCCGACACCTTGCCCGACATCCCGGCGAAAATCGTCGTGACGACGGAGGCGCCGATGGCCGGCAACCAACCGAGCCAAGCCTCGCCGGTGCTCGACGTCATGACGTCCGAAAGCGAGCGCGAGATGGCGGCCCTATCGAAGACGCCGGAGCCCGCGTACTACCTCGCGTACCAGCTCGTCGAGCAGCGGGTGGTCAGCTTGGAGGCCGAAGGCGGCGCGCTCGTCGACGACAAGGACGACACCGCGAGATTCCTCGATACCGAAGTGCGCGTCGGCACGCCGCACCTCGACAACACGCGCCAGATCGCCGATGACTCCAACGGGCTCAACTCACCGTTGACGCGCCACGGCCTCGTGCCGTTCGGCAGCGACAAGGGCGCGTTGACCAACGCGCTGTGGGTCGACACCGATCGCCGCTATCACGAGGCGGTCTCGGCGCTCGGCTACGTGCGCCAGGACCAGCAAACGCTCGCCGCGAAGAAGACGAACGACGACGACTTCTCGGCCGAGCCGAAGGAGACGTACATCCAGGCGCCGGCGAAGCTCGAGTTCGACAAGGCGCAGTGGGTCGAGCGGCTGAAGAAGTGCTCGGCGAAGGCGCTCACGCCGGCTGGCAAGGCGACGCGCGGCACGTGCGGCGTCGTGTTCCAGCTCAACACCAGCTACTTCGTCAACAGCGAAGGCTCGGTGATCCAGCAGTCGTGGACGAACGCACAGCTCGCGGTCTCCGTCGGCGTCAAGGCCGACGACGGTATGAACCTCGCGCGGCTCGAGCAGCGGTTCGGCCAGACCCCGGCGGATCTCCCCGGCGACGGCGAAGTCGACAAGATGATCAAGGTGGTCACCGACGACCTGGACGCGCTGCACGACGCGCCGCTCGCCGAACCGTACGTCGGCCCGGCGATCCTCGAGGGGCGCGCGGCCGGCGTGTTCTTCCACGAGGTGTTCGGCCACCGCATCGAAGGTCACCGCCAAAAAGATCTGACCAGCGGCCAAACGTTCTCGAGCTACGTCGGCAAGGACATCGCGCCGGCGTGGCTGTCGGTCTACGACGATCCGCAGATCGTCACGCTCAACGGCATCCAGCTCAACGGCTTCTATCACTTCGACGATGAAGGCGTGCGCGCGCGCCACGTCCCGCTGATCGATCACGGCAAGCTCGTCGGCTTCGACATGGGTCGCAACCCGATCCAAGGCTTCCCGCACTCGAACGGCCACGGCCGTCGCTCGGTCGGCCTGCCGCCGGTCGCGCGTCAGGGCAACCTCGTCGTCGAGGCGAGCAAGAGCGTCGAGCGGCCGCAGCTCGAGAAGATGTTGATCGAGCAGATCAACGCACAGCATCGGCCGTACGGCATGATCTTCACCGACATCAGCGGCGGCGTGACCAACACGTCGGCGTTCGCGCCGCAAGCGTTCAAGGTCAACCCGGTGATGGCGTATCGGCTCTATCCCGACGGGCACAAAGAGCTCGTGCGCGGCATCGACATCAGCGGAACGCCGCTCGTCGCGCTCGAATCGATCCGGGCGGCGAGCCGCGAGATCGAGACGTTCAACGGCGTGTGTGGCGCCGAGAGCGGTTGGGTCCCCGTCTCGGCGTCGGCGCCGAGCCTGCTGCTCGACAAGCTCGAGGTCGAGAAGAGCTTCGTGCCGCCCGATCGCCCGCCCATCCTCGACGCACCCTCGCAGATCCAGAACCAGGTCCCCAACCAATGAAGCGCTTTGTCGTAATCACCGCGCTGCTCGCCGGCTCGTGCCCGACGGCGTTCGCCGATAAGATCATGCCGCCCGAGCCCAAAGGGCCATCCAGCAAAGCGGTGACCAAGGAGATCGTCGACGCGATCGCCGAGGAAATGAACCGCGACATGCAGCGCATGGTGATCCCCGGCGCGCCGAAGCCGTATTCGATCTCGTACAAGATCACCGAGGTCGAAGTGAACGAGGTCTCGGCGAGCCTCGGCTCGACGATCGCGAAGCAACCGCGTCACTTCGTCAACATCGAGGCGCACGTGCGCGTCGGCAGTCCGGATCTCGACAACGGCAACTTCGTCGTGCCCGAGGCCGCGGAGCTCGACGGCACGTCGGCGTTCAACTTACCGCTCGAAGCGACGCCGCGGATCGCGAAGCGCGCCGCGTGGCTCGTGACCGATACCGCATACAAAGAGGCGCTGATCCAGCTGCGCGCGCGGCTCGAATCGCGCAAGGCCGGCGGCACCGCGATGCCGACCGACGTGCCGGCGTGGACGGGGACGAAGGCGATCGTCAGCGAAGATGCCGTGCTCGTCGCGCCGCTCGAGACCGTCGAGGAGCTCGAGGCACGCGCGAAGGCGGTGTCGGCGGTGTTTCGCGATCAGCCCGGCTTGCGCGATTCGCACGTCGCGATGACGAGCTACCTCGAGCGACGCTGGTATCTCGATACCGAAGGCACCAACGTCACCGACACGCGGCGCGCGAGCGGCATCGTGATCACGGCGAGCGGCCAAGCCGACGATGGCCAGCTCGTCCACGACTACTTCATGCGCTACGGCCATACCGCGAAGGATCTGCCGAGCGATGACGAGCTCAAGGCCGAATCCAAGCGCATCGCCGGCGCCGTCGTCGCGCTGGAGAAAGCGCCGGTGCTCGATCACTACAGCGGGCCGGTGCTGTTCGAAGGCGAAGGCGCCGTCGGCATCGTGCGCGCGTCGCTCGTGCCGAACTTGGGCGGCACGCCGCTGCCCGAAGGCTTGAACCCGCAAGAGGCGAAGCAATTCGGCGGCGCGTTCAACGATGCCGTCGGCGAGCTCGCACTGTCGCGCGATCTGTCACTCGTCGACGATCCGACCGCGCAGACCGGTGGCGGCAAAGCGATCATCGGCGCGTACAAGGTCGACGATGAAGGCGTCGCCGCGCAGAAGGTCGAGATCGCCAAGGACGGCTGGCTCAAGACGTTGCTGACGAGTCGCACGCCGTCTCGCAAGGGCCAGGTCTCGAACGGCCACGCACGTCGCACGGCCGAAGGCGGCGCGTTCCAAGGCAGCGCGACGAACTTGTTCCTGATCAGCAAGGGCGGCATGTCTCGCAAAGCGCTCGAGCAGCGGCTGATCGCGCAGGCGCGCAGCGTCGGCAAGAAGTACGGCCTCGTGGTGCGCCGCTTCGACGACGCGGCCGTGACCGCCGAATCCGATTTCACGCGCCGCGAGCTCGTGCAGATGATCAAGACCACGAACCAGGAGCTGCCGCCGCCGACGACGCTCGCGTACAAGGTCTACCTCGACGGCCACGAGGAGCTCGTGCGCGGCGCGCAGCTGCGCGAGGTGCCGATCAAGGCGTGGAAGGATGTGATCGGTACGAGCACCGAGCTCACCGTCTACAACTTCCTGCAGCCGCCGCCGAACGAATCGCAGCTCGCGCTGCACATCGCGCCGACGGAGAACGGCTACGTGCCGTCGAGCGGGATCGAGAGCGCGGTGATCACGCCGGACCTGCTGTTCAAGGACCTCGACGTGTTTGGCTCGACGACCGGCGAGATTCCACTACCGCCGGTCGCGCAGCCTGCTACGAAATAGCGCGTGAGGGTTCACGCGATCGAGCCACGCAGCCGTGCCAACGGGCCCGGAGCTCGGTTCGTCGTGTGGCTGCAGGGCTGCACGCTCGGCTGCCCGGGTTGCTTCAACCCGACGACCCACGACGCGCGCGGCGGCGACGAGCGCGACGTCGCCGAGATCGCCGCGCAGATCCCCGACGACGTGGAGGGGCTAACGCTCTCGGGCGGCGAGCCGCTGCAGCAAGCCGAGGCCGCGGCGCACTTGCTCGACGCCGCGCGCGCGCGCGGGTTGTCGACGCTCGCGTTCTCGGGCTACTCGCTCGACGAGATCCGCGCATTGCCCGGCGGATCCGCCGTGCTCGCGCGGCTCGACGTGCTGATCGACGGCCGCTACGTCGCCGGCGAGCGGCTCGCGACCGGCTTGCGCGGCTCGGCGAACCAGCGGATCCAGCTGCTCACGTCGCGCTACACGCTCGCCCAGATCGAAGCGACTCCGGTCGCCGAGATCCGGATCTCGAAGTCCGGTGACGTCGTGCTCACCGGCGTGAATCCGCTCAAGCTCAAACGCTAGATCAGCTCACTACGCCGATGACGTTCTTGGCCTGGCGCTGGATCTCGATCGAGTCGCGCAGCTGCTCGAACAGCTGGCGCGACGCGGGCATGCCGACGATCTCGAGATCGGGGTTCGCCGCGTCTTGCGCGATGATCTCGACGTGCGCGATCCGCAGGATCCGATCGACGAGGTTCTGCTTGTAAACGACGTCCTTGATCCGCCACAGCTGCAGCACGTCGATGCGCTTCGACAGCACGCCGCGCTCGAACTCGATCACGGTGCTCGTCACGCGAAAGCGGATCGACCTGCGAAACCAGTACAAGATCAGGCCGAGCAGGCCGGCGGCGAGCACCGGCACCAAGGCCTCGAGCGTCTCTTCCTTCACCGATCGGCCGTGTCCGCGCACCATCGGCACGAGCACGATCGCCGCCGCCGCGAGCGCGACGATCAGCACGTACTGACCGAGGTACGCCTTCCACGACGGGCTGCCTTCGTAGATCGTCTTGCGCTCGACCGCGGGCGTCAGCGCCTGCTTCGGCGCGATCGGTAACGGCGACTGCGCGTCGAGCATCGAGCCGCAGAACCGACACTTGATCGCATCGTCCTGGATCTCTTCGGCGCAGAACGGACACTTCTTCATGAGCTACATCCGGTAGCCGAGGCCGACCATGAAGTCGAGGCTGATGATCGACTTGATGTCGTCGCGCAAGCCCGACTTCGCCGGGCTGTACTCGATCGCGAACGGCGTCACCGTCGCGACGAGGTTCGGCGTGAACGCGTAGTCGCCGGCGACCGCGCCGCGCACCGCGAGCATGCCGAGCGCGCCGGTCGTCGCCGCGCCGTTGTTCGTGAACGGGTTGCCCGCATCGCCCATGCCGGTGAACGCGAGCACGCCGATGCCGAAATCGGCGCGCAGCCCGATGTTCGGCGCGACGTCGTAGTTGAGCGCGGCGTCGGCGAGCGCGGAGATCAGCGACGCGGTCTCCTTCGCGGACGTCATTAGGTTTGTGAACGGCAGCGGCGTGTACGCCGCATCGATGCCGACCTCGAGGCGCAGCCCGTTGCCGACGGGGAGCGGATAGCCCGCGAACAAGTTGAACGTGCCCTGGATCGGCACGCTGAGGCTGCCGGCCTTGACGATATCGACGCCGCCGGTCAGTCGCAGCGAGATCAGCTGCGGCTCGGTCGTGGTCGCGCCGCCGACCGTGGTCGACTTCGTGGTTTTCGTATTGCTGTCGTCGTCGTCTCCACTGCCGTTGGTGTCGTCGCCCGACTTCGCCGCGACGGTCGTCGTCGGTTTCGTCGCGGTGGTCGCAGTCGTCGTCGGCTTTGTCGCCGTCGTGGTCGTGGTGCCCGTCGTGCCTTCGGGCTTCATCGTCGAGTCCGGTCGCTTCTGCGCGAGCGCGCCCTCGGTCTGCGCGCACTTTTCCTCTTCGGCGATCCAGCCTTCGATCTCGGCACGGCGGTCGGGCTCGAGCGGCTTCGCGGTGTCTTGATCGCGCAGCGACAGGTAGCGCTTGTAGAAGAACTCGGCGTCGCTACAGCGATGCGCTTGCCGATACGACTGCGCGATGTTGTAGAGGTACGCCGGCTTCTTCGCGTCGATCGTCTCGAGCTCGAAGCCCTTCTTGAACGCGTCGACAGCCTTGTCGAAGTCGCCGAGGTTGTACTGGTTCGCGCCTTCCTTGTACCAATCGTCGGCGCTCTTGGGCTCGGCATACGCGAGCGCCGGTACCAACACCAACAACAGGCCCACCACACTGAGCAGCTTCATGAGTCCCTCTTTCACGGCGGTTCGAGGCAGGTGTCGCACGGCTTCGCCGTCGTGTGCGTTTGATGCGTCTGTTGCGTTTGATGCGTTTGGGTCGTCGGCGTCGTCGTCGTTTGCGTCGGCGTCACGACTTTCTTGAGCGCGACGGCTTTCGTGAGGTCGCCGCCATCGAGCGCGACGTTGGCCAGCACGACATCCGCGAAGCCGTGGAGCTTGAGCGTGATCTGCGCCGGGCTGCCATCACGCGGCAGCGTCAGCATCGCCGGCGCGCGCTTACCGGTATCGACGTTGTTGAGGTAAATCTCGGCGCCATCGGGCGTCGACGTCAGCGTGATGTTGACCGTCTTCGCGACCGTCGCCTCGATCGGCTTCACGCCGGCATCCGGCGCCAGCGTCGGCGCGACGGCGACCGCCGAGCCGGTCTGCGGTTGCGGTTGCGGTTGCGGCTGCGGCTGCGGCTGCGGTTGCGGTTGCGGTTGCGGTTCGGGTTGCTTGGTCGCGACGACCTCGGCGCTGCCCGAGCCCACCGCGACGGGCTCGTTCGTCGTCGTTTTCTTGCCGCCGCTCGCGACGACCGCGATGCCGACCGCAGCCGCGACGACGACGAACACGCCGGCGATCACGAATCCGGTCTTGTTGCGACCCGGTGCCGCGCCGACCGGCTGGCCCGCGCCACCCGACAGCGTCGTCGGCGATGGCACCGCGAGCGAGCCCGGCACCGGCGAGTTGTAGACGCCGGTAATGCCGCTCGGCATCGGCGTGAGGGGCGCGGGCGTCAGGCGCGCGGGCGGCAGCGGCGCCGACGACGGCATCAGCTGACGACCCAAGAATCCCTGCACGCCGCCGTTCGCTTCGACGTAGCCGACCGGATCGGCGAGCGCGCGAATGAACTCGTCCATCGTCGGGTAGCGCATCTCGGGCCGCTTCTCGAGCGCCTTCATGACGACCACCTCGACGTGCGGTGACATCATGCGATAGCGCGATGGCTCGATTGGCTTTTGCGTGAGGTGCTGGACGAGGATCTCGCCGTAGCCTTCGCCGATAAACGGCACGCGGCCGACGAGCATTTCGTACAGGCAGATGCCGAGCGCGTAGATGTCGGTGCGGTGATCGACGTTCGCGCGACCCTCGCATTGCTCGGGCGACATGTACGCGGGCGTGCCGAGCACGAGGCCGGTGCGCGTCCGGTGCGAGCCGCGCGAGTCGTTCGTCAGCTTCGCGATGCCGAAGTCGAGCAGCTTGACGAAGTCTTTTTCGCGGCCGCGCGTGATCAGGATGATGTTGTCGGGCTTGAGGTCGCGGTGGACGATCTCAGCCTTGTGCGACGTGGCCAGCGCGTCGGCGACTTGCAGCGCGATCGACAGCGCGCGCTCGGGCGGCAGGGGCGCTTCGGCACGGATGATCTGCGAGAGCGTCTGCCCCGCGAGGAACTCCATGATGAAGTAGACGAGCTGATCCTCGCGGCGCGGCCCGGTCTGCAGCACGCCGTAGTCGACGATGTCGACGATGTTCGGGTGCTGGATCGCGTTGACCGCTTTGGCTTCGTTGAAGAAGCGCTCGGCGACCTCGGGGTTCTGCGAGAACTCGGCGTGCAGGACCTTGAGCGCGACCTTCTTGCCGATCGTCGGGTGCTCGGCGAGATACACCGCGCCCATCCCGCCTTCGCCCAACTTCTGGGTGACCAGATAGTTGCCGACGGTTTGGCCGATCAGAGGGTCTTGTTGCTGCGCCGGCCCCTGAGGGTCCATGAAATCTCCCAGCCCGGCCACCATAGTAGCGTCAACCGGCTGAAAAGTCGCACGATCGCGAGCTGCATGTTACCGATCTAATGGTGCGGATCGCTTGCCTGTGGGTGATCGTGGGTGGCCTGGCCGCCCCGGCGATGGCCGAGCCCCAGCTCCCGGAGCTGCACTCGCGCTCCGCGGTCGTGATCGATGTCTCCAGCGGAGACGCAGTGTTCGCGAAACACGCCGACGACGTCCGGCCGATCGCGTCGACGACCAAGATCTTTGTCGCGCTGGCGGTCCGCGAGCACGACCTCGACCTGGATGGCTGGACGACCGTCACGAAGGCCGACGCCTGGGCGGCGCGTGGCGGCTCGCGGACCCGACTCGACGTCGGCGAGACATTCACGAATCGGGATCTGCTCCGCGCGATGTTGATCGCGTCGGATAACCGCGCACCGACCGCGCTCGCGCGCGCCGCCGGGCTCGATGACGATCAGCTCGTCGCCGCGATGAACAAGGTCGCGAAGCGCCTGCACCTCGCGCACACACACTTCACCGATCCGAACGGGCTGCGCGGCAACGTGTCGACCGCGCGCGAGCTCGCGCTGGCGCTGCACGCGGCGCTGCAAGACGACGTGCTCGCGCAGATCATGGGCGAAGAATCGGTCGTGGTGATCGGCAAAGCCGGCCGCCCGCGCATCGAGTACACGAGCACGAACCAGCCGCTGCGCGAGCGCACCTGGGATGTGATCGGCGGCAAGACCGGCTTCACCAATGCCGCCGGCTACTGCTTCGTGACCGCGGTGCGGATCGCCGGCCGCGAGCTCGTGCTCGCGTTTCTGCATTCGGATGGCAAGAACGAGCGCTTCATCGACTTCGCTCGGCTCGCCGGCTGGGTCGATCGTCAGGTTTGGCGCGAGCCCGAAGTGAAGCAACACGCGAGCGAGCGGCGCTCGCGCGTGGCCGCGGGCGAGTAGAATCGCCGGGTGAGCTGGAACCGGCGCGAGGTGCTCGGCGTCCTGGGCGGCGCCTCGGCGAGCGCGCTCGCGTGGGCGTTCACGGGCTGTCGGAGCTCACCAACCGTGCGCGCGCCGGTCGTGCCGATCGCCGAGGGTTCGGACGAGGTTCGCGCCTGGCTGCACGACGCCGTCGCGAGCTTGCGCGGAGCCGGGTTCGCGCGGGCCCATGCGCTCGCCGTACGCCGCACGCGCGCGACGGCGGCCGTCGACGTGCTCGGCTCGAGCGTGGCTCGGGCGCGCGCCGACGGCGTGGTGCTCGTGGTCGAGACCGAGCGAGGCGTTCGGGAGCGAGCGAGTAGCGAGCTCACGAGAGGCGGCGTGGCAGCGGCGGTGCGCGCGCTCGCGCCGAAGGCGACCGCGCCGGCGACGATCGAGTTCGGACCGGCGCCGCCGGCGATCGCATCGCACGGCGAGCTCGATTCGATCGGCGATCGCGAGCTGATCGATCGCGTCGCGTCGATCGAGCATCGCGAGCTGCCGGGTCGCGTCGTGTACGCGGCCGGCGTGATCGACATCGACGACGCGACCGTGTGGTCCGTCGAAGAGCACCGCGATCTCGTGCAGCGCCGCGTGCGCGTGCGACGGGCGATGACGCGCGTCGCGTGGGATCGCGAGCGGCCGAGCGCGATCGAGGTCTCGCGCGCGTGGAGCGGCGGCATCGACGATCAGACGTTCGACGACGAGCAGATCGCATATGCGCGCGACACCGCGCTCGAGGTGATGACGCCGACCGCATTCTCGGACGGCATCCATCCGATCGTGCTCGCGCCATCGGTCGCGGCCGCGGTGATCGACGCCGCCGTCGGCGCGCTGTTGACGTCGCGCGCGCAGATGCGGCCCGAGGTCGTCGCTCGGCTGACCGCCGACAAGGCAACCGCGTCGCCCGCGCTCACACTGGTCGACGATCCGGCCGCGCCGGGTACGTACGGCGGCTTCGACTTCGACGACGAAGGCGCGCCCGCGCAGGCGCTGACGCTCGTCGACCGCGGGGTCACGATCGCCGCGCTCGCCGATCGCGCAGGTGTGGCCGCGAAGCGCGCACAAATCGCAGGGCGCGGCAGGCGGCCCGGGCATACCGGCCCCGTCGAGCCGATGCCGTCGCATCTGCGACTCGCGCCGGGCGCCGGCGACATCGCGCTCGCCGACGGCTTCCAGCTCGATAGCGGCCGCGTCGCCAGCGTCGATCCCGCGAGCGGACGAGCCGTGATCGAGATCGCGCGCGCGCGCGAGCTCGCGGCGGGCCGGCCGACGGGCCGTGTCTACTCCGACCTCGAGCTCGTCGGCGATCTCGCGACGCTGCTCGGCAACATTGCCGAAGCATCGAAGCAGACCCGCACGTTCGGCATCCGCGACGAGCGTGACGGCCTGCCGACGTGGCGGTCGATCGAAGCGCCATATCTGCGCGGCAGCGGCATGATCCGAGCCCGCCGCGGAGAGCTCGCGTGATCGATCGCGGCCGGATCGCGCAGGCGCTGGCGAAGCATCCGTTCGCCGACTGGATCGTGTTCGAGCGCGATCAGGAGCTCGCCGTGCGCGACGGCGCGCGCGGCCGCACCGAGCTCCGCTCGCGGTTTCGCATCGTCGCGCACGTCGACACCCCGAAGGGCCGCGGCACCGCGCGGCTCGCCGTCGATACGGTGGATGCCGACGCCGATCAGCTCGCCGACCGCGCCGTCGCGCTCGCGATCGCATCCGTCGGCGATTCGTGGGAGACGCCGCCCGCCGCAGCGCCCGCGCGCGTCGAGCTCGCCGATCCGGCGTTCGACGACGATCTCGACGCGATCGCCGATCGCGTGCTGCACGCCGTCGCCGCGCGCAATGCCGTGATCGGCGTGACGCTGCTGCGCGAGCGCGTCGCGAGCATCTCGCGCAGCGGTTTCCATGCCGAGTGGCGCGCGACGCTGGCGCGCGCATCCGCGCTCGTGATCGCCGACGCGCGCTCGCTGCTGATCGAGCGTGAAGCGCGGCAGCTCGACGCGCTCGACATCAGCGCCGCGATCGCCGACGCGACCTCGGACCTGCACGCGCTCGCCCGCGCACCGGCGGCGACCGCGGGCCCGTGCAGCGCGATCCTCACCGCCGATGCACTCGTGCCCGACGACCTCGGCGTGTGGGCCGCGTTCGCCGCTCAAGCCGACGCGCGATTGGCGAGCGAAGGGCTGTCGCGGTTTCGCGAGAACCTGCCGATCGTCGCCGGCGCCGACCAGATGCCGGACCCGCTCACGATCACCAGCGACGGCGCGCTCGCGTTCGGCGTGCGCTCGGCTCCGCTCGGCGATGATGGCGACGCCGTGCGCCGGTTCGCGATCGTCGACCGCGGGCTTGCCGGCACGCTCGGGCTATCGCCGCGCGAAGCGTCGCTGCGCAAGCTCGATCCGAACGGCGGCGTGCGCAACCTCGTCGTGCGGCCCGGCACGTGGAACGGCCAAGCCGATCCATCGGGGCGGCTCGTCGAGATCCGCCGGCTGCGCTCGCTCGCGATCGATCCGTACAGCGGCGATGCGAGCCTCGAGATCGCGCTCGGCATCGAGCACGGCAAGGGGCCGTTCACCGGCGGCACGCTGCGGCTCGATCTGATCGAAGCGCTCGCGCGCGCACGGCGGTCGTCGGCGCGGATGCGGCGCGGCGCCTACGATGGACCGAGCTCGGTGCTGATCGAGAAGGCCGAGCTGTTGGTCTGAGGATCTTGCTCCGGATAAACGTACGTACGTACGTACTTTCTATAATGACTGCAATTGGCGATCGACGATGCTTTATCGTGGTGTCGCGCAGCGCGATGCCGCGCCCGCCGGCGCCCACGTGCATGCCGCGCCGGTCACGCCGGTGCACTGCCCGCACTCGAAGTCATCGGGGCAGCGGTTGCACGGATCGTGGTTGTCGAGCAGCGGGCCCGTGGTCTCGCGCGCGGGCGCGGCCGGATTGTTGACGTCGGGATCGGGCGCGTCTGGATCGATCGCGCCCACGAGCAGTGCCTCGGCGACGGTCTTGGCGATGGGCCAGACGGGCGAGCCGCTGCTCGAGTGATGCGACTCCAACGATGGTTTAGACGACGACGATGACGATGATGACGACGACGAGTGCGACGAGTGCTCGCCGCCACCGCCGCCATGGCCAAAGCCTCCGAAGCCGCCGCCACCGCCGTGACCGTGGCCGCCGCCGGATTCACACCCCGCGAACAACATCGCCACCGCGAGCAGCACCGATCGCATGACCCGGCAAACAGCAAGCAGCGCGCCATCGCATCTACACGAAATGCCGTGCGCGGCCGCGTTGCGCGCGCGCCACATGTGGTCGCCGGCTCACGCCGCGTCGTGGATCACGCCGGCGAGCTCGCGTACGCGGTCGGCGATCTCGCTCGCCCGGATCGCGCCGTAGCCGAGCAGGAGACCGCGCTGCCGGGTACGGCCGACGTAGCACGACGACAGTGGAATAACCGAGAGCCCACGCCGCGCGGCGCGCACGGCGATGTCGCGATCGTCGCGCGCGAGCGTCGCGACCAGGTGCATGCCGGCGTGGTCGCCGACGATCTGCACGATGCCGCCGAGCTCGCGCTCGAGTGCGCCGACCAGCGCGCGGCGGCGTTCGGCGTAGGCCGCGCGCGTGCGGCGCAAATGCCGCGCGAAGTGGCCGTCGCGCATGAAGTCGAACAACGCCGCCTGATACAGCGGCGGCGGGAAATTATCGAGCGCTTGCCGCACGCGGCGAAACCGCGCGATCAGGTCGCCGGGAATCACGACGTAGCCGAGCCGGATCGCCGGAAACATCGACTTGCTGAACGTGCCGATGTAGATCACGCGGCGATCGGTATCGAGCCCGTGCAGCGACGCGATCGGCTGCTGATCGTAGCGGTACTCGCTGTCGTAGTCGTCTTCGAGCAGCCACGTGCCGCGTCTGCGCGCGTAGTCGAGCAGGTGCAACCGGCGCGCCGCGGTCATCACCACACCGAGCGGATATTGGTGCGAGGGCGTGACATACACCGCGCGCGGCGATGGGCAGCGCGCGATGCCGGCGGCGACATCGAGCCCGTCGCCGTCGACCGGAACCGGCACGACCCGCGCGCCGGCGAGCGACAGGGCGTCGTGCGCGCCGATGAAGCCGGGCTCTTCGATCCACGCGGCGTCGCCGGGTGCGAGGATCGCGCGACTCGCGAGCGCGAGCGCTTGCTGCGAGCCGCTCACGATCATGATCTGCTCGGCGGTGCAGTGCACCGAACGCACGGTGCGCAGGTGATCGGCGAGCACTTGGCGGAGCGGCAGAAACCCCATCGCGTCGCCGTACGTCATCTGTTGGCGCGGCTGCACGCGCGCCCGCCGCGCGATCAAGCGCGCCCACATCTCGGCGGGAAATTGATCGAGCGCGGGCTGGCCGACCCGAAACCCGCCCCAGCAGTCGAGCCACGGCTCGGGATCGCTCGCGAGCCGCTCGCGCGGAATGCGCCGGCGTCCGGCGGGCGGACGAGGCGTGCGCGCTTTCGCGGCGACCTCGGGCAACGCGCGTGACACGAAGCTGCCGGCACCGACGCGACCCTCGACATAGCCTTCCGCGGCGAGCTGCTCGAACGCGGTGACGACCGGGATGCGCGAGATCGCGAGGTCGTGCGCGAGGCTGCGCGTCGACGGTAGGCGCTGGCCGGGCCGCAACCTGCCGTCGAGGATCGCGTCGCGGTAGCCGGCGTAGAGCTGGCGATGCAGCGGCGCGGCGAGCCGGCGATCGAGCGCGATGATCGGTCCGAGCCCTTCCGGCCGGCGTTTCATAATGGTCCTATGGTAACTGCAAAGTTTGGCTATTTCCGTAGACCGCTTCGAAAGGCACAGTCGCCGGCATGAAGCTGATCATGTTCGCGCTCGCGCTCGCGCTCGTATCCACGACGGGGCTCGCCGAGACCTCGACGCACGACGGCCAACACGATTTCGATTTCGAGATCGGTAAATGGAACGTTCACCTCAAGTACTTGAAGCAGCGCCTGCACGGCTCGCACGAATGGCTCGAGGGCAACGGCACCTCGGTCATGCGCAGCATGTGGGACGGCAAGGCGAACACCGACGAGCTCAGCGTCGTGCTGCCGACCGGCCCTCTCGAAGGCGCGACGTTCCGCATCTACTCGACGGAGACGCACCAATGGAGCATCTACTGGGCGAACCGCAAAGACGGTCAGCTCGGCTTGCCGCCGATGGTCGGCGAGTTCAAGAACGGCCGCGGCGAGTTCTATGACCAGGAGGCGTTCGAGGGCCGCATGATCTACGTTCGCTTCGTGTGGTCGAACATGTCGCAGAAGTCGGCCCACTTCGAACAGTCGTTCTCGGCCGACGGTGGCAAGACCTGGGAAGTGAATTGGATCGCCGACCAGACCCGCATCGAATAGTCAGCGCCGGCAATCTGGGACCAACGGCGCATCCCACGACGTGAACACGACGCGCGTGTCGTCGTCGCTCGTGGTGTTCAGCGGCGGCGTGGTCGTGCGACGCTCGCGATCGGTGTCCTCGGCTTCGCCGCGCTTCGGTACAGAGCTCTCCGCCATGTCGACCTGGGTCGGCCGACAGCTCGTCTTATGTAGTGCCGTCGCGGCATGTAACGGACATCACGTCCAAACGGTCGACGCTGCGGAAGTTTCGGACGCGGACGTCGCCGGCAGCGACGCGATCGCGATGGGTTCGGCGTGCCCGCCCGGCGCGACGCTCGTCGTCGACCGCACGAGCTGCCCCGGTGCGATCGTGACACCGCCGAGCTTCGCGGCTGCACAGACCGGCGACGTGATCTCGCTGGACGGGCTCGACGAAGGCGCGCTGCCCTGCCTGTCCGCGGTCGTCTGCGCGCCGGCCGGCGCGGCGACGATGGTGTTCTCGGACAGCCCGGAATCACCATCGAGCGATGGCGTGCTGTACGCCGACACGTTCGGTCCCGGCCGCGCGCGGCTCTACGTCTATCACGTCGATGCCGATACCAATCCGCGCAAGTTTCCGATCGTCGCGCTGAACCCAGGCGCCGCCGACGCGCACGTCACGATCATGCGCGAAGGGCTCGCCGCGCCGAGCACCGATTACATCGACGTCGGCAAGGCCGTCGCCGCGGCGTGGTCGGCATCGAATGAATCGACGATCGTCACGGTACCGGCCGGCACGCGCGTGGTGCTCGACGCCGCGCTCGACGCCGAGCACGCGACGACGAACCAGCTCGTTCACGCGATCGTCGACGTCGAAGCCGACGCGCCGATCAAATTCTCGATCGTCAGCGTGCTCGCGAGCGAGGACGCCGCGGCGGTCACCGCGTCGCTGCCGCTGTTGCCGAAAGACGCCGACCACGATCGCGGCACGTTCTCGAACGCGGACTTGATGCTCGCGGCGACGAGCACCGACACGGCCGCGAGCGCGCGCCACATCCGGCTCGGTGACGGCACGACCGAGCCCGAGCTCACCGGCACCGACGCGACGACGGGCCTGGCCGCGACGCTGCACGGCAACTACGGCGTCGCGTATCACGTGAACGCGACGGCGAGCGGCGCGATCGCGTTCGCGGCGAGCGCGCGCGGTGGAGCGTGGGCCGGCGCCTACAACGCCGTCGCGATTCCGGCGGCGAGCGGCGGGCTCTCGACGACGACCGACGCGATCTGGCTCGGCGGCGCGACGACGTTCACGGTGGTCTCGGGCGGCGGCTCGAGCCTGCCGGTCGATCTGCTGTCGATCGCGCAGCCTTGAAGCTAACCGCGTTCGAGCGCGAGCGCGTCGACGTAGCGCCATGCACCATCGACGCGGCGAAACCGCGAGCGCTCGCGCTGCGCGAACGGCCGGCCGCGCGTCACGCCGCGCGCGATAAACTCGACGACGTTATCGCCTTCGGTCGCGACGATCTCGAGCCCGCGCCATGTCGTTTCGCGCGACCACGCCGTGATCGCGGCGCGATCGACCGATCGCCGCGTCGCCGGATCGTGGGTCTCGATCAGGTAGTCGATCGCACCGCGCACGAACGCGGTGTAGCGCGACCGCATCAACGCGAGCGCGGTCGGTGCCGGGTCGCCCGCGATGTAGCGGCCACAGCACGCGGCTTCATCGATCGAAGATCCGCAGGGGCAACTCACCTGCGCGAGCTTAGCTCGTCGACTTGTCCGACCGACGCTTGCGGCGACGGACGAAGACCATGCCGACCAGCAGCGCCGGGCCGGTGTTGCCGAGATCGGCGACGATGCCGCAGCTCTGGTCGTGCGAGCAGCAGCCGCCGCGGCACGGCCACTTGGGATTTCCCGGCGGCTCGGCGGACTCGCCCGTGGTAGTCGCCTGCGAGCGGATCCGGATCTCGCGCGCGTGATCGAACGGGACGTGCAGGTGATAGATATTTTCGGCGACCTTGGTCGCGCCGTCGATCTGGTAGTGGATGCCGGTCAGGCCGCCTTCGTGGCTGAGGAACACCGCGAACGACGTCATCGGCGCCCATTCTTGCGGCGCGGTCTTGTAGAACGCGTAGATGTCGAGCGTCGGCACGACGGTCGCCGCTTCGACCGGGCCGATCGTCGTCACGACCTGGTGCGTGAGAGTCGATGCGCTGCCGGTCGCGTGCGCGAGCTGCAGCAATTGCTGGACCTCGGACGCGTCCTTCGACGTCAGCGTGGCGCGCATCGAGTTGATCGCGGCTTCATCTTTCGGCGACTCGTTGCCGTAGCGCGCGGCGATCGCTTTCGCGCGCGCCAACGCGTTGCTCGTGATCAGCGACAGGCCGGTCGTGCCGGCCGGCACCGACGCCGGCAGGTTGCGCGGCATCACGAAGAGATAGACGTCTTGATCGGTTTCGCCCGGTGGCTTGGTCAGACCGCGCACGTCGATCAGGGCGATGCGCTCGTCGGTCGACATCTGTGCGAACTCGAGGTTGTTCCACGAGCTCTGCGATACGAAGTTGACCGGGTTGGCGCCACCGCCGGCGCCGTTGGGCACGCTGAGCTCGACCTCCATGCACTCGTGCTGGTAGTACGCCGACACGCACGGGCCGCTCGGGCTGGTCGCCTGGATGCCTTGATCGGTCGACGCATCGCAGTGCGAGCCGGATGCGGTACAGCTGCAGCCACCGATCGGCGAGCAGGCGCCGCCCGCGCTCGGCGGCGTGAGGCCGTACTCGCAAAATTCGCTGGCGCCGAGCGTCGGATCGTTGCCGAGCGTCCAGTTGAAATGGATCGACGTCTTGCCGCCCGCCGGAATGTCGTCAGCCGTGCAGCTCGGCGCCGTGCCTTGGCTGCACACGCCGCCGACCGAGCCGCGAATATCTTTCCACGCGCCCGGCGCCGTGAGACCCGCCGTCGCGCCCCAGCTCGCGAGCCGGAATCGGCCGAGCAACGGCGTGGTGATGTCGGTCGTGCTCGTGTTCTCGACTTGGCCGACCATCGTGTTCACGCCGTTCGCGTGGACCTCGGTGTCGAGGCCGATGGTCGCGAAGTTCGTGCCCACCGCCGCGTTGAGCACGGTGCCGATGTCCGGGGTGCGAATCGCGAGGCCGGTGTCGCAGTCCGTCGGCGCGGCGCCCGACGTCAGCGCCGTCATGTTCGCGTACGCCGGCGTCGCGCCCATCAGATCGACGTGAAACAGCGCGTGCGGCGTGCTGTTGGTGCGGATGCAGATGCCATTGGCCGACGTGACGTTCGGCCACTCGCCGACCATCGCGAGCCCGTTGCCGGTCGTGTCGACGTGCTGCGCGGCTTCGTACCAGATCGTCGCGCCGGGCTCGATGCCGTTATCGATCGTGCCGGCCGTGCCGGTCGCGACCTGCGGCATCTGGATCTCGACCGCCCAGCGATCCTGCGTGAACGCCGTCGCGCCGGTCTCGAGCTTGAAGTAGCGCGTAGCCTGATCGATCCAGTTGATCGAGGTCACGCCGCTGATCGGCACGAACTGCTCGCCGGTCGCGCCGCCGGCGCCGGTGCACGATCCGGTGTTGCCGAAATCGGTCCACACCGCGTACCAATCGCCGGTCGTGCACGGCGGCGCGGCGCAAAACGTCGGCGTGATCGGCGCGGTGCCGGTACCCGCGTTGACGTGAAACTCCAAGACGTAGCCGCTCGGATCGGGCGCGGTGTGTGGACCCGGCCGGTGAATGCCGATGAACAGCTCGTGCGGCACCATCGCGTTCGGATCGATGCTGATCACGTGCGAGAAGTAGAACTCGTTCGCGACCGCGCCCGTGCCCGTCTGCGCGAGCGCGCGTAGCTCGTATGGGATCGCGGCAGCGCCGTAATCGAACGAATGACCGGCGGCGCCGAGCCAGCGCGGGTCGTCGATCGATTGACCATCGGTCCCGCCGCCGGCCGTCCACCAGATCGGTGGTCCGGGTTGGGTCGGCACGCCGGTGGCGTTGGGAACACAGAGATCCTGCGCCGCCGCGGGAAGCGCGGCGAGTGTGAATGCGAACACGAGCACGAGCTTATTCATCGATTATTGCGCCTGGTAGTAGGTTGTCATCGACAGGTTCATCAGCGGAGCGGTCGCGCACGACGCGGCACCGAACGTCGTCGGCCACGGATCGTCGAGGTTCGCGATGTTGACGTCGCGATAGCACTGCGGGCCGGTCTGGCTCGACGACGCCATGCCGATCGCGGTGCTCGCGGACACGCGGATCATCAACCAGTACAAACCGTTGTCGACGCTCGGCGGCGTGGTCAGCGTCGCGACGTTCGCGCCGTTGACGAGCGTCTGGCGCAACGGCATCGACGCGATCAGGTTATTCGGCGTATTCGACGAGTCGTCGTATAGCGCCATGCGGAAGTCGCCGGCCGCGGCCGGGATGTACGTGCCGAACGACGCGAGGTTCGACGTCGTGGTCAGGCTGACCTGGTAGCCGATCACGGTGCCCGGATCGATGTCGGTCGTATCGGTGAACGCGGTTGGCCACCCGTACGTGTCGATCTGCGTGAGGTCGTGAACCTGCGCGGCGACGCTGGTCGTCGCGAGCCCCACCGACGTCAGCGTGATCGTCGCGGTCTCGCCGACGTTGTTGACATCGACCGGCGGGCTGAGCGTGACCATCTGCGGCGTGCTGAAGTCGGTATCGTCGAACGTCAACATCGCCGGTGACGCGGGCAGCGCCGATGCATCGGTCGATGCGACGTCGACGATGACTTGGTTCGTCGGCGCGGCCGCGAGCGTGACGGTGAAGCCGCCGGACTTGCCTTCGTCGATCGTCACCGCGGTTTGATCGGCGACGATCTGCGCGCCGTTCGAGATCGGCGCGTCGATCGCCGCGGAGCCCGAACCGGGATTCGTGCTGCCATCGACGGATGGCTGGAATTGAGTGGTCGGGATCGAGCATGCGGCGAGCACGAGATATGCGACGCGCATTAGAAGCTCCCCGTGAACGCGAGCCCGACGGCCGCGCCGGTCGTCGGCACGATGCGAGGCGCCGATTCGGGCGAGCCGGTCAGCCACAACGCGATCGCGGTCGCCGCCGCGGCGCCGCCGACGCCGTACGCGATGTCGGCATCGATCGCGCGGCGATGCGCGCTCGCGGTCGTCGCGGTCGCGTCGGCCGCATTCGCGACGGTGCATGCGCTCGGCGGGCACGTCGAGATCGCCTGATCGCGCAAGCTGTTCGCGCTGAGCCCGAGCCCGATGCCGATCGCGACGGCCGCAAGCGCGGCGCCGCCGACGCCGAGCGAGACGTAGCGCTGCGTGGAAAACGTCGCCGGCGGTGGCGCCGACCGATCCGGCGTCGCGGCCGGCGCATCGACTTCGGGATGCGCGAGCTTCGGCAGCTCCTTGAACTTCGGCACCTCGACGGCCTGCTTGTCGAGCGCGGGCGCGACGGTGATCTTCGTCGACCACGCCTCGTGACCCGGCGCGCGCCCGGCGATCACGTGGTCGCCGCCGTCGACCGGGATCGCGCGATTCCATTCGGCCGGATCCACCGCGGTGCCGTCGCGCGTGACGATGAGGTCGGGTACGCGACTGTCGTCGGGCACGTTGATCGTGAGGTACGAAAGTCTGGCCTCGAGCGCCGCCGCGCGCGTCTTCGCGCTCGTGTTGAACGCGGCCTTCGCCGGATCGCCGCGCGTCTGGCTCTCGGCGGCGAGGAACAGCGCCCACGCCGCGGCGAGCTGCTGGTTCTTCTCGCGGCAGTTCGCGAGGTTGAGCACCGTCGCGATGCTGTGCTCGACCTTCTCGCTCGCCTCGAACGCCGCGCATGCCTCGGCGAGCTTGCCGTCCTGCTCGAGCTGGCGACCGTCGCGAAACAGCTTCTCGGCTTCGGGGCTCGCTTGCGCGTGAACGCGCGCCGGGATCGCGAGCATCAACACGGCGAAGATGACGTGGGTGACCTTCATCCAAAAACTCCTAGCGATGGTCCGGAACGCCGTCGGCATCGACGGTCGACGCCGGCTGCGGCTTTGCCGGCGACGGTGGTGATGGTGGTGGTGGCGGTTTGCGATGGTGCACGACGACCGGCGGCGCGCTCGCATCCGGCGGCGGCACGCTCGCATCCGGCATTTGTGCGGCATCGATCGGCGGGGGCACGGTCGCAGCGACGGCCGCGTCGATCATGGGCGCCGGCACGGCGGGTGCGAGGATTGCCGCCGCGGGCGCCGGTGTCGGCGCAGCCGCCGGAGGCTCGCCGTGCGAACGGCTCATCACGATCGCCGTTCCTGCGGCGGCCACCATCGCGGCCGCCACCGCGACGATCCAACCGGCGCGCCGCCCGGTCGGCGATGCCGCGACTTGGCCCGCGCTCGCACCGAGCGTGGTCGGCGTCGGCGGGATCGATCGCAGCGTGGTCTGCGCGCTCCACACCGGCACCGGCGTCGCGCCCGGCGCCGTCGGTGGCCCGGTCGCGATGCCCTGGATGCGGCCGAGCGCGGTGACGACTTCGGCCATCGTCTGAAATCGCTCGGCGGGTAGCTTCGCGAGGCAGCGCGCGAGCACCGCGTCGACCTCGGGTGCGATGCCGTCGACGCGGGTCGACGCGATCGGCGGCGGCTCGGTCAGATGCGCGACGATGATCGCGCCCATGCCGTCGCCGTCGAACGGCGGCTTGCCGACCAGCGCGTGAAACAGCACGCAGCCGAGCGCGTAGATGTCGGAGCGATGATCGAGATCGCCGGCGCCGTTGCATTGCTCCGGCGACATGTAGAGCGGCGTGCCCATCACCGCGCCCGCGCTGGTCTTGACCTTGTTCGACGCGTCGGCTTGCAGCTTCGCGATGCCGAAATCGAGGACCTTGGCGCGCTCGCCGTACGCGACCTCGGAGTCGTGGACGAGGAACACGTTCTCGGGCTTCAGATCGCGGTGCACGATGTGTTGTGCGTGCGCGGCACCGAGCGACGCGGCGACTTGGCGCGCGATCCTGAGCGCGTCGCGCGGGTGCAGCCGGCCGAGGTTGCGGATCCGATCGTCGAGCGTCTCGCCCTCGAGAAACTCCATGACGATGAATGCGCTGCCGTCGGTGTGGATCCCGAAATCGAAGATCTGAACGATCCCGGGGTCGTTGATCGACGTGGCCGCGCGTGCCTCGTTGAAGAAGCGATTGACGATGTCGGGCCGCGTGCTCAACGCCGGCAGCAGCACCTTGATGGCGGCGTGCCGGCCGAGCAGCGTGTGCTGGCCCAAATACACGGCACCCATGCCGCCCTCGCCGAGCTTTCGCACGACGTTGTAATTGCCGATCACTCCCCCGACCACCTTGCCCGCCTTCACCGCTAGTAAGCGGTCAAGGCGGTCCCGTAGTCAAGCGCCGCGATCTCCATCCGCACGGGATGCAAGCGCGCCTACGTTCAGCGCGTGTGCGACGCGGTGCGATCGAGATAGACGTACGTCGATGCGCCGCAGCCCACGCCGACCAGCACGGCGAACACGACCGCGAGCTTGACCCTCAGCCTCACGGCGATCCTACGAACGAACGCGCCGCGTGGATCACGGCGGCAACGTGCCGGTCGTGCTCGGATCGAGCAGGCTGCCGAGGTTCGCGACCTCGGTATCGCGGCCGCCGAGCTGGCCGGTCTGGCCGCCGAGCCAGTTCCATTCGACGAGCTTCACGATCGACGAGTGCTCCAGCTGCACGTGCGAGATCGTGTTCGCGGCCGCGAATCGGCCGACGGCGAGCAGCGGAATGCGCGTGCCGTACGGCTGCTGATCGATCGGATCGATGCCGGGCGGCGCGATGTGATCGAAGTAGCCGCCGCCTTCGTCCCACGTCACGAGCACGAGCGTGTCGTCGCCGTACTCGCTCGCCTGGATCTGCGCGATCACGCCGTCGACGAACGCCTCGCCATCGCTGATCGTCGTGCCTTCGCCGGGGTGCTCGGTGTGATAGCCGAGACCTTTGACGAACACGACCTGCGGCAGCGCGAGGCTCGATAGATCGCTCGCGAGCTGCGTGTAGTCGCGCAGATATTTCGGGTTGTCGGCGAAATTCGCGTAGTAGTCGAACGGAATGTCGTCGGGATCGAGGTCGCACGGATAAATGCCGAGCCCGAACGGGCAGTCCTTCGGCGGCCGCGGGCAATCACCCGAGCCGACCGCGCTGACCATCGCTTGGTAACCCTCGGCGTAGAACGTCCACGACACGCCGGCGCTGCCGAGCAAGTCGGCGATCGTCGGGCCCTGAAAGTCCATCGTCGCCGGCGTGGTCGTGCAGGTGTGGCCGATCGCGTCGGGCTCGTATTCGTCGTCGAGGAACACGAACTGCGCGCGCGCCAGGTACATGTCGTTCGACGAGCTCTGGCCCGAGATCGGCTGGAAGTAGCGATCGGCGAGCGCGCCGGAGCCGGCGAGCTGCCAGTACGTCGCGGGTTGCGCGTAGGCAAAATTGCGCGGGTCGGAGCAATCGGTCACGCCGGCCGTGTAGCGATCCATCGCGCCGCCGTCGGCTTCGGCGAGCTCGCACGCTTGCGAGTGATCGGGATCGTAGGTGCCGTTCGCGGAGTCGTCGAGGACGGTCGGCGCGGCGCCCGACGGATCGCTGCCGGGACCGGCTTCGCAGCACGCGGGACCATCCGTGCACGCCGGCGCCGAGCCCGTCGGCGCGGTGCAGTAACGGCCGAAGTACGTGTCGAACGTGTGGTTCTCTTGAATGATCACGACGAGGTGATCGATCTTCGACGTCGGGCATGGGCCATCGCAGCTGCCCGGCGCGCGATGCGGTGCGCTGCTGCACGCCGCGACGAGTAACGCGAACGCGATCGACCTCATCTAGTCGAGTCTACGGCATCCGGCGATGCTACGGTCACGCACGGCAATGGCCGACCTCACTGCATGGCGCGCGCTCGTCGACAAAGAGCTCGCCGGAGCTCCGTTCGACAAGCTCGTGCAGCGCACCGCGGAGGGCCTCGCGATCGAGCCGCTCTACGTCGAGGCACCGGCGAACGCGACGCGGCCGATCACGACCGGCGCGCGCGCGTTTCGGATTTGCATGCGCGCGCGGCGGGGCGAAGCGGCGCAGCACATCGATGGCGGCGCCGATGCGCTGTGGCTCGACGGCGATGATCTCGAGGGCATCGAGCTCGCCGCGAAGCGCGGCGTTCACGTGATCGTCGATCAGCCGCCGACACCAGTGCGCGACGTGGATCGGAAGACGTTTCGCGCGCCGGCGACGTGCTGGATGAGCATCGATCCGCTGTCGCACCCGAAGCTCGCGGCGATACTCGACAAGTACCTCGCGGCGATGTTCGCGAAGCCCGCAAGCCCCGTAAGTGGCGACAGCCGGCCGATGCGCGTGTCGACCCTGGCACATCACGCCGCCGGCGCCGATTCCGCCGACGAGCTCGCGTTCGCGCTGTCGACCACCGTCGCGTATCTGCGCGGCATGACGACCGGCCCGGTCGATCTGAACGGCGCCGCTTCGCAGCTGTGGTTCCAGATCGCCGTCGGGCGCGACACGTTCGGCGAGCTGTGCAAGCTGCGCGCGCTGCGCGTGCTCGCCGCCAAGCTGTTCGCCGCATCGAGCATCACCGCCGCGATCCCGCCGATCCACGCGGTGACCTCGTCGCGCACGCAAGCCGCGCGCGATCCGTGGGTGAACTTGCTGCGCGTCACCACCGAAGTCTTCGCCGCGGCGATCGGCGGCGCCGATCTCGTCACGCCGTTGCCGTTCGACACCGAGCTCGCCGAGCCATCGGCGCTCGGCCGCCGCGTCGCGCGCAACACCGCGCTCGTCTTGCGCGACGAGAGCTATCTCGGCCGCGTGATCGATGCCGCGGGCGGCTCGTATTACATCGAGTCACGCACCGATGCGCTCGCGCGCGAAGCGTGGCAGCGGTTCCGCGCGATCGAGCGCGATGGCGGCATCGCGAAGCTGGTTGCAACCGGCGCGTTGCAAGCTCGACTCGATGCGAGCTGGAAATCGCGCGCGGCGGCGATCGCGACGCGCAAAGAGCCCGTGCTCGGCGTCTCCGAGTTCGCGAACCTCGACGAGAAATTGCCGAGCGCGCCGGCGGCTACATCGCACGGTCATCGCGACGCCGAGGCATTCGAGGCGCTGCGCGCCAAGCTCGAGGGGAAACCGAAGGATGTCGTGCTCGTCGCGCTCGGCACGCCGGCGGAATCTCGCGCGCGCGTCGGGTTCGCGAAGGCGGTGTTCGCGACGGCCGGCGTGCGCGCACGTGAGGGCTCGATCGACGATGCTCGCGACGCCCTCGTCTGTCTGTGCGGCAGCGACGACAACTACGCCGCGACCGCCGCGACCGTCGCCGCACAGCTGCGCGCCGCCGGCGTCACGACGATCGCGCTCGCCGGTAAGCCGAGCGCGATCGCCGGCGTCGACACGTACATCTGCGCCGGCGGCGACGTGCTCGCCGCGCTCGAGGAGCTGCTCGCGTGACGCTGCCCGATTTCTCGCAGCTCGAGTTCGACGCGATCGCGACGCGCGCCGGCACGACACCGCCGACCGACACGCCCGATATCTGGGACACGCCCGAAGGCATCCCGCATCGCGCGCTCTACACCGCCGACGACCTGCGCGACGTCGCGCATCTCGGCTCGCTGCCGGGGTTGCCGCCGTTCGTGCGCGGCCCGTACCCGACGATGTACGTGCAAAAGCCGTGGACGGTGCGGCAGTACGCCGGGTTCTCGACGGCGGAAGACTCCAACGCGTTCTATCGCCGCAACCTCGCGGCGGGCCAGATGGGCTTGTCGATCGCGTTCGATCTCGCGACGCATCGCGGTTACGACAGCGATCATCCGCGCGTCGTCGGCGACGTCGGCATGGCGGGCGTCGCGATCGATTCGATCCTCGACATGCGCGTGCTGTTCGACGGCATCCCGCTCGACAAGATGACCGTGTCGATGACGATGAACGGCGCGGTGCTGCCGATCCTCGCGCTCTACATCGTCGCCGCCGAGGAGCAAGGCGTGCCGCCCGAACAGCTCGGCGGCACGATCCAGAACGACATCCTCAAAGAGTACATGGTGCGGAACACGTACATTTATCCGCCCGCACCGTCGATGAAGATCATCGCCGACATCTTCGCGTTCACGGCGCAGAAGATGCCGAAGTTCAACTCGATCTCGATCTCCGGCTATCACATGCAGGAAGCCGGTGCGACCGCCGATCTCGAGCTCGGCTACACGCTCGCCGACGGGCTCGAGTACATCCGCACCGGCGTCGCGGCCGGGATGAACGTCGACACATTCGCGCCGCGGCTGTCGTTCTTCTTCGCGACCGGCATGAGCTTTTTCATGGAGGTCGCGAAGCTGCGCGCCGCGCGCCTGTTGTGGTCCGAGCTGGTCGGAACGTTCTCGCCGAAGACCACCAAGAGCCTCGCGCTGCGCACGCACTGCCAGACCTCGGGATGGTCGCTGACGGCGCAGGACGTCTACAACAACGTGGTCCGCACGTGCGTCGAGGCGATGGCGGCGACGCAGGGCCACACGCAGAGCTTGCACACGAACTCGCTCGACGAGGCGCTCGCGCTGCCGACCGATTTCTCGGCGCGCATCGCGCGCAACACGCAGCTCCAGCTCCAGCTCGAATCGAACACGACCCGGCCCGTCGATCCGTGGGGCGGCAGTTACTACGTCGAGTGGCTGACCGATCAGCTCGCGAAGCGCGCGCGCGAGCACATCGCCGAAGTCGAAGCGCTCGGCGGCATGGTCAAGGCGATCGAGGCCGGCGTGCCGAAGCTGCGCATCGAAGAAGCGGCCGCGCGCACGCAGGCGCGCATCGACAGCGGCCGGCAGAAGATCATCGGCGTGAATTGCTTCAAGCCCACGCACGAAGCGCCGATTCCCGTGCTCAAAGTCGACAACGCCGCGGTGCGCAAGACGCAGCTCGAGCGACTCGCCAAGCTGCGCGCCGAGCGCGACCCCGCCTCGGTGACGCGCGCGCTCGACGCGCTGACGACGTGCGCCGAGACCGGCGGCGGCAACTTGCTCGCGCTCGCGATCGACGCCGCACGCGCGCGCGCCACCGTCGGCGAGATCTCGTGGGCGCTCGAAAAGGTGTGGGGGCGTCATCGCGCCGAGATCCACGCCATCTCCGGCGTATACAGTGGAGAGGTGGGCGAAACGTCGGACGTCGTCACGAGAGCTCGAGCGCGCACGCAGGCGTTCTTCGAGCGCGAAGGTCGCCGGCCGAGGATCTTGATCGCGAAGATGGGCCAAGACGGCCACGACCGCGGCCAAAAAGTCATCGCATCGGCGTTCGCCGACCTGGGCTTCGACGTCGACATCGGTCCGCTGTTCCAGACTCCCGAGGAGACCGCGCGCGCCGCCGTCGAGAACGACGTGCATATCGTCGGTGCGAGCACGCTCGCGGCCGGTCACTTGACGCTGGTGCCCGCGTTGCGCGATGCGCTCGCCGCGCTCGGCCGGCCCGATATTCTCGTCGTCGCCGGCGGCGTGATCCCGCCCGACGATTACCCGGCCCTCAGAGAGGCCGGCGCCGCCGAGATCTTCGGACCCGGCACGGTGATCGCCGACGCGGCCATGGCGCTGCTCGACCGGCTACCATGAACAGGCTGTCGCTCGACGACTACGAGCGCGGCGTCGTCGACGGCGATCGCACCGTGCTCGCGCGCGCGGTCACGTTGGTCGAGAGCCTGCAGCAAACCGACGCGCCGCTCGCGCAACAGCTCTTGCATCGCGTGTTGCCGCGCACCGGCGGCGCACATCGCATCGGCATCACCGGCGTGCCCGGCGTCGGCAAGAGCACGTTCATCGACGAGCTCGGCATGCGCTTGCTCGCGGCCGGCAAGCGCGTGGCCGTGCTCGCGATCGATCCGACAAGCCAGCTCTCCGGCGGATCGATCCTCGGCGACAAGACGCGCATGCAGCGGCTCGCGCTCGATCCGCGCGCGTTCGTGCGGCCATCGCCGAGCGGGCTGACTCCGGGCGGCGTCGCGCGGCGCACGCGCGAGACGATGCTGTTGTGCGAAGCCGCCGGCTTCGACATCGTGCTCGTCGAGACGGTCGGCGTCGGCCAGGGTGAGACCGCCGTCGCCGACATGGTCGATTTCTTTCTCGTGCTCGTGCTACCCGGCGCCGGCGACGAATTGCAGGGCATCAAGAAGGGCGTGTTCGAGCTCGCCGACGCGCTCGCGGTCAACAAAGCCGACGGCGACGCTGCCGTGCGTGCGAAGCTCGCGCTCGCGGACCTGCGCAGCGCGCTGCGCTACCTGCCCCACAAGCGCGCGAGCTGGGCCCCGCGCGCCCTCGCGGTTTCGGGGTTGACCGGCGCCGGGCTCGACGAGCTGTGGAGCGCGATCGAAGACCATCGTCGTACGCTCGAGGCCACCGGCGAGCTTCGCGCGTTGCGCGCGGCGCAACAGCGCACGTGGATGTGGGCGCTGATCCGCGAGCGGCTCGATCACGAGTTTCGCGCGCACGCCGCCGTCGCGGCCGCGTTGCCGCGGCTCGAAGCCGCGGTCGAAGCCGGGACCGAAACACCCGACGGCGCAGCCGATGTCCTGCTCGCCGCGTTCGCGAAGTGCTAGGAGATCGCATGGCGACGAGCGAATGGGTCGTAGGTGTTCGGCAGATGCGCAGCGAGGTCTCGGAGGGCCGCGAGCACTATCGCCCCGACGTCGTCGTGGTCGTCGACGCTCGCTCGCACTTCGTGCTCGCGACCGAGCTAGCGAAGCCCGGCAAGGCGCCCGACGTCGCGGCTGCGGTGGTCCGCGGCGCGCTCGCGAATACGGTTGCGCCGGCGCGCATTCGCGTCGCCACGCCCGAGCTCAAGGATGCGCTCGATGACTTCGACGTCGATATCGTCGTCGGCGATACCCGCGAAGCAAACGAAGTGCTCGCGGCGCTCGAGACGCATCTCGATCGCCGCACGCTGGAAAACACCGAAGACTCGTATCTGCACGGCGGCGTCACGGCGCGCGACCTCGCGCCGCTGTTCACCGCCGCAGCGCGGCTGTATCGCGCGAAGCCGTGGGCCGCGATACCGGCGGACGAGTGCCTCGCGGTCGACTGCGCGGCGCTCGGCATACGCGATGGCCGGCTCACCGTCGTCGGTCAGATGGGGCAAAGCTTCGGCTTCGCGCTGTATCCGGATCGCGCCGCGTTCGAGGCCATCGGCGAGCTCGCGGATGATCCCGATGGCGAGATCCCGCCGCAGATCATGTTCACCTTCGACGCGCGCAGCGACATCGGCAGGCAGCGCGCCGACGAAGTCCGGCGTCACAAGTGGGCGCTCGCCGGCCCCAGCGCATATCCGAGCGCTGTTCGCATCGAAGGTCGCGACCGCGTCTTCGAGCTCAAACGCGACGAGCTCGCCGCGATCACCGCCGTCGCCGACACGCTCGCGACGCTCGTCGAGGAGACCTCGGAGCTCGCCCGGCGCTGGAACGATCTGCCGCCGGTGCGCGTCGACTCCATCGGCGAGCCTCGCGTCACACTCGTCGCGCCGGAACCGCTCGTGTACGAGATCGCGCACGAGCCGCACGAGGCGGAGCTCGCGGCGCTGCTCCGCGCGCCGTTGATCACGGCGAAGGGAGAGATCGACGACGCGCGCTGTCAGAGCTATCTCGCGGCCGTCGAGCAGGCGTTCGAGCGCGCGCCCGAATCGCAAGGCATCGAGCCGACGTGGGCCGCGATGTTCACCGAGCTCGCCGCGCAGTTCGCCGGCAAGACGCTCGGCCAGCTCTCGCCCGACGAGGTCCGCGAGCTCGCGTTCGGCTACATCCCTCGCAAGATCTCGGTCTCCGTCGACGAGGCACCGGCGATCATCGCGTCGATCCGCGCGCTGCTCGCGTTCGCCGCGCGAGAGATCGGCGGCTACGCGCCGAACCGTTGTCTCGCGCAGCTGCCCGCGCGATCCGTCGAGATGCTCGCCGACGAGCTGGGCGACAGCAACAACTTCGGGCCGGCGAAGCAGCTGATCATGCAAGGCATCGCCGCCGGCTACGACATGACGAGCGAAGCCGGCGTCGCTGCGTGGGTCGCCGCCGTGAACAAGTCGCGCAAGCCGGCGGCGCGCAAGAAAACGCCCGCACGCAAGAAGCCGGCGAAGAAGAAGAAACGTTAGCTGCTCGAGCTGGGCTTCGTCCTGAAGATCATCCTGCGCTCGTCGGCACGCGCGCTGCAATTGCGACGGCCATGCCGGTCGTCAAGCGGTACCGCGGCGCGCAAAGCTTTCTCCCGACGCAGCGTTCGTTGCCGGCGCTGCGCGACGCGGCACAGGCGTGTCGCGGCTGCCCGTTGTATCGAGATGCAACGCAGGCGGTGTTCGGCGAAGGTCCGACGAATGCCGATGCGGTGTTCGTCGGCGAGGTGCCGGGCGACGTCGAAGATCGCCAGGGCCATCCGTTCGTCGGCCCGGCGGGCCACTTGCTCGACGAGGCGCTGCACGCGGCCGGCATCGCGCGCGACCGCGTGTACCTGACGAACGCCGTCAAGCATTTCAAGTTCACCCGGCGCGGCAAGCGGCGCATTCACGACAAGCCCACGCGCTACGAAGTGACCGCGTGCAAGCCATGGCTCGCGAGCGAGCTCGAGCTGATCGAGCCGCAGATCGTCGTGGTGCTCGGCGCGACCGCGGCGCAGGCGCTGCTCGGCAATCAGTTCCGCATCACGCAGGAGCGCGGCAAAGATCTCGGCGAGCACGATGCGCTCGCGCCGCACGTGTTCGCGACGATGCACCCGGCCGCGGTGTTGCGCGCGCCCGATCCGCTCGCCCGCAAGACGAGCCGCGAGCGGTTCTTCGCCGACATCGCGCTCGTCGGAGACACGCTTCGATCGCTAGCGAAGTGACTCGGCGAGCAACTCGGCGATGTGGATCGCGCGGATCCCGCCGAGCTGGCGTACTTGCTCGCGGCACGAGAACCCGTCGGTGACGAGCGTCGCGTCGGGCGCGTTGCGGACCGCCGGCAGCAGCACGCGCTCGGCGAGCGCGACCGAGATCGGATATTTCGCCTTTTGAAAGCCAAACGCGCCGGCCAGCCCGCAACAACCGCTGTCGAGCACGTCGACCTGGTGACCGGCGGCTCGCATGATCGCGATCTCGCGCTCGGGATCGAGCACGGCCGCCTGGTGACAATGCCGGTGATACAGCACGTGCTTCGTGGCACTCGAGGCCGGCGCGAAGTCGACCTTGGCGAGGAGCTCGCCGAGCGAGTACGTCTGCGTCGCGAGCTTGGCGGCGCGCGGATCGTCGGGAAACAGCGACGGTAGCTCGTCGCGAAACGCGCTCGTGCAGCTCGGCTCGAGCCCGACCACGGGCACACCGTCGGCGATCGCGGAGCCGAGGACCTCGAACGTGTCGCGCCACAGCGCGCGTGCATCGTCGAGAAAGCCGTACTCGTAGAGCGGGCGGCCGCAGCACAGCCGCTGCGCTGGAATCTCGACGGAAAATCCGGCGCGCGTCAGCACGAGCGCGGCGGCGTGCAGCACGTCGGGATGAAACGCGTCGTTGAACGTGTCGGGCCACAAGATCACGCGGCGGTCACCGGACGCGCCGGGCTCGAACGTGCTGCGAAACGAGTGATGCGCGAGCTTCGGGATCTCGCGGTCGCTCGGCATGCCCGCGATCCACTTCGCGAGCGAGCGCAAACCCGGCGCGTGGGTGACGAAGTTCGCCAGCGGCGCGAGCGGCTGCGCGAGGCCGAGCCAGCGATGCAGCCAGCCGAACAGGTACGCCTCTTTCGGCCGCACACGACCGGCGTAGTGATGCGCGTTGAACTCCGCCTTGTACGACGCCATGTCGACATGCGTCGGGCATTCTTTCTTGCACGCCTTGCATGCGAGGCAGAGGTCGAGCGACTCGACGACCGCGTCGCTGTGCCAGCCGTCGTCGAGCACGTCGCCGCGCATCATCTCGAATAGCAAGTGCGCGCGGCCGCGGGTCGAGTGGCGCTCGTCGAGCGTCGCCATGTAGCTCGGGCACATCGCGCCGGCGTCGCGCTTGCGGCACTTGCCGATGCCGACGCAGCGCACGGCGGCGTGGCCGAAGTCTTTGCCATCCGCGCCGTGGCTCATGTCGATCGGTCCGGGATCCGGACGATAGTCGACGAGCCGCAGCTGCGACGTTCGCGGGTTCGGCCACACGAGCTTGCCCGGATTGAGCTTGCGATCCGGATCGAAGATCGTCTTGAACTCGCGAAACGCCTGCACGAGCTCGGGCCCGAACATGATCTCGTGAAGATCCGCCTTCGATTGGCCGTCGCCGTGCTCGCCCGAGAGCGAGCCGCCGTGCGCCACGACGAGCTTCGCGGCATCGAACGTGAAGCGGCGATAGCGCTCGACGCCTTCGCGCGTGTCGAGCCCGAAATCGATGCGCGTGTGGACGCAACCGTGCGCGAAGTGCCCGTAGAGCGAGCCTTCGAGGCCATATTGATCGTAGAGCGCGTGGAGCTCGCGCAGATATGCCGCGAGGTTCGCGGGCGGTACGGCGGAATCTTCCCAGCCTTCGTAGTTGTCGGGCTTGCCGCGCTCGAACGCATCGACGCCGAGCGCTTGCTCGCGGACGTCGGCGAGCTTTTGTTGATCGCCGTCGTCGGAGGTGATGCGCGAGCCCTGCGGCGCGAGCAGCCGGATCGTCTGCTCGCACTTCGCGACCGCGGCGGCGACCGATTCGCCGCAGTGCTCGATCAACAGCCACGCGCAGCCGTCGGGCAGCATGGCGAGCGCGTGGTCGTGATCGCGATGCTGGTCGCGGATCCGGCGCACGAGCACGTGATCGAGCGCCTCGCAGCCGACTGGTCTCTGCGACCGCGCGACGTTCGCGGCCTCCGCCGCGCGATAGATGTCGGGATATCCGAGCAGCGCGAGCACCTTGTTGTGCTGCATCGGCATGAGCTGCAGCGTCGCGCCGAGGAACAGGGCGCAGGTCGCTTCGGTGCCGACGAGCGCGCGGCCGAGATGAAACCCGCGATCGTCGAGCAGGTCGGGCAAGTTGTAGCCGGAGACCCGGCGCGGCATGTCGGGGAACTTCGTGCGGATCAGCGGCTCGTAGCGATCGCGCAGCGCGTGGAGCTCGGCGACGAGATCGCCCGGTGCGCCGTCGCCGCCGGCGCGCGCCGGAAAGCGGCGGCCGCGATACGTCAGCACGTCGAGCTCGATCACGTGATCCGACGTGCGCGGGCCCGGCCCGTAGAACTCCGATTGCACCGAGTGCACGCCGCACGAGTTGTTGCCGAGCATGCCGCCGAGCGTGCAGCGATCCTTCGTCGACGGGTCGGGACCGAAGTCGAGCTCGACGGCGTTCGCCGCCTTGCGCAGCGACGACATGATCGCGCCGGGCTCGACGCGCGCGATGCCTCGGTCGCGATCGACCTCGACGTCGGTCAGATGGCGCGACGTATCGATCACGATCGCCTCGTTGCAGGTCTGGCCGGCCAGCGACGTGCCGCCGCCGCGCGGCACGATCGGCGCGTCGTGCTCGCGGCACAGCTCGACCGCCGCGATCATCGCGTCGATCGTGCGCGGGATGACCACGCCGATCGGCACCTGGCGATAGTTCGACGCGTCGGTCGCGTACAGCGCGCGCGTGCCGCGATCGAAGCCGACCTCGCCGTCGACGTGCTGCTTGAGCGCGCGGGCGAGCGGTGAATCGGCGTGGTCGGAGCGATCGCGGCGAAGCGGAACCAGCGGATCATGCGGCAAGGCGAGCGACCTCCCGAGCGCGCAGCTCGATGCCGAGACCGGGCCGCGTGCGGTCGTAGGCGATACCGCCGGCGATCACCGGCAGCGTGCCGTCGAACACGCGGGCTTCCATTCGCGCGTGGTCGCGAAAATATTCGAGGTGCACGAGCTGCGTCGCCGCAGCGCCGGCATGCGCGTGCAGCGCGGGCGCGCAGTGCGATGACAGCGGCAGGCAGCGTGCGATGCACATCGCGTCGACCTCGAGAAATCCCGTGATGCCGAGCGCGCGAGTCGCATCGGCCTGCACGATGTCGACGCAGTCGGCGAGGCGATGAAACGCCATCGGATCGTAGCCGTACTCGCCGGCGGCGATCGCCATCGGCGCTCGATCGCGCAACAGGCGCAAGCCGTCGAGATCGTCGGCCGACACCGGCTCCTCGAAGTAGACGACTCCGGCTTCCGCGAAGTGCTCGGCGAGCGCGAGCGCTTGCTTGCGCGTATAGGCGCCGTTCGCATCGATCATCAATTCGACGCCTGGGCCGATCGCGGCGCGTGCGCGCGCGACGCGCTCGACGTCGTGGCGCGGATCGCTACCGACTTTGATCTTCACGCGGCGGTGACCGGCGGCGACATAACCCGCGAGCTCGTCGGCGAGCTCGTCGTCGCTCTGCGAGGTGAAGCCGCCGCTCGCGTAGACCGGCACGACCGTGCGCGCGGCGCCGAGCAGATCGGCAAGCGCCACGCCGAGCAGCTTGGCTTTGAGATCCCACAGCGCGATGTCGACCGCGCTGATCGCGCATGCGCCGATGCCATCGCGCCCGTGGTTGCGGATCGCACGTAGCAGCTTTGCGCGCGCGGCCGGGATCGCGAGCGCGTCGCTGCCGATCAGCTCGCGCGCGAGCACGTCGTCGATCACGCGCGCGGCCGCGGCGGTGACGTACGAATAGCCGATGCCGGTGACGCCGCCGGCGCGCACCAGCGCGAGCACCATCGCGGTCTCGCGCCACACGGCGGTGCCGTCGGTCTCGGGTCCGAGCTCGGTCGGCAGCACGAGCACGCGCGTGTCGACCGCGTCGATCGCCTGCATCACTTCAGCTTCGCCCACTCGGCCTTCGCCGCTTGGTCGACCATCCGCCAGCGGTGCGGATCGCCGTGCAAGATCGATGACGCGAAGTTACGCGCTTGCTTGAAGTCGATGTGCGGCGGCAGCGGCGGCACTTCGGGATCGGTGTGGAACTCGATCACGCACGGCCGATCGGCGGTGAACGCGCGCTTGAACGCTTCCTCGATGCGCTCGGGCTTGGTGACCTCGATGCCGTAGAGCCCGAGCATCTCGGCGTACTTCGCGTACGGGAACTTCGGCAGCTGCTGCGACGGCTCGTACTTCGGGTTGCCGACCATCACGCGCTGCTCCCACGTCACCATGTTGAGGTCGCCATTATCGAGCACCACGACGACGAGGCGTGGATCCGCCCATTCTTTGTAGTGCGCCGCGATCGTGATCAGCACGTTGTTGCCGGCCATCTGCATCGCGCCGTCGCCGATCGCGGCGACGACCGGCCGATCGGGATACGCGAACTTGGCCGCGGCGGCGTACGGCATCGCCGGGCCCATCGTCGCCAGATTTCCCGAGAGCGAGGCCATCATCCCCGGCTTGAGCTTGAGATCGCGCGCCCACCACGTCGCGCACGATCCGGAATCGGCGGTCAGGATCACGTTGCTCGGCAACAGCGGCGACAGCTCGTGGAACACGCGCTGCGGGTTGATCGGCTTGGCGTCGACCATCGCCTGCTTGACGCGATCCTCTTCGGAGTCGTCGATCCAGCTCTTGATGTCGGCGCGCCACTCGCGATTGCTGTTCTGCTCGAGCAGCGGCATCAGCGCGCGCAACGTCGCGGCTGCGTCGCCGTGCAGGCTGACCTCCATCGGATAGCGCAGCGACAGCATGCGCGGCTGCAGATCGATCTGCACGCCGCGTGCTTTGCCTGCTTTCGGCAAGAACTCGGCGTACGGGAACCCCGAGCCGATCATCAGCAGCGTGTCGCAGTTGTCCATCAGCTTGTCGCTCGCCTCGGTGCCGAGCAGACCGATCGAGCCGGTGACGAACGGCAGATCGTCGGGCACGACCGCCTTGCCGAGCAGCGCCTTTGCGATGCCCGCGCCGAGCACGTCGGCGATCGCGAGCACTTCTTCTGAAGCTTCGAGCGCGCCGGCGCCGACGAGCATCGCGACACGCTCGCCGCTGTTGAGCACCTCGGCGGCCGCGTGGAGGTCGCGGTCCGATGCCACGATCACGCCGCGATGGAAGCCGATGCCCGACAGCGCCATGTTGTGCTCGTGCGGCGGCGTCTCGACGCCATCGAGCTCCTGGACGTCGTTCGGCACGATCACACACGTCACCGTGCGCTCCGCGTACGCGATGCGCATCGCGCGATCGATCATGTGGCGCGCCGCCGCCGGGTGCATGCACGTATGGACGTACTCGTGCGCGACGTCCTTGTAGAGCGATTGCAGGTCGACTTCTTGCTGATAGTCCGAACCGATCGCGCTGGTCGCCGACTGGCCGACGATCGCGACCACCGGTTGATGATCGAGCTTGGCGTCGTAGAGCCCGTTCAACAGGTGAATCGCGCCCGGCCCCGATGTCGCCATGCATACGCCGACTTCGCCGGTAAATTTCGCATGGCCGCACGCCATGAACGCCGCCATCTCTTCATGACGCGTCTGGATGAAGCGGATGTTGTCGCCCGCGCGCTGGATCGCGCCGACGAGCCCGTTGATGCCGTCGCCCGGATATCCATAGATCCGGCGGACGCCCCACGCGTAGAGCCGCTGCACCATACAATCGCTGACGGTCTGCTTGGCCATGACGCGAACGGTTGCAGTGCACATGCCACGCGAGCACTGGCGCGACAGGTGCACCATCGCTGCGCATGCGCCGCGTCGTCGTGATTACCGGAGGCACTGCAGGCGTCGGCCGAGCCACGGCGCGCGATTTCGCGCGTGAGGGCGCAGCCGTCGCGGTTTTGGCGCGCGGCATCGACCGGCTCGATGCCACGGTCGCCGAGATCGCCGCGCTCGGCGGCACGGGGCTCGGCATCCCGACCGACGTCGCCGAGAGTGATCAGGTCGAAGCCGCCGCCGAGCGTATCGAAGCCGAGCTCGGCCCGATCGACGTATGGATCAACAACGCGATGACGACGGTGTTCGGCCCGGTCGAATCGATGACGCCGCGCGAGCACGCGCGGGTCACCGACGTTTGCTATCACGGCTACGTGTGGGGCACGCGTGCGGCGCTAGCGCGCATGCGGCCGCGCGGTCGCGGCACGATCATTCAAGTCGGATCGGCGCTCGCGTATCGCTCGATCCCGCTGCAGTCCGCGTATTGCGGCGCGAAGGCGGCGATCCGCGGCTTCACCGATTCACTGCGCAGCGAGCTGCTCCACGATCGGATCGCGATCGACGTCTGCATGGTGCAGCTGCCGGCGGTCAACACGCCGCAGTTCACGTGGTGCGAGAACAAGCTCGACAAGATGCCGCAGCCGGTGCCGCCGATCTTCGAGCCGGAGATCATCGCGCGCGCGCTGCACCGGATCTCGCTCGCGCCGCGCCGCGAGGTCTACCTCGGGTGGTCGGCCATCCAAGCGATCCTCGGCACCGAGCTCGTGCCCGGCGTCGCCGATCGCTATCTCGCTCGCCGCGGCTACGCAGGCCAGCTCACCGACGAGACCAAGCGCGACGAGGCGACAAACCTGTTCTCGCCCGTGCTCGGCGATCACGGCGCGCGCGGCAGCTTCGCGGCCCGCAAGCGCGATCCGATCGCGGCGATCGCGACGAGGATCGGCGCTGCAGGCGTGCGCGTCGTCGCAGCGGCGGCACTCGCCGGGCTCGTCGTGCTCGCGACGCGCGCGGTCGGTCGAGCGCTGGCGTAGCGACGGCTCGTCGGCGTGTCGCGACCGTGCCGTGTCGAGCCTACGGTGTCGGCATGCGAGCTGTGCGTCGTCGTCGCGTGCACGCACGTGAGTTGCCGGCACGTTTTGCAACCAACGGACCGAACATTCCGCGTCGTCGACGCAGCATGGTCGTGCGCTCGGCGCTGTCGCAGGCCGTCGCATCCTGTCGCGCGTTTTCTTTGCGGCGCCGCTGATCTAGCGTGCTCGCATGCGAAGCCTTGTCTGTGCGGTGCTCGTTGCCGCGTGCTCGTCATCACCGAAGCCGGTCGCCGCGCCGGCGGCCGAGCCACAACCGCCGGCCGATCAGCCGACCGCACCCGCGACGCCGCAGGCGCCGGCCGCAAACGCAAGGACGGTCAGCGGTGATACGCCGTGGGCCGACACCGACGGCAACGCGTTCATCGTGCCGGATGGCTGGAAGGTCTCGTCCGCCGACGCGATGACGCTCCTCGCCGCGCCGGAAGGCGACTCGCACATCGCGCTCGTCGATGCGAGCGCAGCGACGAACGAAGCTGCGCTCGCGATCGGTTGGAAGGCATACAAGCCCGGCGCGACGTGGCCGCTGATCGCGACAACCGACGTGCCGCCGCGCGACGGCTGGTCGAAGGGCAAATCGTTCGAATATCAGACGTCGCCGAACGAGAAGCGCAGCGTCGGCGCGAGCGTGCTGTTCGCCAACGATCGTTGGCTCGTGGTCATCGGCGACTTCGCGGATGCGACCGCCGAGAAACGCGGCGGCCAAGTCGCGAAGGTGTTCAGCCACCTGTTCCCGAAAGGCTTCTCGCGCGAGTCGTTCAAGGGCAAGACCGCGGCGAAGCTCGACGCGCCGCGGATCGAGGCGCTCAAGCAATTCGTCGCCACCGCCGAGACGGAGACGGGCGTGCCGGGCGTGTCGTTCGGCCTGATCCAGGATGGCAAGGTCGTGTGGGCGGGCGGCGTCGGCGTGCGCGAGCTCGGCAAGAAGGAGCCGGTCGACGACAAGACGCTGTACATGATCGCGTCGAACACGAAGGCGCTGACCACGCTGATGCTCGCGAAGCTCGTCGATGCGAACAAGCTCGCGTGGGATGCACCGGTGACGTCGATCCTGCCGTCGTTCAAGCTCGGCAACGACGAGATCACGAAGCAGGTGCTCGTCAAACACCTGATCTGTGCGTGCACCGGCATGCCGCGCCAAGACCTCGAGTGGCTATTCCAATGGAAGGGCTCGACGCCCGAATCCGTGATGGCCTCGCTCGGCACGATGGTGCCGACCTCGAAGTTCGGCGAGCTATTCCAGTACTCGAACCTCATGGCCGCGGCGGCCGGCTACACCGGCGGGCACGCGGCATTCCCGAAGCTCGAGCTCGGCGCGGCGTACGACAAGGCGATGCAGACGCTCGTCTTCGACCCGCTCGGCATGAAGTCGACGACGTTCGATTATGCGAAGGCGCTGCGCGGCAACCACGCGATGCCGCACGGCCAAGACATCGACGGCAACGCCGCGCGCGACTCGATGGACGAGAACTACTCGATCATCTCGGCACGCCCCGCCGGTGCGGCGTGGAGCAACGTCGATGATCTGCTCAAGTACGTCGGCATGGAGCTCGCCGAGGGCAAGCTGCCGAACGGCCAGGACTACGTCTCCAAGCAAGCGCTGTTCGCGCGGCGCATCCCGGGCGTCGCCATCGGCGCCGATGCGGCGTACGGCATGGGCCTGATCATCCGCACGAAGTACGACGTCACCGTGATCGCGCACGGCGGCGACATGATCGGATTCCACAGCGACATGATGTGGATCCCCGAAGCGAACGTCGGCGCGGTCGTGCTGACGAACGGCGACCTCGGGCCGGCGATTCGCGGCCAGTTCCTGCGCAAGCTGCTCGAGCTGCTCTACGACGGCAAGCCGGAAGCCGACGAGAACCTCGCGCAGAGCGCGAAGAACTTCTTCACGCAGCTCGCGGCGGCGCGCAAGTTGATGACCGTGCCGGCCGATCCGACGGAGGCCGCCAAGCTCGCGAAGGCCTATCACAACGACGCGCTCGGCGAGATCGCGGTGACCCACAAGGGCGGCAAGACATTCTTCGACTTCGGCGAGTTCAAGTCGGAGGTGGCGACGATGAAGAACCCGGATGGCACGGTGTCGTTTCAGACGACCGAGCCGGGCCTCGAGGGCTTTGGCTTCACCGCCGGTGACAAGACGCTCACCATCCGCGACGGCCAGCACGAGTACGTGTTCGTCGCGAAGTAGCGATCACGCGGCGACTTCGCCGGCGAGCTCGGCGAGCAGCGCGTGCATCTTGGCGATGACCGGGCTCGCGGCGTCGACGCCGAAACGCGCGCCGAGCCAACGCGGGTCGGTATAGCTGATCTTCGACCCGCCGTTCGCATCAGTCCAACACAGCATCTTGAGCGGTAGCTCGAGCCCGAGCTCGTGCACCGATTGCATGAGCAGCGTGCCCGCGCGCGGATCGCCGAACATCACGACGATCGTCGGCGCGAGCCGCAGGCCCACGTCGGCCGCACCGGCCGCATGATCGACGCGCGCGAACACGCGCATGCCGCGCGATCGCACGGCGTGCTCGAGTCGATCGGCCGCATCGGCCGGGGCGTGGTTGCAAGGGACCGAAATCAGACCGTCGATCATCGTGGCATCATAGACGAGCATGACCAAGCCATGGGGTGACGCCGAGAAAGCGCAGTGGCGATCGCTGCAAACGCGCAAGCGCGATTACGCAGCCGATGTGGTCACACAGATCGATCGGTTGCGCGATCGCTTCGACGTCATCGAGTACGGCCGGCTCGACTACCCACCGGAATCGTTTCCGCTCTACGCGATCCGTAGCCGCGGTTGGACCGACGTGCGGCCGGTCGCGCTCGTCACCGGCGGCGTGCACGGCTACGAGACCAGCGGCGTGCAAGGCGCGCTGCGATTCTGCGACCGGCACCTCGGCGACTACGCCGGCAAGCTCGACGTGATCGTCGCGCCGTGCGTCAGCCCGTGGGCGTACGAGCGAATCCATCGCTGGAATCCGCTCGCGCTCGATCCGAATCGATCGTTTCGCGCCGACAGTCCGGCGCCCGAAGCCGCCGCGTTGTGGCGCCTGATCGCGCCGATTCGCGATCGCGTGCTCGTGCACATCGACTTGCACGAGACGACGGATAGCGACGAGACCGAGTTCCGGCCGGCGCTCGCGGCGCGCGACGGCCAACCCTCCGAGCCCGGCACGATCCCCGATGGCTTCTACCTCGTCGACGACAGCGCGGCGCCGCAGCCGGCGTTTCAGCAGGCGGTGATCGCGGCCGTCGCGCGCGTGACGCACATCGCGCCGGCGGACGAGCGCGGCGAGATCATCGGGTCGCCCGTCGTCGCGCCGGGCGTGATCGAGTACGCGCTCGTCGAGCTCGGCTTGTGTGCGGGCATGACGCCCGCGAAGTACAAGACGACGACCGAGGTCTATCCCGACAGCCCGCGCGCGACGGCCGAGCAATGCAATGCGGCTCAAGTCGTTGCCGCCCGCGCCGCGCTCGACTACGCGCTCGCCCACTAACGCGGTGGCTTCGAATGATGCGCCGGCGGGGCGATCTCCGCCTGCAGCGCCTTCTCGATCGCCGCGACGTTCGTCGGCGCGATCATATCCTGCAGCTCGGCATCCGAATCGACGTCGATGCCCTGCCGCTTCGCGAGCTCGGCGACGATCTGCAGCAGCTTGGTCAGCTCGGCCTCCGCGATCGTGTTGACCTGCAGATCGACCTCGGCGCGTAGCTCGTCGATCCGCGCCGAGCGGTTCTGCGCGATCAGCACGAAGATCGACAAGAAGATCGCCTCGAGCGAGACGACCATCGTCAGCATTCCGTAGGGAAACTTGTCGAACGGCGTGACGCCGGGCCACGTGTTCCAGCCGATCCAGACCACGAACCACACCGCGTTCGCGAGCAGGAACGGCGTGCTGCCGAACATTTCAGTCATCTGATCGGCGACGCGTTGCCCGAAGCTACGCCGGAGGTTGGTGCGGCTGCGCAGCGTGTGCAGGCGCTGCGTCTGGCGGGGAGCTACCATGTGTGGACCGTAGCGCGCGGCCGGCCCTCGCGCGCGCGGATCAAGACAACAGGTCCGATGATCCCGCGCCGAGCACTTGCTTGATCCCAGCGAGCACCGCTTCCGGCGCGACGAAGTTGGGATTCGAGCGAAACACTTCGATCGCGCGCGCCACGCTATCGATGTCGGCGACGCGCTCGAGCTTCGGCGCCGGGCGACAACCGAGCGGCCCCCACGCGAGCCGCCTCGGATCGAGCTGGCCCGCGGCGACCGCGTGGCCGGCCTGCTTCGCGCATCGGCAGGCGTTGCGCGGATCGGCGAGCCCGCACTGCGCGCCCATGAACGCCGCCATCCGTTCGCGCGCCCGCGACAGCCGCTTGCGGAACGCATCCGACGAGATCTCGAGGACCGCGGCGCCTTCGTCGCTCGCAAATTCGAAGATCTCGCCGAGCACGAACGCGAGCCGGTGATCGCGATCGAGACACGCGAGCATCATCGACGTGCAGATCAGCTTGGCTTCGCGGACGAGTAGTTGGTCGTCGACAGCGCGATCACCGGCGACGAGGTTGGCGTCCAGCGCCTCGCCGAGCTGTTCGAAGCTCGCGACGCGGAGCTCGGCGCCGCGCTTTCGAGTCGTCAGCAGATGGTTCGCCGCGACGCGATACGCCCACGTGCGAAATGCGCTATCGCCGCGGAACGACGCGAGGTGAGTCACGATCTTGATCAGGATCTCCTGCGTCGCATCTTCGGCATCGGCCACCGAGCCGAGCATCCGCACCGCGAGGTTGAAGACAAGGTCCTTCGTGGCGCGCACGAGCTCGTCGAGCGCCGCTCGCTCGCCAGCCCTCGCTCGATCGACTAACTCGGCATCGGTGTCCATGTCAGTGCTTCACCGGCGTCGTGTCCGCGCCGTCGTCGAAGTGAACGTACACCAAACAATCAGTGCCTTTCAGACAACCATTGCGATGCGCGACCTTCGCGGGCTGCGTGAAAAACGTTCCCGGCGGCAGCTGGGTCTCGCTGGCTTCGCCATCTTGCTGCTCGGTGAACGTGCCCGCGACCACCACGGCCTTGTAGTCGTGGTTGTGAAAGTGCCAGCCGGAGTCGCCGCCGGCGCCGAACCGCACGAAGAACGACGCTGGATGGGTGTCGCCGAGCTTGCCCTCGACGAAGCCGAATTGCGGGCCTTGCGGTCCGAACGGCTGCATCCAGTGCAGGTCGGTCTGCTTGATATCGAGCTTACGAGTGTCCGCGAGCGCAGTCGCAGCCAACAGGGTCACTGCCAATAGAGCGAGCTTGGTCATCACGATCTCCTTTCCAGTTGGACAAGGAGCGGATCGTTTTTGTGACTGCTCGTGATCCCGGCCGGTTACGCGCGCCCATCGTGGTCACGCACGTCAGCGACTTGACGGCCGTCGTTTCGCACCTACGGCTTTCCACATCGCCGCCGTGATCGCCTGGTCGTGCTCGTAGATGCCTTGCCACGGATCGCGCTCGAGCGCGCCGAGCCGCGCCGGGATCGTCTGCGTGGTGAACGCGAGCGGGTCGATGCCGTGCGCGAGCTCGTCCCACGTGATCGGCGTCGAGACCGGCGCGCCTTCACGCGCGCGCGGCGAGTACGCGCAGATGAACGTCGCGTTGCGGCCGTTGCGCAAGTAGTCGACGAAGATCTTCCCGCGCCGCGCCGGCTTCGCCATGTTCGAGGTGTAGAGCTCGGGCTCGTCGTGGGCGAGCTTATCGGCGAATGCCTTGCTCCACGCCTTGAATCGGGCCCAGTCGAGCTCGCGCGCGAGCGGCACGCAGATGTGAAGGCCTTTGCCGCCGGTCGTCTTGACCCAGCTCTCGAGCCCGACCTCGCGCAGGCGTTTGCGGACGTCGAACGCGGCGAGTGCCACGCGATCCCACGCGAGCCCGACATCGGGATCGAGATCGAACACCATGAAGTCGGGGCGCTCGACGTTGTCGGCTCGGCAGCCCCAGACGTGTGTTTCCAGCGTACCGAGCTGCGCGAGCCCGATCAAGCCGGGCATGTCGCGCACCTTCATGTACTCGACGACATCGCCGTCTTCTTCGCGAACGGTCACGGTCTGCACGGCACTCGGTGCGCCCGGATAGATCTTTTTTTGAAAGAAGCACGGCTTCGTCCTGCCCTCCGGACAGCGCACGAGCGTGAGTGGGCGATTGTCGACGTGCGGCAGCATCCAGTCGGCGACGACCGCGAGATAGGCGACGAGCTGCGCCTTCGTGATGTTCTGTTCCGGATACAGCACCTTGTCGAGGTTGGTCAGCTCGAAGCCGAGCGGCAGTTGCTTGACGAGCGCCGCGATGTCGCCGGCGGTGATGCGCTTGGTCTTGGGCAAGTGCTTATTCTCCGCATTCGCGATCTCTCGATTGCTCTGCCAGACGCGATCGGCATCGGCGGCGATCTGGTCGAGTGTGCGGCCGGTGATCACGCTCTCCGGGCGCATCGCGACGATGTCTTCGTTCTCGTTCGCGGCATCGTCGCGCGACTTGAACAGCAACCAGTTGTCGGCCTTGCCGTCACCGCGCGTGCGGATCAGGTGCCAGCGCCCGTGCAGCTTCTCGCCGTAGAGCGCGAACGTCAGCCGGCCTTTGCGCATCGCTTCGTGTGGATCGCCTTCCGGCTGCCATGTCCCGCGATCCCACACAGAGACCGTTCCGCCGCCGTATTGGCCCTTCGGAATGACACCCTCGAAGTCGGCGTAGTCGAGCGGGTGATCCTCGGTGCGCACCGCCAGCCGCTTTTCCGCCGGCGACAAGCTCGGTCCCTTCGGGACTGCCCACGACAACAGGACGCCATCGAGCTCGAGGCGAAAGTCATAGTGCAACCTGCGCGCAGCATGCTGTTGGATCACGAACGAGCTCCGTGCGCGCGCGCGCTCGCGTGCGCCGTTCGGCTCGGCGGTCCGCGAGAAGTCGCGCATCGAGCGATATTTGGCGAGCTTGTCGCGGGCCATGGCGCCCGAGACTGCACCGGTCGTGCCGGCCGACCGCACGCCGCGTCGTGCGACATCCGCGCACGACCGAGCGATCGCGCGCGCTATACGCCGGTCAGCGCCTCTTGCAACCACGTCAGTGCTTCGGCGCGTTTCGACCAGCCGCCGAATTCGGTCGCGATGCCCTCGACGCGCTTGTACGTCGAAAAGAACGCCTCGATGTCTTTGCGCACTTTCTCGTCGACTTCGTCGAGGTCCTGCTTGTCGCAGACCGATGGGTCTCGCGTCGCGACCGCGAGCAGCTTGCGCTCGGGCGGCTGCTTCTGCTCTTTGATGACGAACCCGCCGACGACCGTGCATTCCACTGTCGTGAGCGGTAGCAGCGGTTCCGACGTGATGACCAAGAGGTCGAGCTCTTCGCCATCGCTGCTGCGCGTTCGCGGCACGAAGCCGTAGTTCGCCGGATATGCGCAGTTGTGCGCCATGATCCGGCCGAGCTCGAGGTGACCGGTCTTTTTGTCGAGCTTGTACTTGCAGCGCGACCGCGCAGGGATTTCGCAGACCGCGACCAGCGGTTTGTCGAGCTTCTCGATCTTCCGCACTTTCTTGAGCCACTGCTTGCCGTATTGCATCGCCGTGTCCGATGCATCGGTTGCACCAGTGTTTGCATGACCGCGTTTATGACTTCTGAAAAACAACGTCGCGCCGCAAAATCGAACATCAGGAAAGCCGCACAGGCAGCCCGGCGCAAGCGCACGATCGCGAAGCTGCCGGCGCGCACCCGGACCGCGCTCGGCAAGCAAGGCGCGAAAATGGCGAAGCGCAAGCGCCGGCGGTGAATCGCCGCGGCATCGCGAAGTGCACCACGGCTTGCATCATGTCGTTAGCGTACTGTGATCACCACCATCATCGAGATCGCAGCCGCGACCGTGACGGTGGCCGCGTTCGTGCCGCAGGCGTGGAAGATCGTCAAGACCCGCAGGACGAAGGACCTATCGGCGCTGATGTGGATCCTGCAGGTGATCGGTTTCGGCCTCTGGATCACGTACGGCGCCGCGACGGGCAACTGGCCGATCGTCGTGCCGAACGCGATCTCGTTCGCAGCGTCATGCCTGATCCTCGGGCTCAAGCTCGCGCCGGATCGCTCGAGCTAGCCGCTACCACACGGTGCAGCGCTGCGCGTCGGCTCGCACCATCGCCGCATCGGGCTTGCAGCCGAACGCCTTCGCGAACGCGGGCGTGTTCGACAGCGGCCCGTTCACGCGGTACTTCGCGACCGGGTGCGGATCGTTCTGCACCATCAGTCGCTGTTCCTCGGGGCGCGTCTCGTCGCCGCGCCACTGCGCCCAGCCGAGGAAGAACTGCTGCTCGGGCGTGAAGCCATCGATGGTCTCGCCCGGCTTGCCCGCGAGCGAGCGCTGGTACGCGCGCCACGCGATCGTCACGCCGCCGAGGTCGGCGATCGACTCGCCGAGGACGAGCTTGCCGTTGATGTGGATCCCGGGCTCGATGAAGTAGCTATCGAACTGGTCGCTGACGCACTTGCCGCGCGCTTTGAACTGCTTCAGATCCTCGGGCGTCCACCAGTTCGCGAGTGCGCCGGCCTCGTCGTACTGCGCGCCCTGATCGTCGAAGCCGTGGCTGACCTCGTGGCCGATCACGACGCCGATCGCGCCGTAGTTGACCGCGTCGCTCGCCTGCATGTCGAATCCCGGCGGCACGAGAATGCCGGCTGGAAACACGATCTCGTTGAGCTGCGGATTGTAATACGCATTCGACGTCGGTGGCGTCATTCCCCACAACGTGCGATCGACCGGCTTGCCGATCTTCGCGGCATCATCGGTCGCGAGGAACCGGCTGCCCGCGACGACGTCGTCCCACAGCGCGTCGCGCGTGACGTGCACGCTGCTGTAGTCCTTCCATTTGTCGGGATAGCCGATCTTGGGATTGAACGTGGCGAGCTTGCCGAGCGCGCGCTGCTTCGTCGCGTCGGCCATCCACGTCGCGTCGCGGATCGCGTCGCCGGTCGCGAGCAAGATGTTCTTGACCATCTCCTGCATGCGCGCCTTGGCCGCCGGCGGGAAATAGCGTTCGACGTATTTCTGGCCGAGCGCTTCGCCGAACAGGCTGTCGGCGGCCTCCGCGCAGCGCTTCCACCGCGGTTTGATTGCTTTCGCGCCCTCGAGATAGCCCTGCGTGAACTCGAAGTCTTCCTGCACGAGCGGCGCGCTCAGCATCGCCGCCGCGGTGCTCAGGAGGTGCCAGGTCAAGTACGTCTTCCAGGTGTCGACCGGCGCGCTCGCGATCTGGCGATCGAGCGCGGCGACGAAGGCGGGCTCGTCGACGTTGACCGCATCGTGCGGCACGTGCAGCGCATCGGCGTACGCCGCGAAGTCGATGTGCGGCGCGAGCTTGACCAGCGCCGCGAACGCGGTCGGATGGTCGAGGTGCTTCGGATCGCGCTCCGCGACGTTGTCGAGCGTCGCCTTCGCGAGCGCCGTCTCGAGCGCGATCACCGCGTCGATCGTCGCCGGCGCTACCTTGCGACCGGCGAGCTCGAACATCGCGATCATGTGCGCGCGATACTTCGCGCGCGCCTCGACGAACCGCTTGTCTGATTTGACGTAGTAGTCGCGGTTCGGCAGGCCGAGCCCGCCCGGCCCGACGTCGGCGATCACGCGCGCGGGCTGATGCGGATCCTGCTGCGAGCCAAACCCGAACGGCACGTCGATCACGGGATGCAACTCGATGATCGCGTGCGTGACGTCGGCGCGCGTCTTGATCGCGTCGATCACGGCGAGCTGTGGCGCGATCGGCGCGACGCCGGCGGCGTTCGCGCGCGCCTCGTCGGTGCACGCCGCATAGAAGTCGCCGACGATCTGATCCGCGCTACCGGGCGGCGAGCCGGCGTGTGCGGCGACGCTCTCGAGCAGCTCCTTGAGATGCTCCTTGTTGGTCTCGCCGGATTCCCAACGCCGGCTCCAGCGCGATTGCGACGCCGGGATCGGGTGCGCTGTTCGCCATGCGCCGTTCGCGTACTGAAAGAAGTCCGTGCACGCATCGGCGCTGCGATCGATGTCATCGACGAGCACGCCGCGCAGCTTCGGCGCGGGCGGCGCCGGTGCGGCGGCCGGCGGCGGCTCGGCTGCGATCGCCGGTGCCGGCGCGGGCGGCGTGGTCGGCGGTGTGCTCGCGCCGCAGCCGGCGACTGCGAGCGCGATCGTGATCGTGGCGAGCTGCTTCACGCGCGCAGCATGCCACGGCGAACGCGCTCGGTCGCGCAGCGATGCCCGAGGTCGCGAAGCTAACCCTGAGGATGCGCATCGGTGAGTGCGCCGGCGCGTCGTGCGAGCTTGTGCTGGCTCACTGCCTGACCGTCGGAGGCACGCAGGCCCGCGAAGATCAGCGCCGACATCACGGTCACCGCGCCGAGCACGAGCAACGACAAGTGGATCCCGTGGATCATTTCCGCCGGCGTCGAGCTGTCGCGATCGGGCACGAACAACGCCGTCACGATCGCGGCGGTCGCGACACCGAACGACATCGACATCTGCTGCAGCGTGCTCGCGATCGTGCTCGCCATGCTCGTATCCTCGGCCGCGACGTCGGCGTAGACCAGCGTGTTCATGCTGGTGAACTGCGTCGACGATGCGAACCCGAACACGAATGCTTGGGCGACGATCAGCCAGATCGGAGTCGCGGGCACGACGGTCGCGAACACGCCCATCATCGCGCCGAGGATCAACGTGTTCGACAACAATATGCCGCGGTAACCGAGCCGGCCGAGGATCTTCGTGATCACGGTCTTCAAGATCATCGCCGCCACGGACTGCGGCATCAGCAACAAGCCCGATTCGATCGGCGAGTAGCCGATGCCGACCTGATAGAGCAGCGGGAGCAAGAACGGCATGCCGCCGACGCCGAGCCGTGACACGAAGCTGCCGGTGACCGCGACGCGCAGCGTGCGAATCCGCAGCAGCTGGATCTTGAGCAATGGATGCGGCGCGTGCAGCGCGTGACGCACGTATGCCGCGATCAATGCGACCGCGATCGCCAGCAAGATCACGATCGCCGGCGTCGACAACTCGTGCTCGCCGAAGATCTCGAGCACGTACGACAACAGCGCGATGCCCGAGCCGAACAGCACGAGCCCGACCCAATCGAGCGGCGTCGATCGCGCCGCGCGGTAGTCCGGCAAGTGGCGATAGACGAGATAGAGCCCGACGATGCCCATCGGGAGGTTGACGAAGAAGATCACGCGCCAGTGCAGCAATCCGACGATGAGGCCGCCGACGAGCGGTCCGAGCAGCGGACCGATCAGCGACGGAATCGCGACGAACGACATCGCCCGCACGAGCTCGGCCTTCGGGAACGTGCGGACCAGGGTAAGCCGGCCGACCGGCACCATCAGCGCGCCGCCGCAACCTTGCAGCACGCGGCACGCGACGAGCACGTGCATCGACGACGACAACCCGCACAGCAACGAGCCGAGCGTGAAGATGCCGATCGCCGACGCGAACACGCGGCGCGTGCCGAACCGATCGGCGACCCAACCGCTCACTGGAATGAACACCGCGAGCGCGAGCGTGTAGCTGGTCAGCACCGACTTCATGCTCAGCGTCGCGACGCCGAGCGACGCGGCGATCGACGGCATCGCGGTGTTGAGCACCGTCGAATCGAGCATCTCCATGAAGAACGCGACCGCGACGAGCCACGGCAACAGCCGCTTGGCCTTCGGCGTGACGCCGGCTGAATCGTCAGGGGGCATCGGTGTGTGCGGCCTCGAACGCGGCCTCGTACTCGTCGTCGATCTCGATGACATCGCGCAACGCGTCGTCGTATGCGCGCGAATAATCGACCGTCAACACGGTACCGCCGAGCACGCCCGAAGCGATCAACGGCCAGTCGGCGCTCCAGCTCAGCTGGTCGCGCCTCTCGTACGCCACGATGGCTGGGAGCACGATCGCCGCTGCCGCTGCCGCCGCGATCGCGAGCCGGATCGCGCCGCTACCGTACTTGCCGGCATACATCTGCCCGGCGCCGGGGATCAGCGACCACGCGGTCGCCCTGCCCGGCGATTTCCAGCGCACGTGCTTCGCGGCAACTGCGAGTGGCACGAGCGGCGATGCCGGATGCTGCGCGATCAGATCGTCGAACGCGCGCTCCGACGATCGCGGCATTCCCGACACGACCGACTTGCGATAGGCCCAACCGAGGCGATACAGCGCGAACGCGGCGAGCGGTGTCTCGGCATCGTGCGCGAGCAGCGTCTCCCACAGCTGGACGGCGCCGTCGCTGGTCTTGAGGCGAAGCGAGTACAAATCGAGCGAGCCCGCGAGCGATTCTAGCGCCGGCACGTCGATGAGCGACGCGCCGATCTCGGCGACGTACGCCGCTGGACTGCGACTCGGCGGGGCGAATCGGTAGCGGAACATCGCTTCCGCCATGAGGAACGTGTCTTGATCGTCGTCGGGCGCGAGCGATTCGGTGACGAGGCGCCGCGTGAGTCGATAGCGCTCGAGGGCGCGCTGGTAGCTCGTGTCGCCTCGCGCGATCAGCGCCGAATGCGTACAGCTCGTCGCCGCGATGGCGCAAACGAGCACTGCAAAACCGCGCCGCACGACGCGGGCAGCGTCGCCGATCTGATCGACGATTCGATAGCTCTCGCCGGGGAATTCTTCGTCGCGTGGAGCGTCGGCCTGCCTACGCGAGTCGTTGCGCGGCGACGCCCGCGACGCCGATCACGAGGATCGCCACGATCGGCACGACGAGGCGTCGGCCGAGCGCGCGGTCTTGCGAGATCCGCGCGGCGAGCGGCAGATTGACCGCGGCGCTGACGAGCGTCGCGAGCACCGCGCCGGTGCCGGCCACGTGCGCCGAGATCTGCCCGTGTGCCGCGACCGCGCCGGCCGAGGCGACCGCGCTCGCGCTCGACAACAGCCCGCCGATCAGCGACACGGCGTAGAACCCGACGTCGCCGAGCTCGCGTTGCGCGAGCGAGCCGGCGATCTGCAGCGCCAAGAACAGCGCGCCGTAGCGAATCGCCGAGCTGACCGAGAACGGTGACTCGAGTGGTAAGGCGGGTGGCGTCGACGCGACCGCACTGCGCCGCCGCCACGCCGCGAGGCCGACGCTTGCCGCCGCCATCGCGACGAAAGCGCCGCCGCCGGCGACGAACGCGTCGGGTGCGAGCACGAGCAAGATGGCGCCGTTGCGCAAGATCATCGCCGCGGTCGCGAGCAGCACCGCGCGAAACGTCGTGCGCTCGAGCTGGCCGCCGGATTCGCGGTCGCGCCGCGCGAGCTCGGTCACGGTGACGGTGCTGTTGACGATGCCGCCGAGAAAGCCCGTGACCTCGACGCCACGCGCGCCGTAGAGCTTGAGCAAGATGTAGTTCGCGAAGCCGATACCGGCGATCAGCAGCACGGTGAGCCACGCGCCGCGCGGCTCGATGAGATCCCAGCGATCGATCGTGCCGACGGGCAGCGCCGGGTAGATCACGAACGCGAGGATCGCGAGCGCGATCGCAGAGCGCAGCTCGGTATCGGTGAGCGCCTTCGAGAATCCGGCCATCGGCTCCTTCCACGCAAGCAGCGCGGCGGTCACCACGGCAAGCGCCGCCGGTGTCAGCGTGTGGCCGAGCCCGCACATGATGCCGCAGAACCCGGTGACGAACAGCGCGGCCGAGGTCGTGAGCTCGAGGCTCTGATTCGCGCGGAGCGAGTGCACGTTGAGCAGCACGACGATGAGCGCCAGGAAGCCGAGGCCGGCGATCGCGTACGGCAAGCCGAGCAACGCACCGAGCGCGCCGATCAGCGCGGCGCATCCGAACGTGCGCAGGCCGGCTTCTTTGCGGCGATGCTCGCGCTCGAGCCCGACGAAGAGTCCGATCGCCAGCGCGAGCCCGAGACGTTCGAGAGTCGGCAGATATACGAGCGGAGTCATGATGACTCGCGATCGCATCGCGCATGCCAACGGTCACTTCGACGGCGCCACGTGCCGAGATCATCCTCGTAGATAGCTCGCGGTCCCAGCGGCGAGTGTCGCGTTTTGCAAGGGTGCTCTTGCACCACGCAACGGCAGGTTGCGGACGGCGCGTCACGAGTCGGCATGCGGCGTGCTCTGCAAACACTCATGATCATCGCGATCATTTCGATTCTCGGCGTCATCGCGATCGCGGCGACGCTGATCTGGCTGCGTGTTCGTTGGCTCGACGTCGGTTAGGCCCGCAAGATGAGCCAGACGACGACCATCCAGCACGTGAGCAGCAGGATCGCGTCCTCGAAGCTCGTGATGGTGCGGTGCTTGACTGCGCGCATGAGGCGCGAACGAGCAGCCGGCGTGCCATCGCAACCACGCGAGCTATCGTCGCGACCGTTGCGAACCGCAAGCCGAGCGTTGCGTCGTGCGTGCTAGACATCGATCGATGCGCGCTTGGCTCGTCGCACTGATCGCCGGCTGTGTCGGCGTGCCGGTCGTCGTGGCGACCCGTGTGCTCGCGCACGATCGCGACGCGGCGATCGATGCGTTCGCGCGCGACAAGCTCGTAGAGCTGACCGAATCGGCGCAGGACCTCGGCGGCAACCTCGCGCGCGTCGGTGACGATCTCGCCTTTGCCGCGAGGGTTGCCGAGCCTGCCGATGCGTCGGCGACCGCCGAGCTCGACGCGGTCGCGAGCGTGAAGCACGCATATCTGACGATCGATGTCGCGCCTCGGCTCGGAGTGCGGTTGCATGCCGGCGCAGCGATGCCCAACGCCGCGCCCGTGATCGATCAGATGCTCGCCGCCGCTGCGCGCGCGCCCGGCGAGCTCCAGATCTCGGCCGGGCTCAGCAGCGCGAACGACGAAGCCGCCTGGTATCGCGTGTTCGCGCGGCAAGAGCCGAACGGTGCCGCCGCGGCCGCCGTCGTCGACATGCGACAGGTCGTGGTCCTGCCTCGACTTCTGCGCGTCGGCTCGCAGCGCTTGCTCGTGATGAGCGCGCACGGCGTGCCCGCGCCGATCTCCGATCCTGCGATGACGAGCCTCGCCGACCCGTTGCTCGCCGGGCTCGTCGCGCGTGCCGTCGCGCGCGTGCCGAGCACGGTGCAACTCGATGCGAGCTCGGCGGTCGCGCTCGGCTTGCCGAACGTCGATGCGATCGCCGCGGCCGTGCCCGTGCCGATCGATCGCGGTGCGCCGTGGGTGCTGGCGTTGGTCGCGTCCACCGAGTCACTCGAAGCGCGCCACTCGGCGCTCGCGCGTCGCATGGCGTTCGGCGGCGTGCTCGGGCTCGCGTTGCTCGCGCTGGCAACCGCGTACGTCGTGCGCACGGCGCGCCGCGAAGCCGAGCTCCGCGAGCGACTGCGCGCCGAAGAGCGTTTATTGCGCACCGAAAAGCTCGCGACCGCGGGCCAGCTCTCGGCCGGCATCGCGCACGAGATCGGCACGCCGCTCGGCGTCGTGCGAGGTCGCGCCGAGCTCGCGATCGGCCGCCTCGGCGCCGATCACGCGGAGACACCGGGCCTACGCGTGATCGTCGATCAGATCGATCACGTCACGCGGCTGATCGCGCAGCTGTTGTCGTACGCACGGCCCGATGCGACGAATGCGCAACCTCTCGACGTGCGCAGCGCGATCGATTCCGCGGTCGAGCTACTCGCAGCCGAAGCGTCGCGCAAGCAGGTCGCGCTCGACCGCGGTGATGTCGCCGGCTCGGTGTTCGCCGATGCCGGGCAATTGCAGCAAGTGCTCGTCAACGTCGCGATGAACGCGATCGACGCGTGCAGCGAGGGTGGCCGCGTCACGCTTTCCGCGCAGCCGCGCGGCGACGCGATCGCCATCGAGATCGCCGATACCGGCCACGGCATTTCGGCCGACGATCGCGCGCACTTGTTCGATCCGTTCTTCACGCGCAAGAAGCGCGGCAAAGGCACCGGGCTCGGTCTGTGGGTCGTCGCCGAGCTCGCGCGCGCGCACTTCGCCGAAATCGAGATCTCGTCGGTCGAGGGTCGGGGCACGACGTTTCGCATTCTCTGGCCCACCGAAAGGCGCACGGCATGATCTTGATCGTCGACGATCACGTCGAGATGGCTCGCATGCTCGCCGAGCATCTCGGCGCGCTCGGCCATAGCTGCCGCGTCGAAGATTCGGGCAAAGCCGCGGTCGAATCACTCGCACACGACGTGCCCGACCTCGTGCTCACCGACCTGCGCATGGCCGATGTCGACGGGCTCGACGTGCTCGGCGCCGTCCACGCGATCGATCGCGACATTCCCGTGATCGTGATGACAGCGTTTGGCTCGGTCGAGAACGCGGTCGAAGCGATGCGTCGCGGTGCGGCGAACTACGTCGTCAAGCCGATCCGGCTCGACGAGCTGACGCTGCACGTGCAACGTGCGCTCGAGCAACGGACGCTTCGCCGCGAGCACAAGCTGCTGCGCGCCGAGACCCGCACGCAGCTCGGTAGCATGGTCGGCAAGAGCGCCGCGATCCGCCGCGTCTACGACTTGATCGACCGCGTCGCGCCATCGCCCGCAGCCGTGCTGTTGCGCGGCGAGAGCGGGACCGGCAAGGAGCTCGTCGCGCGCGCGATTCACGATCGCGGCCCGCGACATGACCGCGCGTTTGTCGCCGTGAACTGCACCGCGTTGCCCGAGGCGCTGCTCGAGAGCGAGCTCTTCGGCCACACGCGCGGCGCATTCACCGGTGCGGCTGCGGCGCGTCCGGGCCTCATCGTCGAAGCGAGCGGCGGCACGCTGTTCCTCGACGAGATCGGTGATATGGCGCCACCGCTACAAGCGCGCCTGTTGCGCGTGCTGCAAGAGGGCGAAGTGCGCGCAGTCGGCAGCGACGCCGCGCGCCATGTCGACGTACGCATCATCGCGGCGACGCATCAAGATCTCGAGGCGCGCGTCGAGCGCGGCGAGTTTCGCGCCGACTTGTTCTATCGACTCGACGTCGTGCCGATTGCCGTGCCCCCGCTACGCGATCGTCTCGACGACGTGCCGTTGCTCGCGGTGCACTTTCTCGAGCGCGCCCGCGCGCGCAATCCGCACGCCGTCGCCGCCGCGTTGTCGAGCGACGTGCTCGCCGCGTTCAGTCGCTACGCGTGGCCCGGCAACGTACGCGAGCTCGAGAACCTGATCGAGCGGCTCGTCGTCGTCGGCACGAACGCCGAAGCGTCGCTCGCGGATCTCACCGAGCTCGCACCGCGCGTGGTCGAGCACGCCGATCGGTTCAGCTTGCCGCGCGACAAGCTCGCGACGCTGCGCGAGGTCGAAGAGGAATACATCGAATGGATGTTGGAGCAATGCGGCGGCAACAAAACGCGCGCCGCGGAGCAGCTCGGCATCGATCCGTCGACACTGCATCGACGGCGCGCGAAACATTAGCGGCTCGGCCGACTCATTCGAGCTAGTGTCGGCGAGAGTGACGAATCGCATTTCGGGTTGGCTGGCGCGCGCCTCACCCGGCCTGTTTGCCGCGTACGCGGCGGCGATGGCGTTCGCGACGTACTTCGCGATGTACAGCTTCCGCAAGCCGTTCGCGGCGGCGCACTACAACGGCGAGACGTTCGCCGGCATCGATCTCAAGAGCGCGCTCGTGATCAGTCAGCTGGCTGGTTACGCGCTATCGAAGTTCCTCGGCATCAAGTTCAACTCCGAGATGCAGCCGCAGCGACGCGCATGGGTGCTCGTCGCGCTGATCGCATGGGCCGAGCTCGCGCTGCTCGCGTTCGCGTTGCTGCCGCCCGGCGGCAAAGTGGCCGCGCTATTCCTCAACGGCATCCCGCTCGGCACGGTGTGGGGCATCGTATTCAGCTTTCTCGAAGGCCGCCAGACATCGGAGATCCTCGGTGCAGCGTTGAGTTGTGCGTATGTCGTCGCCAGCGGCGCCGTGAAGTCGATCGGCGCGCTGCTGCTCGGCGCCGGTATCAGCGAGGCGTGGATGCCCGCCGCGACCGGGCTATTGTTCCTGCCGATCTTTCTCGGTGCCGTGTACGGCTTGAGCTTGATCCCGCCGCCGAGCGCGGCCGACGTTGCAGCGCGCACCGAGCGCGAACCGATGAACGCCGCCGAGCGCCGCGCGTTCACGCGCAGCTACCTACCCGGCCTCGCGCTCCTCGTACTCGTCTACTTTCTGCTCACCGGCTATCGCGACTTTCGCGATAACTACGCCGCCGAGATTTGGGCCGACCTCGGCTCGGATCAGCGCGCCGGCTTGTTCACGCTCACCGAGATCCCGATCGCGCTGTTGGTCATGCTCGTGCTCGGTCTGCTCTACATCGTGAAAGACAATCGCCTCGGCCTCAAGTTGACGTACGTGATCATGAGCGTCGGCGCCGCGTTGATCGGCGGCGCGACGCTGTTATTCGACGCCGGCGTGATCGGCCCGATCGCGTGGATGACGTCGGTCGGGCTCGGGCTCTACCTCGGCTACGTGCCATACGGCTGCGTGCTGTTCGATCGCACCATCGCTGCGCTGCGAATCGTCGCGACCGCCGTGTTTCTGATCTACATCAGCGACGCCGTCGCCTACGGCGGCTCCGTCGGCATCGTGCTGTACAAGACGCTCGGCCAATCGGCGACGTCGAAGCTTCAGTTCTTCCGCTACTTCTCGTACATCACGAGCGCGGTCTGTGTGCTGTGCCTCGCCGCGAGTGGGCGATACTTCCTGCGGCGTGCTCCTGAGTCGAGCAACTTCGGTTAGCGGTCGCTCGAGCGCTTCGACGGTAGTGACCGTTACTTCGTCGCGACAAGCCCCGCTTGCGCCTGCGCTCGCCACGTCGCGCCTTCGGGCTCGTGCATCGATTCCGCGAGCTCGCCGGCTCGGCGATACGCGTCGCGCGCCTCGGCCGGTGAATCGTTTGCAGCGAGCGTCTCGGCCAACGCGAGCTGATTCTCGGCGACGGCGGGCGATCCAGCGACCGCCGCGCGAGCTTCGACGAGTGCTTGCTCGGCATCACCCGGACCCGGCCATGAAGGTGCACGTACCAAGACAAACGCGAGGACACGATGCGGACCGTGGTCATCGATCGACGCATCGGTCGCGATCGCGTCGTGCAGGAGCTCGAGCATGTTCTTGACGGCGTCGCGCGCACGAAGCGGATGCTCGCGCGCTTCCTGGCCGAGCGCGATCGCGAGCCGGTACATGCACGCCGCGTCGTGCGGCGAGAGCCGTGTGCACCACTGGCCGATCTCGACGGCCTCGTCGGTGAGAGCGCCTTTCGCAATGCGATCCTCGTACTCGATGCGGTAGTGAATCGCCTGCATCGCGCCGAGCAACGCATCGGTTCGATGTTGGTCGAGGGCAGCTGCGGCGAGATACGCATCCTGCGCCGCAGCCGCTTCGCCGGCGTCGCCGCGGTGGCTCCAGGCCGCGTTCGCGGTTGTGACGAGCTCGTCGGCGGTGCGCTGTTGCGTGACCTTCGGCGCGAGCGTGCGAATCGGCGGCGGTTCGCGCATCGAGGATTCGCAGCCCGACGCGGTAAGTAGCAACAGAGTTACGAGTGCCTTGTTCATCGTGAACCTCCGACGAACGAGCGCGTTGCATTCGCCGCGCCGCTGCTGGGCCACGCGCCAGAGCATTCGACCGCGTACCGTGACGGGAACCTGTACAGCGCGGCCCGACGGTTGCCGGAGAACCGGCATCGCACTCCACGCCCGACCTGAACGATCCGAGCTAGCCGATCGTCCAGGCCGCGACCGCACGCCGATCACTTCGTTGCGAGCTTGACGCGGGTGAAGCTGTAGCCGTCATCGGCCACATCCAGGCGAACGCCTGGGCCCCAGACCTGGTCGCTCCCACCGGAAACAATCGTCCACGCGCCGGTTCGGGGCGACAGCGATACCTCCTCCAGAACGCCGTCGAAGCTCCGCGCAGCTTTCATTGGCCGATGAACGAGGCGACTTCCTGGCCATACGACGTCAGGTTGCCGTTATCGTCGACAAGCATGTCTCCGATCGTCTCCGCAGCGTGCCACGCCCACGCGGCACATCCGTAGCCGCTCTGTTGGACGGCCTGCACCACGACGTCGCCGTTCGGATCGATCTGGTCACCCGTGGTCGAGTTGCCGTACTCGCCGACGATCACCGGCACGAGTCCGTCCGCGCTCCGGATCGTCTGCGCGGCGGTGATGCCCGAGCCGGTCTGGGACGAGCCGATCAACGCCGCCTGCTCCGTGGCGAGGTTCTGGCTGTAGCCGGACATCCAGCCGTAGTGGTGGAGGTCCCAGACGATCTTCGTCATCGTCGCGTAGTCCGAGGTCGTCATGCCGAAGCCGTCACCGATCGTGCCCGGGTTGCCGCCGCCGAGCAGTGACATCATGATGATCGTGTTGTTTCCAGTGCCTCGGATCGCGTTGTAGATCGCGACCTCTTGATCGGAGATCGCAGACTCGGCGCTACCGTAGTCCGACTGCGGTTCGTTCATCGTTCCGAACCATACATACGGGTTGTTCTTGAACGTCGCCGCGAGGCTCGCGTACCAGGCGGTCTCGCTGGCGAGCGCGCTTCCGGTGTACGGCTGAGCGAGCGGCCACGGGTGGTCCTCGATCTCGACGACGACACCGTGCGCGGTGACCTGCTGCACAAACGCGGTGAAGCTCGACGCGTCTTGCCGGTTGCCGTCCGCCACGCGGACGAAGTTGATCCCCTGAAACATCGACGTGAGCGGTGCGCCGCTGCTGTCTTGCGAGACCACGCCGAGCTGGTCGGCACCGAGGTCGATGCCCTTGGCGATGAAGTTGTCACCGGCGGGGTCAATGATCTGACCGTTGACGATGTGAAACTGGCCGGTGCCGCCACCGCTGCCACTGCCACTGCCACTGCCACTGCCACTGCCACTGCCACCGCCACAAGTCTGCACCTGCGCCTGGCTGCACACGTTCGCGCCGACCGGGTTCGCGCCCGGTCCGTTCCACATGCTCCCCGTCCACGCATACCA
>DATBAS010000007.1:0-3048 GCA_036271395.1 Kofleriaceae bacterium
CGGTGAGTGTCAAGATAGTTGCCGCGTGTGAGTCAGTTGTTGAGTCCGTGTTCTGGGTTCAGCCGCACCGTTGAGATCGGCGTCCAGTTGCGCGTGCCGCGACTCCAGCGGCCAGGATGCTGCCGCTGCGCCGTCGTGTAGACCTCATCCCGCTGCGCGAGGATCGCGACGTCGTGGCCAGCGTGGCGCTGGCTCGGAGTCACGAACCGGATGCCGCTGTGCTGATGGTCGTCGTTGTACCAAGCGAAGAACGCCGTGGCCCAGCGACGAGCGTCCTCGATGAGTGCGAACGGCTTGTCGGGATAACTGGGCCGGTACTTCAGCGTGCGAAACAGGGCCTCGGGAAACGGGTTGTCGTCGCTGACCCGCGGCCGGCTGAACGAAGGGATCACGCCGAGCTGCTCCAGTTTCACGAGCATGGTCTTGCCCTTCATCGACGCGCCATTGTCGGCATGAAGCGTCAGCTGTCCACGCATCACGCCCTCGCGCCGGCAAGCCTCGTCGACGAGCGCGGCAGCGAGGTCATCGCTCTGCACGTCGTGGATGGCCCAAGCAACCACCTTGCGGCTCCACACGTCGAGGATCGCGTACAGGTACCAGAACGTGCCGCGCACGCCCGCAGGCAGGTACGTGATGTCCCACGCCCACACCTGGTTCGGGCCAGACGCGACGAGCTCGCGCGGCCGCCGATGCGTGTGCGGCTTCGTCCTGTCGCGATGCTGGAGCAGGCGACGCCGACGCAACAGCCGGTAGATCGACGACTCCGAGCCCACGAACATCCCCATGTCAGCGAGCTTGGCCACCAGCTGGTGCGGAGACAGGCCGACGAACTCCGGTGCCGTCACAAGCTCGAGAATCTTCGCCTGCTCTTCGGCTGTGAGCGCGTTTGCCGGCCGGCTCTTCGGACCCCGGCGCAGATCGTCACCGTCGGGGCGCTTGTGCCAGCGCTGCACGGTCCGAACGTCGAGACCCAGCACCTCGCACGCGCGAGCCTGCGAAGCGCCGGCGCCGACAGCCTCCTCGATGAGGTCGAGGATCATTCGTCGGTCTCCTCGTCCGTGTCGGCATCCGCGTGAATGCCGTCCGGGAACAGGAGCTGCACTTTTTTTTGGAGCACGAGCAGTGCCGCCGTCTCGGCGAGCGCCTTGTCCTTGCGTGCGACCTCGCGCTCCAGCTGGCGGATGCGCTTCCCGTCGGGGGAGCGACGTGACGCCGTCGGCTGCGCGAACGCTTCTGCGACTGCCGTGCGCCAGGCATCGAGCTGCTCGCGATGGACACCGCGACGGCGCAGTAACTCGCCCAGCTCCTGGTCACCGAGCCCATTGGCCTCGACGAGGAACTGCATGCGCTCCATCGGGCTCCAGTCCTGCGGCCGCCTCGCCTCAAGTGTCACGGCCGCGGTCTCGCTCGAGTCGTCCTGCTTCGTGCTCACCAGCCGAAGGCTAGCCGCACCCCTGAGCCAGCGCGACAACGTCGACTGCGCGATGCCCGTCTCCCGTGACAGCTCGTTCGCCGACACGCCGCTGGGCCCGACCATGCGGCGCACCATCCGTGCGCGTACCAATTCCGAGTGCTCCATCATTCGATTCCGCTCTCGCCCCCAAGGTGGTCAGGTCGATGCGGCAACTACGCTGACACAGGGGGACCTCGCCGCACCTCACCGCGCTGCGGTTCTTCAAGGGCGAGTACTGCGGCTTCTTCGACGGCGCGCCGGCGATCGTGCTCGCCTCGCCGACGTTCGCGAAGCTCGACGAGCTCGACCTGTCGTCGAACATGGGCCCGGTCGACTACAACAAGATCAAGGCCGTGTTCGGCGATCGCCTCGTCTAGCGGTTCGCGCGCGCGAGCCCGATGTAGTTCTGCAGCGACGGGCGCTCCCACACCGTGCGCGCGTAGCGCTCGACCGCCGGGGGCACCGCGTCGCCGTTCGCGACGAGCCGCATGCACGCGAGCGCGAGGTCCGCGTCCGCGATGCACCACGCATCGCCGATCGTCGTGCGATCGCCGACGAGCGCGCTCGCGATCCGGATGACCTCGTCGGCATCCGCGCGCGCTCGCGGCGACATCGGCACGCCCGCCTTCTCCCCCGCGTTCGCGCCGAACACCGAGTCCGTCGGCCGCTCCTCGCGCAGCGCGGCGAACGAGATGCGCACGAGCTGCATCACGCCGCGCGCCCGCGCGCGCATCGCGAGGTCGGCAGGAAACAGCCGCGGAAAGCCCTGCGTCGACGGAAATGTCTCGGCAACATATTCGCTGATCGCGAGCGAGTCGCCGATCCACGCCTCGCCGTGGACGAGCACCGGCACCTTGCCGAACACCGTCCTGTCACGCAGCTGTGATCGCGTCGCCTCGTCGAGCGGCAGCGGCGGCAACCGCAGCTCGTACGCGAGGCCCTTCTCCTCGAGCGCGGTCATCGCGTGGAACACCCACGGGCTCACCCAGGACGACTCGCCGTACAGCACCAGATCGGACATCGCGGAGAACGTACCGAATAGTTGCCCGCACCGTGCGATGTGGACTCCAATCGGCCGCAACTATGATGATGAAGCCGATCTTCCTGGGTCTCGTGGGTGTCCTCGCCATCTCGACCGTCGCCAGCGCGGAGGACGAAGTGCCGACGACGACGGCTCCCGTTCCGGTGGCGCCGGTGGCTCCGACCGCGTCGGGTGGTCCATTCCAGAAGGGTGCGATGGGGATCTCGACCGGCCTCGAAGGTGGCTTCGGTCCGAACTACATCATCGACTTCGCGTACTTCCTGTCGGACAAGGCTGCGCTCGACATCCTCGGCGGCATCCAGTTCTCGAAGACGCCGAATACTGCCGTCGCGCCGGCGCCGGACAACAGCGCGAGCGAGTTCGGCTTCGCGCTCGGCCTCGGCTACCGCCTGTACACCCACAAGGGTCAGACCATTCACACGTACCTGCAGCCGTTCGGCCTGATCCAGTCGACGGACGTGTCGAACATCGGCGACAACTTCGCGCTCGACATCGGCGTGAACTTCGGCGCCGAGGCGTTCGTCAACGACTGGCTGTCGTTCCGCGGGCAGAT
>DATBAS010000008.1:0-142187 GCA_036271395.1 Kofleriaceae bacterium
ACTCCCGCGTGATCGTTTGTTCCACATGCTTCGAGGAGGGTTCGAAATGAACGACTTCGTCCGGATGCTCAAACAGGTCGGCACGCGGCTCGACGCGCTGTCGATCGATCTCGCGCGCGACGCCGGCGCGATCGTGCGCAACGCCCAAGCACTGAGCGATTCGATCAACGCGCAGGTTGCGACGATCGTCCACGCCACGCCGCGCGTCACCAAGCTCGGCCAGCACGCGGCCGCGCTGTTCGCGAAGGCGCGCTGGATGGGCATCGTCAACGCGGCGAAGACCGGCGATGCGCGGCTCACCGCCGACGATCACCGCGAGCTCGCTCGCAAGACGGCCGCGATCGCCGCGGAGCTGCGCGGCGGCATCGCGAAGCTCGGCCAGCTCGCGTCGTGCCGGCCCGATCTCGTCGGCGCGATCTGGGCGACCGAGCTGGCCGCGTTGCAAGCCGACGTGCCCGCGATCGACGCCGCGCGAATTCGCGAGCAGATCGTCGCCGAGCTCGGCGAGCCGATCGAGACGCTGTTCGCGACGTTCGACGACGAGCCGCTCGCCGCCGCGTCGCTCGCACAAGTGCACACCGCGACGCTGCACGACGGCACGCGCGTGGTCGTCAAAGTTCAAGTGCCCGGCATCGACGACGTGATCGCCGCCGATACCGCCGCGCTGCGCACGCTCGCCGGCGCGCTCGACATTCCCGGCATCGATCTCGCGACGATCGCGAGCGAGCTGACGCGCGCGTTGACGATCGAGCTCGACTACGTCGTCGAGGCCGCTTCGCTGGCGAGCTACGACGGCGCCGCGATCGTGCCGAAATCGATCGCGAAGCTGTCGACCCGCCGCGTGCTGACGATGACGCGCATCGACGGCGATCGGCTCGGCGGTTGGCTCGAGCATCACGACCAGCGCGACGACGTACTGCGCGAGCTGGTCGGTGAGGTCGCCGCGCAAATTCTCATCCGCGGCCAGGTCCACGCCGATCCGCACCCCGGCAATTTCCTCGTCACGCCGGCGGGCAAGCTCGCGCTGCTCGACTTCGGCTGCATGCTCGAGCTGTCGGCCGACGAGCGCGCCGCGTACGCGCGGCTCGTGCTCGCGATCGCCGGCGGCAACGGCGCCGCGACCGCGCGCGAGCTCGAGACGCTCGGCTTTCGCGCCGATGATCCCGATCAGCTCGTCGATCTCGCGTCGGCGATCGTCGGCGCGCTGCGGCCCGGCGTGGATACCGCGACGCTCGACTGGCAAGCGGCGTTCGCCGATCAGATCGCCGCGTCGAAGCAGCTCGGCGGCTTGCAGATCCCGCGCTCGTTCGTACTGCTCGGCCGCGTGTTGGTTTCGGTCGCCGGCTTGCTCGCGACGTACAAGCCGCGGCTCGAGCTACACCCGCTGCTCGCGAGCTATCTCGCGCGGGCGATCGCGTAGCGAAGCTGATCTAGCGATGATGTCCGCCGCCGCCGCTCGAGTGACCACCGCTCGAGTGGCCGCCGCCGCTCGAATGCGACGACGACGAGCTATGCGACGACGATGACGACGAGCCGCGATACACGCGCGCCGGTCCCGACGAATGATACGACGGCGTGCTGCGATACGAGCCGCCGCCACTATTGTTGTACGAACGCACCGATTGCGAGTTGCCGCGATAGCTCGGCTGGCTGCGTTGCCACGTCGGCTGCTCGCTGCGAACACCAGCGCCTGAATTCGACCGGACGTTGTTCGCGCTGTTGACGTGGATCTCGTGCTGCGTCTGCATCCGCCCGCGCATCACGCTCGCCGATGCGACCGGCGTGTAGTTGCCGCGCGTCGGCAGCCGACTCACGACGTGCGTTGCATGGAGACCTTCCGCGCCGCCGACCGTGAGGTGGCCGGCGATGTGTCCCGTGCCGAGCTGGTTCTCGTGCACGAAGCTCCAGTGCGCGTCGTGAACTTCGAAGCGACCGCTGCCGGGCGCCATCGGACGCCACCCGACGACACCGCCGCCGTGACGCCAGTCGACCCAACCCGGGCCCCACTTGTGGCCGCGCGTCCAACCCCAATGGCCGTTGAACCAACCCCAACGCCCGTAATGGAACGGCAGCCAACCCCAACCCCAATCGCAGTTGAAGTTCCAGCCGGCGTCGCTCCACATCCAGCTGCCGCACGACGAGTACGGCATGAAGTCCATGCCGACCGTCGTCGTGCTCGGCACCCAGACTTGGGTGCCGTCGTCGTCTTCCCATTGGCCGTAGGGCGCGAGCGTCTGATCGATCTCTTGATCGCCGACGTCGCCCATCACGTAGTTCGGATCTTGCGGATCGGCCGACGGCTCCTCGGCCTGATCGGGAGCGCCTTGCGCATCCGGGTCGCCCTGTTGCTCGTCGTCCTGGGGAGCCTGTGCCTCGGAGTTCACACTGTATTGAGGCGGCGGCTGTTGCGGCGCGCCGTACTGGGGCCCGGCATAGCCTTGTGGCGGACCTTGATACGCGTACTGCGGGTCCATCTGACCGCCGGGCGGGCCCGATTGCTCGACGGATTGCTGCGGAAGCGTCGACTGTTGTTGAGGATCATTCGCGGCGCAACCTACGGCCAGCAGCGTGAGCAGGAGGGTGCGCATTCTTTGCCTAGTGTGCACCGTCCGTGCCGGTTGCCGACTGTTGATGTTCCATTAAGGCCGGAAGATCGCAGCCGGTGTCGTCGGTTGGGTGCGGCGCTTGACATGCGTCTCCCACACCGATTAACAAAGCCCAGCGATTTTCGGGCACTGGCTCGCTTGAGGTTCCGTAAATGATTCGCGCCACCAAGCTATCCAAGTTCTACGGGGGCAAACGCGCTCTCGGACCGGTTTCGTTCGAGATCTCCGACGGTGAGACCGTCGGGTTTTTAGGTCTCAACGGTGCCGGCAAAACCACGGCGCTCCGCATCCTCGCATGCGATCTGCGTCCCAGCTCAGGGACGATCGAGATCGGTGGCGTCGATGCGGTGGCCGATCCGCACGAGGTCCGCAAACGCGTGGGCTTCTTGCCGGAGAACCCGCCGCTCTACACCGAGATGACGGTCGCGGACTATTTGAAGTTCGCGGGCGAGCTCCGCGGCATGACGGCCGACCAGCTCAAGAAGCGGCTGCCCGAGGTGCTGGAGATCGTCACTCTCGGCGAAGTGCAAAACGACACGATCGACACGCTGTCACATGGCTTCCGCCAGCGCGTCGGAGTGGCGCAGGCGATCATCCACGAGCCGAAGCTCGTGATCCTCGACGAGCCGACGCGTGGCTTGGATCCGGTGCAGATCGTCGAGATGCGCAACCTCATCCACGATCTCAAGCAGAGCCACACGGTGCTGATCTCGAGCCACATCCTGACCGAGATCAGCCAGACGTGTGATCGCCTGCTCGTGCTCAGCAAGGGTGCGGTCGTCGGCGAAGGCAGCGAGAACGACCTGTCGAAAGAAGGCGAGGTTCGCCAGATCACGGTGACGGTTCGTGCGCCCAGCGGCGACGATCCGAAAGGACAGATCACGAAAGTGCTGTCGGCGATCGCCGGCGTCAGCAAAGTCGGCGACGCCTACGAGCAGGGCGGCGGCTGGTCGTTCGCGCTATCGACGGCCAAGGATTGCCGCGCCGACGTCAGCCGCGCGATCGTCGACGCCAAGCTCGACCTGTTGAAGCTCGACTACGCGCGCAGCGAGCTCGAGAATACGTTCATCCGTCTCGTCGGAGGAGCCGATGCGAGCAACTAGCATCATCTACAAGCGCGAGCTCGGGCGGTATCTGCGCTCGCCGATCGGCTGGATCATCGCGGCACTCATGCTGCTGATCGCCGGCATCCTGTTCCAATCGCAAGCGCTGCCCGGCGACAACCTGTCCGCGATCGTGCTCGAGAAGTTCTTCTACTTCGCGACCGCGATCCCGATGTTCTGCGGCGTGCTGCTCGCGTTCCGGCTGATCGCGGAGGAGCGCCAGAACTACTCGATGATCTTGCTCAAGACCTCGCCGATCCGCGACACCGAGATCGTGCTCGGCAAGTTCTTCGCGGCGCTGACGTTCCTGGCGATCATCCTGGCGCTGTCGATCTACATGCCGCTGCTGATCAAGGTGAACGGCAAGATCACCGGCGCGCAGATCTTCATCGGCTACTTCGGCTTGTTCTTGTTCGGCGCGGCCGTGTTGTCGATCGGCATCTTCGCGTCGGCGCTGACCTCGAACCAGATCGTCGCCGCGCTGCTCGGCGCCGTGTTCGTCGCCGTGATGATGCTGCTTTTCGTGCTCGCCAAGCGACTCGACGCGCCCGTGCAGGACGTGCTGGAGCAAGTCGACTTGTGGTGGATCCACTACCAAGGCGGCTTCATGCGCGGCGTGCTCAACCTGAAGGACGTCATTTACTACCTCGGCGTGACGTACTTCTTCTTGCTCCTCGCAGTGAAGACGCTGGAGGCAAAGCGATGGCAATGAGAACCGCTTCCCCTTGGTGGGCATCGCTGACGTTCGGCGTCGGCTTGCTCTTCATCTTCGTCGGCGAGCGCCTGTTCGGTTACTCGAGCGGCGTTCGCCTCGTCCTGACCGGCCTCGGCGTGGTCCTCGTGCTCGGCATCACCGGGTTGCGCGCGTACACCGCGACCGCGACGAGCGGCATGCGCCGCAACGTCGAGCGCACGCTGCTGATGTGTCAGCTCGGCGTCGTGCTGTCGCTCGTGCTCTACGCGCTGTCGACCAAGTGGGGCGTTGGCCTCTTCCACTTGTCCGACAAGGGCGCGGTGAAGTTCTCGACCGCGCTGACCGTGCTGTGGGCGGTCGCGATGGCGGTCGGGATCATCCCGCTGTTCATGATCGAGCTCTCGCTCGGCACCGCGCTGCGCACCGAGATCGATCTCGACTCTTCGTCCGACGAAGGCATCGAATACCTGCGCGTTCGCGACATCGGCTGGTCCGGCTTGTCGGTCGCGCTCGGGCTCGCGTTCGTGATGGTGACGTGCAACGTCGGCAACGACCGCAACATCGCGAAGGACGTCAGCTACTTCAAGACGTCGTCGCCGGGTGATTCGACCAAGGCGATCGTCGCGGCGCAGACCGAGCCGATTCGCGTGATGTTGTTCTTCCCGCCGGTCAACGAGGTCGGGGCGCAAGCGCGCGACTACTTCTCGACGCTCGCGTCCGCATCGGGTCACATCTCGATCGAAGAGCACGACCGCATGGAAGACGCCGAGCTCGCCGGCAAATACAAGGTGAGCAAGGACGGCGAGATCGTGCTCGTGAAGGGCACCGGCGACAAAGAAAAGTCGCAGACGATCGAGCTCGACACCGACATGGACAAGGCTCGCAAGGGCAAGCTCCGCACGCTCGATCGCGAGGTCAACGCGGCGTTGCTCAAGATCGTCCGCGAGAAGCGCAAGGTCTACCTGACCGCGGGCCACGGCGAGATGACCGACTACGACTCGGTGCCTGCCGAGATGAAGGGCAACGTTCCCGAGCGCCACACGACGGTGCTCAAGGCGCGGTTGCCGCAGCTCAACTACGAGATCAAGACGCTCGGCTTCTCGGACCTCGTCAAGGACGTGCCCGACGATGCGACGGTCGTGATGATGCTCGCGCCGTCGATGCCGCTGCAGCCCGAAGAATGGGAGTCGCTGTCGCGCTACCTCGACAAAGGCGGCCGGCTGATGATCGTGCTCGATCCGAAGGGCGATCCCGGCTTGGGCCCGCTCGTGGCCAAGCTCGGTGTGAAGTACAACCCGGGTGATCTTACCGACGATCAGAAGTTCTATCCGCAACACCGCGGCCTGGCCGATCGCAGGTTCGTGATCACGACGTCGTACTCGGCGCACGCGTCGACGACGGCGCTGTCGCGCGCCGCGAAGGGCCTCGTGCTGGTCGATTCCGGCGCATTCGAAGACGCGCAGGCGACGGGCACCGCACCGAAGAAGACGGTGACGATCCACTCGATGGATTCGAGCTGGCTCGACTACAACAACAACTACGAGTTCGACGCGGGCGGCGACAAGCCGGAGAAGCGCGCGCGCTACAACATCGCCGAAGCGATCGAAGGTCCGAAGCTCAAGGACAAAGACGGCAAGGACAAAGACGGCTGGCGCGTGTTGCTCTACGCCGACGCCGACTTGTTCGCCGACGCGCTCGCACGCACGCAGATGGGCCAAGCGACCATGATCATGGTCGCGCAGCTCGGCGGTGGCGACATCCTCGACGACGCCGTCAAATGGCTCGGCGGCGAAGAGGTGTTCGCGGGCGACGTGGTGACCGAAGACGACAAACCGATCCAACACACCAAGAACCAAGACGTCGTGTGGTTCACGCTGACGATCATCGGCGTGCCGCTGCTCGTCTTGACACTCGGCCTGGTGGGAACGTTGACCCGCCGTCGCCGCAAGCCGACCGCCGAGGTGAAGTCATGAGAGGCGCACTGGTTCACGGCATCTTGCTCGCGGTGATGTTGGTCTACGGCTATCGCACGTGGACTCGCGACAAGACCGCCGAGCCGACGGCCGGCTCGGTCGCGTTGTGGAACAAGCCCGAAGCCGACTTGGTCTCGATCGAGCTCAAGTCGCCGAAGAAGATCGTCAAGCTCGAGCACAAGCCCGAAGGCTATTGGTGGGGCGTCGACACGACGATCGAGCTGAAGCCGAAAGCGGTGCCCGCGACCGGATCGAACGGCTCGGCATCGGGCTCGGCATCGGGCTCGGGGTCCGCTGCGAAGCCGCCGGTTGAAGAAGAAGAAGTCGGCCGCAAGACGCACGAGTTCCCGCTCGGCGATCCCGGCGACGCGATGGTCAAGAACTGGGCGAGCGCCCGCGCGCTGCGCGACCTCGGCGTGCCGAACGCGGAGACGAAGAAGGACTACAAGCTCGACGATTCGAAGACCACGCTCACGATCACGTTCAACGATGGCCCGAAGACGCTGCTCATCGGCGGCTCGGTCTACGGTGGCGGCGATCGCTACGCGGTCGATCAAGCGACCGGCAAAGCGTACGTGCTGTCGAAGGAGCTGATCTCGGGACTCGAGACCGGCGAGACCAGCCTGCACCTCACCGATCCACGCGGCTTCGACACCGCGAAGATCAACGCCGTGACGATCGACGCCGGCGCGCGCAGCAAGACGGTCGTTCGCACCGAGGTCGAAGCCGACGGCAAGAAGACCAAGACGTGGGCCGACGCCGACACCAAGACCGCGAACCAGACGGCTGCGAACTTCGTCGACAACGCGAACAACCTCAAGCCGAGCGAGTACGCGCCGAACCTCAAGCTAACCGACATGACGCAGGTGTTGAAGCTCACCTACAAGAGCGACAACGGCGGCACGCTCGGCACGCTCACGCTGTATCGCTACGAGAAGGCGGGCGAGCTGCCGGCCGACACCGAGCTCGATCCGGCGAACCCGCCGAAGAGCACGACCGAGTACTACATCGTGACGGAGAAGACGCGCGTGCCCGGCCTCGTGCGCACCGATAGCGCGCAGCGCATGGAAGGCGACATCGACACCGTGTTCTCCGGCAAGCCGGCCGAAGGCTCGGGCGCAGGCTCGGGCGCGGGCAAATCGCCGATCGAGCCGAAGGGCAAAAGCCCGATGCCGAAAATCGGCGGCGGTAGCGGCGGGTTCGCACCGAAGCCGCCGATCCCGGTCGCGCCGGGGGCAACGGGCGGCAGCGCTGCGAAAACTTCGCCGAGCGTCTCTGGCAGCGCCTCGCATTAGCTGCCCGATCAGGGGGTTAGCGACTCGGAATAGAGGCAACCCTTGGAGCGGTCCATGATTCGAAAGTCATGATGAATTCGCTCCGCAACACGTTGTTTGCCGCCGCGGCGGCGTTCGGGTTTGTCGGACTCGGTGCCGCGATTCACACCGGGTCCAGCGTCGCGAATGCCGGGCCGCTTGCCGGCATTCCCACCGATGGCACGATCGCCGATGTCGCCGAGCACACGGTCGACAGCGTCGTGAACATCTCGTCGTGGCACCAGGAAAAAGCCGAGGTGTCGTTCGATCCGTTCGGCATGGGCGGCGACGATCAGTCGCCGCAGCGCTCGCTGGCGAAAGGCTCCGGCGTCATCGTCACCGCGAGTGGCCGGATCCTGACCAACGCGCACGTCGTCGACGGCGCCGACGACATCAAGGTCACGCTGCAAGACGGCACCGAGCTCGGCGCCAAGGTGATCGGCAAGGACGTCGACGCCGATCTCGCGGTGCTGCAGCTCCAAGGCAAGGTCCCGGCGCTCAAGCCGATCACGTTCGGCGACTCGGCCGCGCTGCGACTCGGCGACATCGTGCTCGCGGTCGGCGACGGTCTCGGCGTCGGCAAGAGCGTGTCGATGGGCATCGTGTCGGCGAAGGGCCTCACCCACGTCGGCATCGAGCGCTACGAAGACTTCATCCAGACCGATGCCGCGATCAACCCGGGTAACTCGGGCGGCGCGCTGGTCAACTTGAAGGGCGAGCTGGTCGGGATCAACACGGCGATCGCGTCGCGCAGCGGTGGCTCGCAGGGCATCGGCTTCGCGATCCCGACGAACATGGCGCGGCCGATCATGGAAGCGCTGGTCAAGGACGGCAAGATCAGCCGCGGCTACCTCGGCGTCGGCATCGCGACGGTCACACCGGCGCTGTTGAAGGAGCACAAGCTCGGCGCGCAGCAAGGCGTGGTCGTGACCGGCGTCGAGCCGCGCGGGCCGGCGGCGACGAGCGGGCTGGCCGAAGGCGACGTGATCGTGTCACTTGCCGGCAAGCCACTGAAGACCGACGACGAGCTCCGCTATGCGATCGCCGCGGACAAGCCGGGCACGACCGTCGAGCTCGACGTCGTGCACCAAGATGGGCAACGCGCCACGGTGAAGGCCAAGCTCGGCGAGCTGCCGGATCGCGTGCGCCAACAGGAGCTGCAGCAACAGCAACAGCAGCAGCAACAGCCGCAGATCCGTCGCTACGAGTGGCACAGCCCGTAATTTCCTGCGCATTCGCGGCGAAGCGAGATTTCCTGCACACGTCGGGCTCCTTGCGGGTTACTCCAGCAAGGAGCCCTATGAACTTTTCGGTCATCGCGATCTCGATCTTCGCGACCGCCTGCACGATCACCGGCGTCGCGTCTCATCCCGAGCAAGGCCCCGACGGCGGCAGCGGTAGCGGTAGCGGTAGCGGCAGCGGTAGTGACGGCGGCGGTGGGAGCGGCAGCGGCAGCGGCGGCGGCGATCTCTACAAGCTCACCGTCGACCACAGCGTCTCGGCCGAAGGCGCGCTGCACGGCGTCGACTCGGATGGGCAGGGCAATCTGTGGGTCGTGTACTCGACCGACGGCGACTACCAGATGAACGTGAAGCCGGTCGTCACGCTCGTGCACTGGAACCCGTTGAGCGGCGAGCACCTCGCGACGTACACGTACAACGACATCTTCTCGCCGGTCTCGGGCGTCGCGGTCGTGAGCGGCCAGATCTGGATGAGCTACGAAGACGTCGCGTACGGCGACGCGGTAACTCGCGTGATCGATCCGAGCGATGGTTCGATCGTGCGCACGCTCGGCACCGCCGCGATCGAGCTCGCGGCGATGAGCGTCGACCGCGTGCTGTTCTCGCCCCACCAGGACCAGGTACTGGTCGTGCAGTCGAGCACCGGCGGCGTGACCGAGGCGATCGACACCACGTTTTACTTGGGGACGCAGCAAGGCGTCGCGTGGCGGCCCGGCGAGATCTGGGCCGGCGGTTGGCAGTCGCCCATCGAGATCTACGACGAGGCCGGCGCGTTGGTCGGCACGATCGATCTGCCGGCGCTGATCAGCGATAGCGCGGATCCGGTGCGCTACCTCGCATTCGACAACGACGAGCTCCTCGTCGGCGATGCCGGTCAGCTCACGTGGTACGCGATCACGCCTTGAGCTTCATGCGCGTGCACACGACGGCAAGCACCTGATCGCCGCGCCGGATCGACAGCGAGACCGTCGTGCCCTCATCGCCGCGAATGTGCGCGACCGCGCCTTCGACGCCGAGCTCGCTCGCGGGCGTGCCGTCGACCGCGATCACGAGATCGCCGACGATGATGCCGGCGGCTTGCGCGCCGCCGTTCGGGATCACGCGCTGCACGCGCAGACCGTCGCCGTCCGCGGCCATCGCGATGCCGATGCCGACGAGCTCGAGCGTCGGCTGCTCGCCGGGCATCAGCTTGACGAGCGCGATCGAGAGCGGGCCGAGCGTCGCGCCATCCTTCGCGACGAGCCCGCTCTGGCTCTTGCGGTGATAGTCGCCGGCGGCGACGTTGATCGACGCCAGCCCTTCGGGCACGCCGGCGAGCTCGAACGTGCCGTCTTCGCGCGTCACCGTGCCGACGTTGCTGGGCTGCGCGCTCGCGCCGGCGCCGAACGCGTCGCGCATCACACGCGCGTACTGGAGCGGCTGGCCGGTCGCGCTGTCGACGACCTTGCCGGTGATCGTGGCGCCGGGCTTGGCGACGAGCTGGAGATCGCGCTTGGACTCGCGCGCGTCGACGTGCAGCGGCGCCGTCGGCGCCAACCCGGTCGCCGCGGCGACGAGATCGAAATCGCCGGGCGAGACCTGGACCTCGAAGTAGCCGCGCGGGTCGACGATCGTGCGCGCGAGCTCGACATCGCGCGCGGCGCCATCGCGGCGCAGCGCGGTGAGCGTGAACGACGGCACCGGCGTGCCGTCGCCGGTCGCGACGGTGCCGGCCAGCGTCACGCCGGACGTGAGCACGAGCTCGACGCCGCGCGTACCGGCGTTCACACGCTGCGTGGTGCGTGCGCGGCCGTCGAGCTCGGCGGCGACGTCGTAGGCGGACTTGTCGAGGTGATCGAGCGCGAACTTGCCGTCGGGGCCGGTGGTCGCGAACGCGGTCGCGCGGATCGGCGCGGTGGTTGTCTTCTCCGCCGGCTCGGCGCGCACGAGCGCATCCGGCAGCGGCTGGTCGTGCTCGTCGACGACGGCGCCGGTGATCGTGGAATCGCGCGCGGGCGCGTCGCCGAGCTGGATCGTCATGAGCTTGGTGATCGCGACGTTACCGTCGAGCTTGGCCCAGCCTCGCAGCGCGCCCTTGCTCGCCTCGAACACCGTGTCGTCGGGCGCATGGAACGTGAACGAGCCGTCGGCGGCGGTCGTCCATTCGGTCGCGAGCCGGCCCTCGGCCTGCTCGCCCGCCGGCGAGCCGAGCAGCGCGACGTGTGCACCCGCGACCGGCGCGTTCGCACGATCGACGACGACGCCGTGATAATCGAGCGCCGGATACAGGAACACGATGATGCCGTCGACGGTGCGGCCTTTGCGAAACTGCACGTCGATCGGCGAGTGATCGAGCTCGGGCGCGTACGGCAAGAATCCAGCGGCGTTGATCGTCGCGAGCGAGTACGCGCCCGGCTCGTTCGGTGCGAGCTCGAACGCACCGCCGTCGCCGGTCTTGACCGTGGTCGCGCCGGCCGCGCTGGTGAACGTGACGTCGGCATCGGCGACGCCGGCGGACGTCGACCAGTTGATCACGCGGCCGGCGATGCGGCCGCCCGGCAACGCCACGGTTTCGGCCGTCGCGCGCGCCTGGCCCGGCGCGAGCGCGACCGCGCGCGATGGTTTCGCGGCGACCGTCGCGGCGGCAGGTGCGAGCTTCGTCGCCGCGGGCGATGGTCGCGACAGCTTCCACCACGCGCCGGCGAGGAGCAACGCGAGCACGATCACGACGACGCTGAGTTTGGTCTTCACGACGAAGGCTCCTTGCAAGCACGGGATCAGCGCGGCGCGCCAGCTCGGCGAGTGGTCGTCGAGCGCGGCGCGCAGGCGGTCGAGGCCGGTCTTGAGCCGCCAGCGCACCGTGCCCGGCGGCACGGCGAGCGCGCGCGCGATCTCCGCCGAGCTCTGGCCGTCGAGGTAGCGGCGCACGACGGTGGTGCGAAACGGCTCGTCGAGCTCGACGAGGGCGCGAGACAGTCGCTCGAGCACGCGCGCGCGGTCGATCGAATCGCCGGCCGATGCGTCGCTCGCAGTCTCCGCAACGGCTTGCTCGCGGCGGCGCCGGCGACTCGCGGCGCGCAGATCCATCCGGCTGCGGTTGCGCAGCACGGCCGCGAGCCACGGTCGCGTCGGCCGACCGTCATCGCGCGGCGGATGCCGGATCGCGTCGACCGCGGTGTCCTGCAGCAGGTCGTCGGCATCGACGTCGCTGCCGACGAGCGCTCGCGCGAGGGCGCGCAGGCCTTCGAGCTCGCGGAGCACGGCGTCGGGGGTTCCGGCCACGCGTACACCATGCCGCAGCTCGGCCGGGTGTTGGCGGCGATGTGTGGTTTGCTCGCCGACCGATCGAGTAGCCGCGTGGCTGGGAGATTGCCCCTCGACCGCCGCGACCCCCGGGTGACATCGCGCGCGAGATGTTCGAAACCTCGTCGGCGCCTTGTCACCATCGGGAGACGGCGCGGTTGGCACCGGCGATGCTCTTGCCGAGGTCATGACGAAACTCGCTGAAATCGACCTCACCGTGCTCGACCGCGTCGTGGGTGGCCAACAACGTGGAAACGGCATCGACTTCGACAAAGGCCCCGACGCCGCGATCGACCAGACCAAGAAGCGGGCGGCGACGTGCCGCGCGATCGTCAAGGCGGCCGGTCACGATCCACGCCCCGGCACCGACCAAGGCGCACTCGCGAAGGCCGGCCGCGCGTGCTGGGCGAGCATCGGGCCCTCGTGAAGTTGCACGCGCGCCGCTTCCGATCGACCGTACCGGCGTGAGGGTGCTCGCGTGCGTGGTCGCAGTCGCTGCGTGTAGCTCCGGCTCGCCGCCAAAGCACGGCGTGTCGATCGCGACCAAGCACGAGCGGTTCGCGCTGATCCGCGACGTCGCGGCGCGCATGGGCGTCTACAACGCGTCGCTGATCGCCGGGATCGCGATGAGCGAGACCAACCTCGCGCATTGCCAGACCGAAGCGCCGTACGCGTGCCCCGGGCCGCCGTCGTCATCGTGCAATAACGGCCCGGTGATCGCAGGCGCGGCCGACGGCCCGTGCAGCGCGATGCAAGGCGGCCTCGGCATGTTCCAGTTCGATGCCGGCACCTACGCCGACACGCTCGCGCAATACGGTCCGAGCGTGCTCACCCTCGAAGGCAACGCGGCGCAAGCGGTCGCGTTCGTGCTCGACAAGATCGCGAGCGACGTGCCCGGGACACAAGACTGGTTCGCCGCCGCGGCGTGGCTCAACGACGTCCCGCTCGCGAAGGGCCAGCCCGCGATGGAGCAATGGGCGGAGCTGCTCGCGTGCCGTTACAACGGCTGCTGCACGCACAGCGCGACGTGCCAGACCCGCGCCGAGGGCTATCGCGACAATGCGCTCGCCGCCTACAACGAGATGGGCGCCGCGTTCTGGCGAACCGCGACGCGCTGCACGCAGCTGCCCGCCGACGGCGTGATCGACACGCGCTCGACGTGCTACGTCGCGGCCGGCGATCCCCGGCATCGCCGCCGCCAGCTCGCGGGCTACGCCGGCGCGGTCGAGTGGGCCGATACGAGCGCGGACGCGGCACCCGCCGAGCTCGCCGAGTGGATGATCAAGGTCGTGCCCGGGCGCTATCGCGTCGACGTGCACCTCGACGGCGCGGTCGGCCGCGCGACGCAAGCGCACTACGAAGTCGCGCACGCGGGCAAGCTCGATACGATCACGGTCGATCAGACGTCGGCGGTCGGCTTCGTGGCGCTCGGCGCATTCGATTTTGCGGGCTCGGGCGACGAGCACGTCGTGCTCGGCGACAACACCGGCGAGTCGCACGTGCGCGTCGCGTTCGATGCGGTGCGGATCGCGGTGCCATGACGCGCGCGCAGCAGCTCGCGCTCGTCGCGATCGCCGCGGCGATCTTGGCGCTCTGGCTCGCGCGCACGCTCCGGCGCTGGCGCGGCTCGCTACGGGCGCGTCGCCGCGCGGCGCGGGCCGGCGCCGGTGAAGACCGCGCGGCCGGCATGCTCGAAGCCGCCGGGTTTCGCATCGTCGCGCGGCAAGCGCGGATCGACTGGGTACCGCTCGTCGACGGCGAGCCGTTCGCGACCGAGCTGCGCGCCGATTATCTCGTCGAGGCCGACGGCGAGCTGCTCGTCGCCGAGGTCAAGACCGGCAACGAAGCGCCGTCGCTGGCGACCGCGGCGACGCGCCGCCAACTGCTCGAGTACCGCATCGCGTTCGAGGCCGATGGCGTCTTGCTCGTCTGCCCGGAAGCCGGTGCGATCCATCGCGTCGAATTTCCGCGCTAGCCTATCGGTTCATGACGGAACCGTTGAGACTCGGCGTCATCCTCGGCAGCACGCGCACCGGCAGGTTCGCCGACCGACCGGGCGCGTGGTTCGTCGAGCTCGCCGGCAAGCGCGCAGAGCTCGCGGTCGAGCTCGTCGATCTTCGCGATTATCCGCTGCCGTTCTTCGACGAGCCGAAGTCGCCGTTTCGCGAGCCATCGAAGCACGAGGTCGCCGTGCGCTGGGCGCGCAAAGTGGCCGAGCTCGACGCGTTCGTGTTCGTCACCGGCGAGTACAACCACGGCATCCCCGCGTCGTTGAAGAACGCGCTCGACTACCTCTACGCCGAATGGACTCGCAAGCCGGCCGGATACATCGCGTACGGGAACGCCGGCGGCGCGCGCGGCGTCGAGCAACTCCGGCTGAACCTCGTCGAGCTGCAGGTCGCGCCGCTACGCTCGGCGGTGCACATCGGCCGCCCCGAATTCATCGAGCTGCTGATGCACGGCAAGACGTTCGCCGAGTTTCCGCACCTCGAACAAACCGCGAATCTCATGCTCGACGACCTGATCTGGTGGGGACGCGCGTTGCGCGCGGCGCGGACCGAGCGTTGACGCCGCCGCTAGCGAGCGACCAGCACGTAGTACTGCTTGAGCATCTACGCGGTGCGAGTCGGCCACTTCACCTGTAGCGCGAGCTGTTTCAGCGCGTCCGAGACCTCGCCGTCGACGCGGAACTCGCCATCGATCGCGCCGTCGGCGGTGCGCGCGCCGAGCACGGTGATCGCGTGCACGCCGGCTTTCGTCGGGTACAGCTTCGCGAGCGCGGGCTCGACCATGTGAAAGAAGCTCGCGTTGAAATCGGCGAGGCCGTCGGGCTTGTCGCCGCGGATGCCAGCGGGGCCGGCGTAGACGGCGAAGCCGCCGCTGGTGAGCGTCGGCGATCGCACGAACAGCGCGTCGACGATCGGCTTGCCGTACTGCATCGCCCACTCGCTCGCGGCCGTGGCGAGCGCGGCATCGCGCGACGTGTCGATGCCGACGCCGCCCGACGTCAGCGCGTCGATCAGCTTGCCGTCGAGCGTGCACGTGACCCTCACGCCGGCGACGACGCGGCCGTCCGGCGCCGTCTTGACCTGCTCGACGGTCGCTTCGAGCTTCAGCGCGTGATCGCGGACGTTGACGGTGTCGCCCTTCGCGAGTGCGCCGGTGGCGTTCGCGAGCTTGGTCGCGAACTGCTCCGCCAGCGGGTCGGCGTGAGCCGTCGCAGCAACCACGAGCACGACAAACAGTGCGATCGCCGTCTTCACGCCGCTAGTCTAGCGCGTCGACACCGTGCTGACCGCGACATGCGCGCGCGCATGGTCCTCGGCATCGGCATCGGCGAGGCCGCGCGCGGCCCGGCGATTCGTGCACTTGATCGGCTCGCCGAACCGGATCGGCCGCTCGGCGTTGTCGAGCGCGAGCGCGGCATCGGGATCCGGGCACAGCTGGACGAGGTCCTTGAGCTTGCCCGAGCGCGGTGCGTGGAGCAGCGCGACGCGTGCCGGCTCGGCGGCGACGACCTCGAGGTCGTCGGCGGCACGCAGCCCGGCGAGCCAGCGGTTGCGCGTCGCGCTGTCGCCGTGAACGGCGAGCTCGATCACGAGGCCTCCGCAGTGCGTGCCGTCGTCGGAGCAGCGATCGACGACGAGCACCCACGTGCCGGTCGCCGGCCGCGGCAGCGTCGCGCGCACGATACTCTCGAGGCGCGCGAGTGGGTCGGCATCGTCGCCGGTGTCCTCGCCGGCGACGCCGAGCGTGACGTGGCCGAGCGCGGTGTCGAGCTCGCTGCGATCGTCGAGGTGGCTCGCGAGCTCCTTCGCCCACGGCTCGCCGATGGGGTACAGCGTGAGCGTGTTGCGCTCGTGGTGGAGCTCGAGCGTGTCGCCGTCGGCGTGCACGACGTCTTGATCGGGCAGCCGCATCGCGATGCCGAGGCTCGCGATCACCCACGCGTGGCCGACGCGCACGCCGAGCCGCGTATCGCGCCCGACGATCATGTGGTCCTCGTGCGCGAGCAGCTCGGCGCGGCCTTCGAAGCCGGTCGTGCGGCCGTCCGCGAGCGCGGCGGCGCGCGCGATCCGATCCTCGCGCGGCGGATGCTCGTCGTCGTCCGCATCGAGCTCGGCGGCGAGGGCACGCGGCATCGCGGTCGGCGTGTAGCCGGCGCGCTCGAGCAAGGCGACGGCACGCTCGTCGGCCACGCCCTCCGCGTCGCGGCGGGTCACGAGCCAGCGATCGTCGGCCTCGGCGCCGAACAAGCTCACGGTCGCGTGGTGACCTTCGACGTGCACCATCTCGTGCGCGACGACGGCCGCGACCTCGGCCTCGCTGCCGAGCTTCTCGAGCGTCATCCGGCCGATCACGACGCGGTCGCCGAACGGCGCGTACGTGCCATCGTGGTCGGAGATCGTGACGTGCGGCGGATGCACGAGGTGCGATCCGACCGCGAGCCGGTTCGCGATGGTTTGCACGTAGTCGCGCAGCGCGGGGTCGTCGTAGACGTCGAGCTCGCCCGCATCGAGGTCGCGCTCGGCGAGCCAGCCGGCGCAATGCGCGGCGTCGTGCGTCGCGTCGGCGGTCTTGCACGCGTCGGGCGCCTCGGCGCCGAGGTAGCTCGATTGCTCGGCGCAGCCTGCGATGAGCAGCGCGAGCGCGAGCTTCACTTCAGCCTCGCTTCGAGATCGACGATGCCGTGAGGCGCGATGTTGTAGTGCAGCTCGACGTGGTGATCGGTCGAGTGGCGCGCTCGGTTGATGCCGATGCGCACGCGCGGCCCGTTGTACCAATCGCCGCCGCGCAGGCCGAGCGCGTCGATCACGGCGGCGCGATCCATCCGCGAGCCGCCGCTCGTGACGATGCGGCCGATCCGATAGCGCGGCCCGGCGCTGATCGACACGCGCACCGTGATCTCGTTGTGCAACGTGTCGTAGTGCGCTTGCGGCGCGCCGACGATCGCGTCGATCCAGCCGGCCTCGTGATAGCGATGCTCGAGCGCCGACAGCGCGCGCGTCATCCGGTCGGGCAAATACGCGCCACCGACCACGTTGACCGTGCCGAGTGCGTCTTCGACCGCGATCGCGCGCTCGTTGGCCGGAAACGCATCGTCGGTGTCGAACTCGAGCTCGGCGATCTTGAACCTCGGCCCGGGGTGCACCGTGACCGTCATCTCGGTGCCGCACGCGACGTTGCGATCGATGTCGAGCTTCGCGTACGGATAGCCGCGCGCCTGGAGCAGCTCGGTCGCGACGCCCGCGATCCGCGCGGCGCGATCCGGGTCGTCGAGCGTGCCTTCGAGCACCGCGAGCGGCGCCACATCGGCCAGCGTCGCCCCGATCACCGTGACCTTGCCGATCCGCGCCGGGCTGCAGTCCCGCGGGAGCGGCGGATACGCGGCCGGCGTTTCGGCGGCCGGCGGGCTTGCCGCGCTGATGCATCCGCCTGCGACCAACGACGCGAATGCCAGCGCCCTGCCGGTATGGTCGAGCCTCACGCCAAGCTCTAAGAGCAAAGGCGCTGCCAGCCGCAACTACGCGGACCAACGTGCGAGATCTCGGCGGAAAAGTTGCCTCCGGTATGCGTGATGCTCACCCTGAGAGCCAGCCCATGAGCTACGTCCACTGCTCGGCGTGCCAGCGCGCCTATAACCACGCGATCCAGCCGATTTGCCCGTACTGCCCGGTGCCGGCGACCGTGGTCGATCCGGCGGACGACATCGTCGCCGCGGCCGATCAGCTGGCGCGCGCGTTGGCCCGGGCCACACCCGGCGAGCGAGCGTCGGCGGCGGCGCGGTTGCCGCAGCTCGCGATCCAGCTCGCCCCACCGCCGCCCGTGATGAAGCCCGAGCCGGCTCGGCCGACGCTCGCGCTGGCGATCTCGATCGCCGGTCGGCTCGGCCGCCGCGTGATCGCGCGCTATGCGCCGGGGATCGTCGCGCGCGTGCGCGCGCTGGCTGCGTGACTACTCGGCGACGAGGACCTGATCGCCGACGAACAAGATCCACCGGCTCGCGGCATCGCCGAGCTGCGGATCGAGCCTGCGCGCCTTGCGTGTCGCGAGGTCGACGAGGTTGCCGCGGCCTTCGTCGAGCGCGATCGCGAGCGTCGTCTCGTCGGTAAACGCGAGCCCGTGGATCGCGAGCCGGGTGTCGAGCGGTTGGCTGTACTCGTCGGCGTAGAAGATCGTCTGCACGATGTCGATCGCGGTGCCGTGCAGGCGCGCGACGTCGATCGAGATCGGCGTCGCGGTCCACGCGACGAGCTGGCCGCTCGGCGACGCGGCGACGTGCGGTGCGCCGACCGTCGCGAACGCTTCGCGCTGTTGGAGCAACTCGAGCTCGGCGGTCGCGACGTCGAACGCGAACAGGTGGCGCTCGCCCGCGCACAAGAACCGCCCGCGGCCGAGCGGCGCGCACGCGACGAGCTGCTCGATCGTCGCCGGTAGCTCGACGAGTGTGCCGTCGCGCCAGACGGCGATGCCGGCGCGCTCGGCGAGGAACAGCACGGTGCCGTCGGGATCGACCGCGGCGGCGACCGCGCCCGGCAGCGCGATCGGCTCGGGCCGAGCGCCGCGTGCGAGCTTTTGCTCGTCGACGATCCACGCGCCTTGCGCGACGATCGCGAGCCACGTCGAATCGGGGCCGGCGACGAGCGCGCGCGGCACGCCGGCGACGCGCACCGAGATCGGCCCGCCGGCGTCGGCACCGCGCAAGATCCGTACGGTGCCGCGCGTGTCGATCGCGGCGACGTGCCGGCCGTCGTGCGCGACCGCGACGATCGGCGATGCCCAGCGCTCGATGCCCGCCGCGTGATCGCCGACGTGCAACCGCAGCGCGTGGTCGCTGCACGTGACGAGCTGCTCGCCGACGCCCGCGATCCGAGCGCGCGAGCTGGCGGCGCCGAGCGCGTCGAGCGCGACGAGCGGCGGCCGCGGCGGAATGGCGCGCGGCTCCGATGCCTTGCGGCGCGGTAGCTTGGCGAGCGCGTCGGCGGTGATGTGCACGAGCTCGTACTCGCGCGAATCGTACGCGACGAGCCCGCCGCCGGCGGCGATGCCGACGACCTTGCCGCGTTTGCCGAGCAGATCGGGCGCGAGCTCGCACGCCCAATCGTCGGTCGGCGACCACCAGATCGGGACCGAGTTGGTCTCGACGATAAACGTGCCGTTCGGGCCGCGCTGCACCCCGTACGCGGTCACGCCGGGCAGGCGCGCGGTCACGCGATCGCCATCGAGCTCGACGAGCTTGCCGTCGTCGCACGCGAGCATCGCGCGCTCGCCGAACGCGACGGGCGCGTGATCGTGATGCCACGCGAGCTGCAGGCGATGCGACGACCACAGCGCGCCGGCGCAGAACGCGTGGCCGTTCCAGATCAAGACGTCGCTGCCGTCGGCGAGCCGCACGCACGCGGTCGGGCAGCGATCGCGCGCTCGCGTCTTGACGAACGCCGGCAGCTGCAGTGCTTCGACCCAACCGGTCTCGCGCTCGATGAACGGGTGATGCAGCGTGCCGAACCCGACGTGGCGCGGCACGACGAGCGCGTGCTCGCCGAGGCAGTGCACGCCCTCGAGCCGATGCGTGTGCGCGCGCTCGATGCGCAGCGACACGGCATCGAGCGCGCCGAGCAACGGCACGAAGTCGCGCGGCGGCACCGGCTCGGGTTCGTCGCGCAGCGGCGCGGCGGCGTCGATCGACGCGTACCAGCGCAGCGACCACAGATCGTTGCGCCGCACGTGCGCGAGCCACGCGCCGTTCGGGCTGCGTGCCGCGTGCAGCGTGTACTCGTCGCGCGTGACGAGCTGCGGCGGCCACGCAGTCAGATCGACGTAGGTCGAGCGGTCGCGATCGGTGAACACCAGCGCGCCGTCCGCGCGCGCGATCGGGCTCGGAACGCCGGGGATGCGGACGCGCTCGAACAAGCTAGCCGAGGCTGACCATACCGCGATCGCGGTTGCACGCGCTCGCGACTTCGCGGTACCCCACGCCGATGTATCGCTTCATGCTCGCGCTCGCGCTCGCCGCGGCATGCCAGGCGCACGACCCGGCGCTCGAGCACAAAGTCGACACGCTGGCGACGCAGATCGCCGCGATGCAGCACGACGTCGCCGCGCTGCGTGCCGCGGTCGAGCACCCGGCGGCTCCGAACGAGCTCGATGCCAAGGTCGCCGACCTGCAGCGCAAGCTCGACACCGTCGCGCGTGGAATGCCGCGGCCCCGCCACCCCGAACCCGATCCGGACAGAGTCTACGCGGTCGCGGTCGATGGCTACGCGAGCGAAGGTCCCGCCGACGCCAAGGTGACGATGGTGCTGGCGTTCGACTACGCCGATCCGTACACGGAGAAGACGCGCGACGGCCGCGTCGAGATGCGCAAGAAGTACGGCAACGACCTGCGCATCGTCTATCGCAACTTCGTCGTGCATCCGCAGGTCGCGAAAGCTCCCGCGCTCGGCGGTTGCGCGGCGAACAAGCAGCACAAGTTCACCGCGTTCGACGCCATCGCGTGGACGAAAGGCTTCGACGAGGAGAGCTACGATGTCGACAGCTCACCGGAGTGCTGGGAAACCGATGCCGGCTGCCCGATCGTGCTCGCGTTCGCGAAGCAAGCCGGCATCACCGATCTCGCGCGGTTCAAGCGCGACATGAAAGCATGCGACGCCGAGTTGGAAGTCGACGTGCACCAGATGCAACAGCTCGGCATCCATGCGACCCCGAGCTTCTTCATCAACGGCCGCTACATCGTCGGTGCGCTGCCGACCGAAACGTTCGAAGCGCTCGTCGACGCCGAGCTCGCCAAAGCCAACGAGCGCATTCGCGCCGGCGCGAAAGCCGCGACGTACTACAAGGATTGGGTGCTCGCGAAGGGGCTGACGAGGCTCGAGCCGTGATCGCGCGCGCGAGCTTGCTGATGCTGTTGGTCGCGTGCGGGAGCTCGAAGTCGACGGTCGACGGGCCCGCCGGGCTCGGCTCGGGCGCGGCGTGCGACATCTCGAACGATCAGTGCGCCGCCGGTCTCAAGTGCTGTACCGAGCCACCGCAGCCGCCGCACACGGTCTGCTCGGTGCCGACCGGCAGCGGGACCTGCCCGCTACTGCCGTAGAACGGGCACGCAAGGAACCGCCGCATCGGGATAGAGTTGACCGATGCGCTCGCTCGCGCTCGCCGTGGTTGCCGCCGCGTGCGGCTCGTCGCACGGCGGCGGGCCCGATGCGCCGCCCGCCGATTCGAGCGAAGTGCCGAGCGGCACGCACCTCGTCGACCACCCCGCCGTCGTCGGCGGTATCACGAGCGACGGCTACGTCGCGTATTACGACGAGAACGCCGACGGTCACACGGTTGCCGAAGTGATCCCGCTCGCCGGCGGCGCGGCCACGCCGATCGCGACGAGCACGGGGTCCGGCAAGCTCGACATCAAGTTCGAGACGATCGGCCCGCTCGTGCTCGCGTGGACCGATCGCGGCAATCGGATGGCGACGCTGACGATGTGGTCGGCCGCGGCCGGCGCGATCGCGATCGGCGCCGACGTACGGCCCAACCGCGCCGGCGGCTCGACCGATGGCACCGCCGTGCTCTACGAATCTGCGGTCACCGCGACGACCGCGAACGTGACCGCCGGCTCGCTCGCGAGCACGCAGCTCGTCGGCTCGGCGAACGCCGCCGACAACGACTGCTGGCAAGACACCGACCTCGCCGCGTCGGCGGGCCGGCTTGTCGCGCGCTACTGCCCGGGCGCGTCGACGAGCTTCTCGCTGGTCAGCGTGGCCGCCGACGGCAGCTCACCCGTCACGCTGTCGACCGACGCGAGCAGCGCGTACTACGGCTCGGCCGCGATCGTCTGGACCGAATCATCGGGCGCGCTCGACGTCGGCACGCCGGATGGCTCGAGCACGCGCGCGCTCGCCGGGGATGCGAGCGCGTTCGCCGTCGCGAGCGACGAGTCGACCGTCGCGTGGCTGACGACCGGCGGCGCGATCTACCTGCAAGCCGTCGCCGGCAGCGGCTCCGCGCAGCTCGTGGTCGCGAGCGGCGCGATGCAGCTCGGCGCGCTATCGCCCGACGACCAGACGGTCATGTATGCGACGCAAGTCGTCGCCATGGGCAGCGGCTACATCCAGCCGTACACCGACGTGCTGGTGGCGCGGCCCGGCGTGGCGCCGCTCGTGCTCGAGCCCGACCCGACGAGCTGCGCCGGCTGCATGTACAACTCGTTCACGCCCGACGGCGCGTACGCGCTCGCGCTCGATCCGATCGATAACTCCGACACCGCCGACGGCGCCGGCCCGGTGCGCGCGTTCGCGACGAGCGATGGCTCGAGCGTGTCCACGTTCGGCAGCGCGGTCTACGCCGCGGTCGCCGTGCGCGGCTCGAGCGTGATCGTGCTCGATGCCGCGCGCAACTCGGCGCTCGAGAGCGGCTGGGCGTACGGCATCACGCTGCGCGGCCCGCAGCCCGACGATGCCGGCACGGTGATCGCGCGCGGCGCCGAGAGCTTCGTGTTCGATCCTGCGCTGACGATGGCAGCCGTGTCGTTCGCCGGCAGCGATGCGACCGCCGGCATTTGGGTCACACCGCTTCAGGTCGTCGGGCAGCCTTGAACGCCGTAGTGCGATAGCTCGCCCGGGTCGCAGGCCGTCTCGTCGCTGCCGGCGAGCTGCAACGTATCGAGCTGACCCGACGGACATTGATTCGACGCGGCGGTCGTCACGCCGGCGCACTGCGACAGCGCGACGCAACCATCCGGGCAGCAACCCTCGGCGACGAAGCTCTGCGCGAACCCATCCGAGCAAATCGCGCTCGTCTGCGTGCACGAGAGCTCGCATGCTCCGCTCGGATTTCCGCCGACGCACGCGGCGGTCGCGCCCTCCTCGCAGCGATCGAAGTGCGAGGCACAGCACAGGTTGTCGCAAAGCTCGTCGAAGCTGAACACGAGGTGGCAGCCGCCCGTGCTCGCACAGTCGCTCTCGCTCAGCCCCGTGCACGCGCCCTCGTCGGCCGGCGAGTCGGCGTTGTTGAAACAACCGAGCACGAACATGCTGGACGCGATCAGCCGCTTCATCGGTGCGCGATGGAGCAAGACATGGACCGCGCGTCGCCGCCGTGGATTCGCCGACTTGGCGACGCCGGGCCACGAAAATCCGAGCCGCGGCTAGATCGAGACCGTCATCTCCTGACACGTGAAGCTGCATACCGATTCGGTGTCGTACTGCGCGATGGTGACGCCGGTTACGGTCAACGTGTAGACGTCGCCGTCGTGGAACGTCACGTCGTTGTCGGCGACTTGTTCGAGCTGGGCGGTGATCCACGACATCGTCGGATCGTTGGCGCCGCTGGCATCGGCGTCGACGATATCGATCGTCGCGACGAACGCGCCGGTCGAATCGTTCTGCGCTAGATCGCCGACGGCGAGCGTGCCCGGCGCCGCCGACGCGCAGACGCCGTTCTGACAGAACGGGCATCGCGAGTTGGGCGATGACGGTGATCGTCGACTAGCACTCGGCATCGCAGCCGGGGCCGGACTGCATGCACGACGCGAGCAAGAGCGAAGCCGCTCCGGCGATCAGCCATTCATCGGCGCAGCAACCTCGCCGCGCCGGCCCGCACGCGTGAAGCAGTGCTAGCCGAAGTTCTTGTTCGCGAAATCCCAGTTCGTGAGCTTCCAGAACTCCTCGATGTATTTGGGACGCGCGTTGCGATAGTCGATGTAATACGCGTGCTCCCAAACGTCGAGCGTGAGCACGCACGTCTTGCCGCTCGCGAACGGCGTCTCGGCGTTCGAGGTCGTCTCGATCGCGAGCGCGCCATCGGCGCCCTTGACGAGCCACGCCCACCCCGAGCCGAACTGCGCGGCCGCGGCCTCGCCGAACTTCTTCTTGAAGTCGGCAAAGCTTCCGAACGACTTGTCGATCGCCGCCTTGATGTTGCCGGTTGGATCGCCGCCGGCCTTCGGCGCGAGGCAGTGCCAGTAGAACGTGTGGTTCCACACCTGCGCGGCGTTGTTGAAGACCTTCTTCTCCGACGCCTGGCCGTTCGTCGCCTTGACGACCTCGTCGAGCGACATCTTCTCGTACTTCGTGCCGGGCACGAGGTTATTGAGGTTGTTGACGTAGGCCTGATGATGCTTGCCGTAGTGATAGTCGATCGTCTCCGCCGAGATCGTCGGCGACAGCGCGTCCTTGGCGTACGGCAGTTCGGGCAGCGTGAAAGCCATCGGTGTTCTCCTCTTTTCTGCCGCGGTTGTACCCCATAAGCTCGTCGGGTGTTGGGCCCCATCGGACATCTCGGCGCGGGCGCGCGCTATCTCGCGACGGCGCGCCGCCAACACGCGAGCGACTTGCTAACGGTCGAGCAGCTCGCGTGGCGTGACCGCACACTCCCGCCGGGGCTCGACGTCAAGTGGCTCGGCACCGCCGGATTTCGGTTCGAGTATCAAGGCGTCGTCGTGTGGATCGATCCGTACGTCACGCGACTGACGCTCGCCGATCTGCTGCGCCGCCGCGTGGTGGCATCGTCGCGCGATGCGATCGCGCGCTGGATCGATCGCGCCGATGCGATCCTCGTCGGCCATACGCACTTCGATCACGCGCTCGACGTGCCGGCGATCGCCGCGCGCGATCGCTGCCCGGTCTACGGCTCGCAGTCGCTGCAGCATTTGATGGGGCTGCACGGGCTCGCCGAGCTCGCGCACGTCGCCGAGCCGCATCGCGATTACGAAGTCGGCCCGTTCAAGTTTCACTTCGTGCCGAGCCGGCACTCGAAGCTCCAGCTCGGCATGCGCGTGCCGTACTCGGGCGAGCTGACGTGCGATCACGTCGACGCGCTCACGCCGCAGGCGTATCGCTGCGGCCAGGTGTGGGGCGTGTACATCGAAGTCGCCGGGGTGCGCTTCTATCACCAAGGCTCGGCCGATCTGATCGACGACGAGATCCACGATCGCGGCATCGACGTGTTCTTGTGCGGCATCGCCGGCCGGCGATTTACGCGCCGTTATGTCGAGCGCATCGTCGATCGGCTCCAGCCGAGCGTGATCGTCGCCACCCACTTCGACAACTTCTTCGAGCCGTTGGGCGCTGCGACCACGCTGTCGTTCAACGTGAATCTGACCGGCTTCGCCGACGAAGTTCACGCGGCGAGCCGCAACATCCCGGTCCACGTGCTCGCCGTTGATCGCGCGATCGGCGAGTGACTGATGATACGCTGGGCGTGATGAACCGCTGGGTCGTCCTGCTCGCGGTACTCGGCGCGTGCGTGATCGATCCGTTGTCGATGCTGCACGAAGGTGGACTGGACCAGCGGTAGCGGGTCGAGCGGCGGCGGCGGCAGCGATCTCGGATCCGGCTCATCAGGATCGGGCTCGGATTCGGGCTCGGGGCAGAACGGCGGCGATGATGCCGATCTGACCCACATCAACAACGACTCGGACGCGCGCACGAGCTTCTACGCCTGTGCCGGCTGCGGCACGAGCAATCCGTCGCAGGCCGGCGCGCTCGCGTTCGGCGTGATTCTCGTGATACGCCGTCGCCGTCGCGGATGAATCACTGGTTGATGAAGACCGAGCCGGAGCAATTCGGCATCGCGGATCTCGAGCGCGTGAAGATCGAGCCGTGGAGCGGCGTGCGCAACTACATGGCGCGCGCGAACATGCGCGCGATGAAGGTCGGCGACGCGGTGTTGTTCTATCACTCGAGCACGAACCCGCCGGGCGTCGCCGGCTTGGCGCAGGTCGCGCGCACGAATGTCATCGACGAGACCCAGTTCGATCCGAACAGCCCGTACTTCGATGCGAAGGTCACGCGCGACAAGCCGCGCTGGGATTGCGTCGATGTGCGCTACGTCGAGACGCTGCCGACGTATGTCGAGCTCGCTGCGATGCGCGCCGATCCGTCGCTCGCGAAGATGATCTTGCTCAAACGCGGCATGCGGCTATCGGTGCAGCCGGTGACCGCCGCCGAGTACAAGACGATCGTCGCGATGGGCCGCAAGAAGCCGCGCAAGTCACGCTAGCCACTCGAGCAGCGCGTTCGCGCGATCCTCGGGCAGCTCGACGCCGATCGGATCGTTCGGGCCGTGCGCGTCGGCGCCGCCGGTGCACACGAGATCGAGCTCGTCGGCGAGCTCGAGCCATTTCGCGCGCTCGCCCGGATCATAGCCGCCGTAGAACGCCTCGATGCCGCCGAGCCCTTCGCCCGCGTGCGCGCGCACGAGCGACGGCTCGTAGAGGTGCGGATGCGCGAGCGACATCGCGGCATTCGCGGCGCGGCCGAGCGCGAGCGCGTCGCGCAAGCTCAGCGCGCGATGCGGCACGTCGACGGGACCGTTGTCGTAGAGATGGCGCGCGAACGCGTCTTTCAGCGACGTTGCTTTGCCCTGCGCGACCATCGCGCGCGCGAGATCGGGACGGCCCACCGAGCGGCCGTCGGCCTGCAAAATCATCGGCTCGACGTCGATCGTGATGCCGCGCGCTTTGAGCCTCGCCGCCATCACGCGCAGTCGATTTCTGCGCGCCTCACGCGTCGCGACGAGCCTGGCTTCGAGGTCGGTCCAGCCGGCGCCGCCGCGATCGTACGCGAGCAGATGGATCGTCTTGCCGGCGTGATCGCACGAGATCTCGACCGCGCGGATCGTGCGCGTGTTCGCGACGTCGATCGGCGTGACGACATCGTGATCGCTGAGCGCGAACACGGCCAAGCCGCGGCTCGCGACGCGCGCGGCGAGCTCGGTCGGTGACTCGGTGCCGTCCGAGCCGGTCGAATGACTGTGGAGGTCGAGGCGCATGGCCGGAGCTGGAGTATGGTCCGCGCATGGTCGAGAGTCTCGTCGCCGTGCGCGATCGTCGCGATCAGGTGATCGCGCGCATCTCCGACGCGTACGCGCACGATTTGTTCGATGTCGACGAGCTCGACCGCCGGCTCGACCTCGCGCACAAGGTCCTGACCGTCGCCGAGCTCGATGCGCTCGTCGCGGATCTGACCGCGTCGACCGCGCTCGTCGTGCAGCCGAGCGTGGCGCTCGACGATCCCGGCCGGCCGCAGACCAAGTCGCTGCGCGTGATCATGAGCTCGGTCGAGCGGCGCGGCGCGTGGATCGTGCCGAAGCAGCTCACCGCGCGCGTGTTCTGGGGCAACGCCGAGCTCGATTTTCGCGAGGCGTCGCTCGGCGCCGGCGTGACGACGATCGACGTGCGCGTCACGATGGGCAACCTCGAGATCATCTTGCCGCCGTCGCTCGCGATCGACGTCGACGTGTCGTCGTTCATGGGCAACGTCGAGTCGCGTCATCGCGCCCCGGCGCAGGTCGATCCGTCGCGACCGCTGTTGCGCGTGACCGGCAGCGTGGTGATGGGCAACATCGAGGTCATCACGCGGCTGCCGGGCGAGTCGCGCCGCGATACGTCCAAGCGCGAGCGCCGCGAGCGCCGCGAGCGCAGAGAGCAACGCAGGCTCGCGCGCGCCGAGCGCAAGGCGTTGCGTTAGCGAGTAGGCGCGTGTACGTGCCACACGTCTGCTAGACTCCTCGGCGGATGGCACAACCGGGGGCTTCTGCGCCGGCACGCCTCGGCCGCTACGAGCTGCTCGCTCGGCTCGCGACGGGCGGTATGGGCGAGATCTTTCTCGCGCGGCTCGAGGGCGCGGCTGGGTTCGAGAAGCTCTGCGTGGTCAAGCGCATCCTGCCGCACCTCGCCGACGACGCGCGGTTTCGCCAGATGCTGATCGCCGAGGCGCAGATCGCTGCGAAAATGGCGCACGCGAACATCTGCCAGGTGTACGAGCTCGGCGAGACGGCCGGCCAGCTGTACATCGTGATGGAGTACCTCGAGGGCGTGACGATGCTGCCGCTGTTGCGCCGCGCATCGAAGGCCAACGCGCCGTTCGATCTCGGCTTCATCGCCGGCGTGATCGAGCAGACGACCGACGCGCTCCACTACGCGCACGAGCTCAACGATCGCGGCGGCGAGCCGCTCGGCCTCATCCATCGCGACGTCACGCCGGCGAACATCTTTGTATGTGACTCGGGCGTCGCGAAAGTGCTCGACTTCGGCATCGCGAAGGCGCGCGGCGCTTCGACGAAGACCGAGGACGGCGCGGTCACGGGCAAGTACGCGTACATGGCGCCCGAGCAATTGCGCGGCACGGAGATCGATCGCCGCGTCGATCTGTTCGCGCTCGGCGTCGTGCTCTACGAGATGGTCGCGCTGCGCCGGCTGTTCCAGCGCAAGACCGATTACCTGACGTTCCGCGCCGTGATGGAACAGCCGATTCCCGACATTCGGCGCTATCGTCCCGACGTGCCCGAAGCCATGGCCGCGGTGATCTCACGCGCGCTCGATCGCGAGCCGACGCGCCGCTTCGACACCGCGCGCCAGCTCGGCAGCGCCGTGCTCGACGCGATCGGCCGTCGCCCGTGGTCGCAGGGCGAGCTCGGCGACTTCGTCAAAGCAAACTTCGCCGACGAGCTCGCGCAACGCGCGACGCAAGTCGCCGCCGCGATCGGCCGCAACCCGGCCGCGCAGCGCATGACGATGCCGCTGATCGCACAGGGCGATCGCGACGACGATGATGCCGACGACGATTTTCCGGCGGTCGAGACGGATATCGACGCCGGCGCGCACGCTCGCGAGCCCGATCCATTCGTCCAGTCGACGCCGCCGCCGTTCGCGGCGGTGAACGAGACGACCGGCAGCGCGCCGGAGCTAGCGCCGCTGCGGCCGGTCGCGCCCGGCGCGCCGGTCATCATCGTGCGGCGCAGCGTGTTGTGGCCGCTGCTCGCCGTCGCAGGCGTGCTCGTCGCCGCGGGCGCGCTGTTCTTGGTCTGGCACCAGATGCAGCAGCAAGTGTTGCAACCGTCGGTGATCAACGTGACGCAGGCGCCGGCGAATCCGATCACGCCGAACCCACCGGTGTCGCCCGAGCGTCTGGAGACGCCGGCGACCACGACCCTTCCGCACGCGCGTCCGCAACCGCCGCGCACGTACGATCAGGCGCTCGCCGTGCAGAAGCCTGCGTTGACGCAATGCCTCGTCGATCACCCCGACGCGGTCGCCGGCGAGGCGATCACCGCGACGATCAACCTCGCGACGAACGGCCGCGCGCAGACGGTGCAGCTCAAGCCCGACGCGCTCAACGCGGCACCGCTCGGCGGTTGTCTGCGCAACGTGCTGATGACGACGCCATTCCCGGCGGCCGCCAAGGCCAACACGATCACGGTTCCACTCAAGCCGAAGACATCATGATGAAGATTTTTGCTGCGCTCGCGTTCGCCGTCGCCTGTCTTGCCTGCACGCCCGCTCAAGTTCCGCCGCCGCCGTCGCGCGATCCGGTGCCGCCGCCGGTGAACCCCGACATCCAGCAAGAGGTCATCACGGCGCCACCGAGCGTCGTGCACGGCAAGGACGGCGCGAACGTCGACCTCGCGACGTTGTGGGCCGACAAGCGCGTGCTCGTCGTGTTCTACATGGGCCACTGGTGCCCGCACTGCCAGAAGCAGCTCGGCGAGCTCAACGCGCACAAGGCGCAGTTCGACGCGAACCACACGACCATCGTCGCGGTGTCGACCGATACGCCGGACGACATCGCCGCGCTCCAGACCAAGCTCGGCTTGGGCTTCGACGTGTACTCGGATCCCGACCTACAGACGATCGGCAAGTGGGGCGTCGCCGACTACGGCGCGAACGTCGCGAAGCCGGCATCGTTCGTCGTCGAGCCCGGCGGCGCGATCTCGTTCCACAAGGTCGGCGAGGGCGACCAAGGCGCGACCGTCGACGAGTTGCTCGCGGCTACGGCGAAAAGTGCACCGTGATCGTCGACGTCGGCTGATTCAGATCGTGAACCAGTATCGCGTCGAGCGTGCCGTCGCCGTCGACATCCGCGAGCTGGATGAGATCAGCATCGTCATCGGTCCAATGCGACACCGTCACCGGCGACATCAGCGAAACATCGACGCGGCGTAGGCCGCTGCCGTCGGTCGGCGCGAACACGATCGAATTGCCGGCGCCGAGATCTCCGACCGCGATCGCCTTGGCGGATTGATCCGCGAACATCGAGACCGACTGCGTCGAGCTGAGCCACATGAACACGTTCGGGACGCCGCCGACGACATCGGGTTGACCGTCGCCGTCGAGATCGGCGACGAGCAGTGGCAACACCGTGCCGGCCGGTGCCGTCGCCGCGGTCGCGAGCGTGTACGCGAGCGGCTGCGTGCTCGTTCGCGTCGCGGTGCCGAGCTGGAGCGAGCCGTCGGCCGCGGTGGCGACGTAGAACACCATGGATCCGGCGATCGCGACGTGGCTGAACGCGCCGCTCGCGAGCGGCACCTCGGTTGTCGACTCGAACCCGTCGGTGAGGTTCGCGTCATCGAGGATGGCGCCGAGCCCGCTTCCGCCTGCAAGCACGAGATCGAGCGTGCCGTCGCCGTCGAGATCGCCGGTGTCGGCGTCGACGAACTCTTGCGTGCCCGAGATCGATGCGAAGTCACGCCCGCCGGTCGACATGTCGAAAAAGCTCGTGCCGTAGAACGGCCCACTCGACGGGAACGCGAGCATGTCGAGCGGCGGGTAGCCATCGATGTTCGCCGGCCGGAACGACGCGAACTGATAGCCCCAGTCCGCGCGTGGATCGACGGTGGCGAGCGCGCCGCTCTGATACGCGAGGTCGGCGAGGATCGATCCACCCGTGCACGAGTAGGCGATCACGGCGGACGCATCCACGACGACGTTGGCGGCCACGGCGTGAATGCATGGCAGCGCGAGCTCGTTCGCGGGTGGGCCGTCGACGATCGACGCGTCGGGCAACGCCGCGCGCGCATCCGGCGGCGGGCCGCCGTGATCGCCGAAATACAATTGGCAACCCGAGCACGCGACGAGCAACGCGAGACGGCGCATCCGATGCGTATCCTAGCGTCGATACGGCGCCGCGCGCGTGAGACAGCTCACAGCATCGCGCCGACGACGCTCGCCCAGTCGTCGATGGGATTCGCGAGCCTGCCGTCGGCGCGATCGGCCTTGCCGCCGCCGCGGCCGCCGAGCTTCGCCGCGAGCTGCTTCCACAGCGCGCCGCAATCGACCGTCGAGCCGGGCGCTCGCATCAGCAGCACCGTGCCGGCGTCGGGTGCATAGAGCAGCGCATCGCGGCCGGCCGCGACGAGCTTGCTCGCGACCGCGCGCATCATCTCCGCATCGCCCGGGAGAGCGGCGATCGCAGCGCCGGTGCCGGGCAGCGATTCGGCGACGAGCGTCGCGAGCCGGCCGCGCAGCGCGGTGAGCTCGCTCGACTGCGCGTCGACATCGCGCGCGAGCTTGTCGATCGCGGCCGGGACCTCGGCGGGGGCGCACGAAAATCTCGCCGCGAGGCCGCGGAGCACCTGGTCGCGCGTGAACAGCTCGGCGCGGGCGCGACGGCCGGCGGTGAACGTCACGCGCGTCATGCCCTTGTAGCGCTCGCTGTTCGTGATGCGGATCGTGCCGAGCTGCGACGTGCGCGTGCAGTGCGTGCCGCCGCACGGCGAGAAGTCGAAGTCGCCGATCGCGACGACGCGGATATCGGCGGTGACCTTCGGATCGCGGCGCAGCTTGATCTGCGCGAGCTCGTCGGCGCTCGGGAACCACGCGCGGATCGCGAGATCGTCGTCGACCAAGTCATTCGCGAGTTCTTCGGCCGCCGCGAGCTCGGCGTCGGGTACGCGATCGCGCGTGACGTCGATCGTCAACGCCGATTCGCCGAGCCGCGCCGACGCCGTCGCGGCTCGCGCGCGTTCGAGCAGCGTGCCCGACAACAGGTGCTGTGCCGTGTGCTGCGCCATGTGCTGGCGGCGGCGCGCCCAATCGAGGTCGCCGGCGATCGCGCCGAGCGGCAGCGCCTCGTCGACGAGGTGGACGATCGTGCCGTCGTCGAGCTCTTGCGTGTCGCGCACGCTCACGCCGCCGAGCGTGCCGCGGTCGCCGAGCTGACCGCCGGCTTCGGGATAGAACGCCGTCTGATCGAGCACCGCAGCCGGGCGGTCGTTGTACGCGGTCATCGCGATCACGGTCGCGTCGAAGCGGCGCAGGTACGCGTCGTCGTGATAGAGCCGGCGGGTCATGCGGGCAGTCTAGCGCGCAGCACGACGCCGCGATCGCGATCGACGACGGCGAGCGAGCCATCGGGCAAGCAGCACATCGCGCCGATGTGCCGGATCGGGACGACGCCCGACGTCACCGCGCCGCTCGGTGAAACTCGCGACAGCGTGGATTCGTAGGCGACGTAGATGTGGCCGTCGGCCGCGGCAGCCAGGTGCGCGCAGGGAAGCTCGGCGACGATCGTACGCTCGTGCGTGCGCAGATCGATCTTCACGAGGTTGCTGCCGCCGACGTAGAGCGCGCCGCGGCCGTCGTACGCGAGCTCGACGGGCGTCTGCAGCTCGGCGAGCACGCTCGACGTACCCGCGGTCAGATCGATCGCGACGAGCTGGCGATCGGTCCATTTCGAGACCAACAGCTGATCGGGCGCGCCGATCGCGATCGCGTCGGGCCGGTCGGCGCCGCGGATTCCCGGGATCGCTGCGGCCGTGCGAGCTCCGAACGCGATGCACACCACCCCGGCTTGCCAATCACACACGTACAGCCGATCGCCGCCGTCGAACGCGACCGCGGTCGTGTGGCTCGCGCGTGCAACGCGTACCGCGTCGTGTGCGCCGGTCGCGAGATCGACGACGACGAGCGTCGGCGACGGCGCGGTCACGAGCGCGAGCTGCGAGCCGTGAAGCGCGACCATGCCGGCAACGCTCGCCCAGTTGTCGGCGTAATCGGCGAGCAAACCCACGTCGGTCGGCTCGCCGGTCGCCGCGTCGAAGCGCGTGAGCTGCGAGCCCGATGCACCGAACAGCTGGCCGCCCGAGCACGCGAGCGCGGCGATGTTGCGCTGGCCAAGCGTGGTGACCGCGCCGTCGGGATCGAGCCGCTCGAGCTCGGTGCGGCAGCCGAATAGATGCGTGCCGTCGCTCGCGAGCGCGTGGAGCTCACCCAACCGATAGTCGCCGTGCGAGCTCACGGTGGCGGTCGCGAGATCGATGTGGCGCAGCCGATGATGGTCGCTCGCGTACAGCGCTCCACGGTGGGCGGCGAGCGAGTGAATGTTGCGGAACCCCGCCGAGGTCACCGGCCCGTCGCTTGTCCCGGCGCCGCCGCCCGCATAGCTCGTCGCCGTCGCGAACGCGCGATCGATCTCGAAGATCCTGGTCGGCAGCGACGTGACGAACACGCGGTCGCCGACACACGCGATCGGTCCGGGATGCTCGACCGCGACGGTGCGATCGATCGCGCCGGTCGCGAGGTCGAGCCGCGCGACGTAGTTGCGCTCGCGAACGCTGATCAGCAGGCCGCCGCGCCCGTCGGCCGCGAGCGCTTCGATCCCGTCGAAGCTCGGACCGAGCCGATCGATGCGAGCGGTCCGCGGATCGATGGCCCAGATCCATCGCTTGCTCGCGGCGAACACGCGGCCGTCGTGCGCAGCCGCGGACTCGAAGTTGCGCGCGTCGTGATCGCCCGCCGGATCACGGCCGAGCAGCACCTCGAGCGTCATCGCGCCATCAATGCACGCGCTGGATCGCGCCGTCGGGAATCCAACCGGCGGTACCACTCGCGACGCGGACCTTCGTCCACGGGCTGCGCTGTTCGATCACGGTGACCTCGGCGCCGCGCGGCAGCGCCTGCGGCAACGCGGCCGGCGCACCCGCGCTGTCGGCGGCCCGCAGCACGACCGAGTCGGTCACGACGGCATCGTCGGCGTGGCGATCGTCGGTGACCGCCGATGCGGTCATCGCGATCCAGACGATGCCGGGTAGGATCGCGAGCATCGCGAGGCCTCGGCGGCGCGAGCCGCGCCACGGCACGAGCAACAGCACGACGAGCGCGAACGCGAGCCCGCCGACGAGCCATTGCCTCGAGCGCGGCCAGTCGTGGAAGAACAACAGCGCGTCGGCGGCGCCGGCGGTCGCGGTCGGGCGCAACGTGTCGGGCACGCGGCCGCGCAGCCACGCCAGGTTGTGCTGCGCGCGCGCGTTGCTCGGATCGACCGCGAGGGCGCGGCGATACGCGAGCACGGCCGTGCCCATGTCACCGGCGCCGAGCGCGGCGTTGCCCCAATCGGCGAGCAGCTCGGGACGATCGGGCTGCGCTTGCGCGGCGGCTCCGAGCAGCGTCTCGGCCTGCTCGAACGCGACCTTGCGCGCGCTCGCGTCGGCGACGGTCATCGCCTTTTGATACGCGGTCCGGCCGTCGGCGAGTGAATCTGCACCGGCGATGCGCGGCGCGGCGAGCGCGATGCCGAACAACACGAGCACGGTCGCGGTCGCGGGGCGCTTGCTCGCGCGGCGCGGCTCGTTGGCTTCGCGAACCTTCGCGACGAGCTCGCTCGGCAGCGGCGAGCTCGAGGCGCTCGGCGCGAAGCTCTCGGTCTCGAGTCGCGCGAGGAGCTCGCGGTCGGGCTCGCGCTCGGTGACACGGGCGAGCGCTCGCATCGCAGCCGCGAGCGGACCGGCCGTCTCGCGTGCCGGCGCCTTGGCGGCGCGATCGAGCTCGGCATCGAGCTGTTTGCGCGCGGCGCGGATCTCGGCGGCTTCGTCGCGCTGATCCTGCGTGCGCAGCTGCCACGTACGGATGATGAAGATCGCGAGCGGCACGGCGTAGAGCAGGCCGACGAGCAGCCACAGCACGCCACCGCCGAGCGGCTGCTGCGACTCGGCGCCGGGCGCCGACAGCGCGAGCTCGACCGGCACCTGCGCGAGATCGATCGCATCGCCGACCGGCGCGGCGTGCTTCGGTGCGCTCGATACGACATCGCCGGCGCCGACGACCACCGAGCCCGCGACGGAGAGCGCGATCGGCTCGCTGTGGATGGTCTGATACGTGCCCTTGATCGGATCGAAATAGGCGAGCGCGAGCGCCGGGATCTCCGTCGTCGGCGCGGTGATCACCGCCGAGACTTTGAAGGTCTTGGTAAGCCCATCGTCCGAGAGATCGCCGGTCGGCGCGTCGGCGGGCACGCTGAACTTGTCGGCGGGCAGCATGCCGGGTCCGTCGAGCTTGGGCAGCGCGAGCGCGTCGAGGCGCTCCGCCGATTTCACGGTGATCGTGAGCTCGAGCGGCTCGCCGAGCTGAACGACCGAGCGCGTCGTGCCGACCGCGATCGAGAAGCTCGAGCCGACCGCGCCCGCGAAGCCAGCCGGCTTGTCGGTCTCGGGCAGCGGCTTGACCTCGAGCGTGCGCGCGAGATCGGCCGCACGAAACAGTTGCGTGTCGGCGTTGCCGAAAAAGTCGCGCGGTCCGCTCGCGAGGGACGCGGTGACCTGGGTCGCCGGGATCGTCAGCTTGCCCGCCTGATGCGGCGCGACGAACATCTTGATCGTCGCGCGGCCCCACTTCTGCCCGTTGATGTCGGTGTCATCCATCGTGAACGGCAGGTCGAGCGTCTTGGTCGCCGACGCGACCTCGATCACCTTGCGCCGGTCGGTCACCGGCGGTGCGCTGACGGTGAGCTCGGGCAGCTGCGCCATCGCGAGCGCGAACGTCCAGTCCTCGGGCTGGCTACGGAACAGCCACACCAGATCGACCTCGACGGTCTCGCCGACGAACACCGGCCGGTCGGGCAAGTGCAGCTCGAGCTTCATGTTGTCGGTCGCCGGCACCACTTGCAGGTCGAGCGTCGCGCCTTGCGCGGTCGCGTGCTTGCCGCCCTGCGCGATCGTCGTCGCCGGAATCTGCAGCCGGCCGGGATTCGCAGCCTCGATGCGATAGCTGAAGATCCACGTCACGCTCGACGTCACCGATTGCCGGCCGTTGATGATCTCGATCGACTGGGAGACGTTCGGCGACGCGCCGAGCGGCGTCACCGTCGCGTTCGCGATGTTCAGCTTCGGCTGTTCGGGGGCCGGGCTCTGATCGAACCCACCGGCGGCAAGGATCAGCTTGAACGGCATGCCGGCGTGCGGCTGCGAGCCGCGCTCGAGCGAGAACCGCGCCTGCGGCTCGTCGGCGTACGCGATGCCGGCCAAGCACACCAGCGCGATCACGACCAGTCGCTTCATCACCAGTCCTGATCCACCGGCTCGCTCTGGCCGTGCTGTTGCTTCTCGCGCTGGCGCTTGGCGTCTTCATCGCGCGCGCGCTGACCGGCGCCGCCTTGCTGCTGCTGCTGCTGCTGTTGCTGTTGTTGTTGCTGCTGTTGCTGCTGCTGATCTTTTTGATCGTTCTTGTTCTGTTGCGGCGGCTGCAGGAGCTCGAGCGCCTTCTTCAAATGCTCGATCGCCTTGGCCTGGCTATCGACGGCCGGCGCGAGCTTCACCGACGCGGTCTTCGCGGCGGCCTTGTCGAGCGTGGTCTTCGCGCCGGTCATGTCGATCTTCGACTGTCGGACTTCGTCGGCGGCAGCGGCGAGCGCTTTCGGATCGGGGCCGTGCTGTTGCTGCGGCTGGCCCGGCGGCTGCTTCTGCGCGGCGTCGGCCTGCTTCGCGAGCGCGTCGGTGATCGCCTGCGCCATCTGCGAGTGCTGATCTTGATGCTGCACGAGCGTCGGGATCTCGGGCTCGCGCGTGAAATCGTCTTCGGAGTCGGCTTTCGCGGTCGCGTCGCGCGTCTCGCCTTGCTCGCGGATCAACTCCTGGAGGTGCTCGATGACGGAGAAGAACAGCTTGCGCAGCTCGCCGAGCTTGTCCAGGGCGAGCTTCGCCTTCGCGAGCGGGTCTTTGTTCGACTTGATCGCAGGTGGAACCTCGGCGAGCGCCGCGGCCGCTTCGCCGCGCAGTTGCTCGGCCTGCGCCATTTGCTGTTTCGCCTCTGCGATCTGCTGCTGCGCGGCGCTGCCGGCACCGCTGCCGGCGGCTGCTTTACTCGCTTCCGCGTCGATCTTCGCGGCTTCATCGGCCAGCTGTTGCTTGATGCGATCGACACGCGCGAGGTTGCCGTCGAGCTCGTCGTTCGTGTCTTGCGCGCGCTCGGCGGGCGGAAGCTTGTCGCTGTCCGAGCCGAGCAAGCCGACGAGCTGCTGCTGCGTGCCGTACGCGAGCTCGATCGTCTGCTTGAGATCGGCAAACTCTTCGATCGCCTTCGCGAGCTCGTCGAGCGCTTGCCGCTCGGTCTTCTGCGCATCGGGCAATTGTGCCGACGCGAGGCCAGCTTTCGCGTGGCTCATCGCGTCGGTCGCCGCCGCGACGTGAGGCAACGCGATCTTGAAGTGCTCGAGCAGCTTCGCCTCATCCGGCTTCGGCGCCGCCGAGCCCTTGTCGGCGTTGTCGACGCCGGCCTGCACGCGCATGCGGATCTCGTCGAGCCGATCGTGGAGCGTGCCTTCGCGCTCGCCGAGCGCGGGAGGCTCGAGCCAACCTGGGATGGTCGGCGTCTCGGCGGCGCTGCCCATCGTCAACGCCGGCTTGCTCTCGACCTGCGCGACCGCGCCGGTCTGCTGCAGCAGCTCGACCTGGTCGCGCGCGATCTCGCGCAGGACGGTGACCGGATCGAGCAACTGCTCGCGCGCGCGCTTGAGCGCTACGAGCGCGGCCTCGGCGCTCGCCACGCCGTGCTCGGCGTCGAAGTCTTGCAGCTTGCGGCGCGCCTCGGCGATCTTGGCGCGGCCACCTTCGAGGTAGAGGTCGAGGTTCTTGAGCTGGACCACGCGCACGCTCTCGTCTTGCGTGCGCTTGTCCGCCGGCTTCTTGCCGATCGAATCGATCTCGTCGGCGGCGAGGTCGCCGATCACGCCGGCCTCGGCGACGATCCCGCGCTCGTCGTCGGCGAGCTTGGTCAGCGCGGCCGATTGCGCCATCGGATCGGCGCCGCCGATCTGCTTGATCGCGCCCCATGCACGGCGCGCTTCGTCGAGCAGCTTGCGCTGCGAATCGATCACGGCGTCGAGCCGCGCTTCGAGCTTGCCCTGACCGCGGTTGATCTCGTCGGCGAGCGCGGCGGCACGCGCGCGCACGGTCGCGAGGTTCGCCTGCGTGTCGGAATCGTCCTTGTGCAGCTGCGCCGCGTCGGAGAACCACGACACGGCTTGTTGCTCGAGCGCGAGCGCCTTGGTCAGATCGGCGTCCTTGCCGGTCTTCATTTTATCGGCGTGCGATGCGTACGCGAGCCCGAGATCGTACGCGGCGCGAAACCGCAGCTCGGGATCGACGCCGGCGTTGCTGCGCGCGTCGAGCAGCGCCTTCTCGGCCGCGTCGAAGTCGCCCTTGGCCAGCGCGTCGACGCCGGTGTTGTACTTCTCGCGCGCGTCGCGATGCTCGGCGGGCGTACACGAGAACACGATCGCGACGATCGCGAGCAGCCGCTTCATCATCTTGGTCCTCGCGCGTCGCGCTCGGGAACACTTCGCCCGGCGCCGATCCACAGCGCGACGAGCAGGCACACCAGCGACGCGAGCAACGGCCACACGAAGCGCTCGGCGGTCGCCGGGCGCAGCGCCGACGCCTTCGCTTCGGCGATCAACGGCTTGACGTGGCTCTGCATGATCGCACCGAGATCGACCGCGCTCGTGCCGGCCGGGATGTACGCGCCTTCGGTGGTCAGCGCGATCTTGCGCAGCGCTGCGGCGTCGAGCTTGCTGATCACCGGCTTGCCATCGTGCATCAGCTTGCTGACGGCGCCGGTCTGCGGATCTTTGAGATCGATCGTGCTGCCGGCCTCGCTGCCGATGCCGATCGCGACGATCTTGACGCCGGCGTCGCGCGCGGCCTTCGCGGCGTCTTGCGTGTACTGATCCTGGTCGTCGCCGTCGGTGATCAGCACGATCAGCTTGGCGCCGTCGTTCGCCGGGAAGCTCTGCACGCCGGCTTTGATCGCCTGGCCGATCTTGGTGCCGCCGCGCCCGGCGCTCGTGGTGTCGACCGTCGCGAGCACGCTCGAGAAGTACGCGTAGTCCATCGTCAGCGCGCACATCTCGACCGCGCGGCCCGCGAACACCACCAGCCCGACGTTGTCACCCTCGAGCTGTTTGACGAGGTTGTCGATCTCCGCTTTGGCGCGGGCGAGCCGCGTCGGGCTGGCGTCGACCGCGAGCATCGAGCGCGAGACGTCGAGCACGAACAGCACGTCGGCGTTCGCGTCGCTCGTCGTCACGGTCGCGGTTTCGCCACGCGCGGTCGGCTGCATCAGCGCGAGCACCCCGAACACGAGGCACGCGAGCGAGAAGCCGATGCGCGCGAGCGTGCGCGCGAAGCTCGCCTGCGCCGCGAGCCGGCGCTGCATCAGCTGCGACAAGAACGAGGTCATCGCGCCGCGCGAGCGCACCTCGAGGGCGACGAGCCCGATCGCGAACGCGAGCGCGAGCCAGATCAGATGCACGCGTTCGGTGTGCTGCCAGGTCCAATCGCTCACGGCAACCTCCGGAGCAGCGTCGCGCGCAGCGACAGCGCGAGCATCACGAGCGCGAGCGCGGCGAGCAGTGGATACGTGAAGTACTGCGTGTAGCGGCCGTAGGCGCGGCCGTGGATCTCGGTGCGCTCGAGCTTGTCGATCTGCTTGTAGATCGACGACAGGCTCGCCGCATCGGTCGCTCTGAAGTACGCACCGCCGGTTTGCTCGGCGATCTTCTTGAGCAGCGTTTCGTCGATCGACACCGCCATGTGGCCGAGCCGGCCATCGTCGTCGCAGATCGGCGCGACGCCGTTCTTGCCGGCACCGATCGTATAGACCTTGACGTGATTCTTGACGGCGTCGCGGATCGCGTCGTCCTCGTCGATGTCGTGGATGTTCGATTCGCCGTCGGTGAGCAGCACGACGACCTTGCTGCGCGTCGGGAAGTCGAGCACGCGCTGCACGGCGAGCTCGAGGCCGGCGCCGATCGCGGTGCCGTCTTCGTCGGCCTTCGCGAACGTCAGGTGGTGCGCCGAATCGATCAGCGGGCCGTGCGCGAGCGTCAGCGGCGTGCGCGTGTCGGCGTAGCGCGCGAACGCGACGAGCCCGATCGCGTCGTCGGCACGGCCGTCGAGCCCGTGGCCGCCGAGCACGAACTGCGAGAACACGCGCTTGACCGCGCCGAGCCGCGTCGGGTCGTGATCTTCGTCGTAGTTGCAGCTCGCGCTGCGCTTGCCGTCGGCCAGATCCTGCGCGTGCATCGACCCCGACACGTCGACCGCCATGACGATGCCGATGCCTTCGCGATGCACGCGCGTCGCCTCGTCGCCTTTGCGCGGGCCCGCGAGCGCGATCGCAAAGCACACGACCGCGAGCGCGACGAGGTAGTCGGGCAGCCACGCGAGCCGCGTGCGCCACGTGTTGCCGCCGGCCGGCAGCGCGCGCAGCGACGAGAACACCACGCGACCCGCGCCGCGCATCGACCAGTACAGCGCCGGCAGCGCGAGCAGCGCGACGAGCAGGAACCACGGGCTCGGAAACTCGACGTGGTCGATCGTCATGCGCTTCTCCTGTGACCGGCGCCGCCTGCTGCGGCGTCGTGACCAGCGCCGCCGAGCGCGGCTTCGTCGCGCGTGTCCTCGACGAACGCGCGCGCGGCTTTGAGAGTCGCGATCGACTCGTCGATGTCGGGCCGGAAGCCCGCGAACTTGACGCGGTCGCAGCGCTCGAGGAATGCCTCGAGCAGCGTGCGGTGCTCGGCCGACAGCCGGCCGGAGCGCGCGGCTTCGAGCAAGAACTCCTCGGTCGTGAGCTCGGGCGCGCGGATCACGTAGCGGCGCTCCAGGTACGTGCGCACGATCGCCGAGAGCTCGACGAACCACGCATCGGCGTCGTTGGCATTCGGCGCGCCGCGACCCTCTAGCGTGACCAGCTTCGCGACGGCATCGTCGTACGCGCTGCGTTGCTGCGCGACACTGCGGCGCTGCCTGGCGGCGCGCAACACCAAGACGGCGCCGGAGCCGAGCACCGCGACGAGGCTCGCGATGCCCAAGATCAGCAGCCACGGCGTGCCGCCGACGTCGGGATCGAGCTTGCCCTCGGCATCGTGCAGCGCGGCGCCGATCGCTTCGGTCTTCACCGGCGCGATGTCGAGCGGCACGTCGTCGGTGAGGATCTCTTGCTTGCCGGCCTTCGCCGATCCGCGCGCATCGATCATCTCGAAGCGCAGCGGCGGGATGCGCTGCTTGCCGCTCGCGGGCGCTTCGAGCGTGTACGTCTCGAGCTCGTGCGAGCTGCCGTCGGCGTTGCGATGCGGCTCGCGCGTGAAGCCTTTGACGTCGAAGCGGCCCATCTTCTGATCGCCGGCTTCTTGAAACTCGGCGTCGACCGACGCGCCGGCTTGCGCGTCGATCTCGAGGCGCAGATAGATCGGCTCGTCGAGCGTCGGCTTCGCGGGCCAGACCTTTTCCGTGATCTTCACCGGGCCGTTCTCGACCGGCTTGGTGATCGCGTCTTTCGCCGGCTCTTCGGCGGTCGCGACGCCGACGCTGTCGAGCGCGCTATGGCGATGGCACGCGACCACGATCACGAGCAGTGCGAGACGCTTCATCGCAGCCTCCGTTCGCGCTCGCGGAAAAATCGCAGCAGCGGATCGACCATCGACTCGGAGGCATCGAACACGACGAGGTCCATGCCGGTCGCGCGGAGCTGATTCGATAGCGACGTGCGGCGCGTCGCCGCGCGCTGAGCGAGCTCGTCGCGAAACTCGCGCGACCGCGTGTCGACGAGCCGCGTCTTGCCCGACTCGGCATCTTCGAGCGTGACCAAGCCGGTCGGCGGCATGTCGGCCTCGCGCGGATCGGTGATCAGCGCGGCGACGACGTCGTGCTTGCGGTTCGCGTGACGCAGCACTTGCAGGTAGCCGTCGTCGAGAAAATCCGAGATCAAGAACAGCACCGCGCGGCGCGGCAGCACTTGCCGGCAGAACTCGAGCGCGGCCGCGATGCTCGTGCCGCGACGCTGCGGCTCGTCGGCGTACGCCAGCTTGCGCTTGTCCTGCAGCTTCTTCCACCACCGGCGCATCGCGCGCGGCAAGTCGAGAATTCCAGAACGTGCCGCCGGTCCTTCGGTGTTCGCTTCGCCGCGCGCGAGCACCTCGCGCACGATGCGCAGCGCGTGCTTGCCGCCCTTGCGCGGCGGAATGTATTGCTCGGCGCCGCGCGAGAACAGCAGCATGCCGACCTTGTCGCCGTTCTCGACGGCCGACAGCGCGAGCAACGCCGACAGCTCGACCGCGGCTTCGAGCTTGCTGCGCCGGCCCGAGCCGAAATCCTGCGACGCGCTGACGTCGACGAGCAGCATCACGGTCAGCTCGCGCTCCTCGACGAAGCGCTTGATGTGCGGCTCGCCGGTGCGCGCGGTGACGTTCCAATCGATCGCGCGGATGTCATCGCCGGGCACGTACGGCCGCACCTCGTCGAACTCCATGCCGCGGCCCTTGAACACCGACAGATACGCGCCGGCCATCACGTCCGAGACTTGTCGGCCGGTGACGAACTGGATGCGCTTGACGGCTTGCGCGATCTCCGCAGGCAGCATGGGACTACGGTACGAGGACGTTCTCGAGGATCTGCGAGATCACGTTGTCGGTCGTCTTGCCCTGCGCTTCAGCCTCGTAGCTCACGAGGATGCGGTGGCGCAGCACGTCGTGCGCGATCGTCTTGACGTCGTGCGGCGAGATGTAGCTGCGGCCCGACAACAGCGCCTGCGCTTTGGCGACCTTGATCAGCGAGATCGACGCGCGCGGCGAGGCACCGTTGTCGATCAGCGGCGCGAGCGCGGCGAGCCCACTCGCTTTCGGATCGCGCGTCGCCGCGACGAGGTCGACCGCGTAGCGCTTGACCTTGTCGTCGACGAACACCTGGCGCGTCACATCGCGGGCTGCCAGGATCTCGTCGCACGTCATGACTTTGCTCGCGGTCGGCTCGGGCGCGGCGCCGGCCATCCGGTCGAGGATGCGGATCTCGTCGTCTTTCGTCGGATAGCCGACTCGGATCTTGAGCATGAAGCGATCGAGCTGCGCTTCGGGCAGCGGATAAGTGCCTTCTTGCTCGATCGGGTTCTGCGTCGCGAGCACGAGGAATGGCTCGGTCAACGGCAGCGTCTGATCGCCGAGCGTGACCTGGCGCTCCTGCATCGCCTCGAGCAACGCGGCCTGGACCTTCGCCGGCGCGCGGTTGATCTCGTCGGCGAGGATGAAGTTGCCGAACACCGGGCCGCGCTTGATCGAGTAGCTGCCCTCGCGCGGGTTGTAGATCTGCGTGCCGACGACGTCGCCGGGCAACATGTCGGGTGTGAACTGGATGCGCGAGAACGTGCCATCCAGCGCGCTCGCGAGCGTGCGGATCACGAGTGTCTTGGCGAGCCCGGGCACGCCTTCGAGCAACACGTGCCCGCCGGCGAGCAAGCCGAGCAGCATCCGATGCAGCATCTCGTCCTGACCGACCAGGACTTTGCCGACTTCGGCTTTGAGCGCCGCGAAGCGGCCTTGATACTTGGTGACGTCTTCTGTGAGTCGATCCGACATGTTGTTTCGCGGGTGGGAGAAAAGCGCCGTCGGCGCGTCCTGTCAACCCAGGTGGGTCGGAGGCAATTCCCGGCTTGACGAATCGCGTCGCGATTTGGCAGACTGACTACGAGAAGGTTGTATGAGCTTCCAGATCATCTGCGACGTTCGTCCGATGTCGGCCCGTGCGGTCGACCTTGTGGACGCCCGCGGCGACTCTGGAAGTTGCCGGTCATGACGCTGCTCTGACCGACCTTTCCCGCCGCGGGCTCCTCGGTTCTCACCCAGGAGCCCGTTTCGTTTCAGCGAACGCACGGGCCCGCTCTCTCCGAGAGGTTCGTCATGCTCGCGTCTGCTTCTATAGATCTACGTTGGACTGAACGCCCCGGCCGCAAGCTGCTCGAGCTCGCGTGGCCGATCACCATCTCGATGGTTTCGTATTCGGCGATGACGCTCGCCTCGACCGCGTTCGTCGCGCACCTCGGCGCCGACGAGCTCGCCGGGGTCGGCTTGGGCGGCATCGTCGGCTTCGCGTTCGTGTGCTTCGGCGTCGGCGTGCTGCGCGGCGCGAAGACGTTGGTGTCGCAAGCGATCGGTGCCGGCCGGCGCGATCGCATCCCGACGCTGCTCGGCGCGGCGCTCGCGCTCGCGTGCGTGCTCGGCATCGCCGCGCTCGTCGCCGGTCAGCTCGTCGCGCCGTTGCTGGTCACGTTGTCGGCATCGCCGCGCGCGGGCGCGTTCGCCGCGCAATACCTCGGCATCCGCTCGCTCGGCGCGCCGCTCGTGCTGGTCTACGGCGCGCTCCGCGAAGCGCGCTACGGCGAAGGTGACACCAAGGCGCCGATGCGCGCGTCGCTCGTCGCGAACGTTGTCAACATCGCGCTCGATGCGACGCTGATCGTCGGGCTGCACATGAGCGTGCGCGGTGCGGCGATCGCGACGATCTGCGCGAACGCGACCGAGCTCGCGCTGCTCGCGATCCCGATGCGGCATCAGCTCCGCGCGATCGCGTGGTCGCGGCGCGCGCTGCGCGACGTGTGGGCACAAGGTCTGCCCAACGGCCTGCAGTTCGTGATGGAGGTCGGCGTGTTCCTGATCCTCACCGTGCTCGTCGCGGGGATGTCGGCGGTCGACGCCGCCGCGCATCAAATGGTGCTGCACCTGATCAACGTGTCGTTCTTGCCGGCGCACTCGCTCGCCGAGGCGGCGGCGGTGCTCACAGGTCAAGCGGTCGGCGCGAACCGCGATGCGCTCGTGCCGCGGGTCGCGCGTCGCGCGCTCGCGCTCGGCGCCGGCTATTCGGCGACCTGCGTGGTGATCTTCGCGGTCGCCGGCGGCACGATCACCCGCGCGCTCGGCGGCTCCGACGCCGCGCTCGCCGGCCGCGCGACAACTCTGTTGCACGTGGCGCTGGTGTTCCTCGTCGCCGATGCCGCGAACGTGATCGCGCGCGGCGTGCTGCGCGGCACCGGCGACGTCAAATACGCGGCGGTCGTCGGCATCGCGACCTCGTGGCTGACCACGCCGATCTTCACGTGGATCCTCGGGATCTCGATGGGGCTCGGGGTGGTCGGTGGCTGGATCGGGCTCGCCGCCGAGATCATCGTCGGGGCCAGCTTGTTCTGGCTCCGGGTCTGGCGCGGCGGCTGGCGACCCGCGGCGGCCACGTCCCGGCGCGCGATGGCCGGAACGGCGGTTTAGCGTGTGAGGCGCGCTACACGTCGTGTGCAAGGAGAATTTCGTTGAAAGGACACGGCCGCGCGACGATATTGCGCCCGTGAACCGTTTCGTCGTCGCCTCGCTTGTCGTAGCTGCCGGTTGTGCCAAAGGCGCGTCGAACGGAAACGGCGACGCGCAGGGCGGCTTCCAAGACGCGGCGTACGACGACGCGCCGGGCCGCGGCATCGTCGTCGACTCGTCGGTGCCCGCCGACGTCAAGCTGCCGCCCGACGCGAAGATCTTCGAGGACGCGAAGGTCTTCGAAGACGCCAAGGTGTTCGAGGACGCGAAGGTCTATCGCGACGCGCCGCCGCCGATCGACGCGAAGATCTACATGGACGCGTGCATCGAATCGCAGATGCAGCTGCTCGCGAACCCGGCGTTCGATCTGATGCCGGTCGCGACCGGTTGGACGGAATCCGAGAACCCGAACATGATGGTCGAGATCGTCACGAATCAGCCGCCGTCGGACCACGGATTCTCGCCGCAGTCGACGCCGTACTACGCGTGGATGGGCGGCTTCCTCGGCACGCACTCGAATTCGTATACCGACGAAATCCAGCAAAACATCGCGATCCCGGCCGGCACGACGGCACTGACCTTGACCGGCTATTACATCGTCAACACGGCCGAGGTCGGCGACAACGCGTACGACACCGCGACGCTCGGGCTCACGCGGCTCGACGGCACGCAGATCACGCCGCAGCTCTCGCTCGACAATACCGACAACGACGGCACGCAGAGCTACCACGGCTTCTCGCTGAATTATACGAACGCCGCGGGGCTCTCCGGCACCAGCGTGACGATGCGGATCACGACCTCGAACGACTTCAGCAACATCACGAACTTCATCTTCGACACGCTCGCAGTCACCGCGACGTACTGCCCGTAAGCGGCCACTTCTGGCTCTTGAGCTCGGGTGCGATCGCCGCGAAGCCGGCGCGCAGCCTCGCCGCGGTCGGCCGTCGCCGCGGATCGCGTGACAGCGCGGCGCGCAGCAGCTCCGCGAACGAGCCGAGCACGCGCGTGCGCTCGAGCTGATGCAGCGTCGCGTGGGCGGGCTGCTTCGCGAAGTGGTGCTGGAGCACCTCGGTGACCGAGCTCCCGGGAAACAGCACCGCACCGGTGAGCACCTCGTAGGCGACGCACGCCGCCGCGTAGACATCGGCCGGAAACGGCTCGCCGCGCTCGCCGTCCTCGCTCCACACCTCGGCGGCGCCGTAGTGCACGCTGCCGCAGCCCGCGCGGATGCGGCGGCCGGCGAGCCCGAAGTCGACGAGCACCGCGGCGCCGCTGTCTTCGCGCAGCACGACGTTCGGCGGTTTGACGTCGAGGTGCGCGATCTGGACCGCGTGCATCGCATCGAGCCCGGCGAGCAGATCGTCGACGATCGCGAGCGCGCGCGGCATCGTCAGCGCGCCTTCGAGCGTGCGCTCGAGGTTCGGCCCGCGCACGAACTCCATCACGAGGATCGGCTTGGGCTGTGCGCTCGCATCGAACGTGACGAAGCGCGCGAGGTTGCCGTGCGCGGGCAGGGCGAGCAGCGCGCCGGCTTCTTCGCGAAACAGTCGCTCGAACTCCTGCTCCGACAGGTTGCGCGCGGCTTCGGCGGAGTAGTCGGGAACCTTGAGCGCGACCAGCTCGCGATCGGCGCGCGTGCGTTCATCGGATCGCACCGCGAGTAGAACCGAGCCACCGGCACCGCGCCCGATCGGCCGCACGACGTAGAACCCGCCGAGCTGGCGCGACAGCGGCACCCAGCCGGGCAGCATGATCTCGAGCGGGATCGTCGTCTGCGTGTCGAGCGCGACCTGCGGCCGGCGCGCGATCCAAACGAGCACGCGTTCGATCGCGGCGGCGATCGCGGGCGGCAAGCTCGCGCGGCCTCGATCGATCGCCGTCGCGACGGCCTCGTCGAGCGTCGCCGTCTGGTCGAGCCGAATCGCGCGCAGCGCCGCCTCGAGCGCGTCGCTCGCATCTTCGGCCGGCAGCCCGAGCCGCAAGCGCGCGCCGTACGTGTTGCGCGCGAGTGTCGCCAGCTCGGTCGCGATCGCATCGAGCGCGGTGTCGGAGATCGTCGCGAGCCGCACCAGCTGGCCGCCGAGCCGCGCGAGCGCGAGTCGCACCGATTCGACGCGCGGCGACTGCTCGGGCGGCAACGCATCCGCGAGCTCGGCGAGTCGATCGACGACGACGCGCACGGCATCGGAGTCATCGGGATCGGTGGCCGCCCACGCGGCTTCGTGCAGCCGCGCGTACGCGGCGAACGCGGCCTCGATCTCGGGCACCATCGACGCCTCGCGCACGATCGCGAAGTCATCGTCGACGAACACGGTCGTCCACGACAGCAAGAAGTCGGTGAGCTCGGCGTGGCCGTCGCGGAGCAGCGCATCGCCGGCGCGCGTCATCGCCGCCCACACGGCGCGCCGCAACGGCGAGTGATCGCGCTCGGCGCGCGCCATCAGCTTGCGCACCGCCGCGAGCCGCGGCTCGAGATCGGCGTCGCTCGTCACGCGCACACCGTCGAGCAAACGCACGAGCGCGCGCAGCCGCGCGATGCGCAGGCCGCCGTGCTCGACGCCGCCGGCTTCGGGCTTCGCCTCGCGCTCGAGCAACGCGGCCTCGATCGTCGCGAGTGCCTTGCCGAATCGCACGCGCACCGGATCGGTCTCGCTCGTCAGCGCGAGCACTGCCGCGAGCGCGTTGTCGGCGAGCAGCTCGCGATCGAGCTCGCGCAGCAGGCGCATCGAGTGGCGGCGATCGAGCGCGTCGTCGTCGGTCGCGCCGTCGAGCCATTCGGCGGCCGCCACGATCTCGTCGACGGCGATCGTCGCGGCGCGTAGCGCGGTCGTCGCATCACCGGCATCGAGAGCGGCGCGCGCGGCCGCGATCGGCTCACCGAGCCCCGGCGCCGGATTTCCCGCGAGCTCGGCTTCGAGCGCGTGAAGCAGCGCCCACCGGCCGTCGTCGTTCGTGCTCGCCGGAATCTGCGCGCGCACCCACACGTGTGCGGCCTCGGCGGCGCGCGGCAACAGCGGTGCGGCTTCGTCGCGGCGGAGCTCGGCGAGCGCTTCGGCCGCCTCGAGCGGCGCGCGCTCGACGAACGCGACGGCGAGCTCGTCGGCGGCATCGGGCGCCGACGTCGCCAGCCCGGCGAGGCCCAAGATCGCGCCACGCGCCACGCCCATCGCGCGCGCGCTGCGCTCGACCAGCAGCGGCGCCCAGCGGTTGGCCGCACCGCCGCGCTCGAGCGCCGCCGCCGCGGACGCCGCCGTGCGACGGATATCCGCATTCGACGGCCGCAGCTCGCGATCGATCTCGGCGGCGAGCTCCGAATCGACGTGCGCGAGCAAGCCGCGCGCGATGCCCGCCGAGCGCCACACGAGCGCTTCGCGATCGCCGAGCAAGCGCGCGAGCGCCGCGCGCACACCCGGCCGCGCGAGCACCTGCACGCCACCGCGATCGCCGCCGTCGAGCCTGCGCAGCGCTTCACGCGCGCCGTGCGCCAAGATCCGGCCCGCGAGCCGGCGACCCGGCAGCGATCCCATCGCGGGAATCTCCACCCACGACTGCGCGAGCTGCGGCTGCGCGAGCAAGCCGAGCGCGAGCTCGCCGATCGCGCCGGGCGCGGTCAGCGGCGCCGACAGCACGACCTCGAGCCGAGCGCGCAGGTGCTCGCTCGCGACGACTTTCGGCGACGTGCGCGCGAACGCGATCAGCAGCCGCACGAACGTGTCGCGATCGGCTTCACGCAAGCGCGCGAGCACGCGGCGGCCGAGCTCGCGTCGCTCGGCGCCGGCCGGCAACGCCTGCGCGAGCTCGAACAACGCGATCGCCCCCGCCGCCGGCGACAACCACTCGAGCTCGCCGAGCGCGCCGTCGGCGAGCGCGGTGCGGACGCTGCGCAGCAAGTCGCCGGCATCGACGCCTTCGAGTGGCGCGGGCTCGCGCTCGGCGAGCTGCGCGAGCGACGCGAGACCTTGGCGAACGCTGCGGCGACGCTCGTCGGCATCGCCGAGCGCGTGCGAGGTCGCGAACGCAACGAGGTGCGTCCTCCCGCTAGGCATCGCGCCGATCTTAGCAACGCTCGGCGCCCGATGGGTTAGCTCTGCGGTGCGAGCGACGCCGCCGACATCGTCTCCTTATAGAAGACCGTGCCGTCCGCGCCGACACCGCTCATCGTCAGCTCGTCGCCGTCGATGTCGATCAGGCCAAAGTTGTACTGGACGTTGCGATACAGCACGCCGGGCCCGTCCGGGCCGATCGTGCCCAACCCGCGGCCGAGCGGGCCGATCTGAAACTCGCGCAGGCCGTGGCTGTGCGTGTAGGCGGCGAAGTAGTGCTGATCGCCGCTGACGAACAGCACGCCGCCGATCTGCTGGCCCGCGATGAAGCCCAGGATCTCTTCGCGCTCGGTCGAGAACGCGGCCCAGTGATCGTTGCCGACGCCGTAGTCGAGCGGCACGCTGGTCAGGATCAGCTTGAACGTCGCCGTGCTCGCGGCGAGCACCTGGTAGAGCCACGCCTTCTGCGTCGCGCCGACCATCGTCTTGTTCGCGTCGTCGGGCGCCGCGTCCGCGCTGCGAAACCGGCGGCAATCGAGCACGAAGATCTCGAGGTTCGCGCCCCAACGCACGTTGCGGTAGCGCACCTCGCCGACCACCTCGCGCAACGGGAAAAACTCGTCCCACACCTGCATCGCGGCGGCGTAGCGGTCGGGCTCCGATGCGACGAACATCGCGTCCCAGTTGTTGCGAAACTCGTGGTCGTCGTAGATCGAGATCAGCGGCATCGCCTGCATGACCGCGCGCATCGGCTCGTACGTGCGCAGCAGTGCGTTGCGCTCGCGATACGGCTCGACCGTCAGCGCGACGTCGGGGCCATCGTCGGTGTACGGAAAATCGCCGATCGTCAGCAGCACGTCGGGGTTCGCGGTCACGAGCTGTGCGAGCAGGCCGCTCTCGAACAGCGGGATCGGATCGAGATCGGCGCCGACCGCGAGCCGCACCGGTGCGGTGTCATCGATCGCCGGTGCCGTGCGCGCGACATGCGGGCCGCACAGCGCGCCGTCGTCGGCGATCGCGGTGATCTGATAGCTCGTGCGCGGCTGCAACCCCGTGATCGCGAGCACTGCCTGGCGATTGTCGCCGACGTCGATCGTCTGCGTCGCGATCGTCGTGCCGGCGCCATCGGCGAGCGTGATCGCGAACGAGCGCGCGGTTGCCGCCCATGCCGACAGCAGAAAGCCATCGGGCGCCGGCTCGAACACCACGACGCCGTGCGAGTCGCCGGGCGGCATCGTCGCATCGTTGTCGCCGCAGCCAACGCCTGAGACCGCCAGCGCCGCACCGGCTCCCGCGAGCTTGAGCACGTCACGTCGGGACAGGTCGCGCACGTCGCGAATATAGTGCCGGCGTGAAGATCCAGATCGTAGAAACCGCCGGTCTCACGACACGCGTCGTGGGGCCCGATGACGCTGCGCTCACCGCGATCTTGCTCCACGGCTTCGGTGCGCCCGGCGACGACCTCGTCGCGCTCGCCCCGTACCTAGGCGTGCCGTTGCGCTTCGTGTTTCCCGCGGCACCGATCGAGCTCGGCGGCCTGTACGGCGACTCGCGTGCGTGGTGGCCGCTCGACATGGCGCGGCTCGAAGCGAGCATGCGCTCGGGCAAGCGCGACACCACCGACGTGCCGCCCGAGCTCCCCGGCGTGCGCGCACAGCTGACGAAGCTCGTCGGGCACTATTCGAAGACGTCGCGCGTCGTGCTCGGCGGGTTCTCGCAAGGCGCGATGGTCTCGCTCGATGTCGCGCTCCACGGCGACGGCTCGCTCGCCGGCGTCGTGCTGCTGTCGGGCACGCTGATCGCCGAGGCCGAGTGGACGCCGCGCATGCCGAGCCTCGCATCGACGCCGATCTTCATGTCGCACGGCCGCCGCGATCCGCTGCTGCCGTTCGCGATCGCCGAGACGCTGCGCGACAAGCTCGTGCATGCCGGCGCGAGCGTCGAGTGGCACCCGTTCGACGGCGCACACGAGATTCCGCCGCGCGTGCTCGACGGGCTCGCGGCGTTTCTCGCGCAGCGCTGACGCTACATGTTGTTGCAGGTCGGCGTGTCGCCGCTGCCGGCCGCGTGCGAGCTGAGGTACGCGTTGATCAGCGTGCACTCGGGATCGCCCGGGCAGCACGCATCGGTGCCGCCGCTGCCGCCGAGCATGTCGGTGTGGATGCACACCTCCGAGCTCGTCGACGGATAGTAATAGGCCCAGAAGAAGCACATCTCGTTGCACGCCGATTCACCGAAGCCGACGGAGTTCGCCGTCGTGTTCGTCCACGTGCACGTGAAGTTGAAACCGCCGCCGGTCGGCACCGAGAACGCGGGGGTCTGCGGGTCGGTCGCGGGATCGCTCCACGAGAAGTTCGGCGATGCATGGTTGTAGACGACCGTGCCGGGGTCGGTCGGAGATGACGTGACGCTGACCTGGACGCCGGTGCCGAGATGGTGCTCGTGACCGGTGATCGCGAAGATGTGCGACTGCGATAGATCGAGGTACGACGGCACGTTGAACTGCTCGTTCAGCATGTACGGCGAGTTCGCCGGGATCGTGATGTCGGGCGAGCCGGTGAACAGCAGGCCGGCTTCGTTCTGGATCGTCGAAGCGTCGGCGGCGGTGAACACGACGTTGCCCTGAATCGCTTCGGGCGAGTCCGACGTGTTGATGTAGTGCATCTCGATCTTGATCAGCTGATTCGGCTGGAACGTGTAGGCGACGGTATCGGGGAGCACGATGTCGTCGTCCATCTTCTGCGTGATCGCGAGCGGCTCGATCTTGCCCGTGGTGTTGAGCGCGCCGGTGAACGGCTGGCAGTTCATCGGCGTGGTCTGCGCCGCGGTGTCGGAATCGTCGCGATAGACGATCATGTGGTGCGAGCCGACGCCGATCGTGTCGTGGATCTCGTGGACTTTGATCTCCGCCGAGTTGCTGAGCGCCAAGATCACGCACTGCGTGTCCTCGGTGTTGGCCGGCACGGTGACCGGTCCCCACTGCAGCGAGTACGTCGTGCCGGCGGGCTCGCTGCTCCCGCCGCCATCGGACGCGTTCGAATCGTCGCCGCCCGATTTCTTGCACGCGAACATCGCGACCGAGGCGAGACACAAGACGAGCAGGCTACGGCGCATGATCAACCTCCACCGAGAATGGCGGGCAGGTACGCGCAGAGCGCGTTGGACGATGGACAACATAGATCATGGACGTTGAACGGGTTGCTCTGGTCGGTGTGCACGCAGACCTCCGAGCTCGGCGCCGGCCAGTAGTACGCCCAGAAGAAGCACATCTCGTCGTTCGCCGACTCGCCGAACTTCACGGGGTTCGCCGTCTGGTTATTCCACGTGCACGTGAAGTCGAAGCCGCCGCCGGCCGGCACGGCAAAGTCCGGGGTCTGCTCGTCCGTGGCCGGATCGCTCCACGAGAAGTTCGGGTCCGGGTGGTTGTACACGACCTTGAACGGACCCGCCGAGCCCGTGCCCCAGCCGACCTCGACGCCGGTGCCGAGGTGGTGCTCGTGACCGGTGATCGCGAAGATGTGCGATTGCGACAGATCGATCTCCGGCGGCACGGCGAAGAACTCGTGCAGCGTCGTCGTCGTATTCGCGAGCACGTCGACATCGGGCGAGCCGGTGAAGAGCAAGCCCGCCTCGTTCATCACCGTCGACGGGTCCGCCGTCGTGAACACGACGTTGCCCTGGATGTTCTCGGTCGAGTCGCTGGTGTTGATGTAGTGCAGCTCGATCTTGATCATCTGGTTCGCATTGAACGAGTACGCGACCGTGTCGGGCAACACGATGTCGTCGTCGAGCTTCTGCGAAATCGCGAGCGGCTCGATGAGTCCGCTCGTGTTCAACGCACCGGTGAACGGCTGGCAGTCGATCGGCGTGTCTTGCTCCGTCGCCGAGCCGTCGTTATCCCGATAGACGATCATGTGGTGCGAGCCCAACGTGAGGGTGTCGTGGATCTCGTGCACCTTGACCGCGGCGGCGTTCTTCAATGGCAGCGTCACGCACTGCGTGTCCTCGGTGTTCGCCGGGACGCTCACCGGTCCCCACTGCAACGAGAATGTCGTATCGCCACCGGACCCGGTGTTGCCGGGTGCATCCGGCATCCCCTGATCGTCGTCGCCACCGCCGCCGCCACCGCCGCCCGTCGTGCTTTTCTTGCACGCAAACATCGCAACCGGCACAAGACACAGAACGAGCAAGTAGCGGCGCATCGTGGCCTCCCTCGTGGCCGGCACTGTATCGAGGCGCGTTGCATTCAACAACAACCTAAGCGCAACGGTGAGATGGCTCACAGACGATTCACCGCGTCGCCGGCATGCTGTGTGTGTGATGAGGAGGCTCACGGTCGGGTTGCTCGTGGTCCTTCCTGCCTCGTTTCCAACGATGGCGATCGCCGACGAGCTCGGTGCCGACGTCGCGACGGTGCGCTGGCCCAACGTGCCGGCCGATCCCGCCGAGCCGCTCGAAGATCAGATCGTCGACCACCTCGACGCGATCGGCGAGCAAATCGGCAGCGGCCTCGACGAGATGTCGGACCATGTCCTGACGCTCCACGTCGACGGCCGGCACAACCGAGCGCGGCTCGGTTTCGGTCACGGCGGCGATGGCGCCCACTACCTGACGTTCCGGATCGACAGCAACTGGTTGTTCGAGCACGGCACGGCGCACGTCGATGCGACGGTGCAGCTCGGCGTCGGCTCGCACCAGCTCGAGCTCAAGCTGCCGGCGATGGTGCTCGCGCCCGACAACTGGCACGGCCAGGACCTCGTCGTGGTCGACGTTAACCTGCTCGAGCGCCGCTTCTGAGCGCGATCTGGTGACATAACGTGCGCCGCAATGAAAGCGGCCCTCGCGATCTCGCTGCTCGTAGCCTGCACGCCGTCGGCGGCGCCGCCGCGGCCAACGCCGCCGCCGCCATCGGCGCCGGTCGGCAAGACGATCACGATCCTCGGTACGAGCGATCTCCACGGCGCGCTCGAGCGCTTGCCGATCTTCGGCGGCTTTGTCGCGAACGTGCGGGCGGCGCGCACCGCCGACGGTGGCGGCGTGGTGCTCGTCGATGGCGGCGATCTGTCTCAGGGCACGCTCGAATCGAACCTCTCCGAAGGCGCCGACGTGATCCGCGCGTACAACGCGCTCGGTTACACGGCGTCGGCGGTCGGCAACCACGAGTTCGACTACGGGCCGGTCGGGCCCGACGTCACCGCGAAGCCCGGCGAGGATCGCCGCGGTGCGCTCAAGGCGCGCGCGAGCGAAGCGAAGTTTCCGTTCGTCGTCTCGAACATCCTCGATACGCAGACCGGCAAGCGGATCGATTGGCCGAACATGCCGGCGAGCGCGTTGGTCGAGGTCGCGGGCGTGCCGGTCGGCATCGTCGGCGCGAGCACCGAAGCCACGCCGATGACGACGATGCCGGCGAACTTCATCGGGCTCGCGATGGCGCCGTCGACGACCGACGCGATCGCGGCCGAAGCGACGGCGCTGCGCGCGCGCGGCGCCAAGCTCGTGATCCTCGCGGCGCACTTCGGCAGCGAATGCAAGGACAACACCGAGCCCGTCGATCTGTCGACCTGCGACAAGCGCGACGAGCTGTTCCGCGTGCTCGACGCGATGCCGAAAGGGTTGATCGACGTCGCGGTTGCCGGCCACACGCACCAGGCGATCGCGAAGACGATCGATGGCGTCGCCGTGATCGAGTCGATGTCGTCGGGCCGCGCGTTCGGTCGCGTGGATGTGCACTTCACCGACGGCGCGATCGACAAGGTGACCATCCATCCGCCCGAGGTGATGTGCCCGCTCGATGCCGAGCACAACGCGGTGCCGGTCGCCGAGTGTCACCCCGGGCCATATGAAGGCCGGCCGGTCGAGTCCGTCGCCGCGCTGCAGCAGATCGCCGACGAAGCGATCGCGCGTGCCGGCGCGCGCCGCGCCGAGCCGCTCGGCGTCACGCTCGCGACGCCGATGACCAAGGCGTACAAGACCGAATCCGCCGAAGGCGACTGGCTCACCGAGCTGATGCTCGCCGCCGAGCCGCGCGCGCAGGTCGCGCTCACCAACGGCGGCGGGTTGCGCGCCGACATTCCGGCTGGTCCGCTCACCTACGGCGAGCTGTTCTCGGCGATGCCGTTCGACAATCGCTTCGCGCTCGTCACGCTGCGCGGGTCGCAGCTGCGCGAGCTCGTCACGCACAACCTCGAAGCCGATGCCGGCATCTTCTCGTGGGCGGGCCTGACCGCGCGCGCGCGGTGCAAGGGCGACAAGCTCGATCTCGCGATCGCGGTCGGCGGCAAACCGCTCGTCGACGACCTGCCGTACGTCGTCGCGACGAGCGACTTCTTGGCGTCGGGTGGCGATGGCGTGATCGGCAAGCTGCACCTGGCGTCGGGCGCGATCGAGCTCACCGACGTGATCGTGCGCGATGCGATGGCCGACGTGCTGCGCGCGCATCCGGGCACGCTCGATCCGAAGACGAAGTACGCGGCGAAGCGGCTCGACTACACCGGCGCGCGGCCGGTGCGCTGCGGCGGCTAACGCGGCACCCGATGCACCGGTCGTTCTCCGACGCCGGCGGTTACCATCGGAATCGGATCCGGGCTCAAGCGCGAGCTGTCGCGAACCGCCGCGAGCTCCGCCACGAACCCATCGAGGACTCGCAACGTGAACAGCGCGAGCTCTTCCGCTGACTCGCCGCGCCGGGACCAGATCTCGACGAGCCCGAGCGTACGCGGCCGCGCGTCCGTGAACGGCGCGAGCGCGATGCGGATCCAGCCGCGAACTCGCGCGTCGATGATCGCGACGCTCGTGCCCTGCAGCGGCGTCGTGTCGTCGATCGAGCCACGGCGTGTTCCGAAGTCATCGCACGCCTCCGCGCGCGGCTCGTAGCCCAACTTCGAGAGCCCCGCGATCACATCCGCGACCGTGAGCGTCGTGGTCTCGCGATAGCCCGCCGCCGCCGGCGCGAGTGGACGGTACGACAGCGTGAAGCCATCGCGCGTGAGCGGTTCGCCGCGCGTGAGCCGCGACGTGATCAGATAGCCCGCGAACCCGCCGATCGCGCCGCACATGCCGACGAACCGTGCGGCGCCGCGCCCGCCGATCGTGTTGATGTCGTCGCCGGCGAGCGCCAGCCCGATCGCGACACCGATGGCGCCGGCGACCGCTGCACCGAGCCAGGCCCACCACCATGCGCGCGGTTTCGTCACGCTCAATACGACGTCAGCGCCAGTTGTTGCGTGCCGAGATCGAGCGTGCCGTTCGCGATGATCGTCTGTGCCGCGAACGTCGCCTGTCCGATCGCGTACGCGTCGAAGCCACTCGCCGGCAGATATTCCTGCGAGTAGACCGCGCGCAGCGTGAAATCGTACGTGCCCGGCGGCATCGCCAAGTACGTGCCCGCCGCCGAGCACGGCTCGACATCGAGCGGCGTGCTCTGCACACCGGAGCCTGCGAACAGCTCGATCGCTCCGCCACCGGAGCCGGTCAGCGAGGGCACGTCGGTGCACGCGAGGGTGGTTTGCGAATGTTGGCCGAACAGCGACCACGCGACGTAGACCCAACCGCGCGGCAGCGTGACGTCGGTCGTCGCGGTGTTGCCGACGTCGACGTGGATCGGACCGGTGACCGCGAACACGCGGTCGTCGCTCGTCAAGATCACGATCCACGAGTCGTAGTCGAAGCCATCTGCGACGACCACGCCACCGCCGCCGGCCGAGCACGGGATCGTCGTCGGTGGATCGGGTGGGTTGCGAAAGTCGATCGTGTCTTCGTTCCACTGCGCCGTGTAGATCAGCACGCGGTCGACGCCGGTCGGGCAGGTCGGCGAGCCGCCGAACGTCCACGTCCAGCTCAAGTTCGGCACGGCCGCGTCGACCAACGACGCGTCGATCGGCAGGTTGCCGGCATCGGCCGAGCCGTCGCGCGAGGTTGCGGGCGAATGGTCGCACGCGGCGAACACCACCATCGCGATCGCGAACGCCCGCGCCACGGCTCGACGATACCATTCGCGGTCCGCAGCAGAGCGCAAAAACACCGCACCCACGGCGCTGGCGCCGGCCGAGCGCTCACGGTATCTGACGGCGGTGACCGACTGGGCGCCTTCTAGCTGGCAATCGCGACCCGCCGCGCAACAAGTCGCGTATCGCGATCCCGCCGCGCTCGTGAAGATCGTCGATGAGATCGGCCGGCTGCCGCCGCTCGTCACGTCGTGGGAGGTCGAGCAGCTGCGCGGCGAGCTCGCGCGCGCGGCGATGGGCAAAGCGTTCGTGCTCCACGGCGGCGACTGTGCCGAGAGCTTCGACGACTGCCAGTCCGATCCGATCACCGCGAAGCTCAAGATCCTGCTCCAGATGTCGCTCGTGCTGGTCCACGGTACGCGCACGCCGGTGATCCGGATCGGCCGGATCGCCGGGCAATACGCGAAGCCGCGGTCGTCGGACAGCGAGACCAAGAACGGCGTCACGTTGCCGGCGTATCGCGGCGATCTCGTCAACCGCGACGAGTTCACAGCCGAGGCACGCGAACCGGATCCGACGCTCATGCTCCGCGCGTACGAACGCGCCGCACTCACGCTCAATTTCATCCGCGCATTGGCCGACGGCGGCTTCGCCGACTTGCACCACCCCGAGTATTGGAACCTCGCGTTCGCGCAGGGCACGCCGAATGCCGAGGCGTACTCGCAGATCGTCGAGTCGATCCGCGAGTCGCTCGACTTCGTCAGCGCGATCACCGGCGTCGAGAACGAGGTGCTGCGCCGCGTCGATCTGTACACGAGCCACGAGGCGCTCGCGCTGCCGTACGAGCAGGCGCAGACGCGCACCGTGCCGCGGCGGGCCGGCCACTACAATTTGTCGACGCACCTGCCGTGGATCGGCATGCGCACCGCGCAGCTCGACGGCGCGCATGTCGAGTTTCATCGCGGCATTCGCAACCCGATGGCGATCAAGATCGGTCCGGCGATGACGGCCGAGTGGTTGATCGGGTTGCTCGATGTCCTCGATCCGGCGCGCGAGCCCGGCCGGATCACGCTGATCCATCGCATGGGCGCGACCGACGTGCGCGCGAAGCTGCCGCCGCTCGTCGAAGCGGTGCGCGCGGCAGGCCGCACGGTGCTCTGGGTGTGCGATCCGATGCACGGCAACACCGAAACCACTCCGCAGGGGATCAAGACGCGGCGCTTCGACAAGATCGTCGGCGAGCTCGAGGCGAGCTTCGAGCTGCACAGCGAGCTCGGCTCGCACCTCGGCGGCGTGCACCTCGAGCTGACCGGCGACGATGTCACCGAGTGCATCGGCGGTGCGCGTGGGCTCGACGAAAGCGGGCTCGATCGCGCGTACAAGTCGCGCGTCGATCCGCGCCTCAACTACGAGCAGGCGCTCGAGGTCGCGATGCGGATCGCGCGCCACGTCCGCGGGCGGCGCAAATGACCTCGAAAGCGCGTCGTGGATTCTTGGGGCGCCGCGGCTGGGTGTGGACCCTGATCGCGGGCTGGTTCGTCCCCGCGATCATGACCGGCGCGTACATCGCGCTGGCGCTGCTCGCCGATACCGACGCGATCGGCCTCGGCTGGTTCGGCATCGGCCTGTTGTTCGTGCTGTGCATCTGGTGGATCTTTCGCGAGCTCACGCAAACCGCGGCGCTGTCGCGTGCGATGGCGGTCGGCGATGCCGAGTCGCTACTCGAGATCTCGACCCACGCGCTCGCCGGCAAGCTCGTGCTCGGACGCAGCGAGCTCGTGCTCTATCAAGCGGTCGCATACGAGCTGCGCGGCGAGTGGAGCGATGCGCTCGCAGCCGTCGAGCGCGCGCACATCGCACCGGCGGCCAAGAAGCGGCTGCGCGTGATCGCCGATGCGGTCACGATCACGGCGCTGGTCGAGACCGGCGAGGTCGGCAAGGCGCGCGGCGTGCTCGACACGCAGCTCGCGCCGATCGTCGCGACGCTCAACGATCGCATCGACGCGCAGCTCGTCGTGGCGGCGCGACTCGCGCGCGGCCGCGTGCTGGTCGCCGAGCACGATCCCGAAGGGCGCGCGCTGCTCCAGCGCGTGATCGATGACGTGCGCACCGGCGCGGCGACGCGGACCCGCGCGACCGAGCTACTCGCTAGAATCTGATCGTCGCGGACACGCCGGCTTCACCCGGCGCGAGCGTGGGCACGACGGAGACGCGGCGTTGCTCGAGGTTCGGCGAGAACAGCCACAAGTAACCGCCGACCGCGCCGACCACGAGCCCGGCGATACCGATCCCGGTCGCGAGGTTGCCGATCGTGTGGTCGTTGTTGATCCGGTTGCTGACGTCGGAATTGCAGATCAGCGTGCCGGTCTTCGTGCATGCCGGCACGCCGTTGACCGTGCTGTTGCGTTGCGAGTCTTGGTCGAGCTTCGCGCCGGTCGCGAGCCCGATCGACGCGACGAACGCGCCGCCGCCGACGAACGTCAACACCTTGCCGATGAAGCGCCGCGAGTTTCGCACCACGACCGGCGGTGCGAGCTTCGGGATCGCCTGCACCTTGTGCTCGCGCTCCTGGATGTCGACGTGCGTCTCGTACGTGACGTAGCCAGGCGCGGAGACGACAACGTGCACGCTGCCGGGATCGACGAGGATGTTGGATGCCTCGTCGGCGCCGATGCCGACGTCGTCGATCACGATGCGCGCGGTCTTCGGCAGCGGCGACGCGAACGTCAGCTGCAGGTGCGGCAGGCGAGGCGTGAGCGCGTCGAGGTGCTGGATCGCGACGTCGCGGTTCGGATTCATCCCGAGCTCGTTCGCGCGATCGCGTGCTTCGCTGAACTCGTGATAGGCCGTGCGGATCTTGCCGGCCTCTTCGTCGCAGCGCGCGACGTTGAGCAGCGCGCCGATCGCGTTCGGGTTGAGCCGGAACGCCTCGCGGAACAGCTTGCACGCCTCGGCGAGCTGGCCCTGCGCGCGCAACGCCTGCGCGCGGTCGTACGTCTTGTCGGCAATCGGCTCGTCGGGCTGCGGCGGATCGGCGAACGCGCGAGCGGCGAGTAGCATCGCCGCGATCACGAGCGCGCGGCGAATCACTTCGGGCACCCGTGCATCGGTCCGAAGCCGTCGCAGTTTTGCGGCACGGCCGAGCCGTCGGGCGTCGCCGTCGGCACCTTGATCTCGACCGACTTGATCGGCGGCTTCTTGATCAGCTTCGTGGGTTTCGGATCGACGATCGGCGGCGGCTGCGGCGGATCGACGATCACCGGTTTGGTGACGACGACGCGCGGCGGAGGCGGCGACCACGTCGCGTGCTCGAGAAATGACGTCGGCAGCGGCCCCGCGCGATCGGATGGGCTCGCCAGCATGACGATCAGCGCGGCCGCGGTCGCACCGAACACGAACACCGCGAGCGCGATCGGCCAGCGCCGGCGCGGCGGTTGCGCGGCGCGATCGATCCGATCGGTCACGAGCGGCGTCGGGATCTGCGAGCGGCTGATCGCCGGCAGCGACCCCGTCGAATTCTCGCCTTCCCAACCGAGCGGCGAGTTGCGCAGCAGCTGCATCATCCGCTCGACGAGCTGCGCGGCCTCGTGCGGGCTCGTCGCGAACCCGATCAGCTCGCGCGCGAAGTCGGCCATCGTCGAGTAGCGCAGCTCGGGCTGCTTGGCGAGGCAGCGACCGATGATCGCGGCGAGCTGCGGCGGCGCCTTGACCATCGGCCGCGGCGGATCGACCGCGACCATCACGCACATCTCCGAAAAGCTTTCGGCCTCGAACGGCCGCACGCCTTCGATCATCTCGTAGAGCACGCAGCCGAGCGACCAGATGTCGGAGCGCGAATCGACCATGTGCGCCGAGCGCATTTGCTCCGGCGACATGTACGCCGGCGTGCCGAGCACCGACTGCGTTTGGGTCAGCTTGAGGTCGGTGCCGAGCGGCGACTTCGAGATCCCGAAGTCGAGGACCTTCACGACGGCGCGGCCGTCGCCACGCCAGGTCACGAACAAGTTCGTCGGCTTGATGTCGCGATGCACGATCCCGAGCGAGTGGGCCTCGGCGAGCGCCTCGGCGGCTTGCAACGCGAGCTCGGTCGCGAACGGGATCGCGAGCGTCGTGCGGTCCTCGAGCAGCTGGCCGATATCGCGGCCCTCGAGGTACTCCATGACCATGTACGGGAGCTCTTTGTCGAGCGACTCGGGCATGTGCACGTCGTGCACTTTGGCGACGTACTCGCTGCGCAGCCGGCCGGCCGCTTTCGCTTCGCGCACGAACCGCGCGACGACGTCCGGATCCCACACGACGTCCTTGCGCAGCAGCTTGATCGCGTAGCGATTTTCGAGCCCGAGGTGCGTCGACGCGACGACCACGCCCATACCGCCGTGGCCAAGGATCGCATCGACGCGATACTTGCCGTCGAGGACCTGGCCGATCTCGACCCCGAAGTCCGTCGGAGCTGGCACGCGGCGAAATTCTACCCTAGCGGGCGATCTGATGCACTTTGAGCATGTTCGTCGATGTGCCGGCGCCGACCGGCACCGCCATCGTGATGAGCACGTTCTCGCCTGGGAGTGCGAGATTCCTCTCCAGCAGCGTCGCTTCGACGCGATCGACCAGCTCTTCCGTGCTCGCCGACGGCCCGACCAGCACCGGGGTCACACCCCAGAACAGCGCGAGCCGGCGGTACGACACTTCATTCGTGGTCAGCGCGATGATGTTCGCATCCGGCCGATATTCGCTGACCAGGCGCGCGGCGCCGCCGGATTCCGAGACCGTGACGATCGTCTTGAGCTTCATCGCGCGCGCCGCGATCACCGCCGCGTGCGCGATCGCGTTCGCCGACACCGCCATCTGGAGATCGACCTGCAGCGCGTGCTGGCGGTAGTACGCGCTCTTCTCGATCTCGTCGATGATGCGCGCCATCGTGCGAACCGCTTCGATCGGATGCGCGCCCGATGCGGTCTCGCCCGAGAGCATGAGCGCGTCGGTGGTATCGAGCACCGCGTTCGCGACGTCGCTCGCTTCGGCGCGCGTCGGCCGCGGCTGCGTGATCATCGACTCGAGCATCTGCGTCGCGGTGATCACGATCTTGCCGCGGCGATTGGTCTCTTCGATGATCCGCTTCTGCCACAGCGGGACCTTTTCGGGCCCGAGCTCGACGCCGAGATCGCCGCGCGCGACCATCACGCCGTCGGAGACGTCGATGATGTCGGCGAGCCGGTCGAGCGCCTGCGGCTTCTCGATCTTCGAGATCACCGGGATCGACACGCCCTCGACCGTCAACAGCTTCTTCGCCTCGAGCACATCTTCGGGGCGGCGCACGAACGACAGCGCGACGTAGTCGACGTTGTGGCGCAGCGCGAAGCCGATGTCGATCTTGTCCTTGTCGGACAACGCGGGCGCCGAGACGTCGACACCCGGCAAGTTGATCCCCTTATTGTTCTTTAACGTTCCACCGGTCACCACGACGGTCTTGACCTCGTGCTCGCCGAGCGCGGTCACCGCGAGCGACAGGTAACCGTCGTCGAGCAGGATCTGGTCGCCGACTTTGACGTCGCGCATCAGCCCCGGGTACGTCGTCGACACGCGCTTGTCATCGCCGATGACGGTCGGGTCGACGGTGATCGAGAACTCGGCGCCGGGCCTGAGCTCGACCGATCCGGTGGCGAATCTGCCGACGCGAATCTTTGGGCCTTGGAGATCGAGCAGCGCGGCGATCGCCTTGCCGCGGCGATCGGCCTCGCTGCGCACGATCTGCAACATGCGCGCGTGATCTTCGTGACTGCCGTGTGAAAAATTCAGCCGCGCGACACTCATTCCCGCTTCGATGAGCTCGCCGATGCGCTCCGGGGTCGACGAGGCCGGTCCGAGGGTACAAACGATCTTTGCTCGGGGCATTCCGGACACGAACTAGACCATCGATTCGTCTTGCTGAGAACGGCGCGTCCCGGTTATTACCTCGCGCCGATGCGGCTCCAAACGATGACCCTAGGGGTGGGGTTCGCTGCCGTCGTGCTCGGTGGTTGTCTGATCGATTCGGATCAACCCGATCTCGCCGGGCAGGACGTCCGACTCACCATCATTCACACCGCCGACATTCACTCGCGGCTGTTCCCGTACGACATGGTGCCGAACTCGTTCGATCAAGGGTACGGCCTGCTTCCGGTCAACTCGCCGTTCGGCGGCATCGCGCGCATCAGCACGATGGTCAAGCGCATCCGCGTCAGCGCCGAGCGCTCGCTGTGGCTCGACTCCGGCGATGCATGGGAAGGCGCGGCGGTGTTCAACGAGTTCAAAGGCGAGGCGGAGATTCGCTCGCTGTCGCTCGCCGGCATGGAAGGCGAGGTCCTCGGCAATCACGAGTTCGATCTCGGCACGCCGCAGCTCGTGAAAGAGCTCAACGCGTGGTCGCAGTTCCCGCACCTCGTCGCCGACTACGCGTGGGAGGATCCCAGCGACTCGTCGAGCGACAACGGGCTCACGCTGCAAGATCTGACCACGCCGTTCCAGATCTACGACGTCGAGGGCCTCAAGATCGGCGTGATCGGCCTCGGCAACGAGGACACGCTGCTGTCGAGCTACATGGGCAACACCACGCTCGGCTTCCGGCCGATCGATCCGGGCACCGCACTACAACAGTACGTCGCGCTGTTGCGGCCGGTCTGCGATCTCGTCGTGGTGCTCAGCCACTTGGGGCTCGATGACGACGAGGGCCTGTCGGCGAGCCAGGTCGACGACCCGAACGCGTCGCTGCCGAACCAAAACGTCGATCTCATTCTCGGCGGCCACCTCCACATCGTCACCAACCCGCCGAAGCTGTTGCCCGCCGACGACGGCAGTCAGTACTGCGTCAACAACGATTGCGAGACGCTGCTGATCCACTCGGGCGCGTTCGCGAAGTACGTCGGTCGCATCGATCTCGTCGTCCACGTCTCCGACAACGGCGACAACGCGGATCCCGAGCATCGCACGCGCATCACCAACTTCGCCTACGTCAACCAGCCGGTCGACTCGACGATTCCGGACGATCCCGACATGGCCAACTTCATGTGGCCGTACTCGGTGCAGCTCAACCAGGACATCGATCTGAACGGCGTGTTCTCGTACGTCGACCCGCCGGGCACCGCGACGATCACTCGCAACGACGCATCCGGCGGCGACTCGCAGCTCGGCAACATGGTCGCGCGCGCGATGCAGCTGCAGCAGGGCGTCGATGCGCAGTTCGCGTTCACGAACTCGCTCGGCATCCGCGCCGACTTCAACCGCGGGCCGCTGACCAACGAACAGATGTTCAATGTCTTCCCGTTCGAGAACACGATCGTCGTGCTCTATATGTCGGGCCAGGAAGTTCAAGACACGCTGGACTTCGTCGCGCAGGAATCGTCGCAGCGCGGCTGCAAGTCGCAGCTCCAGCAGGCCGGAATCACGTGGGACATGGTGTGCCGCGACGATCCGACGAGCTCGACGCCGTGCAAGAGCATCGATCCGGCCGTCCCCGACACGGCGTGCGCGCAAGACACCGACTGTCCATCCGGCGATCGCTGCGATACGACGCAGAGCCGCTGCGTGACGCGCGCGTGCGCGCAGAATATCTTCATCGGCGATAACTGCCGGCCGCTCGATCCGAACACGGGCATGCCGAACACCGACGCGCCTGTCGATCCGGCGACGACGCCGTGCACGTCGCTGTCACCGGACGGCCTCTATCGCGTCGCGGTCAACAACTACATTGCCGCCGGCGGATCCGGCTTCATCGTGCTCCAGCGCAACACCTCGCAGCAAGACACCGGCGTCTCGCTGCGCGACTCGCTCACCGTGTTCCTCACGCAGGAGCCCGCGATCTGCGACGGCATGACGACCGCGCAGATCCTCGACTTCACCGACACCGAGATGAACACGAAGTGCGCGGTTGCATCGCAATGTCCCTCGGGCACGTGTACGAACGGCATCGTGACTGCCACTGGCGACAGCCAGGTATGTAACGTTCTACCTGCAAGCTGCATGTGCGCGCAGGGCACCATCCAGCAGCTGTGGGGCAACATCTCGTGTCTCGACGAGACCATCGAAGCGCACGACGGTCGGATCCGGCCGGTGTTCCAATGATCCGTTACGCGCTACTCGCCGCGCTCCTGGTCGGTTGCACGACGATGGAGCCCGAGAAAACGAGCACGCAGTTCGTCGTCACGGTCGTGTCGCCGGCGAGCTTGGGCGACGTCAACAACCGCCTCACGGCCTCCGGCTCGGGCGACGCCGTCACGATCAGCGTGCAAGCGTTCGACGAGAACGACCAGCCCGAAGACGGCGCGGCCGGCCACGCCGACTACAACAACACGGTCGGCGTGTACGTCCACTACCTCGGCACGTTGACGCCGTACTTGACCGGCAGCCCGCTCGCGAGCGTGCCGATGACGCACGGCACGTCGCAACCGGTCTCGTTCACGATCCCGCCGGTCTACGGCCCGACGACGATCTGGGTCGACGACGACAGCGCGAGCGGCACGACGTTCGCGGCTGGGACGTCACCGACGCTGTGGTTTCGCGATCCGTTCACGGCCGATACCCAGCGGCCGGTCAACGAGATGTCGATCGACGCGCTCTACGACGCGCCGCTCGACAACAAGAACGTCACGATCGCCGGCTCGCAATACGGCTCGAACGGCGGCGCGCTGGTGGTCACGTCGGTCTACGCCGCGGGATACACGATTGCCGACGTCCAGTGCGCGCCGGGACCGACGCCGCCATGCGCGCGGACCGACTACGGCTTCATGGACGTCTACTCGTTCAGCGCGCCGGAAGACGGCCGGAGTCGCTTCATCGTCGAAGGCGAGGTGATCGACGGCGGTTATTCCGGCGGCGTGAGCGAGTTCGACGGGCTCACCGAGCTCGGCTTCCCGCAGTCGTTCGTCAACGCCGATACGCCGCTCGTCAACCCGGCGCTCGAACCGGCACCGGCCGTGTTCGACATGAGCTGGTTCGGCAACAAGATCATGTTCGAGCGCAACGAATCCGGAATGATCGAGATCGACAACCCGGTCGTGTGCGCGCTCGACAGCGCGTACACCACTTATAAGGAGTGGAAGATCGATCCCTCCGGAGCCGGCGATGCGGCCACATGCGCCGGCGACAACGTTATCGATGTCGTCAGCGCTGGCGCGGTCGAGCTCGATCCGGGCACTCTCGTCGGCCAAACGCTTCCCAAGATCATCGGTAACCTGCGTCCCATCAATATCGGCTCGTACAACGTGTGGATCATCTATCCGCGCTCGATGGCTGACATCACGACTCCATAGGAAGAGCATGCGTAGACTAGCGAGACTCGTTTTGCTGACGCTCATCGTCGGCATCCCCGCCATCGCGAGCGCCCAGCCCGAGCCGAGCGAGCCGTCAGGTTCCGATTCGACGGAGAACAAGCCAAGCGTCGGCGGCACCGGTCCGGGCAACTACGACGAAGCGCACGTCAAAGAGCTGGTCGATCGCGAGCTCGCGAAGATCCTCAACGACCGCGCCGCGCGTGATGCTGCGGAGCGCGCCGCGCGCCAGGACGAAACAACGGCGACCGCATCGGCGAGCTCGCCCGCGGATCTGTCGGGCTCGAGCGGGTTCATGGACACGCGCCTCGCGTTCACGTTGACGAACGAGAACCTGCTCGTCTCGCCCGGCGAGACGATCCCGAGCGTGCCCGGTTGGCGCTTCGGCACGCCGAACTCGCTCGGCGTGCTGTTCTTCGACAACTACGACACGCGGTACTCCGGCTTCGAGACCATGTCGCACGCGGTGATGTACCGCGACTTCCACAAGGGTCACTTCGACGCCGAGACCGCGTTCGTGCTCCGCATCAACGAGCTGTCGCAGAGCAACATCAGCTTGTCGGACGATGGCTCGTACATCGTGCTGTCCGACTGGAAGGATCCCGATCACAAGGATCCAACCCGCATCAGCTTGACCGTGTTCCCGGTCTCGGCCGACCGCTTCCGCCTCGGCTATAGCTACCGCCTGTCGTGGGGCGGCGATCCCGAGTACGGCCGTGCCAACTCGGCGACGCCCGGCATGAAGATCCAGTACGACACGAACATGGGCTACGCGTTCGTCGGCGCGAAGAGCGCCGTCATCCTCGACGAGCGCACGGCCGAGGACAAATCGGCGCTCGCGGTCCTGGCCGGCGCCGGGATCGATCCGACGCCGCTGGTTCGGCTCGAGGTCAACGGCGGCTACTTCGACCGCGGCTACAACGAGCTCGTCGACGTCGACGATCAGAAGGTCCGCCTGTTCGGTGGCTCGGCGCAGATCGCGATCCACGACGGCATGCCGGTCCAGTCGTCGATCGACTACAAGCTCTACAAGTACAACAACGAGCGCGTCAGCGGCCTGTTCGATCCGGTGAAGTACCCGGGCGGCATCTCGTGGCTCGCGATGTCGGAGTTCACGGTCTTGGGCCAGACGCTCAAGGACCCCGAGAAGACCGGCGCGACGGACGTGCAGGTCGGTATGGCCGGCGACGTCAACGTCCGCGTGATGATCGACCGCTGGCGACTGCGCTTCGACGCCAGCTACCGCGACCTCGCGTTCATCCTGCACTCGACCCCGAGCTTGCCGACCTACGAGGACTTCCCGGCCGACTACAAGACCTCGCCGGACCTGTTCGCGGCGATCGGCCTCGACCGCAACTGGAACGACTTCCTGACGCTCGGCGCGATCGCCGGCATCGAGAAGCCGGCGACGTTGACCTCGCCCGACGGCATTCCCGGCGGCGGCACCGGCGTGGCCGGCACGTCGACCGCGGTCATCCGCAACGACAACGTCAACACGATCATCACGATCTTGCCGGCCGGCAAAGATGCCGTCCCGCAGCTCGCGCTCAAGGGCACCGCCAAGCTGACGTTCGGCCGGATCTACTCGGCATTGCTCGAGGTCTTCTACAGCTACGACGGCAACCAGACGACCTATCAACGCGTCGGCTGCACCGCCGAGCAAGCGTGCCCAAACGCACCGTTCCAGTACGTGTTCGGGCAGTTCAACCAGCTCGGTGTGAACGCGACTCTGCAAGCCCGGTTCTGAACGAAGTTTAGGCCCGCTCCGCTCGGTACTCCCGGAACGTCCGGGTTACGCTCGGCAAGCCCGATGACGGAACCCGCCGAGACTGATCGCAGCTTCGTCGGCAGCGTCGCTTCGCTCGGCGACGCGGTCCGTGATCTTCTGGCGCGAATCATCAATGGTCTTGGCGGTATCGCATCCGCCGCGTTGCTCGCGTGCGGCTGCCAAGGGCCGACCGTCACGCCGATTCAACCGATCGAAAACAAGCCGGCGGCGACCGTCGCGCGGCCGGAGCCGAGCGACGACCCCAAGCCGCTCGGCCAGTTCAACATCACCTTCTATTACGTGATCGGCGAGGACGAGGTCGCCCCGAAGAAGGCGGCGAACGACAACGATCAGACCGAGCTCGCGGCCATCGACGACGATGCGCGGGTCACGCTGTACGAGTCGCAAAGCTGCAACGAGATCGCGCAAGTAACGCCCGAGTTCGCGAATCAGCTCGCGATTCAGGGCACCGGCAAGCTCAACGACGGCCGCGTCCTCAATATCTGGGGCCGCTGTACCTGCGGACATCCCGCCGGAACGCGCACGTGCTTCAAGGTCACCCAGAATCAGTGGGGAACCGCCGGCACCGGCCACCCGCTCCAGCCGTTCCGCACGGTCGCGGTCGATCCGAAGGTCGTCAAGCTCGGCACGCTCCTGTACGTCCCGTTACTCGAAGGCCGGACGATGCCGGGCCGGCCGCCGTGGGGCGGTTACGTGCACGACGGCTGCGTGGTCGCCGACGATACCGGCGGTCACATCGACGGCAACCGGCTCGATCTGTTCGTCGGCCGCAAGGGTTACTTCCTCGGCCTGTCCGGCACCGGATCGAGCCACGCGTGGGCGCGCCACGTTCCGGTCTACGATGGCAGCAAGCTGTGCCAGCGCGACGGCCGGCATGTCAGCCGCAAGACCGGCTCGATCTAATCGCCGGCTAGAAGCTCATCAGCGACGCCGCGGAGCCGGTCGGAGCTGGCTCGGTCGGCGGCATCGGCGCGGGCGCGGGAGCCGGCAGCGGTGGCGCCATCGGCGGCCGAACCGACGGTTTCGGAGTGATCGTGACGAGCGGCTCGTTGCCCTGCTCTTCGGCGCTCGAGATCGTCGCGATGAACGCGACCAAGCTGGTGAGGATCATGCCCACGCCGATCGCGCCGTTACGCGTCCCGTTGGCGCCGCAGTTCGGCGGCGGAGCCAGGTCCGCCTGGCAGTCGGCGGTCGTCGTGACGGTCGATTCGAGGACCACGCCACCGACCAGAACTGCACCCTCGGCGATCTCGGCGATCGCGCGATTCCGAGCACTGTGAGGGAAGCAGCCACCGCCGAACAGCATGGTCGCGAGGGTCAGAGCGAGGGCAGAGCGCATGTCGGCGGCGGCTGTACCATGGACGGCCGGCCGCCGTCACCGTACTTGTGCGGGTTGCGCGATGACTTTGGCACCGACGATGTGGCGGTCCGCGCGCTGCGCGAACACGACGGCGCCGCTCGGCTTCCAGCTCGGGTCGAGCGCGACGCGCGTGGGACCATCGACGCGCTGGAGGGCGCGGACGATCCGATCCGAGACCAACGAGCTGCCGGCGTTCTCGCCGCTCGGCACGCTGGTTTTCGGGGCGTCTTCCCAGACCGCGACGAACAGCTGCGCGTCGGCGATCGGCGACGCGTCGATCGACAGCGCGGTCGGCGTCCACGTCGCGGTCGCTTCGAGCTCGCGCTGGATCGGCGCGCGGGCGATCGCATCGGCGACGCGGCCGGCTTGCGAACCGACCATCCCGGCGCCGCCCGCGACCACGAGCTCGGGCGTGTAGACCGAGCGATCGTTCAAGGCCCGGGCGTAGTCCTGTTGGCGCGCGGTCCACGCCGGCGATGAAAATGGATCGGTCCAGCCGAGGTTGTTCCAGTAGTCGACGTGGAACGCGAGCGGCACGACGGCGCGGCCGCGTGATTGTCCCGCGCGCGCGAGGTCGGCGACGAGCTGATCGGCCGGCGGACACGAGCTGCAGCCCTGCGAGGTGAACAGCTCGACCACGACGGGCGCACCGCCGGTGACCTGAGTCGGCGACGACGACGCCGTCGCGCAGCCGGCGAGGGCGATCCAGAATGCACTTCGCATGCGGTTCCTACGCCTTCACGATACGCGGGTTACGCGCTGTCGCACGCGCGTACCCGACGCCTCATGTGGCTGTTAACATTCAAATAAGCTCCCGCCTCCACATTTTCGATATCGTTGGCGCATGCAGATCTCGAAGTGGCTCGCGATCGCGATCGCAGGAGTCGGGACGTCGTGCGCGATCGGCGCACCGCCGGGATTCTCCGACGGCACACGCTGGACGTTTCCGCTCATCGATCCGCTCGACGACGGGCTGCTCGTCACGCCCGTGTACGTGAAGGGCCAAGGACCGTTCTTGTTCGCGATCGATCCCGACGCGAACGTCACGGTGATCGACGAGCGCGTCGCGATCGCGGCACATCTGATGATCGATCGCGGCTACAGCACGCGGCTGTGGGGCGAGGATGGCGAGCGCCGCATTCGGTTCAACGCCGAGCTGCGCGATCTTCAAGTCGGTAACCTCTACGTCGAAACGCGGCGCGCGGTCGTCGTGCCGCACGAGACGCTGTCGGCATCGGGACGCCCGATCATGGGCGTGCTCGGCCGCAACGTGATCGCCGACTCGCTGGTATTCGGCTTCGATCGCGATCGCGGCGTCGCGTGGTTGCAGGTGGCATCGACGTTCACGCCACCCGCCGGTGCGACGACCTTGAGCTACAGCCCGACCTCGACCTATACGCCGATGGCCAGCCCGCTGCCGCTGAACAACTTCGACGAGCCCGACGAGCCCAACACACCGAGCCGTAGCGCGTACGACGGGCGCGCCGGCGTGACCGACAACAAAGCGGAGCTGCCGTTCGTGCACGCGCGGATCGACGGTCGCGACAACGTGCTCAGCGTCCAGCTCGGCTCGGCGATCACCCGCCTGCGCTCGGCGGCCGCCGCAGGTCCAGCGAAGACCGCGATCGAATACGACGCGACCGGCGCACGCCGCACGCTCGGCGTGACCGGCACCGTGCGCGCCGAAGTCGCCGGTGCGGTCAACGATCACGTTGCCGTCGCGCGCTACGTCGATCGCACCGAGCTGCCGTCGAACGCGCGGTTCTTCGACGGCACGCTCGGCCTCGACTTCTTCGCGCCGTTCGACGTCGTCGCCGACTGGCCGCGCCACGCGTATTATCTGGTGCCGCGCGATTCATCGCCGCAGCTCGCGCTCCGGCTCGGCCGCTGGTCGTCGCTCGCGCGCTGTGCCCATCCCGGATGCGTGACCGCGACGGTCGCAACGCCGTCGGCACCGGCCGCGAGCGCACCGCCGAGCGACGTCGACGCGTTCGCGCCCGCGGCTCCGCTCGAGAGTGCGGCACCGTCGGTCTTCGTGCTGCACGTGACGCGTGATCCCGAAGCCGCGATGCCGCTCGAGATCCGGCTGCGCGCGCGCGGCCACAGCGACGCGCCCGATCTCGTCGTCGAGCTGCCCGCCGGCGTGCGAGACGTGCTCGCGCCGCTTCACGACGGCGCGGCGTACGACGTGATCGACGCGAGCCCGTTCGCGGCGACGTGCCCGAACGACGGCGGCTGCGTGATCACCGCGCGGTGATCGGCGCGCGCAGCACGTAGCCGCGGTGCATCAGCCCGGTCGGCGGATACAGCTCGTGATGGCTGTAGATGAAGCCGGCCTTCTCGAGCACGCGGCCCGAGCCGTGGTTGTCGGGATGGTGCATCGCGAACAGCTCGGCAACTCCGAGCGCTTCGAACGCGTGCGCCGCGACCGCGCGTGCCGCTTCGGCCGCGTAACCACCGCCCCAGAATTCGGGGCGCAGGTAGTAGCCGAGCTCGAGCGATGTCGCGTCGCGCGGCTTGAGCCCGCAGCAACCGATGTCGTCGGCGCCGATCGAGATCGGCCAGTACGCGAAGCCGTGATCGCGCTGCGTCGCGAGCTCGGCGGCGAGCCGCGCGGCGATCTGCGCGTCGTCGAATGGGCCGCCGACCAATGCGGTCACGCGCGGATCGCCGAACAAGCACCGCGCGAACGGCAGATCGTCGTCGCGCCAGTGCCGGAACTCCAGCCGCTCCGTCGCGCGCGGGATCACGATCCGCCGCGCAACGCGCGCACGATCTCTTCACGCACGACGTCGGCCAGCTTCGCGCCGCCGGGCGCGATGGTGGCGACGGTCGCGTTCGGCGCCGGCGCACACGCGACGATCGGCGCGCCGGGCGCCAGCCGCGTCGACATCAACTGATCGGCGGTGTCGACCGCGCGATCGGCGGCGCGGCCGAGGTTCGCCTTCGCGCGCGCCGCGAGGAGCGGCTGGATCGCGCTCTGCGGCAGCGGTTCGACGCCGCCGAGCGCCTGCGCGGCGATCGCGATCTTCGCGAGATGCTCGACGAGCTCGAGCCGCAGCAACGCCGTCTCGCAGTCTTTGCCCCACGCGATCACGCCGTGGTTGCCGAGCAGCACCGCGTCGACCAGCTCGCACCACGGCGCGAGCGCCGCCTTCGCCGGCTCGCCCGGCTGCGCGTACGCGAGCTTCGGGATCTTCGGGCCGAGCGAGACCAGCGCTTCGGCGATGAACGGCATCTCGATGAGATTTCCGTGCGTGCTGGCGATCGCGGTCGCGTTCGGCGGATGCGCGTGGACGACCGCGCCGACGTCGGGCCGGCGCTCGTAGATGCACACGTGCAGCCCGATCTCGCCGAACACCTTGCCGCTGCCGATGACGCTGCCCTTGCCATCGAGCTCGATCAGATCGCGCTCGTCGATCAGGCGCTTCGATGTCGCGGTCGGCGTCGCGATGAATCGTGCGCCGTCGCGGGCGGTGACGTTGCCATCGTGGTTGGCGACCCAGCCGGCGGCGTGCAGGAGCCGCGCGGTCTTGGCGACGTCGGCCCGCAGCTGCTTCATGCGTGCTCGACGTCGTCGATGTCGCAGCGATCGACGATGCCGACGATCGCGCTGCGGATCGGCACTTGATCGCCCTGCTGCAACAGTTGCCGCACGCCCGTGCCCTCGGTGAGCACGATGACCTTGTCGCCCGCGCCGGCCTGCACGCGGTCGATCGCGACGAAGCTCGCGCCGACGTCGTTGCCGTTCGCGTCGAGCGGCTGCACGACGAACAGCGGATGACCCGCGAATGCCGGATGCTTGACGTCGGCCCACATCGGCCCGACGACGCGGCAGCACCTCACGTTTGCACGCCGTCGACGATGCCGACGATCGCCGCATCGACCGGTACGAACCACGGCGTCAGCGCGAGCGCGGCTTCGCGCGAGCCGACGAGATAGACGAGATCGCCCGGGCCGGCTTGCACCGTATCGATCGCGGCCTGGAGCTCGCCGGTCGGCGCGTTGCGCTCGTCCACGGGCTGGACGAGCAAGATCTTCGCGCCTTCGAGCCCCGAAGCCTTGCGTTCCGCGACGACCGTGCCCTTGACGATGCCCAGGTACATCGGCGCGGACTATAGCGAGGTCACGGTACGATGTGCGCATGACGCCGGCTGATTCACACGAGCCCGATACGATCGTCGGTGACGGTGAGCGCGTGCACGGCAGCGACACGCAGACGCGCATGCTGACCGGCTACGCGATGGGCGAGGTGATCGGCCGCGGCGGAATCGGTGAGGTCGTGCTGGCGCACGACTTGCGAGTCGGCCGTGACGTCGCGATCAAACGCCTGCGCGCGGCGCGTCCCAGCGAGGATCAGGCGGCTCGATTCCTGCGCGAAGCGCGCATCCAGGCGCGGCTCGAGCACCCGGCAATTCCGGCGGTGCACGAGCTCGGCGTCGACGACCAGGGCCGGCCGTTCTTCACGATGAAGCGGCTCGCCGGCGTGACGTTGTCTGACTTACTACAAAATCCGTCGCCGAACCGCCAGCGCCTGTTGCGCGCGTTCGTCGATGTTTGCCTCGCGATCGAGTTCGCGCACTCGCGCGGCGTGGTCCATCGCGATCTCAAACCGTCGAACATCATGCTCGGCGACTTCGGCGACGTGTACGTGCTCGATTGGGGGCTCGCGCGTGTCGTCGGTGAGGCCGTCGCCGAGCTCGTCACCGGCGACATTTCGGTGGTCGAGCTCGAGCCCGAACAGCTGCTCGGCACGCCGGGATACATGGCACCCGAACAGCTGCAACGCGCCGCCGAGGCGGGCCGCGCTGCCGACGTGTACTCGCTCGGCGCGATCTTGTTCGAGATCCTCGCCGGCGAGTCGGTTCATCCGCGCGGCCAAGCCGGCCTGCAATCGACGCTGAGCGGCGAGGCCGTCACCGCGCCCGGCAAGCGCCGGCCCGATCGCGCGATCGGACCCGAGCTCGACGCGCTGTGCACGACGATGCTCGCGCAAGATCCGGCCGCGCGGCCGACAGCTCGTCGCGTCGCCGAGCGCGTCGAGGCATATCTCGATGGCGATCGCGACGTCGCGCGCCGCCGCACGATGGCCGTCGATCTGGTGTGGAGCGCGCGCGCCGCCTTCAACGAAGGCCGCCGCACCGAGGCGATGAGCGCGTCGGGCCGCGCGCTCGCGCTCGACCCCGAGTCGGGTGAAGCCGCCGAGCTCGTGACCGGACTCATGCTGTCGCCGCCCGAAGAAATCCAGCCCGAGCTTCGCGCCGCGCTGCACGACCACGAGATCGCCGCGGTGCGCGCGCATGCTCGCACGGCGATCATCGCGTACTGCGCGCTCGCGTCGTTCTTGCCGTTCGCGATGTGGAACGGCGTGCGGCGCTGGGACATCGTGCTCGCGGTCTTCGCCGTCGCGCTCGGCATGGCCGCCGCCGCGTGGCGGATCTCGCGCAAACCCGACCGCTCGCTCGCGTGGATGATCTTGTACAGCGTCGGCAACATGGTGCTGATCGGCGCGATCACGCGCATGGCCGGCCCATTCGTGTTCGTGCCCGGCATCGCGATCATCATCGTGATGTCGTCGATGGCGTATCCGAAGTTCGTCGCGCGGCCCGCGCTGCTGGTCGGCCTCGTCGCGTTCGGCTATCTGATGCCGATCGCGCTCGAGCTCGTGCACGTGCTACCGGGCACGTTCGAGCTCAGGCAAGGCGAGCTCGTCAGTCACGCGGGTGCGCTCGCGCTGCGCGGCACGCCGTCGCTCGGGCTGCTCGTCGGGTCGGTCGTCGCGATGCTCGTCGTCGCCGGTGTTTACGCGGCGCGACTGTATCGGCTCGGCCGCGACGCGCAACGCCAGTTACTCGTGCACGCGTGGCACCTCGGGCACTTCCTGCCGCGCAAGGCGTCGACGATCCCGCCGCCGTTCAAGGCGTAGCGTCCCCGCGCCGCGTGCACGACCAAAACACGCGGCGCAGGAACGAAACAGCTACTTCGGGACCGGGAAGCCGCAGCGGCGCGCGTCGTTGGCGACGACGTGCTGCTGCACGCCGGGCTTGCTCATGTTGTTCGGCACCATGTGTTCCTTCATCCAGTCGAACTGCGCGGGCGTCGGGCAACCCGCGCGATTCGCGCCGCCGGTGATCGTCTCGAGAGCGGTGATGTCGATGGTCGTCATGGTCGTGGTCCCTTTCAGATCGCCGTGTGGACGTGGGTGTCGTGGCCGCCGATCGGATGGATGGGCTTGCCGTTCTTCAGGAAGTGGTTGCGGTGGATCAGCTCGGTCGTCTTGAGGTTCTTCGCGGCGTAGTTGTAATACGACTGCATCTTCGACTCGGGCCCGATCGCGTCGAACGCGCGACCGAGGTAGTGGAACGAGTGCGTCGCGTGGCCGCCGGTGACGGTCGAGTTGATGGTCAGACCGTGACCGACCGCCTGCTGCATCGCATTGAACAGCGCCGCCGAGTAACCGCCGCCGACGCCGGCGAGCTCGGTGGTCGAGATAGCTTCGAGACTCTCTTCGTGTTGCTTCGGCATGCTCCAACCGTTTTGCAGCGGCGGTGCCAGCGCCGATTCGATGCCGGCGGTAGACGCGCGCGTGCTCGTCGGTGAGCCGCGCTACCGAAGCCGTGCGCTAACCGCGCGAGCTCGATCGCGATCGCCCGCGACAACCGCGCGTTACGGGAAGATGCGCTTGCCAGTCGAGCGGCGGCAGACGTAGCCGGCGACGATGTAGGCGGCGCGAATCTACGTGGTCGAGCTCGGCAGCAGCAGCAACTTCCCACTCGCCTTGCCGCTCAGGCTGATCTCCATTGCCTCGCGCCACTGCTCGAGCGGGAAGGTGCGGGCGATCGGAATGCTGAACGTGCCGGCCGCCGCGGCCAGCGCCATCTCGCCGAACGTCTCGTAGCGCAGCGGAAGCCCTGCGTCGTAGTTACCGCGCACGCCCAACTGCGGGCCCGAGGGATCGGCGATGGAGAGCACGCGCTTCGGATTGCCGTCGACGATGCGGATCAGCTCGGGCAACGCGCCGCCGACCGTGTCGAGCACGAGATCGACGGGGCCGAGCGCTTTGACCCGCTCGATCATCCCATCGCCGTACGCGGTCACCGTCGCGCCGAATTCGCGCAGCTTGTCCGCGTAGGTCGAGCCCGCGGTGGTGACGACCTTGATGCCGCGCGCGAGCGCGATCTGCACCGCGCCGAAGCCCATCATCGAGCCGCCGCCGTGGATCAAGAGCGTCTGGCCGCGCGTCACGCCGAGGGCGTCGAGCGCGTGATGACCGATGATCGCGGCCATGGGCAACGCCGCCGCGAGATTCATGTCGAGACCGTCGGGCACCTTCGCCCAGTGGTCGAGCACGGCGACGTCGGATGCGCCGGCGCTGGGATAGTTGGCGAAATCGGCAAAGCCGAGCACCCGGTCGCCCACGCCGACGTCGCCGACGCCTTCACCGACCGCGTCGACGATGCCGGACACGTCGATCCCGATCCCGCGCGGCAGCTCCATGTTGTACAGCTTGCGGCACAGCGCCCAGTCCGCCGGGTTCAACCCGCAGGCGTGGACAACGACCCGGATGCGGTTCGCGCCCGGAGTGGGGACGGGCGCCTCTTCGAGATGGAGCACGTCGGCGGGCTCGCCGTAGCCGTGGAAGCGGACGGTGCGCATGATCGAACGAGCGGTCGTGTCAGTCACCGAGTACCTCGCGATTTTCGAAAATAGTAGCAGTGCGCATGGAGCTCCGCAGGGGCCTGCCTGCGACGCGAGTGGGATCGGTAGCCGGCTACCAAGATGAGATGCCGGCTACCGAATGTCAAGCCGTTCGGGCTAGCCGCGGAGGTTCGCGTCGAGTCGCTCCAGCAACGCGAAAAGTTGGGTTCGATCCGCGGTCGAAAATCCCGCGAGCGCCTGCGCTTCAACCTGCCGCAGTCCCCGTGGCAGGTGTGCGCGCAGCTGTGCACCGGCCGGTGTCAGGTGGATCGTGGTCTGCCGTCCGTCGGTCGGATGTCGCCTGCGCACCACGATCCCGGCCGCCGCCATTCGTTGGAGCGCGCGGACGACCGTGGGACCCTCGACGCCGATCGCTTCCGAAATTTCACCCGGCGTCTGACCGTCTCGCGCCCAGAGCCGTTCGAGGATGAAGTTTTGGCCTGCGTGAACGCCATGGCGCTCGAGCGCCAGTTCGAGCCGCCGATACACCGCTCGCGAGACATGGGCCATCACGTGAAGCAGCGACGGAACGGGCTCGTGTTTCTGCCGGCGGTTACTCATCGGAGAGGTTTTACAGCGTCTAGGCCGGCACGCGAGTCGAAGCAGCGAGCCGAGCGCAGGCTCAGTCGCGGCAGAATCCGCCGTCGCAATGCTGATGCGGGGTGCAGCGGTGACCGCACGTGCCGCAGTTGTTGAAGTCTTGATGTGTATCGATGCAGGTCCCGCCGCAGCGCATGATGTACGCGGGCGCCGGGCACGGCGCGCTCGCGCTCGAGTTGCCGCCGCGCGCCGGCGCCGCCGACGCTTTGGGTTTGCGCAGGCCGCGGACTTGCGCGGCCGTGAACGACTGTGTGGCGCCGCCGTCGAGCGCGATGTCGTAGCTGCCATCCGCGTGACGCGCGACGACCGTGCCGTGCGTCCACGCGTCGCCGACCTGCACTTCGACGTGGGTCTTCTTCGACCACTTCGTCTTGCGAATCCGCGCCGCGTCGATGTTGTCCTCGACGGTATCGGCGAACGTGTACATGACTTTATAGGTCGAGCCGGCGGTCACGATTTCGGCTTCGTGCCATTTGCCGTCGTGCTTGACCTGCACGACATCGCCGACTTTCCAGCTCTGCGCCGAGCCGGCCGCTTGATCCGGCTCGTCATCTTCGCCGGCGGCCTCCGTCGCGGAGCCGATCGCCGAGCCTGCCGAGCCTGCCGAGCCTGCCGAGCCTGCGGTGGCGCCGGTCGAGCTCGGCTTGTCGCATCCGAGCAGCAACATCGCCACCAACCACGCGGTCGCCTTCATTGCGGCGATGATATCGCGTCAGTGTGCGTCGCGAATGCCGACGGCCTGCGTTGCTTGCGTTGGTGCTCGAGAAGACCGCGAACGCCTCGCGCGGCTGCCCTGCGAGTGGCGCCTCGTACCCGCTCGGGCGACGGCGCTCCCGTCGGTGGTTCGCTTTGCACGGCCAGGCGCGCGACGAGACGCAAAGCCTGTTGTTAAGAGCGGGAGGCTCGCAGGGCAGACGCGCAAGGAGCTCGCGTTCTCCGGGAGTGAGCGCGTGCGGGCGTTCTAGCGAGCGAGCGGCCGAGCGATGGGCTGCGTCGCCGCGCGGCCGCTCGTCGACGACGTTAGCGAATGCCGACGCCGAGCTTCTGACGCGTCGCGAGCCAGCCGGGCTGACCGACGGCCTTGATCAAGTACTCGAGGCTCTCGCCGCGCGCTTTGGCGCCCGCGACGATGACGTTCGGATCGCCGCCGACGAGGAGCGCGGCGCGATCGGCATCGCGATAGCACGCGGCGAGGTAGCGCGCGTTGTCGAGCGCGGTCGGCGACAGCGGCGCGAGCACGCCTTCTAGGCGCGTCCGCAGCTTGACCGGCATCGCGGCCTTGACGGCATCGTCGTGTGCGCGCTGCACGGCGTCGTCTTCTTCCGTCATCAGCGCCGATACGGCGTCGCGCAGCGCGGCCGAGCCGAACAGCCGCGCGATCGAAGCGAGCAGCCGCGTGGCATCGCGCGGCGGCAACCCCGCGAACGCGAGGTGCTCGGGCCGCGTCAGGTCGACCGCCCGCGCGAGGATCGCGCGGATCGTCGTCGATGGCAGCTCGCTGTGCTCGCCGAACACACGCGGGCCGAGCACGATCACCGGCGTTGCCGCGGCGACGACCGTCACGTCGGCGGCGGAGTCGTGCTCGTAGAGCATCACGGCGCCGGCGCCGAGCACGGTGGTGAGCCGCGGGAACATCGAGATCGCGGCGGCGTGCGAGCTCGCCAGCGCGCGGCGCGCACCCGAGACGCCCGCGCGTGCGAGCGCTTCGTCGAGATCGGGCCACACCAAGGCGGCGACCTCGGCGACCGTCGCCGCGACGGTCGCGAGCGCGGCGTGCTCGCCGGCGGCGACGATGGCGCGATCGGTGTCGTCGAGCGTAGCTTTGTACGACTCGTCGTCGCGCATCGCGTACGGCTTGTGCGACATCAAGAACGCCGACTGATGGACATCGGCGGTGTGCCCGCACGCGACTGCGAGCTCGAGCGTCGCGCGTGCGGCGTCGGTCGATGCCGCGCTCGATGATGCATGGCGGCGCAGCTCGTCGGCCCACGCGACGAGGTCGCTCAGCGCGCCGGTCTGCTGCACGATCGCACCGAGGTGCGCGGCGATGCCCTTGCGATCCGGATCGTCGCTCTGCTTCGAGAGCTCGACGAGGCCGCGGCGCGCGTTGGTCGCACCTTCCGAGTCGGGCGCGAGCGCGACCGCGCGCTCGTACGCGGGGATCGCCTGGCGGACGTCGCCGCGCTCGGCGCGCGCCTTGCCCAAGCGATAGGACAGCAGCGCGCGTTGCACGGCATCGGCGGCGCTGAAGCGATCGTCTTTGGAATTGACGAGCCGCGTGAGCATGTTAGCCGCGGCCTCGACGTCGCTCTGCTCGATCGCGAGCTGCGATGCGAGATCGACCGCGGCGACGTCGTACGGATCGTTCTCGACGGCGCGCTCGGCGGCGGCGCGCGCGCGGACCTTGTCGCCGGCGGCGAAGTAATCGTGCGCGGCGCGCAGGTGACGCTCGGCACGCTCGACGGCCGTGGCACCGAACGCGGCCATCAGCTCGGCGGTGCGCGCGCAGCCCGCGAGATCGCCGGCTTGATCCTGGCGCGCGAGCAGCTTCTCGAGCAGCGGCAGGTGCTTCGCTTCGAGTGGCTGCGCGGCGGCGACGGCAGCCGCGAAGCACGCGCGGGCGCGCTCGTCGTCTTGCAAGATCATCATCGCCATGTCGCCGAGCGCCTCGAACAAGCGCATGCGCTCGCCCGGATCTTCCGTCGCGGTCGCCTGGCGCGTGAGCAAATCGGCGGCCTTCTTGTGATCGCCTTGCTCCATCGCGAGCTCGGCCAGTGCTTGTAACGCGGGCGCGAAGTTCGGCTTGAGCTCGAGCGCGCGCTGGTAGAGCGCCGGTGCTTTCTCGGGGCGCAGCGAGCGAATCTCGGCGAGCGCCGCGTGATAGAGGCCCTGCGCGACCTCGCTCGGATAGCGCTGCGCGTCGTCGTGCGCCGCGAGTGGCGACAGATGTAGCGTGGCTTCGCGCCAGCGCCGCGCCTTGTAGCGGTTTTCGCCGATCGCGAGCTTGATCAGCAGATGTCCGCGATGCAGCCGGTCGGCGGCGACGAGCGTCTGATACGCGTCTTCGTCGCGGCCGAGCCGCTCGTGCGCGGTGGCGAGCCGGCGATGCAGATCCGCGATCAGCGCGGGCGGCGCGCCGGTGAGCGTCGTGCCGTCGAGGATCTCCTTCAAGAACGCCTCGAGGTCGTTCCACCGCTCGGCGTCGGCGTAGAAGTCGGCGAGCGCGACGATCGCGGGCACGTGATCGGGCACGGTGCCGAGCGCTTCGAGCAGGCGGCGCTCGGCGGCCGGGGTGACGCCCGCGTGCCGCGACAGCGCCGCGAGCTGCGTGAGCAAGCGCGCTTTTTCGGGCGGTGTGAGCGTCTCGTCTTCGAGCTTGTGCTCGAGCACGCGCGTCGCGGCTTCGGCGTCGCCGCCTTTTTCAGACAGACCGGCGAGCGCCCACGTCGCTTCGGCGTGATACGGCCGCAGCGCGAGCACCCGTTCGTACGCCGCGTGCGCGCCGCCGAGATCGCCGACGCGTTCGTGCAACACGTCGCCGGCGGCCATCAGCGCCGCGATCTTGTTGTCTTCGTCCTGCGCGCTCTCGGCTTCGCGCAGCTTCGCATCGGCGAACGCGCGCGGATCCTCGTCGGCCGACGATGCCTGCGCGAGCACTGCGAGCGCGGTCGGGTGCTCGGGCACGAGCGCGAGCGCTTCGTCGATCGCCGCGCGCGCGCCGTCGCGATCGTCGAGCTTGTCGAGCCGCAGCTGCGCGAGCCGGATCAGCAGCGCCGCGCGATCGCCTTTCGACGCACCTCGTTCATTCGGTTCCATCGCGGCGAGCCGCGCTTCGAGCAACGCGGCGGCCTCGCGATCGCGGCCGGCTTTGGCGAGCGTGCCGACCATCTGATCGGCGAGCTCGCTGTCCTCGGGCGCGATCGTGCGCGCGTGGCGCAGCGCGGCCGCGGCTTCTTCGGGCGAGTCGAGCCACTCGGAGAGCACGCTCGCGCGGCGCGCGAGCAAGTGCGCGCGCTCGGCCGGATCGCGAGCCAGCCCGGCGCGGCGACGCAGCGCTTCGGCGAGCTCTTGCCAGCGCGCCTGAGCTTGGTAGAGCCGATCGAGCGCGGCCCACGCCTCGTCGTCGTCGGGCCAGAGCTGTGTGACCGACTCGTACGATTCGATCGCGCGCTCGGGAAGCTCGAGCTCCTTCTCGTAGATCTGCGCGATCGAGCGCATCGCGGTGCGCGCGTCGTCGGAGCCTTCGGCGATCTCGCTGATCCGCGTGAGCGTCTCGATGACTTTGCTCCAGCGGCCGACCGCACCGTAGAGCTCGGCGAGCTTGAACATCACGCGCGGATCGACCGGCGCGAGCACGCGCAGCCGCTCGAACGCGTCGATCGCGTCGTGCGAGCGGTGGATCTTGTCGGTGTAGATCGCGGCGAGCTCGCGCAGCAGCTGCGGCCGCTCGGTTTCGGGCGCGGCCGTGCCGAGCCGCGGATCGGTGCGTTCTTCGAGCGATGCTGCGAGCTCGACCCAACGGCCTTCGTTGCGATACAGCTCCTCGAGCCGCGCGCGCGACGAGACGTCGTTCGGCAGCATGCCGAGGATCCGGCGCAGCTGCGCCTCGGTCTCGCGCGGCCGCTTCTGCTCGAAGCGAATCTGCGCGACGTCCATCAACAGATCCGCGGCTTGCTGCGCGGTCTCGGCCTCTTCGGCGAGGTTCTCGTAGAGATCGGCGAGCCGGTCCCACGCCTTGTGCTCCGCCGCGATACGCGACAATCGCGCGCGCACTTCGCCGACGGCATCGTTGGGATTCGCGACGGGCGCACCTGGCACCGCCGGTGGCGACGAGATCGCGAGCCGGCGCGTCTGCGCGAATGCGCGGGCGAGCGCGTCGAACGCGCGGGCGATGTCTTTCGCGCCGCTCTCCCACACTTCAGATGCGCGGAACAGCCAGCGCAGCCGCGCGACCGCATCGGGCGCCGGCAAGCTCTCGTACGCGACCGCGAGCTCTTCCCACGGCGACTCGAACGCCCGATTCGGCAACGACGGCAGCGGCGGCCGGCGCACCGCGACCTGCGGCTTGCGGCCCATGCCCGGCAACGGCGGCGGCGCCGACACGCGACGCGCGCGCTGGCCCGGCTCGATCTTCGGCGGCCGCGGCGGCGGCGGCGGCAGCTTCGACGTCTGGGTCGAGCCGGTCAGACGAGCCACGCCCGGCAAGCTCGGTCGGCCCGGCGCGGAAGGCGGCGACGGCGGGATCGCGAGCGTGGCGATGTCGTTCATCGACAGCGTCATCGTCGCGTTCTCGCCGCCGAACGGATTGGGCGCTGGCTGCTGCGCTTGTTGCCGCGCCTTCGCCTCGGCGAGCTCGAGCTCGTCGACGTCGATCGGCTGCGTCGAATCGCCGACGTCGAGGTTCGCGCCGAGATCGGCTTCGGACAATGGATCGGTCTGCAGCCGGTGCGGCCGGTGCGCGCGCACCGGACCGGCGCGGTTCGCCGATGCGACCGCTTCGGCGATCGAGGTCTCGGCCTGGATCGTCGCGCTCGGCGGCTCGGCGCGCGGCGTCTTGTCGGCGTCGCGGTACTTGCCGATCACGCGCGCGAGCCGCCACAAGTGCGATGCGGTCTCGGCGTCCTCGGGCGCGAGCAACAGCGCGACCAAGTGCGAGCGATACGCGCGCGGCGCGTCCTTGAGCTGATCTTCGATCGTCTGCGCTTTGCGGCGCAGCAGCACGACGCGCTTCTCGGTCGACGGCGCGCGCTCGATCAACGCCGAGTCGACCGCGACGACGTCGGTCCACGCGCGCGCTTTCGCCGCGAGCTGCTCGAGCGCGGCGCGAATGTCTTCACGCTCGGGCGCCCACGAGAATGCCGCGAGCACGTCGGCGACGGCGGCCTTCGGATCGCCGACACGCTCGTCGAGCAAGCGCGCGCGGCGCAAGTAGAGATCGACGCGCTCGGTGGGCGCGCTCGCCGTGAGCACGAGCTCGAACGAGTCGAGCAGGAGTTTCCACACCGGGCGTTGGTCGAGCTCCGATGCGAGCCGCTCGAGCTCGTTCAGCAGCTCGCCGTCGCGTGGCGCGGCGGCGATGGCTTCGGCGATCACGTGCACGCCGCGCGGCTTGTCGCCGAGCCGGCGCTCGAGCAATCCGGCGAGCTCGCGCGACAGCGCGACGAAACGCTGCACTTCCGCCGGCACGCCGCCGCCGGCTGCAACGAGCCGCTTGCGCTCATCGGTGAGCACCTCGGCGAGCTCGCGCCAGAGCCCGTACGATTCGCCGGCGCGGCGGACATCCGCGAGCGTTTGCTCGTCGGGCGCTTCATCGTGCGCGCGGCGCCACCAGCGGAACGCGGCTTTCGGATCGCCGAGCTTGTCGGCGGTCGCGGCGGCGATGCGCTGGACCAGCGTGCGGCGATCGTCGGCGGCGACGGCCGACTCCGACGGATCGCGATCGGCGGCCATCGCGACGTTGCGCTGGAGCAAGCGCTCGAGCATCTGCACGTGCTCTTTCCAACGCCCGAGCTTGGCGAGCAGATCGGCGGCGGCCGCCATCGCCTCTTCTTGATCCGGATCGAGCTCGAGCACGCGGCGAAACGCCTGCAGCGCGCGCGTCGGGTTGCCCAAACGATCGCGACAAATGAACCCGATCTCGAGGCCGCGCGAAATTTTGCGAATCGGCTCCGGCGACAGATACATCTCGCGCTCGGCCACGCGCACCGCGGCGTCGAAATCGCCGCGCGATTCGTGCAAGCGGCGCAGCGCGGTGTGCGCTTCGAGGTGATTCGGGTTGATATCGCGCAGGAGCGCGTCGAGCGCTTTGATCGCGTCGTTCGGCGCGCCGAGCCGTTCTTCGAGGAGACCGGCGCGCTCCATCGCGATCTCGGCCGCGCGCTCGCGGTCGTCGGCAAAGCCCGAGCCGAGGAGCACGTCGATCTGGCGGCCGAGCATCTCCGCGAGCTCGCGCCACTTCGACTGCGCGCGATACAGCCGCGTCAGCGCGTCGAGCGCGTTGCGGCTCTTCGGCGTGAGCTCGAGCAAGCGGTGCCAGGCTTTGATCGCCTTCACCGGATCGTTCAGGTGTTGCTCGAGCACGATCGCGTAGCGCTCGAGATCGCCGGCGCGGATCGCGGCTTCCGGCGTGCCCGGTGGCGGCAGCGGCCGGCCGCCGTCGACGCGCTCGAGCACTTGCGCGAGCTCGGGCCAACGCTCGGAGCGGTCGTACAAGCTCGACAGCGCGGCGAGCGCGTCGGGATCCGAAGGCGACGCCTTCATCGTCTGTTCCCAGCGCTCGAGCGCGCGGACGTCATCCTCGCGGTCGGTCGCCATCTTCGCGAGCCGCTTGAGCAGCTTCGCGCGCTCGGCCGGATTGCCGGCCGCGGCGACGTGATACTCGAGCGTCTGCTCGAGCCGCGGATCGTTCGCCTTGTCGAGCACGCGCTCCATGCGCTCGAGCGCGTCGCGGTCGCCGGGCAACAGCTCCAAGATCGTGCTGCACGCGAACACCACACCGTCGACGTCGGCGAGCCGCACCTCGAACAGCTGCGCGAGCCGGCGCAGCATCGTCAGTCGCTCGGAGCGCTTCGCGACCGGCCACTCTTTGGCCGCGTCGGGCGCCCGGCCGGCTTTGCGCATCTGCGCCGCGAGTCGGTCGAGATCTAGATCGAGCGTGCGGCGCAGCGTGTGTGCGAGCCCGGCGTCGTCGCCCTCTTTTTCGTACAGCTCGGCGAGCGCTTTGAGGGTCGCGTCGTCCTCGGGATTCTCGGTCAAGACCTGCTCGTAGAGCTCGATCGCGCGGCGCGGCTCGAGCTGGCGCTCGCGATAGGTCTGCGCCATCTTCTTGAGCGACTGCATGCGGGTGATCGGATCCCCCGCCGATGCGACCTCGTTCTCGAGGCTCACGACCAGCTGCTCCCACATCTTGCCGCGCGCGGTAAGCCTGCGGAGGGCCTCGCTGACTTTCGGCGAGCTCGGCTCGAGGTCGGCGATGCGCTGCCACGCGTCGATCGCGCGCGGGATGTCGCCCAAGCGCAGCTCGGCGAGCTGGCCGATCTCTTCGAGCCGGCGCACGAGCTCGCTCGGCGATTCGCCGGCATCGCGCGCGTTGTCGAGCGCGAACTCGTAGAGGTCGATGAGGCCGCGCCAGTCGCGGCGCTCTCGAAAATGATCGACGTAGCGCGCGAGTGCCTCTTCGTGTTGCGGCGCGGCGCCGAGCGCTTGATGCAGCAGCTCGGCGGCGCGGTCGCGATCGCCCATGTGCTCGCGCGCGATCGTCGCGAGCTCCAGGATCTCGGCGACGATCGTGTCGACGGAAATTTCCGGGTCCTGACCGAGCGCCGTGATCTCCGCTTCCATCAGCCGCGACAGCGGCTCCCACGCGGCGTCGTCGCGCAGGAGCTCTTTGAGCTCCCCCGAGATCTTGCCGCCCGGCGGCTCGTACGCGACGAGCTCGGTGAGCACTTCGCGCAACCCGTCGCGATTCGGCAGCTGCGTGCGGTACAGCGCGGCGCGCCGGCGCAACAGCTCGCGGCGCTCGTCGGCATCCTGCACGACCTGCGTGCGGTGGCGCAGCATGCGATCGAGCTCGTCCCACTGCGACGACGTCGACAGCGCCTCTTCGAGCGCGCGCGACGACGCCTTCGCATACGGATCGACGCCGACCGCGCGGCGCAGATAATTGATTCCGGTCGAGTCGCCGCGCTCGGTGCGACGCTTGCCGAGCTCGACGAACAGCTCGCCGGCCTTGTGCCGCGCCGTCTCTTGCGCAGGGCCGTCGCGAAAACCCGGGCTCGCGTAGATCTCGGCGAGCGACTCGGCGATCTCGCCCGAGCTCGGATCGAGCCGCGCGGCTTCTTCGAGGTGCGTGGCCGCGGTCTCGAGCTCTTTACGGCGCTGCGCGACGCGGCCGAGCTCGAGCCGCAGCCGCGCCTTCTTCGCGTTGTGCTCCGGCGCCTTGCCGAGCACGTCGAGCTCGGCTTGGTAGAGCTTCATCACCATCGCGTCATCGCCGAGCGACGCGTAGAGCTCGCGCGCGGCCTCGAGCGCTTCGGTGCGCTGCGGCTCGAGCTTCCACGCCTGCTGGAAGTGCCAGAGCGCGCGGTCGACGCGGCCGAGGTGATCGTTCCACAGCGCGGCGACGCGGCGGTGCTGATACGCGCGCCGCGCGATCGCCTCGGGCTTCTTGTTCGTGGCGCCGCGCTTGCCGAGCTCGGCGAGCTCGGCTTCCAAGATCTCGACGGCGGCGGCCGGATCGTTGGGCTCGACGATCTCGAGCAAGCGATCGCTCGCGCGATCGTTCGTCGGATCGAGCTCGAGTGCGGTGCGCAGATATTCGATCGCGGTCGCGGTCTCGCCGAGCACGATCATCGCTTCGCCGGCTTCGGACCACGCATCGGCGGCGCGGATCGGATCGCGCTCGTGTTGCGCCCACGTCGCGCAGACATCGGCGAGCAATTCGCCGCGACCGGCGTCGCGCAGCTCCTGGCGAAGCACGGCGAATTCCTTCGCGTCCGGCTGCTGCCGAAACACGACGACTTTTGCTTCGACTGGATCGACGGATCGCGAGGGCTGCGTGGAAAACGTGTCGGGCATCCGCGGCGACCGAACCTACCACGAAGGCGTGTAAGCTGCCGCAATGCAGAAGGAATCACGAGCCATCGCCGCGTTCGGAACGATCGGCGTGGTGTTCGTGGCCGGCGTGTTCATCGTGCCGAAGCTCGTGCAAGGCGCGTCGGGCGTCGAAGCCCTGCCGATCGCAGCGAAAGAGCCATCGCCGGAGCTCGTGACGCCCAATCAGAAACCGCCGGCGATCGTGCCGCGGCTGTTCGGCGCGCCGACGCTGTCGAAGACCCAGATCGCGTTCGCGTTCGCAGGCGAGATCTGGACGGTACCGCGCGCTGGCGGCACCGCGCGCCGGCTCGTCGTCGGCCAGCAGCGCAACGAGCAGCCGATCTTCTCGCCCGACGGCGACATGATCGCGTTCACCGGCACCTACGATTACAACACCGACGTCTACGTTGTCCCCGCGAGCGGCGGCGAGGCGCGCCGGCTGACGTACCAACCCGGCAACGACACCGCCGTCGGCTGGAGCCCCGACGGTACGAAGATCTTGTTCCGATCCGACGCGCACACGCGCCGGCACTTGCCGCAGCTCTATACCGTGCCGATGACCGGTGGGCTCGCGACCGAGCTGCCGCTGCCGTCGGGCAACGCCGGCAGCTACTCGGCCGACGGCACGCACCTCGCGTACTCGCCGTATCCGCAGTGGGAGCCGGGCTGGAAGCGCTATCGCGGCGGTCAATTCGCGCGGATCTGGCTCGCCGATCTCGCCGACTCGAAGATCACGAAGCTGCCGAAAGAAGGCGCGAACGACCGCGCGCCGATGTGGATCGACCACACGATCTACTTCCTGTCCGATCGCGACGGCCAGGTCGGGCTCTACGCGTTCGACCTCGGCGGTAAGGATGTCCGCGAGCTGTACAAAGATCCCGACGGCTTCGATCTGCGATCGGCGCAAGCCGGACCGGGCGGCATCGTGGTCGAGCGCGTCGGCCGGCTCGCGATCTACGATTTCGCGACCAAGCAGGCCAAGCCGGTGACCGTCACGATCGTCGATGATCTGCCGCAGACGCGCGTGCAGTTCGAGCGCGTGTTCCCCGATCAAATCCTGCACGCGAGCCTCGGGCCGGCCGGCAAGCGCGTGCTGGTCGAGGCGCGCGGCGAGGTGCTGTCGGTCCCGGTCGAAAAAGGCGACGCGCGCAACCTGACGCAGAGCCCGGGCGTCGCCGATCGCGATCCCGCATGGTCGCCGGACGGCAAATGGATCGCGTGGCTCTCCGATCGCAGCGGCGAGTACGCGCTGTACTTCATGTCGCCCGACGGCTTGGGCGATGCGCACGTGATCGCGCTGGGCAAACCGCCGGCGTTCTACTTCTCGCCGCGGTGGTCGCCCGATTCGAAGAAGCTCGTGCTCACCGACAATCGGCTGAACCTGTGGCTCGTCGACATCGATCACCCGGCCGCGGTGAAGATCGACACGAACCTCTATGAAGAAGACGACCTCGATCCATCGTGGTCGCCCGACAGCAAGTGGGTGACGTACGTCAAGAACCTGCCGAACAACCTGCACGCCGCGTTCGTGTACGCGCTCGACAAGAAGCAGGGCAAGCAGATCACCGACGGGCGCAGCGACGTGCACTCGCCGCGGTTCGATCGCAGCGGCAAGTACTTGTGGTTCATCGCGAGCACCGACACCGGCCTCGGCGGCAGCCCGCTCGACATGTCCGGGCTCAACCGCACGGTCGCCGCCAACATCTACGGGATCGTGCTGCGCAAGGATCTGCCGTCGCCGGTCGCGCCCGAGAGCGACGATGAAGGCTCGGCGGCGCCGGCGAAGCCCGATCAGGTCGGCGATGCGACGCGGATCGACTTCGACGCGATCGACCAGCGGATCGTCGCGCTGCCGATCGAGCGCGCGAACTATCGCCGCATCCTCGTGGGCGCAGCGGGCGTGCTGTTCTTGGCCGCGGCGCCGCTCGGCACCGCCGACGAAGACGCGGTGGAGAACGACGGCAACGCCGACGTGACGATCGCGCGCTTCGATCTGAAGACGCGCAAGAGCGACAAGTTCGTCGATCACGCGGCGCTCGCGTCGCTGTCGCTGTCCGCCGACGGCTCGAAGCTGCTCTACGCGACGACCGGCACGTGGTTCGTGGTCGGCACCGACGCGCCGCCGGCGGCCGGCACCGGTGCGGTCTCCAACATGGCGATCATCGAGGTGCGCGTCGATCCGCGCGCCGAGTGGAAGCAGATGTTCCACGAGGTGTGGCGGCTCGAGCGCGATTTCTTGTACGACGAGCACGCGCACGGGCTCGATCTCGCCGCGGCCGAGCAGGTCTACGCGCCGTTCGTCGATGGCATCGCCAGCCGCGACGATCTCAACGAGCTGTTCGTCGAGATGCTGTCGAACTTGGTGCTCGGTCACGTGTTCGTGCGCGGCGGCGCGGTGCCGATCCAGCACTACGTTTCGGTCGGCATGCTCGGCGCCGACTACGCGATCGATCACGACCGCTACCGATTCGCGCACATCTATCACGGCGAGAACTACACGCCCGGCTTGGTCGCGCCGCTGACGCAGCCGGGCGTGGTCGTGCACGAAGGCGATTACTTGCTCGGCGTCAACGGCCGGCCGGTGATCGCCGGCGAGGCCGTCGAGCGCGCGTTCCTCGACACGGCTGGCAAGCAGACGACGATCACCGTCGCGGCGAGCGCGGATGGTCACGACAAGCGCGACGTCACGGTCGTGCCGATCGCCGGCGAAGGCGACCTCCGCGAGCGCAGCTGGATCGAATCGAATCGGCTCGCGGTCGAGCAGCTGTCGGGCGGCAAGCTCGCGTACGTGTTCGTGCCCGACACGCAGTTCGCCGGGCTCGCGAGCTTCGACCGCTACTTCTTTTCGCAGGTCGACAAGCAGGGCGTCGTGATCGACGAGCGCTTCAACGACGGCGGCCAGATCGCCGACTTCATCATCAACGTGCTGTCGGTGAAGCCGTCGCTGGTGCTGACGTCGCGCACCGGCGCGCTGCGCAACCAACCCGGCGAGGCGATCTTCGGTCCCAAGGTCATGCTCGCGAACGAGAGCTCCGGCTCGGGCGGCGACGCGCTGCCGTGGCTATTCAAGCGCGCGAAGCTCGGTCCGGTGATCGGCACGCGCACGTGGGGCGGCTTCGTCGGCTTCGACGAGAACGAGCCGCGCCTGATCGACGGCGGCATGATCACGGTGCCGAACGAAGGTTTGTTCGACGCCGAGAATCACTGGGTGATCGAGAACGAGGGCACGCCGCCCGACATCGAGGTCGAGCAAGATCCGGCGCTCGTTCGCCAAGGTCACGATCCGCAGCTCGAGCGCGCGGTGCAGGTCGCGATGGACGAGCTCAAGGCGAACCCGCCGCCCGTGTTCAAGCGGCCCGAGCCGCGCGTGTATCCGCCGCGGCTGCCCACTCCGAGTCGCTGAGCGTTACGCCTCGGTCTCGGCAGGCTCGACGAGAAAATGCGGCCACGACTCGACGCGGGCCGCCGCTGGCGTCGCCGGCACGAGCTTCGCGCGCGGCTTCGCGATCGCTTCGGGGACCTTGAGCCCGCACTTGCCGAGCACGAACTCGACGGCGCGCACGCGCTCTTGCATCGACACGCTGTCGAGCGGCAGGTAGCTGATCTGATGCTGCTCGAGCATCAGCTTGACCATGCCGTCGATGCGCAGCACGGAATCCCACGACACGCCGGCACGCACGCCGTCGTCCTTGAGCAGCGACTGGTGCGGCCGCACGAAGAACACGACGCCGTCGCTGACCCACTTCATGTAATCGCGGAACCGCGCGTCGTTCATCATCGCGGCGGCGTTCGTCGTGTGCTCGGCGACGTACGCGAGGTTGTCGAACGCGCGATCGGAGACGAAGCGCCCCTCGTGGGTGCGCTCGACCGCGACCTGGCGCGCGAACACGCGCTCCTGATAGTCGGCGACGAGGTCCATGTCGGTGCGCAGCGCGTCGAGCGCCGTCTCCATCTCGGCGAGCACGGCGCGCGCGACCTCGCTGATCATCGGCAGGCCGTAGCGACGGCTGACGTGACGACACAACGTGGTCTTGCCGGTGGCGTGACTGCCGACGAAGTAGATCCGCATCGCATACGATCTACGGGATCGGTCTGACAGCACGCGGAAGATCGAACAGATGTGGTGCTTGGCCGCTGCGTGCTCGTCGGCGATCGAGAACGGATTGACAAATTCAGCACTGAGTGCTTAATTGCACTGGAAAGCCCGAGGAAGTCGCGAGCGTCATCGCGTTCTTACTGTCTGACGAGGCGGCGTTCGTCACTGGCGCGGTCTACGAGATCAACGGCGGTCAGACGCAACTCGAGCGAACGCGGGTCGACTGATTCATGCGGGCGATTCGCTATCACGCATTCGGAGGTCCCGAGCAGGTTTGCAGCGACGACATCGCACTGCCGGAAGCTCGTGCCGGTGAGATGCTCGTCGACGTCGCGGCGACCAGCGTCAACCCGGCAGACTGGAAGATCGGTGCTGGCTATCTGCGCGGCGTGATCGACTATCCGCTACCGTTCGTACCAGGTCTGGACTTCGCCGGCACTGTGCGCGTGCCCTCGTCGCCATTTGCAGTTGGCGATGCTGTCTATGGCGCGCTGCCGCTCGATCGGATCGGCACGTATGCGGACGTGATCTCGGTTCCTGCCGCGGTCGCAGCACTTGCGCCGCGATCAATTCCACTTACGATGGCGGCCGCTGTTCCGCTCGCAGCACTGACCGCATGGCACGCAACACTCGGAGCAGACCACGCGAATGTCCAGCGCGGGCAGACGGTGCTGATTCACGGAGCTGCAGGCGGCACCGGAATGTTCTCGGTGCAATTCGCAAAGTGGCGGGGGGCGCGTGTATTGGCGACCGCATCGGCGGAAAACGCGGACTATGTTCGGGGGCTTGGTGCCGACGTCGTGATCGACTACTGCAACGAGCGCTTCGAGGGTATCGCGCGTGATCTCGACGCGGTTGTCGATCTCGTCGGTGGGGATGTTCAAGCGCGATCGTTGCCGCTGTTACGAGCCGGTGGCGTGTTGACGTCGATCGTGGCGCAACCACCTCCGGCGCCCAGCGTCCGCACGACTCTCATGAACGCCGGTAGTCGCGATCCCGCGATCCTCGCGCAGGTGGCGGAATTGATTGACAGCGCGCACGTGCGCGTTCACGTCACCGAGATTGTTCCGCTCGCCGAAGCAGGCGCCGCGCTCGCGCGAAATCGCGCCGGTCACGCGCGCGGCAAAGTCGTGGTTCGCGTACTGTGATACGCCGCACGAGTGAGCGCTGAAGAGGGACTTCGTGAACGCAAACGTCGCCGTACGAGCGAAGCCCTCGTCGCGGCCGGTCTGAAGTTATTTCTCGCGCACGGCTACGAAGAGACCACCATCGACGAAATTGTTGAAGCCGCCGAGATCGGTCGCCGCACGTTCTTCGCATACTTCAACTCGAAGGAAGAGCTCCTGCAGGCGGCGCAAGACACCGGCTTCGGCGACGCGCTGCGCACGGCGTTCGCCAACGTCGATCCGAAGCAGGTGACTCCGTACGCGGCGGTGCGCGTCGAACTGCCGCGATTGGTGTCGCGGTTCGAGACGAAGGAGTCGATCGCGATCGATCGTCTGATTCGATCGAGCGAGTCACTGCGTGCGCGTAAACAGGCAACATTCGCGCAGATGGAGCAACGCCTGTTCGAGTCGTTGGCCGAGGTGTGGCACGAGCGCAAAGTCACGCGCGGCGTCGCGATGATGGCGATTGGTGTGTTGCGGCTCGCGATGGACACCTGGCACGAAGAAAATGCAAGACACCCGCTCGCCGGCTACGTGCGCAACGGCTTCCGCACGCTCGAAGCCGGTTTGCCTCGATGAGTAGTTAGAGCGCGCCGAGATCGATCGTCGCCTGCCAGATGTCGCTCGGCTCGAGCATCGCCCGCGCCCACGGCTCGTCGGGCTTGTCGGTCTCGCTCGAGTAGTACGTGACCAGGAATCGGCTGCCTTCGATCGCAACGACGCCTGCGTATGACGTATCGCCGGCCGATGGAAACTCGCCGCGCATCACGACCGCGCCGCCGACGAGCTCGTAGAGCGCGGTCTGCTTGCGATCGTCGGGCTCGATGAAGTGCTCGCGCGCGATCACGAACTCGCGCGTGCCGTACGCGAACGCGACCGGCCCGTCGAGCCGCGCGTCGTCGAGCTCGCCGCTGCAATCGAACGCCACGTACGGCGGCTGGGCCGTACAGATCTTCGTGCGCAGTCGGCCGATGTTGCCGAGCAATTCGTCGTCGGTGCCATCCATCCGCACGAGCGCGGTGACGCCTCCGTTGCTGAACATCAGCTCGGTCTCGAGCGGCGTGTCGTCGGCGATCGCATAGATCATCGCGCCCGGCGTCCACGTGATGCCATCGGCCGACGCGAACAGCTGCACTGCCATGTCGCCGTCTTCGTATGCGGCGCTGTACAGCGTGCCGTCGGTATCGGCCTTGACGCGCCAGAAGCTCCACATCTCCGGGCCGATCGGCTCGAGGTCGCTCCACGTCATGCCGGCATCGGTCGAGGTCGTGCGCACGGTGATCGAATCGACGCCGGAGTCGCGCGACGACGTCACCGGCAATCGCGTGATCGCTTTGAGGGCGAGCGCGCCGGTTGCGTCGACGTAGAACGACGGGTCGCGCAGATCGCGGTCGGCCGGCGCCGGGATGATCGACAACAAATTCCACGTGCCGCCGTGATCGTCGGAGCGATACACGCGCAGCGAGCTGTTCGGACCGAGCACCTGTGACTCCGCGGTGCGATGGACCAGATACGTCGCGCCGGCGAAGCTCGTGAGGTCGGTGTTCTCGTCGTGCGGGCAGGGTCCGGTGCGGCAGTCGTTGTTGGTCTCGTGCACGCCGTCTTGCAGCACATGCGAATCGACGAGCCACGAAGCGTGATCGCGACATCCAGCGAGCGCGAGCAGCGCCAACACGATCCGCATCGACTTCGAGCTATCACGCCGCCGGTTCGACGTACAACGAACGTTTTCGGCCACACGCTGGACATGCGAAGTGAAGAACGATCAAACGGCGATCGTCGTAGCGAATGGCCTCGTCGTCGCCGGCGAGCTGCATTTCGGCGCGGCATTCGCAGCGCTGCGACGCGCGCAGGCGTTCGAGCTGTGCGGGTTTTGCGCGGACCGCCGCAGCCGGCGACTCACCCACGATCAGCTTCGGCTGGTTCGCCGCGGCGAGCTGCTCGGGCTTCGGTATCCAGCGTTTGTCGACGTAATAGCCGATCGCGATCGCGACGGCGGTGATGACGAACGTCAGCGCGATCGTCACGGCGCCACGAGATCGCGGGTGATCGCCGCGACGTTCGGGCAGCCGGCGAGCGCCATCGCGAGGTCGAGCTCGCGGCGCAGCATCGCGAGCACGTGCGCGACGCCTTCGCGTCCGCCGGCGGCGAGCCCCCACAAGATCGGCCGGCCGACGAGCACGGCACGCGCACCGAGCGCGATCGCCTTGACGACGTCGGTGCCGCGGCGCACGCCGCCATCGAGCAAGACCTCGGCGCGGCCGGCGATTGCATCGACGACACGGGCGAGCACGTCGATCGTCGGCGGCGATGCATCGAGCTGGCGACCGCCGTGATTCGAGACCACGATGGCGGCCGCGCCGTGCTCGGCCGCGCGTGCAGCATCGTCGGCGCGCACGATGCCTTTGACGATCACCGGCAGCTTCGTGATCGATCGCAACCAACCGATCGCGTCCCAGGTCAGCGCGGGATCGAGCAGCGTCGCGAAGTAGGCCGCCAAGCCCGACTCGCCCATCGGTGCCACGACTTCGCCCGCATCGGCGAACATGTTTCGCACGCTCAACCCGGCGGGCAACGCGAACTTGTTCCGCACGTCGCGCTCGCGACGGCCGAGCAGCGGCGCGTCGACGGTGACGACGAGCGCGCGCGCACCGGCGGCTTCGGCGCGCTGGACGAGCGCCCGGGTCGCGCCGCGATCTTTGTAGATGTAGAGCTGGAACCACACCGGTCCGCTCGCCGCGGCGACCACGTCTTCGATCGTGGTGTTCGACAACGTCGACAAGATGAACAGCGTGCCGGCGTCACCGGCGCCGCGCACGGTCGCGAGCTCGCCGTCGCCGTGGGCGAGCCGGTGAAACGCGGTCGGTGCGATGGCGATCGGCATCGCGATGCGCTCGCCGAGCACGGTCGTCTGGAGCTCGCGGCGCGACACGTCGACGAGCACGCGGTGATGCAGCTCGTACTTCGCGAACGCCGCGCAGTTCTTGCGCACGCAGTGCTCGTCGTCGGCGCCGCTCGAGTAGTAATCCCACGCGAGCTCGGTCACACGTTCGCGCGCGATCACTTCGAGCGCGTTGACGTTGAGCGCGTCACGCCACATGGGGCTCGCACGTCACCGTGACCTCGAGTGTCTCGCCGCCGCCGCCGACGAAGATCGTGCCGCTCGTCGGCGTCGCGTCGATGTAGTTGCGGCCGACCGCGACGCGCACGTGCTCGGTCTGCGTGAGGATGCCGTTCGTCGGGTCGAAGCCTTTCCAGCCGACGTGCGGCAGATAGCACTGCACCCACGCGTGCGACGCCTCGCTCTGTTTCGTGTTGTCGGCTTTCGGGCCCGTATAGATGTAACCGCACACGTAACGCGCCGGCACGCCGAGCAAGCGCGCGAGACAGATCATGAGGTTCGCGAAGTCCTGACACACGCCTTTGCGGTTCGCATAGACCTCGAACGGCGTCGTCGAGACCGTCGTCGCGCCTTGCATGTACGCGTACTCGCGATGAATCGAATGGTTGATGTCGAGCAGCGTATCGAGCACGTCGAAGTCGTTGCGCTTGACGAAGCTCATCGCGTACTCGGCGAGCTCGGCCAACTGCGTCTCGGGCAGCTCCGGAGGCAAGAGAAATGGATCGAGCACCTGGCGCTGCCACGGCATCCACACGAGCGGGATGGTCTGGCTCACGCGCAGCGGGCCGAAGCCGAGCGGATCGGTGTCGAGCAGCTCGATCGTCGACTTCGCTTCGATCACGAGCTCGGTGAACGGCGATTCGACGACGAGCCGGCGCACGCGATTGCCGAACACGTCCTCGTAGTCGCGTATTTGGCCGTTCACGCTGATCGACAAGTCGTGCGCGATCACGTTCTGCGTGCGGTCGTGATACGGCGCGAGCCGGAACAAATGCTGCGAGCGCTCGACCGGCTGCGCGTAGCGATACACGGTGCGATGCGCGACGTCGAACGTCCGGATCTCGGACGTCGCGGGTTTGCGCGGCGACGGTGGCGTGGCGAGTGGCTCGCCGGTCGAGCGCTCGGCGATCACCGCGCCTTCGCGCACGATCAGCAGCTGGCCCGGCGCGAGCTGGTGCCACTTGACGGCGCCGCCGTGCTCGCCGCCGAGCTCCTCGGTGCACACGAGCACGCCCTTGCGGCTCTTCGCGCCGCGCCTGGTGAGATCGACTTCGAGATCGGAATCGCCGAACGCGACGCGCGTGTACGGCGGCGCTAGCTCGCCGATCCACAGCGGCGTGCCGCGACGATCGGCATGCACGAGCAAGTCGCGGCCGTCGGTGAGGCACATCGTCATACCGCCGAGCTCGCCCAGTTGCGCGAGCCACTGCACGAGCTTGTCCAGATCGGCGTCGGCGAGGCTCTTCCAGTTGTGCTGGACGAGCTGGTTGAGCAAGCGGCAGAAGATCTGCTCGGTGTCGGTCGACCCGACGGGCTCGAACGGGCCGGCGATGTCTTCGAGCCGGCGATCGAGGCTGCCGGCGTGCGCCATCAACCAATCGCGGCGTCCCCACGTGCGCGAGAACGGCTGCGTGTTCGCGTCGGAGAGCGCGCCCCAGGTCGCGTGCCGAATGTGCAGCACGAACAGCGGCGATGCGACTTGCTCCCACGCGAGCGCGAGCTGGCTGCGCATCGATGCCTGCGGCGGCGCCGGCTCTTTCAAGATCGCCGCGCTCGGCTCGCCGGCCGGGTAATAGCCGAGGCCCCAGCCGTCGGGCAACGTGCGGCCGGCGTCGAGGCAATGCAGCGTGAACGACGGTGCGAGCTCGCCCTCGAACGACATCGCGAGCAGGTTCGGCATCGCAGTTTTAACTATAGCCCGCCGAATAGCTCGGTGCCGAGGAGCGCACAGATCGCGTGTGTCTCGTCGACGACGTGCGTGAGCACCTCGTGCACGGTCGCGCCCGAGAGCGGCTCGCTCGTGCGGCGCGCGGCAACCCAGTCGTCGAGCAGCTTCAAGCGCTCGAGCGATTGTCCGCCGGGCAGCTCGTGCGCGCTCGCCGGGCGAATGTGCAGCAGCCGGTCGTGCGCGGAGTGCACGCAATACGCGATCGATCGCGGGAACGCGGTCTCGGAGAGCAAGAACTCCGCGACGCCGTGCGCGCTGATCCGGCCGTTGGTCTTTCTGACGTAGGCCTCGGAGCCCGACAACCCGCGCAGCAGCGTCAGCCACACGCCGGTCTCGACGATCTCGTTGACCTCGAGCGCCGCGAACGCGTGATGGTGCACGTCGAGCATGCGCGCCGTTTGACTCACGCGCTCGAGCAACACGCCGAGCCAGATGAAGTCGAGCGGTTCGTCGTGCAGCATCGTCGAGCGGAGCAGGCCGAGCGCGAGCTGCGTCGTGCGGCGGATCTGTTGATAGAACGCCTCGCGATGATCGCGATACTGGTTCGCGGCGCCGGCGAGCCAGAGGTGCAGCTCGTTGACCGCCTCCCACGCTTCGAGCGACAGCACTTCGCGAATCGATCGCGCGTTCCACCGCGCGCCTTCGATCGACGACACCAGCGATGCGCCGTTGTCGCGCTCCCACGTCATGAAGCGCTGGACGAGCTCGCCGTCGCCCCAATCGGCCGCGCGCTTCGAGAATTCCTCTTCTTCGCCCGAGACGACGATCACCGGCCGCCAGATCTGCTCGGGCGGCAGCTCGGCATCGAGCGCCACGCTCGCCGTCGCGGCCAGCATGCGCGCGGTCGATTCGGCGCGTTCGACATAGCGCCCGAACCAGAAGCACATGTCGGCGACACGCGCGATCACGGGCGCGCCTCTTTCATCACCCACGTGTCCTTGCTGCCGCCGCCTTGCGACGAGTTCACCACGTAGCTGCCTTTGACCAGCGCGACGCGCGTGAGCCCGCCGGGGAGCACCCACGGTCCGTTGCGCGAGGTCAGAATGTACGGCCGCAGATCGACGCGGCGCGCCTCGACGGTCTGCGTCTCGCCGATCCACGTCGGGCAGCTCGACAGCTCGATCCGGTGTTGCGCGATGTAGCGGCGCGGCTCGGCGGCGATGCGCCCGCGAAATTCGTCGCGCTGCGCCTGCGTCGACTGCGGGCCCATCAACATGCCGTAGCCGCCGGCCTCGTCGACGGCTTTGACGACGAGCTGGTCGAGGTGGTCGAGCACGTACGCGCGATCGGCGTCGCGCAGGCACACGTATGTCGGCACCTGTTCGAGCAGCGGCTCTTCCGACAAGTAGAACCGGATCATGTCGGGCACGAACGGATAGACGGCTTTGTCATCGGCGACGCCGTTGCCGGGCGCGTTCGCGAGCGCGACGTGGCCGGCGGCATAGGCGCGCATGAGGCCGCGCACGCCGAGCATGCTGTCGGCGCGAAATACTTCCGGATCCAAGAACGCCTCGTCGGTCCGGCGATAGATCACGTCGACGCGTTGCGGCCCGCGCGTGGTCTTGCAAAACACGTGGTCACGCTCGACGAACAAGTCGGCCGCTTGCACGAGATCGATGCCCATCGTGCGCGCCAGGAAGCTGTGCTCGAAGTACGCCGAGTTGTACGGCCCGGGCGTGAGCACGACCGCGTACGGATCGCTCGTCGGTGCCACCGAGCGCAGCGTCTCGGCCAAGCGAGTCGGATAGTGATCGACGCGCTGCACGCGCGCGGCGTCGAACACGCGCGGGAACATGCGCTTCGACATCAGTCGATTCTCGACCACGTACGACACGCCCGATGGCGTGCGCAGGTTGTCCTCGAGCACGCGCCACGTGCCGTCCGTATCGCGGATCAGATCGACGCCCGAGATGTGAATGCGCACGCCGCCCGCTGGCTTGATCCCGCGCAGCATCGGCCGATAGCTCTGCGCGCCGAGCACCATTTCAGCCGGAATCACGCCCGCGGCGAGGATCGTTTGCTCGCCGTAAATGTCGTCGAGGAACAGGCCGAGCGCGCGCAGCCGCTGTTGCAGCCCGCGCTCGAGCTTGGCCCAATCGGCGGCGGCGATCAGGCGCGGCAACAAGCAGAACGGAAAGATCTTCTCGGTGCCGCGCGAATCGCCGTAGACCGAGAACGTCACGCCCTGTTGCATCAGCGCGTTTTCGGCGAGCGCTTGCGCGCGGGCGAGCTGGTCTTTGCCGAGCAGATCGAGCAGCTCGGCCACGCGCGCGAACGGCGGACGCGCGACGCCGGCGTCGAACAGCTCGTCGTACGTGCTCGGCAGCGACTCGTAACGATCGAACAGCGGGCCGGCGACTTGGATCTGGCTCTGGCTCTGCCGCTGCATCGTCCGATGCTAACGCGCGCCGCGACGCCCGGGATCTCGCGGGCACGCGATCGGCATTGCGCCCGCACATGCCGTGTCATGCTCGCGGCATGGCGAATCGCCCGCGCGGCGACGACATCGCGAGCGTGCTCCATCGCGACACGCTCGCCGTGCTCGTCGGCAATCGCACGTACGAGCGCGGCGAACGCTGCTACGCGGCCGGGCGCGTGGTCGAGGTCGCAGCGACGCGCGGCGAGCTGCGCGGCACGATCAAGCCGAACGAATCCGGCCGCACGCCGTATCACGTACGCATCTGGATCCGCGCCGAGGGCATGGCGTATCAGTGCACGTGCCCGATCGGCTCCGACCGGCAGTTTTGCAAGCACGGCATCGCGCTCGCGCTGGCGCACCTCGCGCGGCCCGCACCGACGCCAATCGTCGAGCCGGATCCTACCGAGCTGCATTCGTTGGCCGAGCAGCTGGTCGCGAAGGCGCGTCGCGATCCTGAGTTGCTCGCAACCCTGCGCGAGCTCGCGCGCGGCGATTAGAGCGCCGTCGGCGTCGGCGCGTTCTACAGCTTGCCGGATGCGCGCACGGCTTTGATGACGGCGGCGCCGGCATCGCGCCGGATCGGGCCGAAGCCGTCGAGGTAGAACGCGTCATCGCCGTCGACGACGATCAAGATCTCGTCGTAGTCGGCCGTCGGCGACGGCGGTGCCGACGGTGGCGGTTCGCGCCAGGCGGCTTCGGCGAGCGTCATCAAGCTCGCGAGATCGGCGCGTGCGATCCGCAAGGTCGACTGCTTGTCGAGCGCACCGTACGACGGTGCGTTTGATTTCGCCGAGGTCCCCGCGTGAACGGTCGCCGCATCGGCGTCGACGACCACGCGCCACCGCGTCGAGGTCAAGCCGCCGCCCGCGGCGTAGATACCGTGCTTCGGCAACAGCGGCTGGATCACGCTCGGTAACTTGGCGCGCGGCGTGATCGCGCGCGGCTCGTCGCGTGCGGCGAACGTGAACGCGTGCGGCATCTTGAGCTCGCCGCCGGGCTCGAAGATCACGAGCACGTCGACGGTCGCGCCGGCCGAGCCGCCGGGCGCTTCGACGATCAGCTCGGTGTCGCTCGCGAACCGGACGATCGTGCCTTGGCGCGAGCCGAAGTAGACTTTGGCGCTGCGCGGGCCGTCGGCGATGAAGCGCGAGCCGGTGATGCGGCAGTACGTGCCGCCGTCGACATCGCCCGTCGCCGGCTCGATCGCCTTGACCGAGAGCCGTGGCGCCGGATCTGCGCCCGCCGCCGCCGTCGCGACCAAGGCGACCACGATCGCGTAACGGATCATCACATCACGCTAGCACGAGCGTCGCAGATCCACCGTGAACGGCCGCGACTCGCGCCAGTAGCCGTGGCCGGCGACATCGCGATCGTGCGTGACGACGTTGATGCGCTCGCTGCGGCGCTCGAGCGCTTCGGCGGCATCCGCGGGCAAGCTCGCGTACGGTCCGCCGGCCGGACGCCACGCCCACAGCTCGACGCGCTGCGATCGACCTTGCCACTGCCACTCGACGACGAGCGGATCGGTCGCGTGCAAGCCGGGATGGAATCCCGGCGCCGGCGTGTAGATGCGGCGGCGCACGCCGATCGCGCGCACCCCACTACCGAGCGCGCGCAGCTGCACCCACTTGCCCGCGACGACGAGCTTGTCGGGACCGGGGCCGTTGAACGCGAGCTCCCAGCGCTGCGTCGACGCATCGACCCAGCGCGCGGCGAGTTGCTCCTGCGACGCGATATCGCCGACGAGCGGCCAGAACTCGAGCGCCGGACGGAGCTCGAGCGTCGCGTCGCCGAGCCGGCACGTGATGCCCGGCGGGCGCCACGCTTCGAGCTCGCGGCGCAGCTGCGCCGGCAAGCCGAAGCCGTGCTCGTCGAGGTCGCCGAGCACGTAGCGCAGATCGTGGGACAGCGCGGCCGGCAGCGCGAGCTTGTCGTGCAGCTCTTCGTGGTGATCGATCAGCGGCTCGCGATAGTGATCGACGACGAGCCGCGCGACGATCGCGCGCAGGAGCGCGCAGAGCGAGGCGAGCATCTCCGGCCGCTCGGGCATGCGGATCGCACGCAGCTCGACGACGCCCATGCAGCCGTGCCGCGGCCCGTGCGCCACCAGGTGCGGGTTCCATAGCTTCTCGACGTTGAGCTCGGCGCGGTGCGAGTTGCCACCGGCGTCGACGAGGAGCGGCCCGAGCGCGTGCCACAGCTGCTCCGGCGGCAGCTCGCCTTTGTCGGCGAGACGCTCGAGGTGCTCGAGCGCGACCGGCATCTCGTCGAAGCGCTCGCGGGTTCCCTCGTCGGGCCGGGGCCCTTGCGACGCGGACCCGACGCATTCGCTCGCGAACCAGTACGACAGCGACGGATGATTGTGGACGTAGCGGATCAGCGCGGGCAGCACGTGCGGATAGCGCACGAACGGCGAGCTCAGCGGCGTCGCGCCGCCGAGCGTGACCTGACCGCCGCCGCCGGAATCGGCGACGTCGCCGTTGAACCGGTGGCGCACCGGCGACAGCCCGACCGCGCGTGCGGCGTCCCACACGTCGCCGGCGTGCGCGGCGAACGCCGACGAGCTCCCACACGGCGCCATGTTGATCTCGACGACGCCGGGATCCGGCGTGATCGATAGCCAGCGATCGCCGGCGAGCTCGGTCGGCGGCGGCTTCGGTTCGTCTTCGAGCGCGCAGCGACGGCCCGCGGCGGGGTCCGCGCCGTCGCGCCAGCGCACGCCGAACGCGAAGCGCTCGCGATCCTCGCCCGGATATCGCCGGCCGATCACGCGCGAGGTCGCGGCGCCGGGCTTGCCGTCGGCGAGCTTGCCGGCGAGCGCGTGTGCGCGCGCGAGCTTGTCGTCGCCTTCGGCGGCGCTCGTCCACGCCGGATCGATCGAGTCGGCGCGCGTGAACGTCGGTTCGCCGCCGACCCACACGTCGACCTTGCGGCGCGCGATCAGCTCGTCGTGGGCGGCGAGCGCGGCGGTGATCTCGTCCATCACTCGTCGACCCGCCAGTCGTCGGGATCCGGCATCGGCAGGCCCGGATCGATGCGCCGCAGGTCGAGCGTGTAGGGCTGCTCGACGTGCGGCGCGATCTTCCGCGCGCGGATCGGCCACGCCGGCGGACCTTCGAGCGTGAACCGCTGCGCGCGGCGCGCGGCGGCTTCGACGCGGGTCAGCGGCGGCGCATCGAACGCGCGGCCCTCGGGATGCCACACGTGATAAGCACCGGCGGTGACACCGCGCTTGGCCCACGTATCGATCACGTCGATGCGCAGCGGGTGGTGAATGCCGAGGTGCGGATGCAGCGCGTGCGGCGGCGCCCACGCGCGAAACCGAACGCCGGCGACGTGGAGCTCGCGCTCGGCGGTCGCGCGCAGCGGGACGAACGCGCCGCCGATCGCGATCGCGTAGCGCTCGAGGTCGAGGCCGTGCGTGCGGAGCTCGATGCGCTCCATCGACGAATCGACGTAGCGCGCGGTGCCGGTCTGCGTCGCTTGCTCGCCGAGCACGTGCCACGGCTCGAGCGCGTTGCGTAGCTCGACGCGGGCGTCGCCGACGTTCAACGTGCCGATCAACGGGCAGCGCAGCACGGCGAACGGCGCGTACGCGTCGCTCGGCAGCGCGACGTGATTTCGCGCGAGCAGGTCGAGCGCATCTTCGAAGTCGCGCCACATGAAGTACGGCAGCAAGAAGCGGTCGTGCAGCTCGCTGCCCCAGCGCGCGAGCGGATGCTGATACGGCGCGTGCGTGAATGCGGCGACCATCGCGCGGGCGAGCACGACCTGCGCGGCGGCCATGCGCGGATGTGGCGGCATCTCGAACGCGCGCAACTCGACCAACCCTTGACGGCCAAACGGCGTGCCCGGATCGAACAGCTTGTCGATCGAGATCTCCGCGCGATGCGTCGAGCCCGCGACGTCGACGAGCAAGTTGCGCAACAGCTGATCGACCTGCCACGCCGGCGGCACGGGATCGGCGAACAAGCGCGGCAGCGCGAGCTCGAGCTCGTACAGCGCGTCGTGGCGCGCCTCGTCGACGCGCGGCGCCTGCGACGTCGGCCCGACGAACAAGCCGGTAAACATGTATGCGAGCGACGGATGGTGCTGCGCGAACGTGACGAGGCTCGCGAGCAGATCGGGCCGCGCGAGCCACGGCGAGCGTTCCGGCGTTGGCCCGCCGAGCGTGATGTGGTTGCCACCGCCGGAGCCGGCCGCGCGGCCGTCGAGCAAGTAGCGCTCGGCGGTGAGCCCGCTCGCCAGCGCTTCGTCGAAGACTGCTTGATGCAGCTCGGCGGCCTCGCGGCAGCTCGCGACCGGCGGCACGTTGACTTCGAGCACCCCGGGATCCGGTGTGACCGCGAACTTGAATGCATCGCGTGACGGCGGCGGTGGATAGCCTTCGAGCTCGCAGGCCATACCGGTCGCGGCGCGGGCGCGATCGATCGCGTGCACGAGCTCGCAAAACTCCGCGAAGCGCGGCAGCGGCGGCACGAACACCCACAGCACGCCATCGCGGATCTCGAGCGCGAGCGCGGTGCGAATGTGCGCCGGCATCGCCGGTGGCGTCGTCGCCGTCTCGATCGCTTGCTGGCGCGGATCGGGCAGCTTCGGCGCGTCGGCCCACTCCGGCTGCGGCGGCGCATCGACGAGCGATGCGAGTGGCAACCGCAAGCCGATCGGGCTGTCGCCGGCGAGCAAGAACAGCTGGCCGCGGCGCAGCGTCCACCGATCGGTGCGCCACGCGCGGTCGACTCGAGCCAACGGCAGGACGAAGCCGGCCGGCGTGGCCAAGCCGCGGTCGAGCAGGTGCGCCAGCCGGCGGCGTTCTTCGCGGTCGTCGGCGCGCGACGGCTCGATCTCCGGCGGCAGCGTCGCCTCGGTCGCGATCGCGTTCCACGGATCTTCGAACGCGGCGTGTAGATCTGCCGGCACACCCAGCGCGTTCGCGAGCGCTTCGCCGAAACCGCGCGCGTCTGGAATCGCGGTCGCTTCGCGAGCCGGCCACAGCGCGGTGCGATCGCGGCGGCTGATGATGTCGAGCGCCCAGCGCGGCAGCGATTCGCCGGGATACTGCTTGCCGGTGCGATGCAGGATCACGCCGCCGGTCGCGAGCCGGTCGCGCAGCCGCCGCGCGAGCTCGACGCCGCGCTTCCACTTGCTAGGCCCGAGCGCACCGATGCTCCATTCGTCGGCGCGCTGGTCGTCGCCGCGCACGACGTAGGTCGGCTCGCCGCCGACGGTGAGCTCGAGGCTCGCGGCGCGCAGCACGTCGTCGGCGCGATCGCCGGCGGCGAGCAGCTCGCGCCACACATCCTCGGTGTACGGCGTGGTCGGCCGTGGCTCGTGGCCGATCCGGCCGATCGTCGCCGAGAACTCGACGCTCGCGGCCGCGACATCGCTCGTGCCATCGAGCGGTGCGGCATGCGACGGCGTCGCGGCGCACGCGAGCGGAACGTGGCCTTCGCCGACAAACAGGCCGCTGGTGCCGTCGAGGCCGATCCAGCCGGCACCCGGCACGTAGGCCTCGGCCCACGCGTGCAGATCGACGACGTCGCGCGAAACGCCGCGCGGCTCGTCGGGCAGCATGCCTTCGTCGGCGAGCTGCACGAGGTAGCCCGACGCGAACCGCGCCGCGATCCCGCGCGCGCGCAACAGCGCGACGAGCAACGCCGCCGAGTCGCGACAGCTGCCGCGGCCGTTCGCGAGCGTCTCTTCGGGCGTCCAGATGCCGGACTCGTCGCGGATCACGTAGGCGACGCGCGCACGCACCGCGCCGACGATCGCGACGAGCATGCCGACGAGATCGCCGCGTGCCGGCAGCTCCTTGAGCAAATTCGTCGCGAGCCGGCCCATGCGATACGCCGGATCCGACAGGTCCAAGAAGCTCGCGAGCTCGTTGCCGTCGGGATACGCGAACGGCACCTGCTTCGCGCGATCGTCGACGAGAAAATCGAACGGATTCATCGGCGAGATGTCGAGCGCGAGCTCGACGCCGAGCGACAGCTCCGCCGTCGTTTGGCCGGCCTTGAACGTGACGCGCGCGACGTGGTTACCGTGCGCATCGCGTTGCCAGTGCACGCGATGCTCGGGCGCGATCGTCAACGCGTAGGACTCCACGCGCGCGCGCGTATGATCCGCTGGCCGCAGCCGGATCGTCTGCGGCCCGAGCAGCGCGGCCCGCGGATAGACGTAACGACTGCGATGCTGGACGACCACGCGCACGCCTGCGTTTTAAGCTGCATGCGGAACCGGATCAACGTTAACGCCCAGGTGACGCGTGCGCTCGAGCCAGCGCGCGAGCGCGACGGCGACGGCATCGCTGGTCCGGCGAATGTCGCCCGTGACGAGGTTGCCGGCCGCGGCGAGCTCGGTCGCGATCGCGATCGCCTCGATCGTCGTCTTGTCGTCGATGTGCTCGAGCACGGCATCGAGCTCGAGCATGCGCGTGAGGACGGCCTCGACGAGCGGACTGCCTCGGTGAGTTTCGGTCGGCCTCCAAGACTGCATGACCATCGGTCAAGCAGCGGTCGTGCCACGTGGATGATCGTGCGCCCGCGCTCGGGCGCGCAGCTCAACGAGCGATCGGCGCGCCGAGCTTGAGCCGCTGATGCTCCGCGAGCGTGCACTTGTTCTGTACGACGACAATGCCGGCCGCTTCGAGCTGCTTGGCCGCCTCGTCGTTCTTGATCCCGAGCTGGAACCACACGACCCTGGGTCTTGGCTGCATCGCCAAGATGTCCGCTACATGGGCCGGGATCGCCTCGGGCCTGCGAAACACGTCGACGAGATCGATCGGCGTGTGCAGATCGGCGAGCGTTGCTCGCACCGGCTGGTCGAATAACTTCTCGCCGATGAGCCGCGGATTGACGCCATAGATCTTGTAGCCCTCGTCGAACAAGTACTCGGGCACGTAGAAAGCCGCCTTATCCGGCTGCGTGTGGATTCCGAGCACTGCGACGCTCGGCGACCCGACCAAGATGTCCTTGATCTGGGCATCCGTAAAACTGGCCATGACCGAAGATATCAAGCCAGTGCCAGAGATCCAGCGTGAGGGCGGTGGCTGCGGGATCTCCCGCGCGCGGCTCGTCGAACGTGTCACGAGCGCACGGTGGATCCCCGGGCGTGCGAGCTTGCGCATGCTCGCCGCCGCCGACACGTTCACGGTCACCGCACCGCGCGTGAGCGCCACCCCGCGATCGACGTGCGCCAACAGGAATAGCGTCGCGAGCCGCTTCGTTGCATGATGCCGCCCGCATGCGTGTACGTCTCGTTCTAGCCGCGCTCGTCGTGGCCAGCTGCCATGGCAAAGAGCCGTCGACCGGAACCGGCTCGGCCACCACCACGACTCCGACCGCGCCGGCCGCGCCGACCGCGATGGGCGCGCCGACGCCGGGCTCGGGCGGCGCTGCGATGGCCGGCTCGGGCTCTGCCGCCGTCGCCGCGCAATCGGCGCCGGTAACGCCCCCCGCACCCGCGTCGCCGCCGCTGCCCGCGGGCGGTCACGACTTCACGACCGAAGCGAAGGCGTTGCTCGTCGTCGGTGCGTGCGGTGAAGGCGCGCTGCCCGACGGTGTCACGCAAGACGCGGTCGCCACGCACTGCGACGATGTCAAGAAGGCGCAGGCCGACTACGTCGACAACTGGGTCAAGCCCGCGAGCGCGTTCTTCGCGGCGCACGTGCCCAAAGACATCCCGAAGAAGGTCGTCTATCCGTTCGCGGGCGGCGATTTGTCGACCGCGCTCACGGTCTATCCCGACGCCGACGAGATCACGAACATCTCGCTCGAGCCCGCCGGCGATCCACGCACGGTCGATTCGCTCCGCGGCGGCGACCTCGATCGCGCGCTCAAGAAGGTCGCGTACGAGCTCAAGTTCCTCTACCGCGTGAACTTCAGCAACACGATCAACATGATCGATGCGATGCGCGGCGGCGCGCTGCCGACCGAGCTGATCTTCGCGCTGTCGGCGCTCAAGATTCACGGCTACGAGGTCGTCGGGCTGCGCTACTTCAAGCTCGACGACGACGGCGCGGTGCACTACCTCGACGACGACGATCTCGCAAAGGCGCCGAAAGCTGCGAAGGCGGAGACGCGCAACTGGTTCTTCGCGAACGCCGAGCTGCAGTTCCGCAAGGCCGGCGGCCGCGTGCAGGTCTATCGCCACATTCGCCAGAACCTCGGCAACGACGAGAGCAAGGGCATCGGGCCCGGCCTCAAGAAGGATCCGCGCGTCCTCAAGTACCTCGAGGCCAAGGGACCGATCGCCGCGATGACGAAGGCCGCGAGCTATCTACTGTCGTGGGAATCGTTCTCGTTGATGCGCGACTACTTGCTGTCGCACGTGGTGTGGATGGTCTCCGACGCGACCGGAATCGCGCCGAAGTGGGGCAGGCCGGCCGGGTTCGAGTACGAGACGTACGGGACGTTCGTCGGCCCACACATTCCGGCCGGCAGCGGGATCTCGAAAGACTGGCGCACCGAGTTCGAGACCGAGCCGCATCGCGATCTCGACTTCCGCTTCGGCTACTACGATATCCACAATGCGAATCACCTCATCATCATGAGGAAGAAGTCGTCGTAAGCAGGCGCTTGTAGGACAAGCTGCGCGAAACATTTCGCGAAGATCGATCTCAACGCGAGGCGATCGTGTGACGAGCCTACCGTACGATGATCGGAATGCTCTGTCCGCGGTGCGCGATGGTGGTCGCGCTGCACGAGGGTGAACCGGTCGTCACGCGTGGCGGCGTGGCGCTGTGGCATCGCAGCTGTCTGGCGGCACCTGCGGTCGAGCCCGCGATTCCCGCGATCGTCGCGCCGAAACGATCGCCGCGGTGGACGATCCGCATCGCTGCCAGCCTGCTGGCGCTCGGTCTCGCGTTCTGCGCGTGGCCGCGGCCGGCGCATCCGAGCGTCGCGCGCGCCGGTGCCAACGTCGTCGAGCTTGGCGCGATCGAAGCGATCGCGCCATCGCTGCGCCGCGTCGCGCGCGACGACGCGCCGCCGGCGGCGATGACACTCGAGCAGCGCTATCCGATTCCAGTCGCGAACGACCAGCTGCTGAGCGAGACGTATCCGTCGCTGATCGATTGGATCCATCCGGTCGCCGACGCGATCGAGAAGATGCCGCCCGAGCCGTCGCGGCACTTCGGCGCCGAGCGCGCCGGCGTGATGCGCGCCGAGTGCGGCGCCGGGCATTGCGGCATCGATCTCGACGGGCCGCGCGGCCGAGCCGTCGTCGCGGTCGCCGATGGCGTCGTCGTGCGCGTCGAGCGCCACGAGCTCGGCCTCGACGGACGCAGCGGCCGATACGTGCGCATCGAGCACGATGACGGCACGCTCACCGCATATATGCACCTCGACGACGTCGCCGAAGGGCTCGAGGTCGGCGACCGCGTCGACGGCGGCCAATACCTCGGCACGCTCGGCGCGACCGCGTGCTACGAGGCCGCGCCGCACCTGCACTTCAGCCTCGAGCTGCCGAACCATCCGGGCACGCACGGCGACAACACCGATACGCACTATGTCGATCCCGCGCCGTTCTTGGTGCGCTCGCACCTCGCGCCCGCGCCCGATCGGCGCCGTGGTACGAAGCCCGCGAGCTGACCGCATACATTCGCCATAGTAAGTCGCCCGCGTGGGGCCTCGGCGTGCTCGTCCGCGAAGCCGGCGATCAGCGCACGTATCTGTTCGCCGATGGCATCGCGCGCACGTTCAAGACCGCGCTTGCCGCGCAATTGATCGAGCCGGCCGGCGAGCCCGATGACGAGGACCGCAAGCGGCTCGAGCTCGGCGCGAGCGCGCTCGCCGCAGGGCCGCGCAAGCACGAGGCGCGCCGCACGACCGCGACGCCGAAAGCGATCCACCTCGGGCTCGAAGCCGAGATCCTCGCCGCGCGCGATTCGATCGATCCACACCTGGTCTACGCCGATTGGTTGCTCGGCAAGAACGATCCGCGCGGCGAGCTGATCGTCGCGCAGCACCAGCTCGCCGAGCGGCCCGGCGACACCAAGCGCCAGCAGGTCGCCGCGCGCATCCTCGCCGACCGCGGCGACTATTTCGTGCCGGCGGGCCTCGCGGCGAGCCGCAGCTCGGAGTCGAGCTGGCACCTCGGCTACCTCGATCGCGTGCGCCTCGCGCGGCGCACGGCGCGCACCACGCCGCTCGACGTCGTGCTCGTCGAGCTGCTCGCGCATCCTTCCGCGCGGTTCTTGCGCGGCTTGGCGCTCGGCCCGCTCGGCGACGATGGTCCGTACAAGTACGGCCCGCTCGTCGCGGCGATCTGCGCGTCGCCGCCGGCACTGCTCGTCGAGCTCGTGGTCGGCGATTTCACGCCGCGCGATACCACGCTGCAGTTCACGCAGATCGGCAACGCGTCGCCGCTGCTCGCGAAGCTGCCGCAGCTCCGCACGCTCGTGCTGCGCGGCGGCACGTTGTCGTTCAGCGCGGCGGCTCGTCACGCCAAGCTCGAGTCGCTCGCGATCGAGACCGGTGATGCGCGCACGCTGTTCGCGAAGCTCGCGCGCGGTACGTTGCCGGCGCTCCGCTCGCTGGAGGTCGCTGCGCCGAACCTGGCGCCGACGACGACCGAGCTCGTGCACCTGCTCGCAGCCCTGCCGCGCCTGCGCCGGCTCGTGTTGCGCGACACCACCGAGACCGCGCGCTTGCTCGACGCGATCTCGACGTCGCCGCGATGCGCGTCGCTCGAGCATCTCGGGTTGCCCGGCGGCGACCTCGGCGATGCCGACGTGCCGAGCCTCGTCGCGCGCGCGTCGAGCTGGCGCCACCTCGAGCTCGACATCTCGCGCAATCGCATCGGCGCGATCGCGGCACGCCATCTCGCGTCGGTCGCGCACGCGATCGAAGTCGGCGAGCCGCGCAACGGCGTTCCCGAAGCACAGCTGCTCGCGCTCGCACCCGACGTGCGCGTTGCCGCGGCTGCACGCGAGGTCGCCGACTCGGCCGATTGGCTCGAGCTCGGCCGCGATCGCGAGCGCGTGTGGGGGCGCTTCGCGGATGCGACCGACTTCTGGGTGTCGGCGCACACTGCGAGCCACGAGACCACGTGCACCTGCAGCTCCCGCCGGCCGTGCAAACACGGGCTCGGCTTGCTCGTGCTCGCGGCGCGCGGCGACCGCGTCATCGCCGATCGCGCGCGGCCGCCCGCGTTTCGCGTCGCGTTTCGCGTTCGCCAAGCCACGCGCGGGCGCGGCGAACGCTGACCATCGAGCGCCTCGCGCTATAGTCGCGCCGTGGCAACGCGCGAGGATTGGATGCGCCGGCTCGGCCCGCTGTACGGCGGCGCGGTCGCGCTCGTTCATTCGACGCCGTGGCGATGGCCGCTCGAAGTCGCCGACGAGCCGCGCTCGCCCGGTTGGGTCGTCGCGCTCGGCTTACCGATCGGCGCGATCGCGTACATCGCGGCGGCGCTCGTCCGCGCGCTCGGCATGCCGGCCACGCTCGCAGCCGTGGTCGGGCTCGCCGCGCTGGCGGTCGCGTCGGCCGGTCTCGTCGAGCACGGCGTCGCCGAGCGCATCGATCGGCTCGAGGGTCGTTCGCCGAGCGTCAGGAGCGTGCTCGCGCTCGTCTTCATCGTGCTCGCCCGCGTCGCGGCGCTCGGCGCCGTGCCGCCGGACCGCTGGCTCGCCGTGCTCGTCGCGACCGCGGTCATCGGCCGCTGGGCCGCGATCTTCTTGCAAGCGCTCGGCGATCCGATCGGCGAGGCCCACGCGGGCCGCTCGCTCATCGCCACACCGGCGGCGCTGTGGATCATCGCGGTGCTCGGTATCGCGACGGCGATACTCGCCGGGCTCGCGCTCGGCGCGAAAGGTGGTGTCACCGCGCTCGCGCTCACCGCCGCCGCGTCGTTCGGCCTCGGGATCGATGCGCAGCGCCGCGACCACGGCCTGTCGGCGCCGGTCGTGGCGTGCGCCGCCGCGTTCGGCGAGCTGTGCGTGCTGCTCCTCGCGACGATCACGTGACGATCACGTGCTGATCGCTACGCCCGGAGCTGCACGACCGTCGCTCCCCAGTTGCCATCGGCGAGCGCGTAGCGCTCGACCAACGGATGCCGGTCGAGCGCGGCATGGACGATCGCGCGGAGCGTACCCGTGCCCTTGCCGTGGATGATCCGCACCGAAGTCATGCCCGCTTCGGCCGCGGCGCGCAGATATTCGTCGACGAGATCCGCGATCTCGCGCGGCGCGAACGTGTGCAGATCGATCGAGTCGGTGAGCTCGACCGCGGTCACGCCGCCGCGCTCGCCGGCACCGGCAGCGTTGTCGTTGTCGTTTCCGTCGTTCGGCATGCGTCATCCCGGCCAATGCAACGCGGTCGCGGACACGAACGGCACGATCCGCGCGCGCAGCGCCGGTGGCACGCGGCGATCGAGCAGCTCGGCGACGCGATCCGGCGCGTACAGCTGCGACGTGTGCATCATCACGATCGCTTCGTTGTGGAACTTATCCGCGCGCTCGATGATCTCGTCGAGATGCACGTGACAGCCGGCGCGCGCCGCCTCGATCGACTTCTTGTCATCGAGGAACGTGCACTCCATCACCAGCACGCGCGCTTCGTAGAGCTCCGGCGCGTGATCGAGCGCGGTGATCAGCGTGTCGGTCGCGTACGCGAGCTCGAGCCGATCGTCGTGCTCGCTGACGACTTCACCCGCGCGGCGTCGCGCTGCGATCTCCGGCCCGGCGAGCCCGCGCAGCTCCGCGCGCAGCTTCGCGACCCGCCGCACGAGGATGTACGCGAGCGACGGCACCGGATGAAACGTCCGCACCGCGCGTACACGCAAGTCGCCGCGCAGCTCGATCTCGTCGCCGGGCGACATCCCGATCGCATCGACCGCGAGCGGAAACCGCTGCAGCCGCGACATCGCCTCGAGCGCGGCGAGCACGTCGCCGACGATCTCCGCCGGCATCACCACGCGCGGTGGCTTGGTCTTGCCGTGCAGCGCGCGGATGCCGAGGATTGCCGGCAGCGCGCCGACGTGATCCGCGTGGCCGTGCGAGATCAAGATCGTATCGAGCGCGGCGAGCGAGCGCGCGGGAATCCCCGCATCGAACAGCACACCGAGCTCCGGCACCGCGATCGACGTGTACACGCCACCGACGGAGACACCGCGGAACGTGTACGCACCGGCGGTGACGGTCGTGAGCACGGCGGCAGCATAGCGCGCGGAATGCGACGATCGCATTCGGTCGCTCTGCTAGCGCTCTGCTAGGATGACCGCGCATGTTCTGGTACGTCCTGCTCGCCGCGGTCGCCGTGCTGTTCATCCTGTCGGTGGCGCTACCGGTGCCGCGCCGGATCTGGGCGTTCAGCCTGATCACCGCGAAGTACTTCTGGCTGTGGATCTTCGACGTGCTGCAACTCCGCCGACTGTGGTTCGCCGGCACCGGTCGCAGCGCGAAGTATCAAAAGCTCACGCGGCCGGTGTTGCTCCGCATGTTCTGCGAGGACCTCGGACCCACGTTCATCAAGTTCGGCCAGATCGTCGCCTCGTCGGCGGGCATGTTCCCCGACCCGTACGTCAAGGAGTTCCAAAAAGTCCTCGACCGGGTCAAGCCGTTCTCGTTCGAGGACGTCCAGCGCACGCTCGACGAAGAGCTCGGCAGCGAGAAAGCCGCGCACCTGATCGACATCGAGCCCAAGCAGCTCGCGTCGGCGTCGATCGCGCAGGTCCACACTGCCAAGCTGCGCGACGGCACGCTCGTCGTGATCAAGGTGCAACGCCCCGGCATCATCGCGCGCTGCATGGCCGACATGCGGATCATGCGGCGCGTCGCCGGCTGGGTCGCCCGCTTCAAGAAGGACGCCGACCTCGTCAACCCGGTCGGCATCATCGACGACTTCACCAAGACGCTTACCGAAGAGCTCGATTTCCGCAAAGAGGCCGAGAACCTCGATCGGTTCAACGAGATCATGCGCGAGCTCGCGCACAAGAACATCCGCGCCCCGGTGCCGCACCACGAGTACACGACTCGGAAAGTCCTCGTCATGGAGCGGTTCTCCGGCCTGCGCGTCGATCGCTTCGACGAGATCAAAGCGCAGGGCATCGACGGCGAGCAGAAGCTCGTCGACGGCCTGCGCGCGTGGTTCCAGTGCGTCGTGTTCTACGGCTTCTTTCACGGCGACGTTCACGCCGGCAACTTGATGCTCCTCGACGACGACACGATCGGCTTCCTCGACTTCGGCATCGTCGGCCGCTTCGACGACAACGCGCGCTACCTCGTCACCGACTACATGATCGCGTTCGCGTCCGGCAACTACCGCCGCCTCGCCGAGATCATCGTCGAGATGGCCGGCGCCCCGGACAAGCTCGACATGGATGCGTTTGTCAAAGACCTCGGCGATACCTATCGCCCGTTGCTGACGCTGTCATTTGCCGAAGTGAACTACGCCGACTTCTTGCCGGGCATCCAGCGCACGGCGACGCGTCACCGCATGCGGATGCCGAACGAGTTCATCCTCATTACCAAGCAGCTGCTCTACTTCGATCGCTACGCCAAGTCGCTCGCGCCCAAGCTCAACGTGTTCACCGACCCTCGCCTCGTCCTCGGCATGATGAGCGACATCCAAAAGGCGCGCGCCCAAGCGGACGCGAAGAAAGCCCAGCAATCGTCGTCGGCGTCGTGATCGCTATCGGAATCGGTCGTCGAGGTTCGCGGCGCGCTGCGACTTCTCGGTCTTGCGATCATCGAGGTAGCGCAAGAACACGCCGAGGTACTGCGTGAGCTCGGCGCTCAGTGGGCGAAACGCCAGACCGACCTGATGACCTTCGTCGAGCGGCGTGCACCACGCGACACGTGCCGGTAGCCGCAGCGCTTCGGACTGCGCGTCGTCGGCAAACACCAACGCGACCGAGACCTCGACGTCGGTGCCCGCCGCGATGGGCTCGGGCAGATCGGCGCACAGTCCGCCGCTCGATAGATTCTTCGTGCGGCCGGTCTGCTGTGCCGAGCCGACGAAGAACGTCACGGCGGCTTCGTGGGCATAGCGAGGATGCGCGCGCTCGGGGACTACCACTTTCCGAAATTGTGACGGGCGTTCGTGTGACCTGGCAAGTTCTCGTCGGTTAGCACCTCCTCGTCACCGTGATCTCGGCAGGTTGGCGAGCGTCTGCGAGAACCACCCATCGGTCGTCGCGTCGAGCTCGGCGAGCACTTCGTCGGCGCGGGTCGCCCATCGCCCGGGCGTTCGCGCCGCCGCCGATCGGAGCGCGAGCCACTCGTAGTAGGTGCGGATCACCGACGCGCTCACGAGCCTGCGCTCTCGCCGCCGGCTGACGTTCATCGCCTCGATGCGGATCTCGTTCGGATCGAACACGAGCCGGTCGAGTCGCCAACTCGCGCGGACGTCGTAGATGTCCGTGTACTCGAGCGTCGGATCGTCGACGTCTCGCCAGAACGCTTCGCGACCGTCACGCACGGTCACCCACGGCACGAGCGCGGCAAGCCGCGTGCGTTTGCGCCAGCCCGACGTCGGGTCGTCGTCGATCCCGGCGGCGCGATACGCCGCAGCGACGACGCGGTCGACCGCGATCGGCGGCACGAGCCGCTCGCTCGGCGCCGGAACCGCGAAGCCGATCGGCGCGCCGCGCGGCGAATCCACCGGCGCGATGTCGCCATCGCCGGACGGCCCATCGTCGCCCGACGCGGCGTCGTCGTCGTGGTCCTGCTCGTCGCCGGTGGTCGGTAGTGGATCGGCGCTCGCCCGCGCGACGAGGACCGCTAGTAAGGCGAGCACGGCGGCGATGACCAGAGCTGCCAGCCGCGGTGGCCGGTTGCGTGCCCGAGCCGCGGATCGTACGGTCCGAATGTGGCGGCGACGCTGACCGACAATGCGCTTCAGGTCCTTCGCGCGCGCTACCTCGCGCGGGACGAGGGCGTCGTCGTCGAAACGGCCGAACAGCTGTTCGCCCGCGTCGCTCGGCACGTCGCCGCGGCCGAGGCGGTTCACGGTGCGAGCACCGATCAGGTCGCGGCGATCACCGCGCGATTCGAGCACATGCTCGCCGCACTCGAGTTCTTGCCGAACTCGCCGACTCTCATGAACGCCGGCCGACCACTCGGCCAGCTCGCGGCATGCTTCGTCGTGCCCGTCGAAGACTCCACGACCGGCGTGTTCGAAGCCGTGCGCTGGGCCGCGGAAATTCAAAAAACCGGCGGTGGCACCGGATTCTCGTTCTCCAGGCTGCGTCCCGCGGGCGATCGGGTGGCTTCCACGGGCGGCACGGCCTCCGGCCCGGTGACGCTCATGCAGGTCTTCGACATCGCCACCGAAGCGATCAAACAAGGCGGTACGCGTCGCGGCGCCAACATGGGCATGCTCCGCGTCGACCATCCCGACATCCTGGAGTTCATCGCGATCAAGCTCGACCCGACGCGGATGCGCAACTTCAACCTGTCGGTCGCCGTGACCGATGCGTTCATGCGCGCCGTCGCCGCCGGGACGACCTACGATCTCGTCAATCCACGTACCGATAACGTCACGGGTCGACTCGATGCCCGCCGCGTGTTCGACGCGATCGCCAACGCTGCTTGGGCCGTCGGCGACCCAGGCCTCGTCTTCATCGATCGGGTCAACGAGCTCCAACCGACGCCAGATCGCGGTGTCATCGAGGCTACAAATCCTTGCGTCACCGGCGATACGCGCGTGTGGGTCGAAGGCCAAGGGATGGTCGAGATTCGCGAGCTCGTCGGCTCGACGCCGCGCACTGCGACGCTCGACGACGGTCGCGTTGTGTTTCGACGCGCCACGCGCGTGTTCGCGACCGGCGTCAAGCCGGTGCTGCGGCTCGCGACCGTCGAAGGCGTCGAGCTGCGGCTCACCGCCGACCATCTCGTCGCCACCGACAGCGGCGAGGTCATGGCCGCGATGCTCGAGCCCGGCGATCGCCTGCGTTGGCTCGCCGCGCCCGTGCTCGGAGACGTGCCGCGTGATTGCGTCGACGGCACGCTCGGCGAGCTCGTCGGCTGGCTCGTTGGGGACGGTCATTTCACGAATCACAGCGCCGGCAAACCGACTGCTGTGCTCGGGTTCTACGGAGCGGACAAGCGAGAGGCCGCTCCGCGCCTGCTCGCGGCGGCGCGGAGGATCGCCGGCGCTGCCGACCTCGAGCTCGGCGCGGTCGACGATCGCGACTTCGTGTACATCAGGAGCCAGCGGCTGCGTCGCGCGCTCGAAGCGGTCGGTATCGATCCGAGCTGCAAGCGCCAGATCCCCGAGCTGATCTGGCGAGGGACGCCGGCGCTTGTCGCGGGCTTCATACGAGGCCTGATTTCGGTCGACGGCAGCGTGCAAGGGACGATCGCCAACGGTGCGAGCGTCCGGCTCGCCAACAACGAGCTCGGCTTGCTTCGTGGGGGCCAGCAGCTGCTGCTCAGGTTCGGGATCCGCAGCGTGATCTACGCGAATCGCCGCACCGAGAGCGTCCGGTTGCTCCCCGACGCCGACGGTGTACCGCGCGAATACTCGTGCGCGGCGCAGCACGAGCTCGTGATCTCGCGGGCGAGCCTGTGCGCGTACCTCGACGCCATCGGCTTCATCGTCGCCGCGAAGACGCATCGGCTCACCGAGATGCTCGCCGGCTACACGCGCGGGCCCCACGCTGATCGCCAATGGCTCACCGTGCAGTCTGTCGAGCCCGATGGCGAAGCCGAAGTCTTCGACCTCACCGAACCGACGACCAGCCACTTCTTCGCGAACGGCGTGCTCGTTCACAACTGCGGTGAACAGCCGCTCTTGCCCTTCGAGTCGTGCACGCTCGGCTCGATCGACGTCGGCCGCTTCGTCGTCGCCGGCGACTTGGATTGGGACCGGCTCCGCATCGCGATCCGCGACAGCGTCCGCTTCCTCGACGATGTCATCGATGCCAACCGCTACCCCCTCGTCGAGATCGAGCGCGCGACCAAGGACACGCGCAAGATCGGTTTGGGCATCATGGGCTGGGCCGATGCGCTCGCCGCGCTCGACATCGCCTACGACTCCGAGCCGGCGCTCGAGCTCGCAACGCGGCTCGCGACGTTTCTCGAGGCCGAGTCGCTCGCCGCGTCCGAGGCGCTCGCTGCGGAGCGCGGGCCATTTCCCGCGTGGCACGGATCGCGGTGGGAGCGAGACGGCCACCGGCCCTTGCGCAACGCCACCACGACGACGATCGCGCCGACCGGCACGATCAGCATCATCGCCGGTTGCTCGAGCGGGATCGAGCCGCTGTACGCGCTCGCGTATCGCCGCAACGTGCTCGACGGCGCCGAGCTCGACGAGGTCAACCCGATGTTCCGCCGGATCGCCGAAGCACGCGGCGTTGCCACGCCCGAGCTGTTCGCGGCCATCGCCGAGCATGGCGGCGTGCGCGGCGTCGAGGGCGTGCCCGCCGATCTGCAGCGCCGCTTTCCGACCGCTCACGATGTCTCGATCGCGATGCATGTCCGCATGCAGGCCACTTTCCAGCGCTACGTCCACGCTGCCGTGTCCAAGACGATCAACTTGCGGCACGACGCGACTCCGGCCGACGTCAAAGCCGCCTATCAGCTCGCCTACGAGCTCGGGTGCAAAGGCATCACGGTCTATCGCGACGGCAGCCGCGAAGGGCAGGTGCTCGTCACCGGCGCTCGCGCGGCTGCGCCGGTCGCGGTGCCCGGCTGTCCCGAATGCGGCAACGCGCTCGTCTTGCAAGCGCGTTGTCAGCTCTGTCGGCACTGTGGCTGGTCCGTTTGTAGCGTCTGAGCGATCCATCGCCCGGTCGCATCAGCAAGCCGAGCGCCAAGCGCGCGCGACTGTGATCACGACGCGTTAGCGCGATCGCCTGTCCGAGCTCGTCCGAGCGTCGGACGCGGTGGCCGAGACCCGGCCGGACGAAACGAAAAGAACCCCGCGAGCGCGAGGCGCACGCCGGGGTCCTTTACAAAATGTGGAGGTGGTCTTCGCCAGCGACTAGCGACGGCGACGGCGACGTGCCGGGCGCGGCGCGACGGCGGCGGCTTCGAGCTCTTCGAGGTGCTCGAGCATGCTGATCATCGTGTTGCGGGTTGCCGCGTGCGGCTCGTTCGTGATCGCGCGCCCGAGGCTGATGCGCAGCTCGGCGCGAAGCTCGGATTCGATCAAGCGATACGTGCGCAGCGCTTCTTCGGGATCGTAATGATTGAGATCTGCCTCACATCCCGTCGCGGCGATCCAAACGGCTGCAAGTGCAGCGGCGCGGCGACCGGGCTGAGACGATGCGAACTCCTTGACCGACGCGCGCAGACGCTGGCGAACCAGCGGGACGGGCGGCAAGGCAACCAGACCATCATTGTCGTCGTCAGGCCGACGCAGGACAGGGCGTGTCATTGACTTGTCGGTTTCCATGGCTTCTCTTGTTCTGAAGTCGCAGCAGGCCCTTCGTTTTCCCCCTAAAGGGCGACGCTGCGATGGACCGCGACCTTGCCTGATCGAATTCGAAAAAGCGATGAATTTCCGCGCGAAACCCGACAAAAAAACCGAGCAGATCGACGCGGAGCTCGAAGAGGATTCAGAAGGTGTACGAGGCGGGTTCGCGAGTCCTCAGCAGCGAGAAATCTGCGTCTCACTCCCGAGGACAATCGATCCTTCTTGTCATGAAGTCGCGAATCATCGTGTCGACCAGATGAGGTCGCTCGATCGGGGCGGTGTGAGACGCGTTCGGCACCTCGAGCAGCTCGGCAGCCGGGATCGCTGCAGCCATCGCACGGCCGCGATCCGGTGGCGTGAAGCCATCCCGTGCACCAACGATCACAAGCGTAGGTGCTGCGATGCTTGGAAGCAACTCTTCCGCGGAGTGCTGGCCCGCAGACGACAGCATCGCGACGAACAACCGCGAATCGATCCTCGCCATGCCCTCCAGGTACGGCATGAAGTCGGCGGGCTCGACGAGATCGCGCTGGATCTCGAGCCGCGTCGCGATCTCGTACGCTAGCCGGGTGGGTAGGAGCCGGCGCGTCAGCTGGTTCACCACGTTCGGCAGGCGGTGCACGAAACGCTGCACGGTCGGCAGCAGCTCTTCGAGCGCCGACGACCCGCGAAACGTCTTGAGCGGATGCGACGCCGCGCCGCACACGAGCACGAGCCCGGCGACGCGGCCTCGATGCCTGCGATAGGTCTCGAGCGCGACCTGCACGCCCATCGAATGGCCGACGACGACCGCGCGCTCGACCAGCGCGTCGTCGAGCACGCTCGCGACGTCATCGGCGAGATCCTCGATCGTGATCGCGCGCGGATCACGCGGCGCCGCGGTGCGGCCGTGGCCGCGATAATGAAGGTGAAGGCCGAACCGATCGGCTAGGTCTTGGCGCAGGTAACGCCAGACGTAACCGTCGCAGCCGATCCCATCGCAGAGTAAGACCGGTGCCTGCGCGTCACGCGCGCCCCATGTTTCGTAGAAAATCGGACTTGCGTCGTTCGCGACAGCGTAGCCCCACGCTGCGGTCACGGACGACGCCGTTACGCGATCTCTTTCTCGTCTTCTTCGCCGGGAAACTCGTTCACCGACGGGTACTTCATGATCTCTTTCCGAGCGATCTTCCATGCCTTCTGGACGATCCAAGAAAGCGAGCGATCCTGGCGGGTCGCCTCGTCCTGGATTTCTTTCAGCATGTCCTCGGGAAAGTATAGAGACTGCTTGCGCTTATCCGAGCCGGCCATCGCTAGTTAGTTTCGATGGAGGGCGCACATGGTGTCAAGGTGTGAGCCCAGGTTGTAATGGGGGTTGTCACCAGCCGTTCGGATCACTATCCTGTCGCGCCTTTTGGAGGCCCTATGAGCACCACCGCTGCGGCGTCGTCTAAAGCTCTCAACAAGAAAGAGCTGAAGAAGTTTCAAGAGCTTCTCGAGGAAAAGCGCAAGGCAGTCCTGGAGCGCGCTCGCGAGATGCTCTCGGAAGAGAACATGACGCTGGATACCAACGATCTGCCGGACGAGATGGATCTGGCGGCGAGCGAATATCTCCAGTCGTTCGAGTTCCGCTTGCGCGGCCGCGAAAAGAGCTTGCTCAACAAGCTCGACCTCGCGCTCAAGAAGATCGAGGACGGCACGTTTGGCGTCTGCGAGATCTGCGAGGAGCCGATCGGCAAGAAGCGCCTCGAAGCGCGCCCGGAGACCACGCTCTGCATCAAGTGCAAAGAGGATCAAGAGCGCGAAGAACGCACTATGGGCTAGTGCGTTTCCCCGCGTAACGCGCGAACCGATTCGCCGCTCTGTTACCGTTACAACAGAATGGGTGACGAATCGGATCGCCGCGGGTTCTTGAAGTTCGCGACGTGTGCGGTCGGCGGCGGGTTGGGCCTGGTGATCGCCGCGCCCGCACTGCGCCTCGTTACGGCGCCGGCGAGCGCGACGACGGTCACGACGCCGAAGGATCCGATCGACGTCGGCGCGCACGAGCGGTTGCCCATCGGGCCGGGCTGGCAAAAGGTTTCGGTGATCGCGCCGGTCGTCAACGACGCGTGGACGACCGCGCACGACGTCGTGCTCGGTGCGGCGTGGTTGCGCCGACAAAACGCGCAGCAGGTCCAAGCGGTGTCGGCGGTGTGCCCGCACTTGGGTTGCGCGGTCGGCTACGACGAGAGCGCCAAGAGTTTTCTGTGCCCGTGTCACAACAGCCGGTGGAACGCCGACGGCCAGCTCGCCGGTGAGGGACCGGCGAAGCGCGCGCTCGATCCGCTGCCGATCGAGATCAAAGACGGCCGTCTGCAGCTCAGCTGGATCGCATACAAGCTCGACTCGGCGACGCGGGAGCCTGCATGAGAAAGCGGGTCACCGACTGGCTGAACGAGCGCGCCAACGCCGCGAAGCAGCCGAGCGCGATCGCCGGCGGCCCGTCGGTCGCGCACGTGTTCGGTTGGGTGCTCGTGATGTTGCTCGGCGTCGAAGCGATCACCGGCGTCGCGCTCGCCGCGTTCTACGCGCCGTCGACGACGGATGCGTGGGCTTCGGTCGCGTACGTGCAGGGCCGCATGCCGCTGGGCTGGCTCGTCCGCGGGCTGCACTTTCACGGCGCGTCGGCGCTCGTGATCGTGTGCGGCGTGCACTTGCTGCAGACCGCGATCTACGGCGCGTACAAGAAGCCGCGCGAGGTCACGTGGTGGCTCGGCATCTTGTTGATGATGTTCGTGCTCGGCTTCGCCGTCTCCGGCTACGTGCTGCGCTGGGATCAGGCCGGCTATTGGGCGAATCGCGTCGAGATCGGCATCGCGGCGTCGGCGCCGGGCGGCGAGCTCATCCGCTCGATGGCGATCGGCGGCAACGAGTACGGCAACCTCACGCTGACGCGGTTCTATGCGCTGCACGCGATGGTGCTGCCGGCGCTGACCACGCTCGGCGTCGCCGCACACGTCGTGCTCGCGCGCAGGTGGGGAGCAACCCCCAAATGGGGCCGCGACGCGCTCGCACCGGTCGCGCGCTGGCCGCAGCAGTCGATCCGGAATGCGATCGCGATGGCGCTCGTATTTGCCGCGCTGCTCGGCTACGCGATCTCGTCGCACGGCGCGGATCTCGCGGCGCCGGCCGATCCGTCGTCGGCGTTCGATGCGCGGCCGCTGTGGTACTTCCGCTGGCTGTTCGAGCTCCGTCATCTCGCCGGCTCGGCCGAGCGCGTCGTCGCGCTGATCACGCCGGTGATCGTGGGCGGGTTCTTGATCGGCTTGCCGCTCGTCGATCGCAAACCCGAGCGCGATCCGAAACCGCGCAAGCTGGTCATCGCCGGCGTGCTCGCGCTGTTCGCGATCATCGGGCTACTCACCGCGAAGTCGTTCTCGGCCGATTCGGGCGACGCCGAGCTCGCGAAGCGCCAGCAAGCGGGTGACAAGCTCGCGAGCCGCGCGCTCGCGCTCGCGACGCAATACGGCGTGCCGGTCACCGGCGCCGCCGACGTGTTCAAGACCGTGCCGATGTACCGCCAGCGCACGCTCTACGCGCAGTACTGCAAGAGCTGCCACGACGCGCAGAGCAAGGACCGCAAGGGGCCGATCATCGGGCCCGGCCACGGCGATCGCGCGTGGCTCGTCGGGCTCTTGAAGGATCCGAGCGGCGATCACTACTGGGGGCACACGAAGCTGGGCCCGACCGACGACGCGATGAAGGCGGTCACGCTGCCCGACGCCGACCTCGACGACCTCGTCGAGTTGCTGTATGCGCAGTCCGGCGCGACCGACGTCGATCCCGACCGCGCCGACCGCGGCAAGAAGACGTTCGCCGCGACGTGCACCGACTGCCACAGCATCGACGATGGCGTCGCCGGCCAAGACGCGCCCGGCTTGAGTCAGCTCGGCAGCCGCGACTGGTACACGAGCGTGATCGGCAACCCGAAAAAGGCGATCCACATGGCCGGCAAGGCCGAGATGCCGCGGTTCGACGCCGATCTGTCGATCGTCGATCGCGACGCGCTCGCCGGCTACCTCGTCTGGCTGCGCACCGCGACGCAAGCCGACATCGACAAGCTCGGCCCGCTCTAAGGATCCGTTTCGATCGCGGCGATCGTGCTCAGCTCGCCGGCGCGTCGGCCGCTTTCTCGGGCGCGAATTGGTGCCACGGCGCCTCGCCGAAGCTCTTCTGCCACGCATCGCTGCACACGTTAAAGCTGAGCAACGTGTACGTATACGAGTCGCTGTCCTTGCCCTTCGTCCAGTTCCACTTCGACTGGTTGAGGAAGCGCTCGAACTGATCGTGCGTCGGTGCCGCTGGGGTCGTCACGCTGCCGGAGAACGAGTCGTCGCCGGGGACCAGCTGCCACTCATCCGAATTCGGCCGGGCGACGTGCGCGATCACGAAGCCATCGGACACGGTCTCGGCCAAGAACAGCACCTCGTCGGCGTAGAGGTCCGCATCGCGCGCCGATTCTTTCCACGCGAGCACGCGGAGCTCTTTCACTTTGGGTTGCGGATCGACGCCAAGGCCGCCGTGCGCGACCGCGGCGAGATCGAATTCGGCCGGCGGGCAGCCGGTCGTGATTTTGGGCTTGAGCGGGCCGTGTTGCTCGGGCGGAAGCGAGCTCTTCCCCCACCCGGTGGTACAGCCGGCGAGGCCGGCGAGCGCGAGCAACGAGAGTCTTAGTGACATCGCCTGAGCGTACAACGTTGCCCCACGCGGTTCGCGCGCTCGACCGCCAGTATAGTCCGGCGCATGCCGTCGTTCGCGTATCAAGAGCTGTTGCCCGCCGGTCATCACGAGGACACCCCGTATCGCAAGCTGACCGGAGATTTCGTCGGATCGTTCGAAGCGCGCGGCAAGCGCTTCCTCGAAGTGGCGCCCGCGGCGTTGACGCTGCTGACGAGCACCGCGATGCGCGACATCGCGCACCTGCTGCGACCGGGCCATCTCGCGCAGCTGCGCAAGATCCTCGACGACGCCGAAGCCTCGCCCAACGACCACTTCGTCGCGCTCGAGCTGCTCAAAAACGCGAACATCGCGGCGGGCGGCATCTTGCCGGGCTGCCAGGACACCGGCACCGCGATCGTCATGGGCAAGAAGGGCCAGTACGTCGTGACCGGCGACGAGCCCGACGAGGTCGCGATCTCGCGCGGCGTGTTCGACACGTACGAGACCGACAACCTGCGCTACTCGCAAGTCTCGCCGATCGACATGTTCGAAGAGAAGAACACCGGCACCAACTTGCCGGCGCAGATCGAGATCTACGCGACGGGAGGCGACGAATACCATTTCCTGTTCATGGCCAAAGGCGGCGGCTCGGCGAACAAGAGCCTGCTGTTTCAGGAGACCAAGGCGCTGCTCAACCCGGCGTCGCTGACGAAGTTCCTCGATCAGAAGCTGCGCTCGCTCGGCACCGCCGCGTGCCCGCCGTATCACCTCGCCGTCGTGATCGGCGGCACCAGCGCCGAGCACACGCTGAAGACCGCGAAGCTCGCATCGGCGCGCTACCTCGATCACCTGCCGACGCACGGGGGAACCCAAGGGCACGCGTTTCGCGACCTCGAGTGGGAACAAACCGTGCTCGAGCTCGCGCGCGGCAGCGGCATCGGCGCGCAGTTCGGCGGCAAATATTTTTGCCACGACGCGCGCGTGATCCGGTTGCCGCGCCACGGCGCGAGCTGCCCGGTCGCGATCGCGGTGAGCTGCTCGGCCGATCGGCAGGCGCTCGGCAAGATCACGCGCGACGGTGTGTTCCTCGAGCAGCTCGAGACCGAGCCGTCGAAGTATCTGCCCGACGTCACGCATGCCGACCTCGGCGGCGATGTCGTGAAGATCGACCTGACCCGGCCGATGAGCGAGATTCGCGCGACGCTGTCGAAGTATCCGATCCGCACGCGGCTATCGCTGAGCGGGCCTCTGATCGTCGCGCGCGACATCGCGCACGCGAAGCTCAAAGAACGGCTCGACCGCGGCGAAGGGCTGCCGCAGTACATGAAGGATCATGCGGTCTACTACGCCGGTCCCACGAAGACGCCGGCCGGGTATGCGTCGGGCTCGTTCGGCCCGACGACGGCAGGTCGGATGGACAGCTATGTCGAGCTGTTTCAACAGCACGGCGGCAGCATGGTGATGCTCGCGAAGGGCAACCGAAGTAAGGAGGTCACAGATGCTTGTCGAGCGCACGGCGGGTTTTACTTGGGATCGATCGGCGGCCCGGCTGCACGACTCGCGCAAGACTGCATCAAGCGCGTCGACGTTCACGAGTATTCCGAGCTCGGCATGGAAGCCGTGTGGAAGATCGACGTCATCGACTTTCCGGCGTTCATCGTTGTCGACGACAAGGGCAACGATTTCTTCGCCGGGCTTTCGAGCCCCGCTGGCGTAAAGCAGCTAGCCGTGAAGTGATGTTCCGTGCGACGCTGATCGCGATGCGAGCGATCGTTTTCGTCACGCTCGTCGGCTGTAGCTTCAGCCCATCGCAAGCGCTCGACGTCGATGCGTCGACCGGCAACACTGGCGTCGATGCGAGCGGCGGCGGCTCGCACGATGCGCCGGGCAGCGGCAGCAGCGGCAGCGGCAGCAGTGGCAGCGGTGGCAGCAACGCGCCGTGCTACGCGCCTGATGCAAGTGGGCTCGTGCTCTGCCTCGAATTCGACGATGCCGATCTCACCGGCAACAGCGGCGTCGCGCGCGACGGCTCGCCCGCGCGACACGACGCGACGGTGACGAACAGCGACGTGACCATGCGAACCGTGCCGATGTCGTCGCAGGCGGAGACGATCTCGACGACGCTCGAAGCGCCACAGGCGACGATCCAAGCCGCGAACAGCGGCGACTTCGATCTCCAGCAGCTGACGCTGATGGCGTGGGTCGAGCCGACGGCGACACCCGAGTCGGGAAACGCATACGGCATCATCGAGAAGGTCGATCAGTTCCTGCTCGCGATCGACGACGATGGAAATTTACTGTGCGAGGTGCAAGGCACGGGCGATGTCGGGGTGTCGGCCGGTGACAACGTGCCGGTGAACTCGTGGAGCCTCATCGCCTGCACGTACGATGGCAACAACGTGTGCACGCTCGTGTTGCCCGGCGGGTCCGGCGACTCCGCGCAGCTTCACTGCGAGAGCGGCCCGACGCCTGCGACGCTCGAGACCGGCTCGATGAACGGACCCGTGATCGGCGGGCGCTACGACGGCGCGGTCTACAACCGGCTGTACGGCTCGCTCGACTCGGCTCGGATCTTCAACCGCGTGCTCGGCCAGAAAGACATCTGCACCGGCGGCGGTCGCACGAACTGTTGATGCCGTTCGTCGGGATCGATTTCGGCACGACGAACAGCGCCGTCGCGGTGGCAAGCGACGACGGGTCGCACGTCGAGCTCGTGCAACTCGGTGGCGAGCGCACGTGGCGCACGGTCTTGTACTTCGAATCCGGCGGCCAGCTCACCGCGGGCGCGCCGGCGATCGCGCGCTACCTCGAGACCGAGGGCGACGGCCGGCTCGTGCAATCGATCAAGAGCCATCTCGCGAGCTCATCGTTCACGAAGACGTCGATCTTCGGCCGGCGCTGGGCGCTCGACGACATGATCGCGGCGTACTTGCGCCAGGTTCGCGCGGCGTCGCCGATCGATCTCGGCGCGCGCGCCGTGGTCGGCCGGCCGGTGCGCTACTGGGGCGCCGAGAGCGCCGCCGATGATGTCCGCGCGGTCGAGCGCATGCGCGCGGCGCTCGCGAAGGCGGGCTTCACCGACGTCGTGTTCGAGCTCGAGCCGGTCGGCGCGGCGGCGCGCTATGCCGCGCGACTCGATCGCGAGGAGCTGATCGTCGTCGCCGACTACGGCGGCGGCACGACGGACTTCTCGGTGATCCGCGTCGGCGGCGGCGCCGCGCAGGTGCTCGCGACCGGCGGCATCGGCGTCTCCGGCGACGCGTTCGACGCGCGCGTGATCGACGCGGTCGTCGCGCCGGCACTCGGCCGCGGCTCGCGCTATCGCGTCGACGAGATGGGAGGCACCGCGCCGGTGCCCGCGTGGATCTACGGCCATCTTCGGCGCTGGCACTTGCTGTCGTTCCTCAAAGAAGAATCGACGCAGCGCTTGCTCGATCGCGTCACGCACGGCGCCGAAGCGCCCGAGGCGATCGAGCGGCTCACGCGCGTGGTCGACGAAGACCTCGGCTTGCCGCTGCACCGCGCGGTCGAAGGCGCGAAAGTCCGGTTGTCGCAGCCCGGCGCCGCGGCCGATCGCGTGGCGTTGCCGGAGCTCGAGCTCGATCTGCCGGTGACGCGCGCCGGGTTCGACACGTGGATCGGCGAGGATCTCGACGCGATCGATCGCGTGCTCGACGACGTGCTCGCGCGTGCACAGGTGACGCCGCCGCACGTCGATCGCGTGTTCGCGACCGGCGGATCTTCGCTCGTCCCCGCCGTGCACGGCCGGCTCGCCGCGCGGTTCGGCGCCGACAAGGTCGTCGGCGGCGAGGAGCTGACCAGCGTCGCGTGGGGGCTCGCCGCACGCGCGCGAGAGCTAATGCTCGGCTAGAAACTTGTCGAGCGCGGCGTCGAACGCATTCGGATCGTCGAGCATCACGAAGTGGTGCGTTTTCGGGATCACGACGATGTCGTGGTTCGGCACCGGCTTGACCATCGTTCGATACAGCTGCTGGTAGCCGCCGTCGGCGAGCACGAGCAACAGCGGCGCGCGGATCGCGGCGAGCTGATCGCGGAGATCCGTCGTGACCAGCTCGTAGATCGCATCGCCCATCGTCTGCCGGTCCGACTTCGTGATCGCCTCCAAGTACGGCTCGATCTCTTTCGGATCGCCGACCATCGACGTGTACGCCGTGCGCACTTGATCCGGCAGCTCGTCATCGCCGGCCTGCGCCCACGCGTTGCGCAGCACGTGCGCGGTCTCCGAATCGGCGGCGTCGGCGGCGAGCGCCGGGCCGGCATCGACGACGATGACGCCGCCGATCAGATCGGGCGCGGTCTCGGCGAGCCAATACGCGATGAAGCCGCCCATGCTGTGGCCGACGATGATCGGCTTGTCGAGCTTGTGCGCGCGGATGTAGCGCACGAGCTCCTTGCGCACCGTCGCGGCGAGCGGTGGCTTGGTCGGTTTCTCGCCCGCGAAGCCCGCGAGCGTCAGCACGTGCGCTTCGACCTTGCCGGCGAGGTGGGCGACCGTGGCGTCCCACATCGAGCCGGGACAGCCGAGGCCGGGGATGAAGATCACGGGCCGACCGTCGCCCGAGACGTCGACGTGGAACGACGTCGGCTTGTAGTGCGCGCTATCGGCGAACGGCGCACTGGCGGAGTCATCGACAGCATCGTCCACGGGATGCCGCGGCGCGGGCGGCGAACCGCATGCGACGATCAAAGCAAGCACCAGCGAACGCATCGACTGCACAGTGATAGCGCATGTTGTGCCTGTCACCGGACTGACACGCAACGGCGACGAGCCTGCGACACGATCCTGCTTCGATGTGGGTTCGTGCGCCTGGCCTATCTCGTCTTGTTCGCGCCCGCGATCGCGGCCGCGCAGCCCACCGGATCCGATGTGCCGCCGGCATCTATAGAAGATGCCGGAGCGGCCACACCGATGCCGAGCGCGCCGGCGCCGACATCGTCGCTCGCGACCCCGGCGATCGCCGCGCCGGCGTCAGCGCAGACGTCGAGCGACGTCAGCCAATCACGCACGGCCGACGACGAGCCGTGGTCGTTCCGGCCCGGCGGGTTCATCCAGGAGCAGTTTCGCAGCAAAGAGAACTCGGTCGTGCAAAACGATCAGGACGGCTTCCGGCTCGCCCGTGCGCGCATCACCGCGAGCGGCGCCGGCGCGATCGGCGGGTTCCAGCTGGCGTCGTACTTCGAGATGGAGCTGCAGCCGCAGTTCTCGCTCTACGACGCCTACGTTTCGGCGTCCAAGCCGCTGCCGAACGACGGCGTGCTGACACTCGATCTCGGCCAGATGCGCGTGCCGCTGTCGCGCCAGCAGTTGATCTCGGATACGCGGCGCGCGTTCGTCGACGCGGCGCAGATCTCGTCGATCGCGCCCGATCGCGACCTCGGCGCGCGGCTGTGGTACGTGCCGTCGCAGCTACACATGGTCCGGCTGATCGGCGGCGTGTTCAACGGCGAAGGTCGCGATCAGATCCAGAACATCAACGAGCGCTACTTGTGGGCCGGCCGCATCGAGGTCACGCCGATCGGCGACGTCGCGCCCTATGCGGAGTCGGCGTTCGCCGGCAACTGGCTGACGTTCGCGTTCAACGCCGGCCACAACGTGCTCACGCCCGGCGTCTACGAAGAAAAGCAGATCACGTGGGGCTACGACGTCTCCGGCTGCTGGCACGGGTTGTCGGGCTCGTTCGAGTATCTGCAGGTCAACCACTACTACGAGGGCGATCCGACGAAGTTTCCGGGCAAGGACTATCACGCGAATGGCTTCGACGCGCAGCTCAACTACATGCTGCCGCTCACGCTGTATCGCGACACGCGGCTCGAGATCGGCGCGCGCGTCGAGGAGATCGATCGCGACGATACCGATCCGATCGAGATGGCCGGCGATCCGAATCAGTCGTTGCGCGTCTACACGGCGGTGATTTCCTACTACCTGCGCCAGCACCAGATGAAGATCCAGGTCGCCGGCTACCACGTCACCGAGATCGAGAACCGCACGGCGACGGGCGCCGACGCGACATATCCAGGCGATCAGATCCTCGTGCAGGTCACCTACCGAGCGGAGTAACCGATGCGAACTATCATCATCGTCCTCGCGTGCGCGGTCGTCGCGTGCGTCAAAGGCAACCCGATCGACTACGGCACGTTCGTCGGCACCGGCGGCACGATCGCGATCGACGGCTGCCCGTATTCGTTCACGACCCAGCCCGGCGCCGAAGCGCCGAAGCCGACGAGCGACGTGTTCGGCACCGACCCGACGCCGATGCAGATCCACCTCAGCTTGATGACCGATCCGAAGACGTCGGTCGTCGCGCAGTGGCGCACCAACGACGAGACCACGCTGTCGGCGAACATCCGCTACGCGCAAGGCGCCGGGCTCACCGCCGACGCGCTGACGACGGTCGTGCCCGGCTACGAGTTCGGCTTTCGCGCCGGCGGCACCGACGGCGAGCAGCACGTGTTCACGATGCACCAGGCGCACCTGTGCAGCCTCGCGGCCGGCACGACGTACAGCTACCAAGTCGGCGGCCACGATCCGTATACCAACACCGAGCACTGGTCGGACGTGTTCACGTTTCACACCGCGCCGGATACCGGCGCGAACCCCGACGCCGACGTCACGCTCGGCTTCGTCGGCGACAGCCGCGGCGGCTACGACATCTGGCAACAGCTCGTCGCGTTGCTCCAGGCGCGCGCACCGGATCTGATCATGTACTCCGGCGATGCCGTCACGCTCGGCCTCACGCAGTACGAGTGGGACGAGTTCTTCACCGGCGCGCAGCCGCTGCTCGCGACCGTGCCGATGATCTACGCCGAGGGCAACCACGAGGCGAACGCGGTGAACTTCTTCTCGCAGATCGCGCTGCCCGGCGACCAACAGAACTACGGCATCGACTACGGCTACATGCACGTCACGGTCGCGAACGACTCGCCCGCGGCGCCCGACGATCTCGCCGGCGCGACCAAAGATGCGATCGCGACCGATTTTCAGGCGAGCGCATCGTCGCGGTGGAAGATCTTGATGCATCACCAGCCGATGTTCTCCGCGTCGACGATGCACGGCTCGAATCTCATGCTGCAGCAGCTGTGGCAGCCGCTCGTCGATCAGTACGGCATCGATCTCGTGCTCAACGGCCACGATCACGACTACGAGGTGTCGTTCCCGTTGCTCGGCCAGGCCGTGCAAGCGACGAACGCGACCGGCACGGTGTACGTCGTCGCGGGCGGCGCGGGCGCGGAGCTGTATCAGAACGGCCAAGGCTTCTGGACGGCGTATTCCGAGAGCACGTACTCGGCCGCGACGATCGACGTGCGGCGCGATCAGATGACGATGACGGCGTTTCGCCAAGACGGCACCGCGATCCCGACCGGGTTCTCGAAGTCGAAGTGACTCGAGCGGTCTTCGCCATCGCGATCGCGCTGTGCGCCGTCGCGCACGCCGATCCCGAGCACGATGCCGATCTCGCGTTTCGTCGCGCCGACGATCGCGCGATCGCCGGCGATCCCGCGGCGGTGGGCGAGCTCGAGGCGATCGGCGCGGCGCGGCCCATCACGCGGTGGACCGACGACGCCTGGCTCGAAGCGGCGCGGCTCGCCGAAACGCTCGGCGATTTGCCGCGCGCGCGGAGCGACCTCGAAGCCGCGCTGGTGGTCACGACCGATCCGCTGCTCGCGCGCCGCGCCAACGCCGCACTCGCGCGATTGACGCCGCTCGAGTCGTGGACGGCGGTCGACGACGCGCACCAAGCGCTCGTCGATCGCATCCAGCACCCGGCCGGCGATCCGAAGCTCGCGCTGTGCGAGCTCGGCGCGATCGTGCTGGCGAGCCCGGGATACCCGCGCGCGCTGGCGGCGATGTTGGCGCTCGCGCGCGGCTGGGAGCGCGACGGCGCGATCGACGCCGCGCGGACGTGGCTCGATCGCGCGGCGCAGCTGCGATCGTCTCCGGCCGACCGCGAGCACGTCACCGCCGAACGCGCGCGCTTCGAGCTGCGCGGCGGCGACACGACCGTCGCGCGCGCATCGATCGCAGCGCTTCGCGATCCGCAGCTCCGCGCACAGCTCGATCACGAGCTCGCGCGTGCCGACTGGCGGCGGCGGTTTCGCGAGGTTTCCTGGCTCGCGCTGGCGGCGCTGGCGATCGCCGCGATCGTCGGCATCGCGCGTCGGCGCGCGAGCTGGCGCGTGATGCTCGTGCCGCCGGTCGAAGTGCTGTTCCTCGCGCCGGTCGCGGCCGTGCTGATCGGCGTGGCGGCGACCGGCAATCCGCTGGTCAGCCGCGCGGTGCGCGTGATCTCGATCGCCGGCGTCGCCGTTGCGTGGATCGCGGCCGCGCTCGGTCCACCGCCGAGTCGCGCGCGCGCGGCGCTGCGGGCCGTGCTCGCGGCGATTGCGGTGCTCGCGGCGACGTATCTCGCGTGCGATCACGATCGAATGATCGACATCGTGATCGAGACGTGGCACTCCGGCCCGGTCGCCCGCTAACGGGGACGGTGTCCACTAAGACAACTTATTCGCGCTAATCGCGCGGATTTATTGGGCCGCAAGATCCGGACGTCAACTTGCGGGTTCCCGCGTGATCGTCGTCGGTGATCAGGTCCGAGATCTACAAGTTGACGTCCGGATCTCGCCTGCGAACAATTGCTGCGTGTTACGCCGCGCAAGTTGTCTTAGTGGACACCGTCCCTGGGGGCGAAGCTGTCGATCGCGCGACCGCGCTGCAGATCGATCACGCCTTCGATCGCGTGCTCGGCGAGCGTCTGCACGACGTGCGCGGCTGCAAATGGATCGGCGATGTCGAGCCGCGCGTGCACCGCGAGCGTGCTGCCGCGCTTGGTGAACGAGCGCAGCCAATCGGCGTCGAGGTCGTCGTCGTGGAGCAGCGCGCGCGCCGTCGCGAGCGCTTGCTCGAGAGCGGCCGGCGAGGCGTAGCGGTAAGAGCCGCGGAGCTCGATCATGGCGACAGTTCTATGGGCACTCCGTGCTCGCGGTATCGCGGCTCGGTGACGTTTCGATTGCTAGTGCGCGAGCTCGACCGCGACGCCGTAGGCGGCGAGCGCGTCGCCCAGCTGCACGCTCCACGTGTCGCTCGCGACCACCGCCGCGAGCTTGTCGCCGGTTTTCGTGACACGCGCGTTCCCCGCGCCGCGAAACGCGAGCGTGCGAAGATGAGCGCGCTCGCGCAGCAGCGGGATCCACGACGCGGCCGACGGCGTCAGGTGATACGACACGACGATCGCGTCGAGCTGCGAGAACCACGGCGCGGTCCACAGCCACGCGTAGGCCTGCGCGTCACGCTCGAGTAGCTCGCCGCCATAGCTGGCTCGCGTCGTGCGCCACTCGGTCGAGTTGAGCTCGAGCCGAAGCTCGCGCAGCTTCGGCATGCCCTTCGCGGCGGCGAGCGCGCGCAACCCGGCGCTCGCCGGCGCACCGTCTTTGAGCCCGTCCTTCGCGCCTTCCGGCGTCGCGAGGCCGAGCACCTCGAGCTGCGGAAATGTCGCGGTCGCGAGACACGCGATGCCGGAGTCGGGCACGCCGGTCGCTTCGACGAGCGCGCGCATCTTGGAATCGATCGCGCCGTACTTCGAGATCTGCAGATGCGTGACGGTCGCCCACTCGATGCGGCCGAACATCGCATCGACCTCGAGCTTGCGGCCGACACCGGCGGTGCAGCGCGCGAGAAAGCCTCGCTCGAACACGACCGTCGCCGCGCCGACTGCCTTCGCGAGCGGGCCGAGCAGCGCGTGGCGATGCTTCGCGACGAGCGCGTTCGCGCGCTTTGCAGCTTCCGGCGTGCCCGCGAGCTGCGCGACGATCAGCTCGCCGCGCGGATCGCCGCTCGGCTGGAGCGAATCGGCGTAGACCAAGCGCTTCGCGTCATCGGACGGGTCGGCGTAGATCGCATCGAGCAGCGCCTGCGTCTGATCGACGGCACGCACCGCGACCGCGGCGAGCCCGGGCTTCGCGTCGAGCTGCGCGTTGATCCGCGCGACGATCGGCGCGAGCTCGTCCGGCAGCTTCGGCACGCCGGCGGGAAACCGGCCTTCGAGTCGGCCGCGGGTGTTGCGCGGGCGCTTGAGTGCCGGATCGTCGTCGAGCGCGGCCTGCTTGCGCTGCGCGCGCTCGATCGCACCGCCGAGCCACTCGATCGCGCGCGGATCGTCGGCGGCGACGAGGCCTTGATAGACGCGCGTCTGGACTTTTTTCCACTGCGGCGTGTCGAACGGTTGGTCCGCGAACCCGATCAGCGGGCGCGTGACCTGCGGCTCGTCGGCGCACAGCGGCACGATCTCATCGAGGCACGCGGCGATGAACGCGCCTTTGGGCTGTGCGACGTGCTCTCGCAAACCCGCGAGCAGCGCGCCGAGCACGAGCGGATCGCGGTCGCGCACGCGCGCGGTCCACGCCGCCTGCCAGGCTTTGGGCGATTTGATCGGATAATCCCAAGCGACGAGCTTGCCGGCGCGCTCGACGAGCTCGGCGAGCGCCGCGCACCGGCACGCGCGCCACGCCTCGCGCAGTGGCTCGTAGAACGCGCGGTCGCCCGCCGCCAGGAGCTCGGACGCGCGATCGAGCAGCTCGTCAGCCATCGATGAAGAACGGCAGCACGTTGTCGAGGTCCGCGCGCGCCATGAACGTGGGCTTGCCATGCTCGATCGCGCAGCACTGCGCGGTGCGGAACGACGGGAACGCCGGCACGCCGAGCAAGTGCGCACCGAGTGCCGACAACGACGGTTCGTGACCGACCACGATCACCGCTTCGCCCGCGATCGCGATCGCCTGCGCGGCGACACCCGGCTGCGCCGACGGCTCGAGCGCGCGAAGCGCGCGGATGTCGAGCAAGTAATCGAGCCCCTGCGCGAGCAACTCGGCGGTTTGCACGGCGCGCGGCAGCGGCGAGCTCACGATCGCATCCGGCTCGACGTTGGCCGAGCGCAACAGCCGCGCGAGCACGCGGACGGCTTCGCGGCCACGCGGCGCGAGCCAGCGATCGCGGTCGCTGCCGGCTTCTTCTTCGGGCACCGCTTCGCCGTGCCGGACCAAGAACACCTTCACGCGACGAGCTTACGCGAACCAGCTGTCGATCGTCGCAACGTGTGGCGCGAGAAATCCGCCGCGATCGATCTTGCGATGCTTGACGTCGGCGGTGCCATCGGCGACTACGATCCGGATCGGATCGACGCCGAGCTGGCCGAAGAATTGGTTGAGCCACGGCGCGACGAGGTTCGACTCGAGGTGCCGCCCCGCGGTCACGAACGCGGTCAGTCGCTTGCCGACGAGCAGGCCGCGCAACCCGCCGGGCGTCGCGGCGACGGTCACGCCGAATTGCACGATCTGATCGGCCCAAAGCTTGAGGCTCGCGGTCGTGCTCCAGTTATGGATCGGCACGCCGAGCACGTAGTCATCGGCGGCGAGGAGCTCGGCGACGAGCTCGTCGGAGCACGCGAGCATCGCGTGCTGAGCCGGCGTGCGATCGCGTTTCGGCGTGTAGCTCGCCGCGATCCACGCCGCGTCGATCATGGGCATCGCCGTCGCCGCGAGATCGCGGTACACGACCGCGCCGCGCCAGTGCCGTGCGAATTGTTCGGTCAGCGTGCGCGAGATCGATTGCTCGCGCTCGCGCAGCGGGCTCGAGTCGATACGAAGCAGGGTGCTCACACCCGTAGTCGAACGGAGTTAGTGGTTTTCGACAGGCATCGGATCCTCGGCCGATCCCGCGGTCTCGATCGGCGCCGGCTTGCACGCGTCGCCGGCGGGCGCGAGCACGTCGAGCGCGATGCCGCTCTTGTTGTCGAGCCGCTCGAGCTCGCGGCCGCTCGTGACGTCCCACAACCGGATCCCGCCGTCGCCGTCGTCGTACGCGAGCGTGGTCGCGTCGAGCCACCGCGTCGCGAATCGGCTCTTCGCCGTCAGCACGTGGCGCAGCGCGCCGGTCTTGGCGTCGGCGACGTAGAGCGACGGCAACGCGTCTTTCGCGCACGGATCGACCGCGGTCGCGAACGCGATGCTCGCGTTGCCCGGCGCGATCGCGATCGTGTCATGCGCGGCCTTGCCCGATTCGGGCGGCGTGATGGTCGCGTTGCCGACCGCGAGCGATGCCGGGTCGGCGTCGCTGCCGGCGAGCACCGAGCGGCCGTCGTCGAGGCCGACCTCGATGCGCGGCGCCGGCAGCGGCTGCGCGACCTTCGCGAGCTTGCCCGTGCTGCGGTCGACGCTCGACGTGGTCCAGTCGCGATCGAGCTTCGTCGCGACGAGCAGCTGATCGCCTGCGGCGTAGCCGGCTGCGATCGTGCGCGCGGCCGGCAGCGTCACGCGCGGGCCGAGCGGCTTCCACGTCGCGGGATCGAGCTCGATCAGCCAGCCGCGCGCGATCACGGCCGGCTTGTCGGCCTCGTGATCGACCTTGTCGAAGCCGACGATCGCGACCTCGCCGCCGCTCGGCGCGCGCACGAACCCGGCGACTTGATGATCGGTGTGCGTGAGCCTGAGATAACGCTTGCTCGCGCGATCGTACGCGTAGAGCTCGCCGCGACTCGTCCCGGGCTGCACGCCGTCCTTGCTCGGCCACTTGAACGGCGATCGTCGCGCGACGATCCACAGGCCGGTGCTCGCGAGCTTCTTGTAGTCTTCGGCGACGGTCGGTTTCGGCCACTTCGCGCGATAGCCGGCGAGGGCGTCGTCGGCATCGTAGCGATCGGCGTACGCGTAGTAGTCGCCCGCGAATGCGTTGGCAAAGTGCTGGGCGGCGGTCTTGTCATCCAGCTGGGCGAGCGCGACACCGAGCAAGTACTCGGCGTCGAAGTGCGAGGCATCTTTGGCGAGCGCGGTGGTGCAGCTGTCGCGAACCGCACCCCAATCGGGCGACTTGGCGCGCGATGCCTCGACCGCTTTTGCGTAAGCCGCCGCACCATCTCCGTAGACAAAGTTGAACCGACCGATGTGGTCGACGCCGAGCGGGCCGTGCTTTTGAGTGGCGATCACGACCGGCGCCGCTGATCCGGAACCGGCTTTCTCATCATCGTGCGATTTCGCGTGATCGCGTTGGCATGCCTGCAAAAGGCCCGAAACCGCGACCAGCGCCATCAACCGTGATAATGGTTGCACCACTAACGGAGGATGCCATGAAGACCGCATTGCTCGCCCTGCTCGCGGCGCTCGCCCTCGGGGCCTGCCACCACGACGAGCCGAAGACCACGCCGACGCCACCGGCCGACAAGCCGCCGCCGGCCGACAACAAGCAGCTGCAGCAAGTCACGACCGATCAGAAGGTGAGCCCGAACATCGCCCTGTCGGGCGACCTCATCCAGTTGTGCGGCATCAAGCCACCGGCCGAGTCGGCGAACCCGAACTTCGACTACGACAAGGACGAGCTCACGCCCGAAGATCGCACCGTGCTCGACCAGCTCGCGACCTGCCTGACGACCGGTCCGCTCAAGGGCAAGAACATCTCCTTGATCGGTCGCGCCGATCCGCGCGGCACCGAGGAATACAACCTCGGTCTCGGCTCGCGTCGCGCGTCGAGTGTGTCGACGTATCTCGTGCACCTCGGCGTGCAGCAGATGCAGCTCGGCGTGACCACGCGCGGATCACTCGACGCGACGGGCACCGACGAGTCGGGATGGTCGAAAGACCGCCGCGTCGATATCCAGCTCAAGCAGTCCTGAAGCGTACGCAGGCGGCGGCGAAGTCGAGCGACGTCCACGTCGGCTACGAACGCGTCGCCACCTGCATTCGAGCCACGTCCGCGGCGGTGTAGGTCGGCTTCGATCTGCTACGCTGTCCGGCACATGGCGCTCGAGCACGTCGCGCAGGGCCAGACCCGGTTTTTCACCCCCGGTGTCGCGCCCGATCCGCGCGGCATCTTGCTCGGCCGCGCCTGCCTGATGACGTTCCCGACCCTCGAGGGCGCCGTGAGCTGGCTGCGGCTGTATTCGGCCGAGGCGTCGCTCGACGAGCTGATGAGCGGCCTCGAGATCACGAAGGCTCGCACCGCGCTCGGTAGCCGCGAGATCATCGTCCAGATCCCGGCGGTGTCGTCGTATGCGGTCGATCGCGCGGCTCGGCTCGCGCGCTTGGTCGGCGGCGCGATCTACACCGGCACCGCGAAGCACTTCGTCAAGTATCGCGACGATCGCTCGCCGTTCGGCTACGACGCCGTGGATATCGGCGCGATGCCGGCGCAGACCGACTTCATGGTGCACGGCGACGAATTCGCGCAGGGCTACGTGCGCGAAGGCGACCTGCCGTTCGCGCGGCTGTTGTTCCGGCTGTCGATCCGCAAGATCCCCGGCGGCCAGAACTTGGCGCCCGAAGATCGCGCTGACTTGTTCTTGGCCGTCGCGCACGGCCTCGCCGACGGCATCATTCGCTACCTCTGGCGCAACCGCGTCGACGCGCAGGCCGGTCTGTTCACGCCGCAATCGACGAGTGCGTTCGACGATCACGGCCGCGAGCGCGGCTACATGTGGATCCGCGCGCGCAACTTGCCCGAGCGGATCCTGGCGCTGTTCTTGGGCACGCCGGGCATCGACGTGTTTCGCCCGGCCGGCGCGAACGCCGCGGTCGCGGTGGGCTATGCGCACCCGATCGATCTCGCGGCGTGCCAGTCGGTGTTCGCCGCCGATACGTTTCACGTGTTCTGGCCCGGCGATCGCGTCGACGTGCTGCCCGGACCGCTCGCGCTCAGCGACATCGCCGATCTGACGCGCGTCGATCTCGAGCTCGACAAGCCGCGCGATCCGCGCGGGCTCGCGAGTGCTGCGGCCGATTCGATCGGTGTCGAGCTGCGGCTCGCGGCATCGATGGGCCCGCCGCGCCGCGTGGTCGCGACGTTGATCCCGCTCGCGCACGCGTCGCGGCTCAAACGCATCTTGTTCGCGCTGCCGCCGGTGTCGCTGCGCGGTCATCGCGTCGCCGCGATGGAGCGCGGCCTGCTCGTCGTCGGCAGCGAGAACCTCGACGTGATCCCGCTCGGCCAACTGTTGTGCGAGCTCGCGCCGGGCTTGCTCGTGCCGCTCGGCATGGACATCGTGCCGCGCGTGTCGCCCGACGTGCTCGCGCGCGCGCTCGGCCACTCGGCGGGGCTCGTGACCGTGTTCACCGCCGACAATCGGCCATTTCAGATTCCCGAGAGCGCGTTCACCACGCTCGAGCGCCGCTCGCTCGCCAAGCTCGTGGTCGAGCCCGCAAACGTCGAAGACTTCTCGACGCCGGCATCGCCCGACACCGAGGTCGTCAACGATGCGGTCGGTCGGTTTGCCCTTTGGGGGTTCCCCGACGCGCCGGATCGCAAGCTGTTGCCGTCGGGCTCCGACAAAGGCAAGTAGTGGCCGAGACGCACGTCCGCACATTTCTCGAGCGCTTCGTGCGGCCGCTCGTCGCCGGCGGCGAGCTCCACGTCGGCGCGCCGATCCCGATGGCCGACGTGCAGCGCTGGGAACACGAGCTCGATGCCGCGACCGTCGAGCTGGTCTCGGTCGACGAGGCGCGCACCGACGTGTTGTCGACACTCGTCGTGCGGCCGCCGGCGCTCGTGCTCGATGCCGACGAGCTCGCGCTCGCGGCGGGTCTGCACGACGCGCTGTTCCTCGTCCATCCGCGCGCCGAGATCTGGTCGGTCACCGATCGCACGCGACGCCGCATCGTCGACACCGCGCTATCGCTGGTCAGCCGGCCGCTCAGCCGCGATCGCACGCGCGTGATGGCGCGCCACGCGCTGCTCCACAACATCTTCCATCTGTCGCGCAGCGACACGACGGTGTCGTGGTGGACCGGCCGCGCGCGGTTCTATGGCCAGAAGCCGTCGCGCCGGCTCACCTCATGGAAGAACGTGCGCCGCGTGCGCGAGGAGACCGCCATCGTCGGGTTCGACGAGCTGCTCGCAGCCGCCGACACCGCGCCGATCGTCGCGACGCTGCTCCGCCGCACGCCGCTGACGCAGCTGCTCGACAACCACCCAGGTGCGCCGCCGCTGCACTGGGAAGATGCGGTGTTCGTGCTGCGCGACGCCGAGCTCGCACGCGCGATCGGCTACGCGCTCGTGCCCGACGCGCCGGCGCGCGAGCAAGTCGCCGGACCCGCGCGGCTCGCCGCGGCGTTCGAGCAGATGCTCGAGCGCGCGCCCGACGAGGCCGACGTTCGCGCGGTCGCGGCATTCCTCGTCCACTTGGGCGCGCTGTTCTGCCTGAGCGAGCTGCACATGCGCGAGCCGCGCGCGAAGTCGCCGCTGATCTCGACGGTGCTTGCGTCGGAGACCGCGTCGAGCAGGCCGCGTGGCCTCGCGACGCTGTTCGCGTTGCCGGGTGCGCTCGCCGTCGTCGATCCGCGGCTCGCGATGCCGCCTGGAATCGCGACGCAGCCGGCACTGCTCGCGCGCTGGCAAGTGCATCGCGCGCAGACCGCCGAGCTGTTGTCGGATGCAGTGATCGACGCGCTCGCACAGCGGTTGCGCCGGCACCTGAGAGAGCCGAACGTCGTCGCGTCTACGGCGTAGTTGCCCACGCGAACGCGCCCGAGAGCGCGCCGAGCTGAGGGCCGGCGATCGGCGCTGCGAGGCCGCCATCGCTGCCGACCGCGAGCTCGTACGTCGCTCCGCCTTCCGTCGCGAAGCGCACGACGAACCGCCCTTGTGGCGCGACCATCAGATACGAGCCGGTGCTGGCCACCGAGCCGATCATGGTCAGAGCTCCCGAGCCATCGAGCGCGAACGCCAGCGTCGCCGCGTCGGTCGCCGCATACAAATGCGTGTGGTCGGGTGAGATCGCGAGCGCGTCGATGCCGCTCGCTTCGATGCTCGCGGTCGACATCAAGCTGCCGTCGCTGCCGATCGCGAACGTGTCGATCGAGCCCGAGCCAGCGGCGAACAGGTGCGCGCCATCCGAAACCGGTGACGCGTAGCTGCCGGCGAGCGTCGATGCCGGCGTCAGCGCGCCGTCGGATCCGATCGCGTAGCCGTCGATCTCGCTGCTGCTCACCACATACGCAAAGTCATCGGCGAACGCCAGCTGCACCGGCACCGCCGGGACGGAGATACTCGCCGCGTTCGAGAGCGCACCGCTGCCGTCGTAGCCAATGCGCGTGATCGTGGTCGTGCTCGACGAGGTCGGTTCGTAAATCGCGTAGAGCTGGCCATGCGCCAGGACCAGACCTCCGATGGCCCGGACGTCGGAGAATGCGGCGTCGTCGAGCGGCTCGAGTGCTCCCGATCCATCGACGCGCGCTGCCGAGATTCCGGCCCCATCGTCGCCGACGAACAGCAGCCGTGTGGCGGGATCGAACGCGAGGCCGTTGATCTGATTCTCGGAGAAGTCTCCAGTCTCGGAACCCGACGCGCCTTCGGACGAGAACGGCAGCGCGGCTACCTGAGACGGGATCGCGACGGAGTGCTCGCTCGCGAACAACAACTCGAGCGACTGGTGAAACGCAGCGTCTGCCGGTGCGTCCGTCGCATCGGCTGCGGTCGCCGGTGCATGCGAGCCCGAGCAAGCCACCAACCACGCCATCGCAACTGCGTACTTCACGCCTGCGATTCTAGCGCGCACCGAAAACAAAAACGCCGCCGAAATCGGCGGCGCTGTCTCACGGCCGAGCTAGCTCAGTGACCGCGGTCCTGCATCGCTTCGTGGACGGCGTGCTCCGCGCTGCGGATGTGGCCGACCGCGCGCGCGCGTAGACCTTGCGCGAAGCCGTTGTCCTCGCGCTGCTCGATGTCAGCTGCCGCCTGGTGCAGCATCTCTTCGGCCTTGCGGAGCCGGTCGCGATGGCCCATGTGCACGTCGATCACCGGGTGATCCGACATCGGCTTGTTGTCGTCGATCGCCGCGTGCTTGATCTCGTTGATCGCCGCGTCGATCTCGCGGACGGCGTTGTTCTCGTCCCACTTCACTTCGGGATGAGCCGGGCGCTCGAGCAGCGCGCGCGTGTGGCGCAGATCGCTGAGCGCGTGCAGATACG
>DATBAS010000009.1:0-18849 GCA_036271395.1 Kofleriaceae bacterium
GAGATCGGTCGCGCGAAACCGAGCATCTCGACACGCGCGCATGACCGGCTCGCCGGCTATCCGTGGCCGGGCAACGTCGCCGAGCTCAAGTCGATCGCGCGCCGGCTCGTCGTGCGCGTGTCGCGAACGCGGATCGAGGCCGGCGACGTCGACGAGGTGTTGCCCACCGTCGCGACGCGCGTGCCGCTCGAAGACCTCGCGTTCGAGGAGATCGTCAAGGCCAAGCTGTCGGGTCTGCTCGCGCGGATCGACGGCTATCCGATCCACGACCTCTACGACAAGGTGCTCGAGCGCGTCGAGCGGCCGCTGTTCGACCTCGTGCTCGAGCACACCGGCGGCAATCAGGTCAAGGCGGCCGAGGTGCTCGGGCTCAACCGCAACACGCTGCGCAAGAAGCTCGCCGGCTTCGGCCTCGACAAGAAGAAGCGACCGAGCGGGCGTGACCGGCAAGAACGCGCGCTCGACGGCCAGTAGCGATCAGCGCGCGGACCAGACGGCGCGCGACTCGTCGGCGCCGCGTTGGATCACGTTCGCGTCCCACGTCACGAGGCCGCCGAAGATGTCGAACGGGCCTTGCAGCGGAATGTTGCGGACGTGCTTGCCGCCGCCGATCGGCAGGTTCATCGCCGCGTCGTAGGCATCGCCGGCCGAGCCGCCTCCGCAAATCACGGCGAGCTGCTGCATTGAAATATCGTGCATATCCTCGAGTCACAGCACGCGGTGTGCCACTCGCGTAGCTCGTAGCGAGCTGAATTTCGCGGCTCGGCGGTCGCCGGCTAACCAACTTGCTGGCAAGCCGTGCAACCGTCGCCGCGAGAACTCATCGCGAGCAACCGACGACGGCGGGCGGTGTCTTCCCCGCCATGAGCGCAGCATTTCACATGGGCGGCTGGGGCATGTATCCGACGCTGATCTCCGGGCTCGTCTTGCTCGGCGGCGCCTTCGCATTCGCGATCGCACCCGATGCCAGGCGACGCGCGGTCGTGCGCGCGCTCGCGACGCTGACGATGCTCGTCGCGACACTCGGGTTCGTCAGCGGCGTGATCAAGAGCTGCACCGCGTGTGACTACGAGCCGAGCTATGTCGTGCACGGTGTCGGCGAGTCGCTCGCCAACATCGGCTTCGGCTTGGTGTTGCTCGTGATCGCCGGCATCGGCGTCGCGATCGGCACGGCGCGCCGCGCCGCCGTCGACGACCAGCTCCACAGCGCCTAGCTGCGCTCTAGCCGCCGCCTTTGTCGACGATGATCTCGACGCGGCGATTCATCGCGCGACCCTCGGGGCTGTGATTGTCGCCGACCGGCTGGTGCGAGCCGAAGCCCTGCGCGGTGATCGCGTTGGCCGAGACGCCGTGCACGATCAAGTAATCGCGCACGGCGTTCGCGCGCCGTGTCGACAGGTCGTCGTTGATCGAGTCGTTGCCTTGGTTATCGGTGTGGCCGCCGACCAGGAAATGATGCTCGGCTTGCGTCTTGAGCGCGTCGGCGACCTGGTTCAGCTGGGTCTGCGCGCCCGGCAAGATGTCGGCCTTGCCCGTCGCGAACACCACGCCGCCCGACAGCGTGATCACCGTGCCGCGATCCTCTTTCTTCACCGCGAGGCTCTTCGACAGCGCATCCATCGCGTCTGCGGCCTTCTTCTCGGCCTCGACGCGCGCGGCATGCTCCGCCGCGGTCTCCTGTTGCGCTTTCGCCAGATCGTCGCGCTCGTGCGCGATCTGTTCGCGTTGCTCGCGCAGCTTCCGTTCGTCGCTGTTCAGCATCTGCGATTGCGTCTTGCCCATGTCGCGCTCGGCCATCGCCTTGTCATCGTCGGCTTTTGCGGCGATGCCCAACGCGACCGCGCGCTGGATCTTGCGCAGCGCGATGTACGCATCGTCGACGGTGTCGGGCGACCCCGCATCGCTGTTAAACTGATTCTCGGCGGTGGCGAGCGCCTCTTGCGCGACGTGCAGGTCCGCCGGCACGTACTTGGCGGCCGGGCCTTGCTGCGCCTTCGCATACGCGTCGCGCGCGTCGACGAGCTCTTCGGGCGGCACCGCCGCACCACATGCGGCAACCAGTGCCGCGACAACTGCGATCGAGAGGATCTTCATGGTCGTTACTCCGGTTTGGTCTTGAGGGATTCGTCGGCTTCGCGCGCTTTGTCGGCGTCGCTCGTCGCGGCGGCTTGCCGCGCGAGCGCGAGTGCGAGCTCGGCATCGGCTTCGGAGCGCGCGAGCAGCATCGCCGCGCGGTGGTTGTCACCGTGCTCGATCTGCGACATCGCCTGCTGGCGCTCTTCCTGCGCGAGCTTGACGTGTAATGCGGCTTCCGGAACGGCGTTCGCGCCGGCTTCTTGCGCGCCGCGAATCGCGCCTTCATCGGAAGAAATTCGCGCCTCCGGCTTCGGTACGCCGCCACACCCGACGACAAGCGCGAGCGCGGTGGCAAACGTCGACAAGTTGGTCTTCGACATGGGCGCGATGATATCAAACTCCGGGCCGCGTCAGCCGCGCTGGCGCACGCTGCGCGGCCTCGCGACCGCGAGCACGGCGATCGACACGATCGCGGCGATCGAGCCGGCCCAGAACGTCGCGGCGTGACCCACGCGATCCCACAACACGCCCGCGGCGACGCTGCTGATCAACGTCGCGCCGGCGAGACAAGCGTAGTAAATGCCGAGCGCCCGGCCGCGGTGCTCGCGCGGCGCGTGGTCGGCGATCAGCGCTTTTCCGACCCCATCGGTGAGCGCGATGTAGAGCCCGTAGACCGCGAACGCCGGCCACACGCGCACGGGGGTGACGATCGCGAAGCCCGCATACGCGACGGCGTAGATCGCCCAGCCGATGCTCACCAGCGTCCAACGGCCGATGCGATCGCTCAGCGCGCCCGCCGGATACGACGCGAGCGCGTAGACCAAGTTGTAGACCGCGTACGCGGCGACGACCGTCCACGGTGCGAGCCCGACATCGCTCGCGCGAAGCAGCACGAACGTGTCGCTCGAGTTCGCGAGCGCGAAAACCATGAGGATCGCGAGCGTCTGCCAGTACGCGCGCGGCAACGCGATCGGGCCGGGAGCGGCCTGTGGCTTGGCGTCGTCGCGAGGCGCGGCCTCGCGGACGAAGAACGCGACGGCAAACGCCACCACGCCGAGCCCGGCGGCGATCACGAGCACGATTCGGATCGGCCGGCTCGCATCACCGCTGTCGGACAGCCACCACAAGAGCAGCGCGGCCGCGATCACGCCGATGAACGCGCCGGCGGTATCGAGCGCGCGCTCGAGGCCATATGCCGCGCCGCGCAGCTCGTCGGGCGTGATGTCGGCGATCAGCGCGTCGCGCGGGCCCGACCGAAATCCTTTGCCGAGCCGGTCGACGCTGCGGCCGATCAGCACGAGCGGCCACGTCGTCGCGAGCGCGAGCACGAGCTTGCCGGCGACGGGCAGGCCGTAGCCCAACCGGATCCACGGCACGCGTGCGCGCGCGAGATCGCTGCGCATCCCGGCCCACGCTGTCATCAGCGCGACCACCGCTTGCGCCGTGCCTTCGATCCAGCCCAGATCGGTCGCCGTGGCGTGGAGCACGGCGACGGTGAACAGCGGCAGGAGCGGATAGATCATCTCCGTCGAGATGTCGTTGAACAACGACACCACGCCGAGAAGCCAAACCTCACGCGGCAGACGATGGCGAGCTGAATGCATACGAAGAATGCAGACGAGACAATGCGATATTCGCCGCTACTTCGCGAGTCGATCCGCGAGTCATGAGCGCACGCCGCACGCCGATGACGTGCGTGATCGCGCGTCGAACATCGTAAAGACAACGTTAGGAAGCGCCGGTTATTGTAAGCGGCGCCTCGTCGAGGACCGGGACGTGCCGGTCGGCACGAAACGGTGAATCGGCATCGTCACTGCACCGCAACCTTGCATGGCCATCGACATCCTCGCGCTGCTTCGCCGAGACCACGAGGATCTCTCACGAGGGCTCGCCGCGCTGTTGAATCCCGAAGCGACGCTCCCGCAGATCAGGACCGCGCTCGACGGAGCTCGTCTCGGGCTGACCGCACATGCAGAGGCAGAAGACATCGTGTTCGCGCATGCGGTTCGCAACTCGCGAGAGCCGCGCGTGCTCGCGCTCGTCGTCGACGAGGCGTCGCAATCGCACAAGCTGCAGGAGGTCGCGCTGGCGTCGTTGGTCTGCGCGCCGGTCGGCACGCCGCGCTGGTACGACAGCGCCACGTGGCTGCGCGAGCTCGTCACCGACCACGCCAGCTACGAGGAGAAGCACGTGCTGCCGGCGATCCGCACGCTGGCGCCGGATGCGTATCGCAACCTCGCCGGCCGATTCGCGACCGAGCGCCTGCGCCAGCTGTCGATGATGGCGCCGTCGGCACCGGTGTATCTTCCAGAAGCCGTGAGGCGCATCGCGGCCGGCGGGCGGCGCTAGTTCGATCCGGTGTCGTCGCTGCCGCCTTCGTCGGGCGACGGCGGCGCGCTCGCGATCACCGGAATGTGCGCGACGATCACGAGGTCGTCGTCGAAGAGCTTCCACCCCGAGCGGTCGTCGAACTGCTTCGGCATCACGGCGTAGGTCACGCGCTGGCCGTTACCTTCGACGACTGCGAAGCCGAGCGACGTGTATTCGACCGTCGTCGCGTTGACGTACGACTGCTTCGGCGTCGCGAACGCGCGCACGACGACGGCGCTCGGATCGCACGCGAGGTCGCGCGCGGCGCGATCGACCAGGATCGCGCGCATCGCCGGGTCGTTGAGCTCGCCGCCGGGATCGGCGTGATAGATGTTTGGTGCCGGCGACGGCGGAAAACACGCGGCGACAAGGATGGCGAGGACGAGTGCTTTCATAGCTCGATCTGCAGGCCGAGCTCGACGACGCGGTTCGGCGGCAAGTTGAAGAACGAGGTCGGCGGCCGCGAGTTGCGCGCCAGGAACGAGAACAGCATCTTGCGCCAGCGCGCGAGCGGCGCGTCGCCCGTGGTCAGCAGCGTCTGCCGGCCCAGGTAGTACGTCGTGTCGCTCGCGTGAACGGTGAGGCCGTGCTTCTCGCAGCGCGCGAGGATCTTGGGCACGTTCGGTTGCTGCATGAAGCCGACGTTCGCGACGACGCGGAAGAAGCCGTGGCCGAGCTCGCGCACCGTGAGCGAGTGATTGCCGATCGCGAACGGAATGTTCTGCGTGACGATCGAGAGCAGCACGACCTGCTTGTGGAGCACCTTGTTGTGCTTGACGTGGTGGAGCAGCACGTTCGGCATACCGTCGGTGCCCGACGCCATGAACACGGCGGTGCCCGAAACGCGCGGCAGCGGAGTCTCCGAGATGTCGGCGAGGAACAGCTCGTCGGGGATCACGCCGCTCTCCATCGTGCGCGACAGCTCGTAGCGGCCGCGCCACCACGTCGTCATGATCACGAACACGCCGACGCCGACCGCGAGCGGGAACCAGCCGCCGGCGGCGATCTTCTCGATGTTCGCGGAAAAGAAGGACAGGTCGATCAGCACGAACGGAATGAACAGCGCCAAGCTCGTCGTCAGCGAGTACTTCCAGTTGTAGCGGCAGACCAGGAAGTACAAGAACGAGGTGATCGCCATCGTGCCGGTCACCGCGATGCCGTACGCAGCCGCGAGCGCCGAGCTCGAGCGGAACGACAGCACGAGCGCGACCGTCGAGACCAACAGCATCCAGTTGATCTCGGGGATGTAGATCTGGCCCTCCGCTTTGTGCGACGTGTGCACGACCGTGACGCGCGGGAAGTAACCGAGCTGCACGGCTTGGTTCGTCAGCGAGAACGCGCCCGAGATCAGCGCCTGCGACGCGATGATCGCGGCGAACGTCGCGAGCACGATCATCGGGATGAGCAGCGGGCCGCCGGAAACGAGGTCGTAGAACGGGTTCGTGACCTGGCTGCCTCGCTCGAGGTAGAGCGCGCCTTGGCCGAAGTAGTTGAGGATGAGGCCGGGGAACACGACGAGCGACCACGCCCATCGGATCGGCGTCCTGCCGAAGTGCCCCATGTCGGCGTAGAGCGCTTCGCCGCCGGTGATGCACAGCACGACCGAGCCGAGCAACAAGAACGCGGTCCAGTGGCCGTTGACCAGGAACGCGATCGCGTGGTGCGGGCTCACCGCGGCGAGGATCTCGGGATGGCGCAGGATGAACGGCACGCCGGCGGCGCCGATCGCGGCGAACCACACGAGCATGACCCAGCCGAACACGGCGCCGATCTTGTGCGTGCCGAACCGCTGCACCCAGAATAACGCCACCAAGATCACCGCGGAGATCGGGACGATGAGCTCGCCGAACCGCGGGCTCTGTTCGGACAGGCCTTCGATCGCGCCGAGCACGGACACCGCCGGCGTGATCACGCCGTCGCCGTAGAGCAAGCCGGCGCCGAACAGCGCGAGCAAGATCGGCACGGCGAGCCGGGTGCGGTTCTTTTTCTCGCGGCCCTCGACGAGCGCCGCGAGCGCCAAGATCCCGCCTTCGCCTTTGTTGTCGGCGCGCATGATGAAGATGAGGTACTTGACGACGACGACCAGCGTCAGCGCCCAGAAGAACAGCGACGTCACGCCGAGCACGTTCGCCGGAATATTCGGGCTGACCGTGACGTGCTCGGTGTTGGTCAGGCACTCGCGCATCGCGTAGAGCGGCGACGTGCCGATGTCGCCGTAGACCACGCCGAGCGCGCCGAGCGACAGCCAAGCGAGCTCGCGCACGTCCTTCGGTGGATGATGCGAGGCGTGCATCGCGGTGACGCGGTGCGAGAGGCTCGCGCTGGCGTTGGGGTCTCGCGAGCTCGCGCTCGTGATCGCCTCTTGGGCAGCAGGTTCGCTCATGTGTTCGGACTCGTCGAGCTTACGCGGTTTCGAGCTGGCTCGCGTCTCTGGCGACCGCGTCCGCGCAGTCGGCGGCGTTCAGCGTCATTCGCAACGCGAGCGCGAATACGCCGTACGAGAACACCGCCAGAATTCCGATGTCGACCCATTCCGGGATCGTGCCGTTGCCGCCGTAGCCGCCGAGCGCGCCGAGCACCACGTGGCCGGCCAGCCACGGCACCATCCAGAGCGCCGGGCGAAACGCGTCGGCGAGCGGCGTTCTCGCACGCATCGCGCCGATCGCGAACAACAGCGCGCCGACGATCATCGCGACGACGAGCTTCCACGTGGTGTCGAAGCCGCCCCAGTAAATGATGAGGTTCGCCGAGAAGAACGCGATCGGCAACAGCAGCTTCGGCACCGGCATGCGGTAGCTGCGCGTGCGCGTGCCGTCGAGCCGGTGCAGCGCGGCGAGCGAAATCGGCGCGAAGCCGTACATGATCGCGGTCGCCGACGTCACCACGTTGACGAGCGCGTTCCAGCTCTTGAACGGGCCGAACGCGACGCAGCCGACGACCGCGCTCACCAGGATCGACGTCACCGGCGAGCCCTTCGCATTGGTCTGCGTCAGCACGCGCGGCATCTCGCGCTCTTCGCCCATCGCGTACGACAGCCGCGCGGCCGCGCCGAGATAGACCACGCCGGTGCCGGCCGGCGAGATGATCGCATCGACGAGCAGGCCCTTCGCGAGCCACGTCGCGCCGAGCGCGAGCGCGAGCGTGTACCACGCGCCGTAGCTCGACGGACCGCTACCGAGCGGGATCGACCAACCGTGCACGAGGTTTTTCGGATCGAGCGCGCCGATCATCACGATCTGGAGCAGCGTGTAGAGCACGGCGCCGATCGCCATCGCGGTGACGACCGCGCGCGATAGATCGCGCTTCGGATCGCGCGCCTCGCCGGCGAGCTGAACCGCCTGCTCGAAACCCTGCAGGCCGAACACCACGCCGCCGGTCAGCGCCGCGAACACGCCGTGCCACCCGAAGGGCATGAAGCCGCCGCCTCGGTGAAAGTTGCCCGCGTCGAAGTGCACGCTCGCGATCACCGCGACGGTGAGCAGCGGGATCGCAGCCTTCCACAACACGACCAGCGTGTTGCTCTCGGACATGAACTTCGCGCCCGCGAGGTTGACGATCGTGAACACGCCCATGAGGACGAGCGCGACGACGAGCCCGGTGGAGTTGAGCAGCGCGTCGTTGCCCATCCCGGCCATCATGTTGAAGTGGTCGTGCACCCAGCCGACGCTGTTGATGTACTTGATCGCGGCGAGCACCTCGATCGGCGCGATGAACACCGCCTGCAGCCACGACGCCCAGCCGGCCGTGAAGCCGGCAACCTTGCCGTGCGAGTAATACGAGAACCGCGCGCTACCGCCGGCGACCGGATACGTCGCGCCGAGCTCCGCGTAGACCAGCGCGAGCACCGCGAGCATCGCCGCGGCGAGCATCCACGACAGCACCGATGCCGGGCCGGCGACCGTCGCCGCGTTGAGCGCGCCGAGCAGCCAGCCCGAGCCGATGATCGAGCCGAGCGAGACGAACATCAGGCCCCAAAAGCCGACGGATCTCGGCAGCCGGTTCGTCATCCTCAGCGCACAGTAACACTACGCTAGGCCGAAGTAGCGCAGCCGGGCGTAGAGCAAGGCGCGCCGGATCCCGAGGAGCCGCGCGGTTTCGGCGCGGTTGCCTTTCGCGCGCGCCAGCGCCTCTTCGATCATCGAGCGCTCGAGCCGATCGAGCGCGGCTTTGAGATCTAAGTCGCGCGGAGGCGCGGCGTGAATCGGCTCGATCGGCGCGGCGCGCAGCGCGAAATCTTCCGGCGACAGCACCTCCGCCGCCGACATCACGCAGGCGTGCTGGATCACGTGGCGCAGCTCGCGGACGTTGCCCGGCCAGTGATACTCGACGAGCCGGTCGAGCGCGGCCTCCGAGATCGCGCGGCGCGGCGGCGCGGCCATCGCCAGGAACGCCTGGACGAGCGCGGGAATGTCCTGGCGACGCTCGCGCAGCGGCGGCACGTCGATGCGCAGCACGCCGAGCCGGTAGTAGAGATCCTCGCGCATCGTCGATGTCGGCCGCGACGTCGCCGAGACGATGCGCGCACGCGTCTCGAGTTGCTCGCTGCCGCCGACCCGCTCGAAGCGCCGATCTTCGAGCACGCGCAACAGCTTCGTCTGCAGCAGCGGATCGAGATCGGCGATTTCATCCAAGAACAGCGTGCCGTCGGCGGCGAGCTCGAAGCGGCCTTCGCGCCGCGCGGCCGCGCCGGTGAACGCGCCGCGCTCGTGGCCGAATAGCTCCGACTCGAGCAGCGCGGGCGGCAATGCGGCCAAATTCACCGCGACGAACGGCTTGGCGCGGCGATCGCCGTGCTCGTGGATCGCGTGCGCGACCAATTCTTTGCCGACGCCGGTCTCGCCGGTGACGAGCACGGGCACGTCGCTCGCCGCGGCGCGACCGATCGACTTCCACACGTCGAGCATTTTCGGGCTCGAGCCGATCATGCCGCGGACTTCAGGATCCGGACCGCGCGCGGCAGGCGTCTCGACCGCACGCGCAATCGCCCTGAGCAGCGCGTCGAGGTCGAACGGCTTGGTGACGTACTCGAACGCGCCGAGCCGCATCGCGCGGATCGCGCGCTCGCTGTCGCCGAACGCCGTCGCGACGATCACCGGCACGGTCTGCTTCGCGCGGCGCAGCTCGTCGAGCAGGTCGAGCCCATCGCCGTCGCGCAGCCTGATGTCGAGCAGGATCGCGTCGATCTTGCGCGATGCCAACTCCGCGCGCGCCTGCGCGAGCGACTCCGCCGGCACGGCGTCGAAGCCTTCTTCGTCGAGCCGATCGACGAGCGCGTTGCGAATGACCGGCTCGTCGTCGACCACCAGAACAGCGGTCACGCGGGCTCCAGCTCGAGCGTGAAGTGCGTCATACCGTCGCCGCGACGATAGCGCAGCGTGCCGCCGCGCGCTTCGGCGAGCGCGAGCGACATCCACAATCCCAAGCCGGTGCCGTCGGGCTTCGACGTCACGAACGGCTCGAACAGCACCTGGCCATCGGGCACGCCGGGGCCGCGATCGCTCACGTCGATCGTCGCCCCGTCGATCGCGACCTCGACCGCGCTGCCCTCGGGGCTCGCCTCGATCGCGTTGCGCACCAAGTTGTCGATGATCCGCACCACCGCGTCGCGATCGACGAGCCACGTGCTCGTGCCGCGCCGGACCAGCTCGACGCGCTTTTGCGCCGCGTACGCGCCGAGCGATACGAGTCGCTCGTCGGCGAGGTTGCCGAGCTCGAGCTCGCTGCGCTCGACGCCGGTGTCACGCGCGACGCCCAAACACGCCGCGACGAGCTTGTCGAGCCGCGCGACCTCGCGCAGCGCGGTGTCGACATCGCCTTTCGTCTTCGCCTCGGCTTCGCGCCGCTTGATGCCATCGAGCAGGAGCTTGATCCCGGTGAGCGGGTTGCGGACTTCGTGTGCGATGCCGGCGACCAAGTGGCCGAGCGAGCTCATCCGCCGCGCATGCGCGCGTTCGTGCTCGAGCTCGCGCTCGTGGGCGCGCGCGTCGGCGAGCCGGCCCGCCAGCGCGCGCACGCCATCGGCGATCTCGGCGAGCTCGGGCGTGGCCGGGCGCTCGATCACGGCGCGCGGATCGGCCTCGAGCTTGACCAGCGCGTCGGCGAGCTGAGCCGCGCCGCGCCGCAGTTGCACGAGCGCGTGGACGTTCAAGCCGATCACGAGCAGCGTCGCGAGCGCGATGATGCCGAGCGCGGGCGGCAGCCCACCGCCGTGCCGTCGCGGCACGATGCGCATCGCGAAGGCCGCGACACCCGGCACGATGCCGCGCACGGCGAGCACGGCGGTGTCGCCGCGGTCGCCGATCTCGCGATCGAGCGTCGCGCCGGCGACGACGTCGCGGCACGCGGCTTCGAGCGCGCTGCGCACCTGCGGCGGCGGCGGCACGTGATGGTGGTCGAAGTCGGGCGGCGAATGATCGTCGAATGGGTGATCGTCGGGCGGCCCGGGCGGTCCACCGTGATCGTGGAACATGCTTGCTTCGGCTTGCACGAACGCTCCGTCGCTCCAGCAATAGCCGCCGCGCGTGTCGAGCATCGGGGCGAGCACCGACTCGGCGCGCACGCGCAGCTCGTCGGGCGAGCCGGTCGCGCCGGCGGCGGCGAGCGCCGCGAGTGCGACGTGGTCGCTGTCGCGTGCCTGCCCGAACGTCAGCGAATCGCGGTCGCGCGCGAGCTGCAGCACGGTCAGGATCGCCGTCGCGAGCGCGACGATCGCGAGGCTCGCGACGATCAACAGGCGCAGGCGCAACGACACGCCGATGAATCATCGCAAGCGGCGGGCCAGCCGAGCCAGCTGTTGCGCCCGAGTTTCGGCAGATAACGCGATCGTTCGGCGTACGAGCTGTACGCGAACCGTACACGCCACCGACGAGAAATCCGCTAGTTCGCGTGGCACGTCGCGTGGAGTAGCGCTGCGGCGATGAGCAAAATGATGGATAGGCGCGCGGCGCTCGGCGCATTCGGAGTGCTCGGCGGAACGTTCGTGCTGGCGTCGTGCAAGAGCTCGACGACCGCCGGCGACGACGAATCGACCGCCGACGCGGCAACCTCGGGCGATGCCGCCGGAAGCGGCGCGTGCGCGTCGACGCTCGAAGGCGAGGTCGGACCGTACTTCGCCGACGATTCCGCCGACGGCTTCGCTCGCTCCGACATCACGAGCAACCTCGACGGCAGCTCGGTGCAGACCGGCATCCCGCTCGTGCTGACGATCTACATCTACGACGCGCAAAACAATTGCGCGGCGTACGTCGGCGCACAGATCGACATCTGGCACTGCAACGCGACCGGCGTCTACTCCGACATCGCGGCCGAGAGCACGTCGACGGAGCAGTGGCTGCGCGGTTATCAGATCACCGACTCGGCCGGTAAGGTCACGTTCACGACGATCGTGCCGGGCTGGTATCAGGGCCGCACCACGCACATCCACCTGCGCGTTCGCTCGAGCTACGACGAAGCGGCGGGGCTCTCCGACGGGACCAACACCACGCAGCTATTTTTCAGCCAAACGCTGATCGATACCATCGCCACGACGATCTCGCCGTACAACTCCGAAGGCACGAACCCGACGACGAACGCGACCGACCACGTCTACTCCGGGGAGACCAACGGCACGAATGTGTTGTCGATAACCGGCGACATGTCGGGGTACACGGCCACGCTCTCGATTTATCTGCCGATCGGCTAAACTGCCGGCGTGGATGGTCACGACCTCGCCGCGCACGCGCATCACGAGCCCGATTCCGAACACAACCGGTCGGGCGAACGGCGGACGAAGTGGGTCGTCGGGCTGACCGCGATCATGATGGTCGGCGAGCTGACGGTCGGCTGGATGACCGGCTCGATGGCGCTGACCGCCGATGGCTGGCACATGGGCACGCACGTCGGCGCGCTCGGCCTCACGCTCGTCGCGTACTGGTACGCGCGCACGCGCGCCGGCAAAGACACGTTCAGCTTCGGCACCGGCAAGGTCTACGCGCTCGCCGGCTACACCAGCGGCGTGTTGCTCGCGCTCGTCGCCGTGTGGATGGTCAAAGAGGGCATCGAACGCCTGATCACGCACCCCAACGTCAACTACGGCGAGGCGATTCCGATCGCAGCGCTCGGCCTCGTCGTCAACATCGTGTCCGCGGTACTGCTCGGCCATAGCCACACGTACGGGCACGATCATTCGCATGGCGGGCACGATCACGGCCATGATCATCACGACCACGATGGCCACGACCACGACGGCCACGACCACGACGACGACCGCGACGACGCGAGCCCCGACGAGCCGCCGAAGCCCGGCACGCTCGACTTCAACCTGCGCGCGGCGTACGTCCACATCGTCGCCGACGCGCTGACGTCGGTGCTCGCGATCGGCGCGTTGACCGCGGGCAAGTACGGCGGGATGTGGTTCTTCGACCCGGCGATGGGCCTGGTCGGCGGCGCGGTGATCACGTGGTGGGCCGTCGGGTTGTGCCGTCAGGCCAGCCGCCAGCTGCTCGACGTCGTGTCATCGCCGACGTGCGAGCGGGTCGTGCGCGACAAGCTCGAAGCGATCGATGACGTCCGCATCGCGGATCTGCACGTGTGGGATCTCGGTCCCGGTCGGCGCAGCTGCATCGTGTCGATCGTGACCGCGAGGCCGCGCGAGATCGACGAATACCGGCGCGCCGTGCTCGATGCACTCGACGTCGCGCATTTGACGATCGAGATTCATCGCTGCGAGCTGCCGCATCTCGACACGCCGGATCGCCCCGACGACATCGTGCACGTTCACGCGCATTAGTGTGCACGTCGCTGCGCGACTTCGAGCACTCGCGATCGCAGTGCTGCCGAGTGGTTGCACACGCGGTGACTCGAACTTCGATTCACCGCCGGCGCGCGGAAAAACTTTCGGTGAGTTAGTCGTGGCTCGCGACGTGCTCGGGCAGCGCGCTCATGAGGGGCATCATTTCAGCGTGCAGTGCGCTGATCGTGACGGCGTGCGTTGCATCGCCGAGCGATCATGTCGACGTCGACCCGACACCACCCGACATCAAGGTCACCGAAGTGTGTGGCGTCGGGCCGACGGTGAAAGGCGTCGACGTCTCGACCTACGAAGGCTCGATCAACTGGTCGGAGGTCGCCGCGTCGGGCGTCGCATACACGTTCGTCCGCGTTTCGGACGGTCTGAATTTTCCCGACGACACGTTCGATGCGAACTGGGCGGGCTCGCGCTCGGCCGGCGTCATTCACGGCGCGTATCAGTTCTTCGAGCCCGATCAGGATCCGATCCAGCAAGCCGACATGCTGCTGTCGAAGATGGGCACGTTCGAAGCCGATGATCTGCCGCCGGTGATCGATGTCGAGGAGACCGACGGGCTCGGCGCAGCCGCCGTGCACTCCGCCGTGCAGCAATGGATCGATCACGTCGCCGCCGCGATCGGCCGGCCGCCGATCATCTACGTCGGCGCGTACTTCTGGGACGACGACGTCGGCGGCTACGACGACACCAGCTCGCCGCTGTGGCACGCGCAGTACACGACCGCATCGTGCCCGACGATCGCCGATCCGTGGACGACGTGGGCGTTCTGGCAATACACCGACACCGGCACCGTCGCCGGCATCCCCGGCGCCAGTGCCAACACCGATGTCGATCGCTGGAATGGCGACATGGCGTCGCTCACCGCATTCTTGGGCCCACCCGGCTCGTGCGGCGATGGCACCTGCAGCGCCGGTGAGACTTCGATCTCGTGCCCCGAAGATTGCGGGCCGTGCGGCACGGTCGATCCGCAGACCGGCTTCATCGTCGACGACGGCGACGCGTGCTTCCAGGGCGGCGGCCCGGCCGCCTATCTGCGCGACGTCACCAGCGCCGGCTACGCCAACGATCTCGTGTGGACGCACGCGACCGCCGATGCGGCCGAGGCGAACTTCGCGACGTGGAATCTCTACTTCGCGAGCGCCGGTCACTACAAGATCGAGGCGTACACCGATACGTCGTACGCGCAGTCGAAGCAGGCGAACTACGTCGTCACGCGTGCCGGCGGCGCGCAGTCGAGCGTCGTGATCGATCAAACCGCGAGCGATGGCTGGCAGACCATCGGCGAGTTCGACTTCGCCGCGGGCGGTCACCAATCGATCCATTTGGGCGACAACACCGGCGAAGCCTCGGCGAACAACGTCCAGCTCGTGTTCGACGGCGTGCGCATCACGCCGGCCGCGGGCTCGGGCAACACCGGCTCCGGTAACTCGTCGAACGGACCGATCACGTCGCCGGATGGCTCGACGGGCGGCACCGGCTACGGCGGCGCCACCGCCGACGCCGCGGGTTGCAACGCAGGCGGCTCGTCATCCGGCGCGCTCTTGCTGCTCGCGCTGGTGGGGCTCATCCGCCGGCGCGATCGCTAGCTGCGCGGCCGCGTGGTCTTCCGCTTGTCGACGCTGGTCGGCGTGACCGCGGCGTTGAGCGTCGGCGCGCCGATCATCAGGTGGCCGGCGTCGTTGTCGAGATCTTCGCCGCGAATGTTGTTCTTGCCCTGCGACGCGACGGTGTGTGCCGCGCGGCTGACCTCGGCGACGAGCTCTTGCGCGTTGCCGGGCCACGGCCTGAGCAAGCACGCCTCGATCAGCGTCGAATGGATCTGCAGGCCCGGCTCGGAGCCGCGCACGGCTTCGTAGACCAAGTACGCCATCTCGTCGGGCCGATCGCGCAGCGGCGGCATCATGATCGTCGCGGTGCTGAGCTTCTTGGCGATGTCGGACGCGATGCCGAGATGCTCGAGGCCGAGCACCGCGGTGGTCACGAACACGACCTCGGGTCGCGTCGCGATGATCTTCGCGAGCTGCGCGTGGTGACCGGCGTTGAGCTTGCCGACCTCTTCGAGGATCACGGTCTCGACCTTGGGACCGACCACGCGCTCGAGCGGAACGGCTTGAATCGTCGGGTTGAACACGGCCTCGGGCTTGCCGCGGATGTGCGAGTAGCCGCGCGCCATGCGGCCCTTGCCGCTGCCGGGCTCGCCAAAAATCACGAGGTTCGTGCCGGCGCGGGCGAGTTGATCGACCTGCTGCCACAACAAGTGCGTGCTCGCGCCGACGATCGCGTCGTAGCGCGTCTCGACGGTGGCGCCTTCGAACTTGCGAACGTCGTCGAGCAACACCGAAACCGTTCGGCCCGTGCGCACGACCGAAGGCGCCGTCACGGTGACCTCGCGATCGACGAGGGCGTGGCCGCCCGCGTAGGTGCCGTTGCGGCTGCCGAGGTCGGTGACGGCGAAGCGCCGATCTTTCCACACCACGCGCGCGTGCTGGCGGCTGATTCGATCGTCTGACGTGGCCTGGAGCAGCTCGCGACCGATCACGAGGCCCGCCGGCGGCGCGCGAAAGACCTGGACGCTGGGCTGGGCGCCGGACCACACCACCACGATCCCCGGTACGGGCGTGGCAGCTGCGGAGCCATCCGTCATCGCGACGAGTATAGCCTCGATGCCGGGCCGCCTATGACCACCATCGTGACGTTCGACGCAGGCCAGACGCTCGTCGAGCTGGATCTTGACTTCTTGGCTAGACGGGTCGCGATGTGTGCTGTCGTCGTCGAGCCGGCGGCATTGCGCGCCGCAGAAACCGCCGCGTGGCAGCACTACGACGCGCTGGTCGGCGCAGGCCGCCTCGACCATCCCGCGCTGTGGCGCGCGTTGATGGCGCAACTGTTGACCGGCGCCGGCGCGCGAGGCGACTTGCCCGCCGCGGTCGACTGGCTGTACACGCAACAGCCGGTGGCGAACCTGTTTCGGCGGCCGATCGACGGGATGGTCGAGCTCGCGCGCGAGCTCGCCGGGCAGGGCGCGCGCGTCGCGGTGCTGTCGAACTCCGAAGGCGGGCTCGCGGCGCTGCTCGGCGAGATCGGGATCGCGGATGCGTTCGAGCGCATCATCGATTCGGCGCGCGTCGGCTTCGCGAAACCGGATCGGCGAATTTTCGAGCTCGTCGATCGCGAGCTCGGCGGCGAGCTCGGCGGCGAGCTCGGCAGCGGCGAGCTGCGCGTTCACATCGGCGACTCGTGGGCCGCCGACGTCCGCGGCGCGCTCGACGCCGGCTGGCGCGCGATCTGGTTCGGGCGCCATGCACGACCGGTCGGTGACGACCCACGCGTCGCGATCGCACGCGATGCGCGCGAGCTACGTGCGGCGCTCGTTCACTTCGGCGCTTTGTCGTAAACCGCGGCGAGCAAGCTCGCGGCAAACGGCGACGCGAACGCGTACGCGAGCACGACCACGCGCGTCGTGTCGCGCGCTTGCGCGAGCTGCAGCTTCGGTGCGCCGGCGTGCACGAGCACGAGCTGAGCGATGGCCGCGATCGCGACATCGGCGGCGACGATCGCGGCCACCGCGACCGCGGCGTCGCGCCAATGCGCTCGTGCCGCCGCGACGCTGGCGTCGAGCACCTCGCTCGGCAACGCGCCGGGCGTCGCGCCGCCTGCTGCGCCGGCGAACGCAAGCAGCACCGCGAGGACGATGCCGGGCACGACGAGCGCAGCGCCGCCGAGCACGATCGCGGCGATCGCGATCGCGCACGGCACGAGCGCGCGAACGGTGCCGGCAACACCGACGACGAACGCGCGCGGCAGGCGGCCCGGCTGCTCGCGCGCGAGCGCGGCCGCACCGCCGGCGAGCACGAGCTGAACCATCCACGCGACGCCGGCGACGATCCAGTCGACGCGCAGCTGCACGCGCACGTCACCGGCGCCGATCTTCGCCGGGTCCGGCACCACGCGGATGAGGCCTCCGGGCGCACCGCCGACGACCACCACCGCGAACACGACAAGCGAAATCGCGAGCAGCGGCACGAGGTGCTTGGCGGAGATCGTCACGGTCGACTCAGGTGCACGAGCATAGATCGGCCTTGGCCGAGGTCGACCGGCAGCTCGCGCTCGGTGCGCAATCCGAGCCGCGTGGCGATCGCCGCGAGCCGGCGCTGCGCGTGCGCAGGGACGATCCAGACGAGCCGGCCTTTCGGCGCGAGTCGGCGCGCGATCACCGGCAGCGCATCGGCGAGTAGCGCGGGCGCATCGACCTGCACGCGGCTACCCAACGGCGGGTTCGAGATCGCGAGATCGATGTCGCCGTCGCCACGCGCGGCGCGTGAATCGCCGCGCTCGAGTTGCGCGGTGACGTGCGCCGAGTCGAGATTCGCGCGCGCTGCGGCGAGCGCCGCGTCGGCGAGATCGGTGCCCGCGAGCGTCGCGACCGGGCCGAGCTTCGCGCGCTCGATCAGCTCGAGGCCCGAGCCGCAAAACGGATCCCACACGCGGTCGCCGGGTCTCGCGCCGGCGACGAACGCGAGCGCGGCCGCCACGGTCGGATGCGATGCCGCCGGCACGTCGGCGACGCGATACGCGAACCGCGGGTCGACAACGCGGCGCGGCCGCAGCTCGAGGTGATCGGCTTCGATCGCGATGTCCCACGTCGTCGACGTCGGATCGTTGATCAGCATCGGCGCGGCGTCGCGCACGAGCTTGGCGACCTTCCAGATCGTCGCCCGCTGCTTGCCGGCGCCGACGTCGAGCCGCCAGCGCACCGGGCCGCGTGTCCACGCGACGAGCAGCGGCGCGGCGCCGACGATCGCGCGCGCGATCGCGTCGGGCTCGTTGCCGGTCCTCGCGATGCGAATGCCGGCCGTCATCCACAGCCGCGATCGCCACAGCTCGCGCCACGGCCCGGCGAGCTCGAGCGTGACGGCGTCGTCGGCGATCGCCTTGCCCGATGATTCGGCGGCGAGCAGCGGCGCGAAGCCCGACTTGCAACGCAGCACGATCGTCGCGCCGCGCGCGTCGACGTCGTCGCGCACGCTCGAATCATCGCCACGTGCGGCATCGCGCTCGGCGACGAGCACGGCGCGGTCGCGGCGGCGCGCGAGCTCGGCATCGGCTGCGGGATCGAGCGCGCGCAGCTTCGCGAGCGCGGCATCGCCGCCGAGCTTGCCGAGCGCTTCGGCGAGCGCGCGCCGTTCGTCGGGCGTGACGTCGGCTTCGTCCCAGCGCGCGAGCAACGCACCGGTCCCGATGTCGGCGAGCTTGCCGAGCGCGAGGATCGCGGCGCGGCGCACGCGCGGCGACCGATCGCCGATGCGTTGGATCACGAGCTCGCCGGCTGGCCGATCGCCGCGGCGAGCGATCACACCGAGCGCGGTCACGCCACGCGCGCGTCTGCCGTCATCCTCGTCATCGAGCTTCGCGACCAGCGCTTCGCGCGCGCCGGCGAGCTGCGCGATCGCCGCGGGCGCGCGATCGTCGCCGGCGAGCACGAGCTCGACGAGCGCCGTCAGATCTCGCGCGCCCGGCGTGAAGCTCGGCGAACGCAGCGCGGCGGCGAGATCGAAGTCCGCCGTTCGCGCCATCACATCACGGCGCGAACGGCCCAGACGATCAACGCGACCACACCA
>DATBAS010000010.1:0-3476 GCA_036271395.1 Kofleriaceae bacterium
CCTCGAAGCATGTGGAACAAACGATCACGCGGGCGTCGCCGTGCTCGGCGACTCCGATCGCGGCGCTCGAGCCTTTCGGCAAGAGCTCGTTGCAGCTCGCGCACACCGCGTTCTTCGCCATCGTCATCGGCTGCCACGCGAGCACGTCGCTCACGTTGGCCGCGAGCTTGCCGGTCGCGGCGCGCGCGATCTTGTGCGAGTCGGCCACGACATCGCCGACCAAGCCGAATGCGTGGCCGAGCACGTTGCGCACGAGGTTCGAGACGCTCACGCCGAGGCTCTCGGCGCGACGGCGCAGCTCGGTCTCGAGGCTCTCGGGCACGCGCGTGTGGATCACTCGTTCTTTCGGCTCGTCGTCGTGTCTCACGATGTGACACATCATGTATCACGACGTGACACATGTCAATCTCTTGTTCGGCCGGCTGCGCTTCGCTCCTCCTGCCGGCCTATGTTCCGGCGCGAGATGAACGTGATCGAAGCAATCGGAAACACGCCGCTCATCGAGCTCACGCGGATCGCGCGCGGCCTTCCCAACCAGCTGCTCGTCAAATGCGAGCATCTCAATCCGGGCGGCAGCGTCAAAGACCGCACCGCGAAGGCGTTGATCCTCGACGCCGAAGCGCGCGGCGTGTTGGTCCCGTTTTCGAATCCGGCGATGACGATCATCGAAGGCACTGCCGGCAACACCGGTGTCGGGCTCGCGCTGCTCGCGAGCGCGCGCGGCTATCGCTGCATTTGCGTGATCCCGGAGCGCGTCTCCGCCGACAAGCGCGCGCAGCTGCGCCAGCTCGGCGCCGAGGTGTATGTCGCCAAACCGGCAGGTATCAAGAGCCCCGACAACTTCAGAAATGTAGCGGCGCGGCTCGCCGACGAAAACGGCTGGTTCCTCGCGAACCAGTTCCACAACCCGGCAAACCTGGATGCGCACTACGGCGGCAAAGGTTTCACCGCGACCGGCCCCGAAATTTTCGCGCAGACCAACGGCGCGATCGGCGCGTTCGTTTCAGCGGCGGGCACGGGCGGCACGATCTCGGGCGTCGGCCGTTACTTGAAAGAGCGCGCGCCGCACGCGCCGATCGTGTTGGCCGATCCGTACGGCTCGGGTCTAGGTGAATGGGTCAACACGGGCGAGCTCGGCCCTGATGGCCCGTTCGCGGTCGAAGGCATCGGTTCGGCCAGTGTGCCGTCCAATCTTCACCGCGAGGCGGTGGACTATGCGGAGAAAGTGACAGATGCGGACGCTTTCGCGATGGTCGAACGGCTCGCAAAAGAGGAAGGGCTGACGGTCGGCGGTTCGACCGGTGTCAACGTCGTGGCCGCGCTACGCGTCGCATCTCGCACGGATCTCAAAGGTCCTGTGGTAACCCTCGCGTGCGATCAGTGGGATCGCTACCGCGCTACGCAATGGATGAAACAGTGGGAGGCACGCGAATTGGATCAGGTCGTGTTCGTGAAGCCGCACGGAGCGACGTGACAGATTTTTGAGGCGAGAATCCCTTCTCGTTTTTTGGCTGGCTCTGTTAAGTGCCGTATTGTCCAGATCATCGACACTTGACGCGGTCAGCGATTCCTATACGGTGCGCCTAGAAGTCCTATGGTTTATCCCACTCATCGCCTAGATTCGGTCGCCGCTCAGCTGGTGCCGCCGCTGTTTCAACCAGCACGCGTGCCCGCCGTGCGCGAGCCGCTGCGGATCTGCATGATGGTGACGTACGACCTCGCCTCGCCGTGCGGTGGCGTGAAGCATCACGCGCAGCAGCTCGCCGCGGCGCTGCGCCGCAACGGCGATGAAGTGACGATCGTCGGACCGGCCTCGGGCGTGGTCCGCGACGAGTACACCAAGACGTTCTCGGGCGTCGTCAACGTGCCGGCGAACGGCTCGGACAACATGCTCGGCATCCTCGTGCGGCCGTGGCAGGTCGCCAAGTTCTTCCGTCAGAACCAGTTCGACGTGATCCACGTCCACGAGCCGCTGCAGCCGTCGCTGTCGTACTGGGCGACGTGGCTCACGCGCAAGACCGCGCACGTCGCGACGTTCCATGCGTACGCCGAGCACGAGGCGCGCGCGTTCGGCTTTGCGCGCAAGTTCTGGGGGGCGACGCTGTTCCCGTTCTTCCAGCGCGCGATCGCGGTGAGCGATCCCGCCGCGCAGTACGCGGGCGCCGCGTGGAAGCGCGCGCTCCAGATCGTTCCGAACGGCGTGCCGACCGACATCTTCACGCCGGCGCCGACGCGGCTGTTGGTCGATCGCAACGCGCCGGTGCGCCTGTTGTTCGTCGGCCGCATCGGCGATCGCCGCAAGGGCGCGCCGTACCTGTTCGACGCGTACAAACAGCTCCGCGATCGCGGGCTCAACGTCACGCTCGATGTTGCGGGCGAGCTCGGCCAGGCGGAACCGCCGCCGGAGCTGCCCGGCCTGACGTACCACGGCGCGGTCGGCTTCGACCGGCTCGTCCAGCTCTACCGCGACTGCGACGTATTCGTCGCGCCGTCGACCGGCCAAGAGTCGTTCGGCATCGTGCTGCTCGAGGCGATGTCGGCGGCCAAGCCGGTCGTGTGCAGCGACATCGATGGCTATCGCCAAGTGGTCGTGCCCGGCGGCGCGTACTTGGTCCCGCCGGCCGATGTCGCCGCGCTCACCGATCAGCTCGAGCGCGTGATCAAGCTCGGTCCGGTCGCGCGCATGCGCCAGGGCGAGCTCAACCGCCGCGCCGCGATGCGCTACGACTGGAACCACCTCGCCGGCCGCGTGCGCGACGAGTATCTCGCCGCGATCGCCGAGCGAGCCGCGCGGACGACCGGCTCGGTGTCGCGCGCCGATCTCGCGCAACGTGCGTAAGTATCGGGCCGCGGTCCTCCGCGCGATCAGCATCGTCGCGGTCGTCGCGTGCTTGATCATCTTCGCGCGCAAGCTGAACTGGCGCGAGCTCGGCGCCGATCTGGCGCACGCGCGCGTGCTGCCGCTCGTCGTCGTCGGCGTCATCAACTACGGCTTGTTGCTCGGCAAGGCGGTCGCGTGGCGCATCATGCTCGCGCCGCGCCACGAGGTCTCGACCGGCCGGCTGATGCGCTACACGATCGTCGCGTTCGCGGCGTCGGTCGTCGCGCCCGCGCGTGCCGGCGAGCTGTTGCGCGTGCTCTTGCTCAAGCGCCGCGACAACGTGCCCACCGCCGATGTCGCCGGCGTCGCGATCGCCGAGAAGCTGCTCGACGGCGTGACGATGCTGATCTTGGTCGCGCCGCTGCCGTGGCTCTTGCCCGACCTGGCGCGCTGGGTCGCGACGTCGATCGCGATCTGCGCCGCGGTCGCGATCGCCGCGTTCGTCGTGCTGTCGATCCTCGTCCGGCGCATTCACATCGGCGAAGGCAGCTCGTGGCTCGCGCGGTTCGTCGCCGGCATGCACGTGCTGCGCAGCGGCCGGCGCCTGGCCGGCGTCATGGCCGCGCTGTTCGGCGTCTGGCTGATCGATTGGATC
>DATBAS010000011.1:0-29603 GCA_036271395.1 Kofleriaceae bacterium
GCACGTGCGCCTCGGCCATGCCGTCGTTGAGCGCGCGCGCGGCGAGGTCGATGTGGCCGATCGCGCGGTTCTTCAGACCGTTCGCGAAGCCGTTGTCCTCTTCCTGATTGACGTCGCGACGTGCGGTCTCGACGAGCTCGAGCGCCTTCTGCAGGCGATTGCCCCACACCATGCCGTCATCGACCGGCGGGTGATCGTCGATGTTCTTGCCGTCGTCGACCGACGCGTGCTTGATCTCGTTGATCGCCGCATCGATCTCGCGAATCGCGCGGTTCTCGTCCCACTTCACCGTGGTGCGAGCCGGCCGGCGCAAGAAGCCGCGCGCGGAGCGCAGATCGGTGAGCGCATGGAGATACGAAGGATGCGCGGCGGGAGCCGGCGGCGGCGGTGGCGGCGGCGCGACCGCGACCGGCGGCAGCGGCTGCACGCGCGCGTCGGCCATGCCGTCTTGCAGTGCGCGCGCGGCGAGGTCGATGTGTCCGATCGCGCGATTGCGCAGACCGGCGACGGCGCCGTTCTCTTCGGCCTGATTGACGTCGCGGCGCGCGGTCTCGATCAGCTCGTACGCCTTCTGCAGGCGGTTGCCCCACACCATGCCGTCATCGACGGGCGGGTGATCTTCGAGCGGCTTGCCGTCGTCGATCGACGCGCGTTTGATCTCGTTGATCGCCGCGTCGATCTCGCGGATCGCGCGGTTCTCGTCCCACTTCACCATCGCGTGTGCGGGCCGCCGCAGATATCCACGCGCGGTGCGCAGATCGGTGAGCGCATGCAGATACGCCGGATGCTGTTGCGGAGCCATCGCCACCGGTGGCGGCGGAGCCGGCGCGGGAGCCGGCGCGACAACAACGGGTTGCGGCTGCGGCTGCGGCGGCGGTGGTTGCGCCGGCTGCACCTGAACCGAGCCGGTACAACCAACGGCAAACACGAGAGTGGCTAACGAGAGCTTCATGTCGGAGTCTCCGAGTAGTTAAGCGAGCGCATCATAGTGCAGGGCGCGTGCTCGAAGTTGGGGGCAAGAGCTCGCGAATTGCGTGTCAGTCTGCCTCCGTCGGGCACAATGCCCGCCCCATATTCAGGTAAGGTGGCGCCGGCATGGTCGCGCCTCCCACTACACCACGCAGCTTTGCAGTCGACGTCGCGCGCGTGAGTGCAGGGTTCCAAGAGCTCGCGCGTCAGATGGGCGCGCAGTTCCTCGACAAGCAAGAGATCATTCGCTTGATGACCGTGTCGGCGATCGCCGGCGAGCACATGGTCATCGTCGGTCCACCGGGCACCGCGAAGTCGGCGATGATCGACATGTTCGCGAAGCTGATCGACGCGCGCTACTTCGAGTACTTGCTCACGCGCTTCACGGAGCCCAACGAGCTGTTCGGTCCGGTCGACATCTCGGCGTTCCGCGAAGGCCGCTACACGCGGCGACTCGAGCACATGCTGCCGACCGCCGAGATCGTTTTTCTCGACGAGATCTTCAAGTCGAACAGCGCGATCTTGAACTCGCTGTTGCACGTGATCAACGAGCGCAAGTTTCAGAACGGCCCCGAAGTCGTCCACGTGCCGCTGATCTCGCTCTACGCGGCGTCGAACGAAGTGCCCAACGACGACAACCTCGCGGCGATGTTCGATCGCTTCTTGGTGCGCGTACTGAGCGACAACCTCGACAGCTATCACTTCCACGAGCTCATGAAGAAGGGCGTCTCGCTCGAGCTGCGCAAGATGACCGGCCGCGGCTTGGCCGATCCGACGTCGCGCGCGCCTGCCGAAATCCGCCCGGTGATCAGCGCACGCGACCTCCGCGCGATCCAGACGAACTTCGACAAGTTCATGCAGTTTCCGGAAGAGTTCCTGACCAAGTACAAGGGACTCGTGTTCCAGATCCGCAGCGAGGGCATCTCGGTGTCGGATCGCCGCGCGGTCAAGCTGCTCAAGCTGTTCGCGGCGAGCGCGGTGTTCGATGGCCGCACGCGCGTGCACGACGGCGACTTCTTCGTGCTGCGCCACATCTGGAACAACCTCGATCAGGTCGAGTTACTCGAAGAGATCGTCAACCCGATCGTCGACTCGTACTACCGCGAGCACCCGGACGAGCGCCGCTTCATCGGGCCGTCGGCATCGCTCGACGATCTGCTCACCGAGCTCGGCTTGATCCGCGAGCTGCTCACGTCGGGCACGGAGCTCTCCGACATCCAGCTGTTCAGCCAGCTGAAAAATCTCAACGAGATCAAGGTCGCGCTCGCGGCACTGCCCGGCGACGCCGCGGCGCGGATGATCCGCGAGGTCGACCAGCTGCTCGAGACCGTGTTCGCGTCGAGCAAGTTCGGCCTGTGATCAGCGGTCGCGCGTCCTGTAGTGCGGGATGACCGCGCCGACCACCGCGGCAGCGATCGCGCACGCGTACCAGACGTAGCCGGCCATCGACGTCGCGGCGACGACCGCGATGGCACCGAACGGCAATCGCTACTGATTCATCGCGTGCCGCGCGAACGTAGCCGACGTCTCGGTCGATTGTCGCGAACATTCCGGCAAGCCACGGCATGGTAGTGGGCGATGGATGCGCGGCTCGATCGGGTGCTCGCCGAGATGGAGTGGGTGCGCCGGCTCGCCGGTGCGCTCGCCCGCGACGAGATCGCGGCCGACGACGTCGCACAGGAGGCGTGGCTCGTCGCGACCGAGCACGCGCCCGACGACGAGCTGCCGATCCGGCCATGGCTCGCGCGCGTCGTGCACAACCTCGTGCGCATGCGCCATCGCAGCTCGAGCCGGCGCGAGGTGCGCGAGCTCGCGTCGGCACCGCCGGCTGACCATCCGACGCCGCGCGACTTGCTCGAGCGCGTCGAAGCACAGCGCGCGATCGCCGATGAAGTGATCGCGCTCGCCGAGCCGTATCGCGAGACCGTGCTGTTGCACTACGTCGAAGGCGTGCCGACGAACGCGATCGCGCGCCGGCTCGACGTTCCACCGGGCACCGTGCGGCGACGGCTCAAGGTCGCGCGCGATCAGCTCCGCGAACGCTTGCGCAAAGGCGATCGCGTCGCGCTCGTGCTGCTGCTCGCCGTCGCGCGGTCGCGGATCGCGCGGTCCGCACCACTCGTATTAGGAGCGCTGACGATGAAGAAGACGCTCGCGGTGATCGCCGCGTTGATCGCGCTGTTGTGGTTCGGCCGCGCGATGATGCATCGCCACGCCGCGTACCTCGCCGATGCGGCGCACGGCACGGCGCCGATCACGGCGGCGATGACGGCCCAGCGCGGCAGCGCAGGCGACGTCGCGATCGTGGACGCCGTCGCGGTCGCGCCGCGCCACATCGCAGGGCGCGTGCGGCTCGCCGGTGGTGGGCCGGTCGCGAACGCGATCGTGCGGCTCGGTACCGCGCCGTTTCCGGACGACGAAGCCGAGCTCGATCCGGTCGCGATCGCGCGCACCGATTCGGCCGGTCGGTTTGACTTCGGCACGCGCAGCGTCACCGCTGCGGTCCTCACCGCAGAGGCGCCGGAGCACACGGTCGCGTGGTTGCGCCTCGATTCGGCGCCTGCGCCGGATCGGCTCGTGCTCACGCTCGGCGACTGCACGTTGCGCGTCGTCGGCGCGGTTCGCGATGCCGGCGGAACGCCGATCGCGGGCGCGCGAGTCTCGACGGCAGGGCTCGGCGGCTTCGATGCGGAGCGCGACGGCTCGTTCTCGGTGTGCGCGCATCCGGGTTGGATCCGCGTCGACGCGGATGGTTACGGTGGCGTCGGGTTCGCAGTCACGGTCAGCGGCCGCGTGCACCACGATGTCGTGCTGGTCCCCGAAGGCATCGTGACCGGCGCGGTCGTCGACGAATCCGCGCGTCCGATCGTGGGAGCACATGTCGCCGCATTCTTGGCATCGACCGAGCGCGGTGCGGCCGATCGCTGGGTCTCGAGCGATACGGACGGCCGGTTCCGGATCGCCGGGCTCACGCCCGCGCACTATCGCGTCATCGCGACGGCGCCCGGGCTCGGTACGCGTAGCGACACGCGCGTCGTTGTCGCGACTGGCTCTGCCGCGCCCGAGATCCGTCTCGTGCTCGTCGCGCGCGCGCGGCTCGCCGGGCACGTGCTCGATCACGGCACCGCGATCGCCGGCGCGCGCATCGAGATCGTCGATCGCGACGGCACCGACTCGTACGCGGTCTCGGGCCTCGATGGCAGCTTCGCGCTCGACGGTGTGCCGCTCGGCGCGGTCGAGCTCGGCGCGCCGCCGTATCGCGTGATCTCGCCGCGCAAGCTCGTCGTCGACCGGCTCGCGATGAAGGACGTCGTGCTCGAGGTCGCACGCGTCGGCGCACTGCACGGCCGCGTCACGCGCCGCGGTACCGCCGTTGCTGCTGCCGAGGTTCAGTGCGGTGATGCTCGGACGTTCAGCGACGCGACCGGCGCTTACGAGCTCGACGAGCTCGACGACGACAAGTGCTCGCTGACCGCCAACGCCGACGGTCAGACCAGCGCACCGACGCAGATCGCGATCACCACCGAGCCGCAACTCGTCGACATCGATCTCGCGGCAGCCAGCACGATTCACGGTGTCGTCGTCGACGCGTCTGGTGCGCCGGTCGCGGACGCGCTCGTGCTCGCGCGCCAGCCCGTGCAGCCGTCGGATCAATGCAACGCGGCGACCGGCTCGGCCGGCGAGTTCACCTGCTCCGGCTTACGCGGTGGCGATTACGAGATCGCAGTCTATCCCGGACCGGGGACGCGCTCGTTCGGCGCAGCCGCCGAGCCGCCGCGCGATCCGATCCACGTCGAGCCAGGTGCCGTCGTAGAGGTCAAGCTCGCCGTCGACGCGCAACTCCTCTCGATTCGCGGCACCGTGGTCGATGACACGGGCGCACCGATCCCCGACGTGTTCATCGGCGCGTCGCCATCGACATCTCTGACGATCGTGTCGCCGCAGCTCGCGCCCAACCCGAGCGCGTGCACCGACGCGACCGGTGCGTTCGAGATCGATCGCCTTGCGGCCGGGACGTACACCTTGCGAGCGGCGGCCGGCGAGGGTGGCGAGGTCACGACGCCCGGGATCGCGGCGGGCGATGGCGCCGTCGAGCTTCGCATCGCGCGCGCCGGCTCGATCGCCGGCAATCTCGTCGGCTTCGCGACGCCGCCGCGGATCGAGTTCGGCAAGGCTTCGACCGGCACGCACACAGCGACAGTCGACGGCTCGAGCTTCTCCGCGACCGGTCTCGAGCCCGGCACGTATTGGGTCGAGGCGTACGATCTCGCGGACGAGCGCGAAGCAGACGTCGCCACCGTGGTCGTCCCGCCAGGCGGCACCGCGTACGCGACACTCGCGATGCGAGCGCGCGGCACGGTCGAAGCGACGGTGCTCGACTCGGTCGCGCGTACGCCGGTCGCAGGGCTCACGTGTCACGTCGCGGCCCTCGACGATGGCAACGTCGGCTGTTGCGGCTGGCTCCTCGACGATCCGGCATCGTTGAGCGACGTCGCCGGTCACGTTCGGCTCGAAGCACCGGCCGGCGCCGTACGCGTGTTCTGCATGCCGAGCCTGCGACCGCCATTTCCGTTCGACTCGCCGTATAGCTGGTCGACCGGCGATGCGACCGTGCCCGCGGGCGGCACCGGGTACGCGCAAGTGCTCGCGGTGTCGCGCGTCTATCCGCGCAGCGACGTCGGGTTTTACACGTCAGCATTCACCCAACCTGCGACGATCGTCATGATCGATCCGGGTGGGCCGGCGATGTCGAGTGGCCTCGTCGTCGGCGACGCGATCACGTCGATCGATGGTGCGCCGGTCGTGATGATGTCGGGCAACGCCGTGCTGACGCTCGCGACCAATCATCGTCCGGGCTCGACGCTCGCCGTCGGCACTCCGCGCGGCACGTTCACGATCGTCGTCGGGTCTACGGCGCTACCGTAGCGGTGCTCGCGCGGATCTCGCCGCTCGTCGGTGTCGGCACGATCGTCGTGTTCGCGTAGACGCCGGCCGCTTGCAGATCGGTGAAGTCGGCGAGGTCCGAGCTATCGAGCGCCGCGAGCTGGCCGGTGAACGCGCTCGGATCGACCGGCAGCGCGAGCACCGTCTGCGTCGTCGGATCGAGCTGCGGGAACGCGATGCCGGTCGTATCGGGCGTCATCACGGCGTCCCAGGTGATCGTCTCGCCGTTCGCGGTCCACATCAGATGCAGATCGAGCGCGTCGGGCCCGGTCAGCGTGATCGCGGGCCACGTCGCGTCGAGCGTGACGTCGAGCGTCAGCGCCGGCGCCGCGAGCGATCCCATGAAGTCGGCGGCTGAAACTGCGATCGCGGCCGGCGTGCCGGGCGCGTATTGGGTCGCGGTTTGGCCCGTCATCGACGCCGTCGCGATCGACGAATCGACCACGAGCCCGTCCCAGACCAAGGCCTCACCATTCGCGATCGCGGGCGTGTCGAACGCGAGCGTGTCGGAGATGAGCGTGAGCGACACGTCCGCGGTCACGCCGGTTTGCGTGACCGGAACCATCGTGCCGGTCGTTTGCCACGCGCCGACGGTGAATTCGGCGATCGCGTCGCCCGCCTGATCCATGCCGATCGGCTCGCGCGCGGCGGCGTAGCCGAGCAAGGTCTCGGTGCCGTCGTACGCGCGGGCCAAGATGTCGAGGTTGGTATCGGTGCCTTCGCACGGCGCGATCACGTCGACGACCGCGGGAAACGTCGACGACGTCTGCGTGTTGCAGCCGAGATCGATCGTGTAGTCGAGTGCACCGGCAACGCCGGGGCCATCGACGGTGAGCCCGGCCACGACGACTTGGATCTGCGCATCGGGAGGACCGTGCAACACGATGTCGCTGTCGTCGTTCGGCGATGGCGCGGTGACCATCGCGATCGCGGTGGGCAGCGGCGCGATCAGCGCCGGGAAGACCGCGGTCACGTAGGAGCCTGGCTCGGTTTGCACGGCGGCGTGCCCGGTCGCATCGGCTACCTGATCGTCCAGGATCGTGCCGTCGGCGCGATGCGACAGGATCGTCGCACCCGATTCGGCGACGATGTTGCCGGCGAGCGCGGTCACGCCTTGCGTCGGTCCGCTCGGGCCGCGCGAGCATGCGGCGAGCGCGACGGCAACGAGGGCTTTCCGCACGGGCGCATCCTGCCTTAGGCGCGAGCGCGCGTGCTAGCTTTGTTCCGTGCCGATTCCCGTCGAGCGTCGTCGCAGCTTTCTCGCGCGGCAGGTTGCCACGATGGCGCTCTCGCACGTGCAGACCGACACGCCGATGGCGCTGATGCGTGCGGCGGCGTGGGCCAACTCACTCTCGCGCATGGGCGTCAACCTGCCCCTGTTCGTGATCCACGACATCGGCGTGATGCTGTCGCTGTCGCGCGGCGCCGGCGGCTACACGCTTCGCGCGCGCGAGAGCCAGCTCGGGCGGTTGCAGCTGCCGAACAACGTGCGGCCGCAGCTCGAGCAGTATCGCAAGCTGCTCGACAACATCGCGCAATCGGAAGTGACCGACCGGCTCGCCGGCTTGCGCCTGCGCGACGAGCTCGTCGCGGTACTATTGTCGCGCATCCTCGGCGATACGTACAACCGCTGGCGAGATCGCACGAAGGCGGCCGGCGTCGAGCCGCTGCCGCTCGATCTCGGCATCCTCAGCGACATCGACTACGCCGATCACTTTCGCGACTTCGATCCGCGCACGATGTGGCAGTTCGTCGAGCACCTGGTCTCGCAGACCAATCACGTCTACACGCAGGTCGAGCTGATCGATCTCGACACCGTGCGGTTGCTCGGGCTGTTCAAGGAAGACTCCGCGTCGGGCAGCGAGGCGCTGGGCGGCGCGATCGATCTCGTCGATCTATTTGCGGCGCTCGGCTCGCCCGAGGCGAACGACGTCGCGAACTTCTCGCTCGATCTGCTGCCGAGCGTGCTCGAGACCCGTCGCTCGACCGGCGCGCAGACGTTCTCCGTCGATGGCTACGCGTCGATCGAGCGCAAGGGCAACATCGATTCGCTCGTGCTCAGCGAGCTCGCGTACGATCGCGAGATCTTCGAGCAGAAGGTCGTCGACAACGAGCTGCTCTACTACGGCCGCGACAAGCAGCGCGAGGACGAGCGCCGTTTGCAATACATTCTGATCGACTGCTCGGCGTCGATGCGGGGCCAGCGCCAGGTGTTCGCGCGCGGTCCCGCACTCGCGCTGATCAAGAAGCTCACGCTCGAAGGCGACGAGATCTGGGTGCGGTTCTTCGACTCGCGGCTCCACGAGACGATCAAGATCGCGCGCTCGGGGCAGGTTCCGGTGCCGTATCTGCTGTCGTTTCGCAGCGAGCGCGGGCGCAACTACGGCAAGGTGTTTCGCCAGCTGCTCGTCGAGGTCACGCGGCTGAGGCGCGAGCAAAAGCGGCGCGTCGTGATGTACGTCATCACGCACGGCCAGTGCCACATCGAGCCCGAGCTCGTCACGGCGCTCAAGCAGCAGGCGTTCCTTTACGGCGTCGTGTGCCTGCCGTCGAGCGAGACGCTGCCCGAGTTCGTGCCGCTGCTCGATCGCTCGCAGATCGTGCACGCCGACGCGATGACGTCGCGCGCCGAGCGCCAGCGCCGCGCGCTGGACATCGTCGGCGATGCGAGCAAGCAGCAAAAGCAACCCGGCCCGGTGATCGACGTGCCGTCGTCGAGCCTGCAGAACATGCCCGTGATGAAGAGCTGACGTGGCGCGCAAGGCATTCAATTCGATCGAGAGCTCCGCGGATCAGGGCGAAGCGTTCTTCCAGCAGGGCAGGTGGAGCGAGTCCGAGCGGCACTTTCGCGACCTGATCGGCGAGACCCACGTCATCAACTACGAGTACGACGATTGGTTGCGCCGGCTCGGCGAGATCTATCGCCACCTCGGCCGCTCGCGCGAGGCCGCGTTTATCTATCTCTACCTGCACTACTTCGACATGGCGCGCGGCCAGCTGGTCGGCGACGAGCAGGTCGCGCTGCGCGCGCGGCTCGCCGAGATGGAGAAGAAGTGGATCGAGGCCGCGCAGCTCTATCACCAAGCGGGCCTGCCGGTGCACGCCGCGGTCGCGTACGAAAAGGCGAAGCAGTATCCGGACGCGGTCGCCGCGTGGAAGAGCTTGCTCCATCATCCGGGCTTGGCGCATCGCCCGTACGAGCACGCGCTCGTGCACTTCGATTACGGGCTCGCGGTGGTGCGACTCGATCCGCAGTCGAGCGAAGCGCGCCGCGCGCTGGTCGAGAGCCAGCGCAAGCTCGAGCAAGTCGCCGACGACTTCGAGCAGGCCGGCGAGCTCGAGCGCGCGTTCGACTGCTTCCAGATCTTGCTCAAGCTCGGCAAGGACTCGGCGCAGTTCGAGAACCTCGCCGAGGGCTACGTCAACTGCATTCGCGCGCTGCGCGAGGACAACCTCAAGTTCTACGTCCTGCAGTACTACGAGGACTTCATCAAGCTCGCGCTCGATCGCGGCGAATTGCACGCGGGCGCGACGCTCTATCAAGAAGCAGCGGCGTTCGCGGCGCGCGCCGGCTTGCCATACGATCGCCACTATCAGCAGAAGAGCGCGCTGACCTGGGTGCGCTGCGCTGAAAAGTTTGTCGAGACCGGTGTGCCGGTGCAGATGGTCGAGAACGCGCTGCTCGCCGCGGCGTCGCAGCACTCGGCCGTCGGCGACTATCCGAGCGTGCGCGAATGCTTCGACCGGCTCGCCGGGCTCGAGCTCCCCGAGCGCGCGAAGAAGCGGTTCGCCGCGATCGCGCAGCGCTATCGCGGGCTCGCGTCGCCGCCGATCGAGCTGCCGGGCTTGCCCGACTATCTCAAGCAGCAGCACGCGTACGCCGACATCTGGTTCACCGACCTCGTCGAATGGGAGATGGCCGGCGATCCTCTCGCGGTCGCGGCGTCCGTGATCGGCGATCTGAAGTATCCGAACGGGTTGCGTCGCCGCGCGCTCGTCGTGCTGCTCACGCTCTCCGATGCGCAGACGCGCAACGCCGAGAACGATCCGGAGACGCTCGCCGAGGTCGCGCGCTTGCTCGGCGAGCTCCAGGCGTATGCCGCGCTGTCGCCGCTCGAGAAATTGTTCGAGTCGCCGGTGCCGGCCGTGCGCAAAGCGGCCGTGACGGCGCTCAAGCACCTGTTCTTCAAGCGCTCGTTCGTGATCGTGCGCCGAGCGCTCGACGATCCCGATCCGGGCGTGCAGGAAGCCGCGAACACGGCGATCGAAGGCTTGCACTTCCCGCACGCGTTCAACCCGCTCGCGCGGATCTATCGCGAGAGCAACGACATGCGCGTGCGCGTGGCCGCGCTGCGCTCGATCGGCAAGATCCAGACGGTCGAGGCCGGCGAGTTCTTGGTGATGGTGCTGCGCCAGGAGGCCGATCCGCTGCGCAAAGCCGCGGTCGACTCACTCGCGCACCTCGAGAACGCCGACGTGTTGCCGATCTTGCGCCAACACTACGAGATCGAGACCAACCCCAGCGTGCGCGAAACGCTCGGCGATCTACTCAAGCGGCACTGATCACTCGCGGCCGGTCTGCGAGATGTCCCAAAACTTGTCGCCGACCCATCGGAGAGCTCGTAGCGCGGCGTGGTCTACGAGATTATCGCGTTATGATGGCGGCCTATGACGGTGCGGATCGCGATCGCTGTGCTCGCGCTGATTGCTGGTTGCGACTCCCGCGCGAAGGCGCAAGACCCGTCCGGCGGACGCGGCGAGCCGAAGTCGAAGGAGTACGAGACGTGCAATTCGAGCGTCGCGTGCGCCGACGAGCTGCGCTGTTTCGATCAGGTCTGCAAGCGGACCTCGCGATCGACGGTCGGCGACTACTTCGCCGCGCTCGGCGCAACGGCCCGCAAGCGCGGCGACGGCGAAGCCGCGATCGACGCATACAACCGCGCGCTCGGCCACTACGACACCGAAAAGCTCGCGTTGCCGCCCGACATCGACTGCGCGTACGGCGCGGCACTCGCCGACGCTGCGACCAACAAAGAGCACGCCGAGCTCGGCGCTCGCGTGTTGCACCGCTGCTTGCTCGCCGTGCCGGTCGGCAGCTCGCTGCGCGATCAAGCGCTCGCCGATCTCGCCAAGCTCAGCGACGTCGGGCTCGATCCACTCACGCTCGGCCGCACCGCGCTCGCCGACGTCTACCTGACGCGCACGCCGGCGGCGCCGTCGAGCGACAAGCTCGGCGTCACCGTGACCGCCGACCCGGCGACGTCCGGCTTGAAGACGTTCCAGGCCGTCGCGGACAAGCTCGGCGAAGCCGGACCGCATGGTGCGCTCGTCGCGTGCTGGCAGGCGTTCAATGCCGCGACGCACAAGGATACGCTGACCTCGACGGTCGGGATCAAGATCACGTATACGCCGTCGGAGTACGAAGACGAGTCCGGCACGTTCGGGCTCAAGCTCGATCCTGCGAGCCCGGCGGATCAGTGCGTGCACGATGCCGTCGACGCCGGCCTCAAGGACTTCAAGGGCGCCAAAGAGGCGATGCAGGCGAAGCTGACCGTCACGATCAAATAATCTCCGCCTTCCCGGCGCGTATGGATTCAGAGCGGAGAAGCCGAGCTTGGATTTAAGAATTGCCGGCTTGCCGCCGGCGTAGTAGCTAGTTCTGCCGTGGCGAAGATCGACTTATGCGCGCTGACGCTCGACGAGGCGGAAGCCTTCGCGGTGGCGCGTGGCTGGTCGAAGTTTCGCGGCGAGCAGATCTGGCGCTGGGTCCACGGCAGTGGCGCGCGCAGCTTTGACGAGATGACGAACGTGTCGGCCGAGATCCGCGGCAAGCTCGCCGACGAAGCCTCGATCGGCTCGCTGCAGATCGCCGAGGTCCAGACCTCGAGCGACGGCACGCGCAAGCTGCGGCTGGTCACGCACGACGGCCAGTCGATCGAGAGCGTGCTGATCCCCGACGGCGAGAAGACCACGCAGTGCATCTCGTCGCAGGTCGGCTGCGCGGTCGACTGCCAGTTCTGCGCGACCGCGAAGCTCGGCCTCGTGCGCAACCTGACCGCCGGCGAGATCGTCGACCAGGTCTATCTCGGCCGCAAGCTGCTCGCCGAGGTCGATCCGGGGCGCCGGATCACGAACCTCGTCTACATGGGGATGGGCGAGCCGCTCCACAACTACGATCCGCTGATCCGCTCGATCAAGATCCTGACGAACGACAAAGGCGCCAAGCTCGGCCAGCGCCGGATCACGGTCTCGACGTCGGGGCTCGTGCCCAAGCTCGAGAAGCTCGGCGCCGAGACCGAGGTTCGGCCGAACCTCGCGGTGTCGTTGAACGCGCCGAATGACGAGATCCGCGACGAGATCATGCCGATCAATCGCAAGTGGAACATCGCGAAGCTGCTCGCGGCGCTGCGCGCGTATCCGCTCGAGCAGCGCCGCCGGATCACGTTCGAGTACGTGTTGCTCGCCGGCGTCAATGCTTCGCTGCGCGACGCGGCGCAGCTCGCGAAGCTGCTGCGCGGCGTGAAGTGCAAGGTCAACTTGATTCCGTGGAACCCGCATCCCGAGGCGCCGTACGAACGGCCGACCGATACGGTGATCGAAGCGTTTCAGATGGAGTGCAAGCGGCTCGGCCTGCCGACGTACTTGCGCACGCCGCGCGGCGACGACATCGATGCCGCATGCGGCCAGCTCGCGAACCGCTCGAAAGGCACGCCGATCGTGCCGCTGCGCGTCCGGCCCAAGCGCGAGATCCCGCTGCCGCAGGTCGACTAGACTTAGTTGCCGCGAACGATCTCGTACATGTCGTCGAGGCCCTGCGCCTCCGGCATGTCCGAGCCATTATCGTAGAAGTACAAGTCGCAGCCGTCGGGCGAGACCCACGTCGGCACTTCTTCGGTGCCGACGGTGGCGTAGCCCGGGACGGCGCTGCCGGCGCTCCACGGCGCCGACGTCGAAGGCCGCGACGCCGTGTAGATATCGTTGTCGGTGCCGTTCGAGCGGCAGAAAAACAGCGTGAGCTCGTCGGGCGTGACCACCGGAACCTGCTCGTACGCGGACGTGTTGACCTCGCCGAGCAGGACCTGCGCGGTGCCGACGTTGCCGCTGCCGTCGATCGGCGCAAAGAATAGATCGCCGCCGCCGGTGGTTTCGGGCCGCGTCGCGCTCGAGAAGTAGACCGCGAGGCCGTCGCCGGCGACGTAGGGCTGATTGTCGTTGACCATGAAGCCGCTGGCGATCGCCGGTGCAGCGAAGTCCGCCGTCGCCGATGTGCGCCCGGCGTAGAACACGTCTTCGTTGCCGGTCATCGAGTTGTTGCGGTCGGTGTTGAAGTAGATCCCGAGCGAGTCGGGCGTCAGCGTCGGCCACACGTCGGTGTAGACCGAGTTGAGCGATGCGAGCACGGTCGCCGAGCCGAACGGCTCGGTCGCGCTCGTGCGGGACGCCGTGTACATGTCCCACGTCCCATCGGCGTTGAGCTGCGCGAATACGATCGTGAGCTCGTCGGGCGCGAGCCGCGGCGTCGCCTCGTTCGCCGCGGTGTTGAGCGTCGACAAGTTGATCGCCGAGCCGAACGGCGCGGTCGGGTTGCAGCGCTGCGCGGGCGCCGAATCCGCCGTGTCGACCACTTTGGGCGCGTCGATCGGCGCGGCCAGCTTGTCACCGCCGCACGCGACCGCGGCGCAAACAGTCCAAGCGTGCACCCCTCGCACGTGCATAGTGTACTTCGGTACCATCGCGAGTGACACATGGAAGGGGTCGCGCCGCCGTCTCGCTGGCTGTTGATCGTCGCCGGCGCGTGGACGCAGCTGGTCGGGGCCGCCTACCTCGTGCTCGCGCTGGCCTCGCTGCCCGTCGCACACGACCTCCACGCCGGGACGCATTCGCTGATCGCGTCGATCGTCGCAGCGCTGGCGGCCCTCGTGTGCGGCGCGCTGGTGTATCGCGGCCGGCTGATCCCGCTCGCGCTCGCCGCCGGGCTCGACGTCGGCTTCGGCGTCGGCTTGCCGCGAGGCAGCTCCGCGGTCGGCTCGATCTTGCACGTGCTGCCCGCCGCCGACGCGAGCACGGCCGATACGATCGTCACCGCCGGCGCGATCGCGATGTTCGTCGCCGCGATCTTGTGCGTGATCGCGTTGCCGCAGGCGCTCAAGCTACGCGCGTGGGCCCGCGGCGAGCTCGCGCGTGCTCCGGCGCAGCCACCCGAAGTCTTCCGCCCCGGCGCCGAGCCACGCGGCCGCGTGCCGAGCGGCGACTATTCGCCTGCCGCGAGCACGCTCAAAGGCCTCGGCCCCAGCAAGCTGATGCCGACGCAAGTCATCACGCTGCCCGGCGACAAGCGCGGCAAGCCATTCGTGATCGTCGGCGTCGCGGTGTCGCTGATCGCGCTCGGCATCGTGATCATCACCGCCGCGACGGGCGGCGGCGACGACTCGAGCGGGCTCGGATCGGGTTCGGCGATCGCGACGAAATCGACCGCGAAGACGCCCGACGCGGCCGTCGTGGCACCGGTGCCGGCGCCGCCGCCGAGCGACGCGCCGCCCGAAGCTCCGCACGCCGACGAGCTCGTCGCGCGCTTTCACGCCGCGCTCGCGCAGGCCAAGCCCGATGATCTCGCGCTGCTGTTCGACACCCACGCGTTCGCGTTCGGCGTGTCCGCGAACGAGGTCGCCGAAGGCAAGAACGCGGTCGTCGAGGTGCTTCGCGCCGACATCGGCAAGCCGCCGGCGGCCGGGTTCGACGTCGTCGCGCGCTACACGCAGATCGGCCACGACGGCGACGTCGCGTGGATCGCCGAGGAGCTCAAGCTCGGCGCACAGACGTTCGCCGTGACCGCGGCCGCGCATCTGGCCGACAACGCGTGGACGTTCGCCGCGATCCACGTCGCGGTCGCGATGCCGAACGAGGCCGCCTATCGGCTTGGCCGCGATGGCCAGCTGCCGGTCGGCGACGCGATCCCCGACGCCCATGACGACTCGGACCTCGCGAAGGCGATGCGCCAAGCGTTTGCGTCGAGGCCGTCGTTCGCCGCGGCGCGCAGCACGCGGCCCGACGCGTTCAACTTCGGCAGCGCGCCCGGCGAGCGCATGATCGGCGGCGACGCGATCAAGAAGCTGTTCGGCCACATCAAGGCGACGATGCGCCTGCACGACGCGGTCAAGGTCGGCACGATCGGCGCGGCAGGCGGGTGGGGCGCCGCGAACGTCGAGTTCACCGATGCCGATCGCGACGGCACCAACGTCACGCAGACATTCCGCGTGCTCGCCGTGTGGCTGCGTGAAGGCAGCGATTGGCGCATCGTCCAGACCCAGTTCTCGAACGCGAAGTAGCACTCCGCGGATCGGCTGCTAGCATCGAAGCATGTTGGCGATTCGCGCGCCGTTGCGCTGGAGCTTGATCGCGGCGGCATCGAGCGTCGCGATCGCGAGCCTGCTCACGTGTGGCACGCACCACGAGCGCGCGGCGAAGGCCGAGCTCTTCACGGCATCCTGCCTCGACGAGGCGACACCGCCCGCGCAGGTCGTCGTCCGCGACGAGCCATCGCAAGTCCTCGCGGTGCTCGACACGGAGCTCGGCGAGATCCACTGCACGCTCGATCCCGAGCACGCGCCGAGGGCGGTCGCGAACTTCCGGCGCTTGGCATCGAGTCACTTCTACGACGGCCTCGTGTTCCATCGCGTGATTCCCGGCTTCGTGATCCAAGGCGGCGACCCGAACGGCAACGGCACCGGCGGCCCCGGCTACGAATTCGCCGACGAGATCGTACCGGCGCTGCACTTCGATCGCCCGGGCGTGCTCGCGATGGCGAACCGCGGCCCGAACACGAACGGCAGCCAGTTCTACATCACCGACGCGCCGGCGCCGCACCTCGCCGCCCACGACACGATCTTCGGCTTGTGCGGCGACCTCGGCGTCGTTCACTCGATCGCGACCGCGCCGCGCGACGCGCGCGACCGGCCGCTCGACCCCGTCGTGATCCGCGCCATTTACATTCGCTGACCGATCGCCGATAGTCCGCTCGCGACGCCAGCCATCCGGCTGGCGTTGCTAGTTTCGGCGCACGCCGGCAACGCGTGCCCGATGGGAGAGCTATGCGCGAAATCTGGTTGGACAACTTGTACGCGACCTCGACCGGCGACGGCCCGGCCGTGATCTTGCTGCACGGCGGGCTCGCGACGCACGCCGCGTGTCAGCCCTACGTGGACGCGCTCGCATCGCGCTTCACGCTGATCACGCCCGATCTGCGCGGCAGCGGGCGTTCGCACGACGCCGGCCCATTGTCGTGGGATCGGCTCGCCGACGATGTCGTCGCGCTCGCGCGCCGGCTCGGCCTCGCGCGGTTCGCGGTCGGCGGCGTATCGATGGGCTCGGGCGTCGCCGTGCGCGTCGCGCTGAAGTATCCGGCGGCCGTCTCGGCGTTGATCGCGATCCATCCCGCGTTCGCCGGCGCCGATGTCGGGCTCACGCCGGCACAAGCCGCCGCGATGCAGGCGATGGATGCGGCCGGCAGTCGCGCTCCCGCCGAAGGAGTCGGAGTCTTGCTGCCGTTGTTCGACGCGATGCCGCCCGCGATTCGCGAGCGCGCGCGAGCGATCATCGCCGACTACGATCCGGCGAGCGTCGCAGCGACGACGCGGTTCATGCTCGAAGGTGGCCAGCCGTTCGAGCGCGGTACGGATCTCGACGCGATCGACGCGCCGGCGCTCGTCGTGCCTGGCATCGATCCGACACACCCGGCCGAATTCGCGGAGATCTATCGCCGCAACATCCGGCGCTGCACGATCGGCTCGATCGATCAGCTCGCGGAGTTTCTAGCGAGCTAGCGACGCGAGCTCGGCGGTCGAGAAGAAGAACGCGATCTCGTCCTTCGCGGTCTCCGGCGCGTCCGAGCCGTGGACGGCATTGCGCTCGATGTTGGTCGCGAACTCCTTGCGGATCGTGCCGGCGGCGGCCTTCTCCGGGTTGGTCGCGCCCATCACTTCGCGGTTCTTGGCGACCGCATTGTCACCTTCGAGCACCTGCACGACGACCGGGCCTTCGGTCATGAACTTCACGAGGTCGCCGTAGAACGGGCGATCCTTGTGCACGGCGTAGAACGCCTTCGCCTGCGCGTCGCTCAGGCGCACCATCTTGGACGCGAGGATACGCAGGCCGGCGGCCTCGAGCTTCGCGGTGACTCCGCCGATCGTGTTCTTCGCGACCGCGTCGGGCTTGATGATCGAAAACGTGCGTTCGATTGCCATTTGCGGCGGACCCTAGTCGAAAGCTCGTCGGGTTTCAACCGGCGCGGCTTGTCGCTCCGCGCTAGCATCGAGGCGTGCCCGCGATCATCGCCTCACATCGCTCCGAGCTCGAGCGCTATTACACGTGCCCGCGCTGCGGTGCCAAAGGCGAGGCCAGGCTGACCGCGGTCGGCCGCAGCGTCTGGGGCGGCGGTCCACTGATCGGCGTGCTCGCGAACCTGGCGATGTTCCGGTTCGGCCGGCTCGCCGAGGCGGCGCGCGGCGGCAACGCGCAAGACGAAGCTGAATTCCGCGCGCAGCGCGATGCCGACCGCATGCTCGCGCTGATGCGCTGCCCGAGCTGCGACAAGCGGCCGCGGATGGCGTTCGTGTGGCCGGTGATCCGCATCGCGGGGTACGCCATCGGCGGCGCGATGATTGCGGTGTTCGCGGCGATGTTTCACGTCATGATCGCGCCTTCGATCGCCGCCGGCGTGGGCGCCGCGATCGCCGTGCTCGGCGAGATCGGCCGCTTCTCGCGCGTCCGCGGCGTCGTGGCGATCAAGATGACCACGCAGCGTCGCGAGCTAGTCGAAGCGCGCCCGCCGGCGATCGCGGCGCCGAAGCAAGCCGAGCAACTCGAGTCCGGCGACGAGCCGTCGCTGTTGCACTAGGTGCTACCGAGAGCGTGCTCGAGCGGACCTGGTGCCGCCGAGCCTTTCGGCGGCGCCGACGGCGGCAGCACCGGCTCGCTGCCCGTGCAGCACACGACGTCGCTCGGTCCGTCGCTGTAGCCGCGATACACGACACCCAGCAGGTACGCGTGCACTCGCCGTGGATCCGCCTGGCCGGAATTATCCCAGACCTCGCATGGCGGGCCGTGGGCCGCATCGACGTGGCAGGCGTCGAGCATGACGCCGTGAAACAGGTAGCCGTTGCCGTTGCCGTTGCCGTGGAGCGTGACGCGCGATCCGCGATCGAGCTCGTGTAACCGCGCGGTTCGCGAGGTCCTTCGCGATCTTGTCGACGACGCCGGTGACGTGGACGATCTTGTGCAGATACAGCGCATCGGCGCGGACCTCGTTCGCGCGATACGCGGCGTCGAGGTCGACCTCCGTGACCGGCAAGCGTCGTCGAGCGTCGCCGAGCTGCAGCCGACGATGACGCATCGGTGTTCGGTCGCCCGAGCGCGACCGCGAGGATCACGAGCCCGGCGAGTCCAGCCCCGGCGTATGCGTAGACGCGCATGTGACATCACGATAAACGATCTACGCGCGCGCAGCCGGTTCGGTCAGCCGTCGAGCTCGGGATAGTGGCGAAAGATGCCGGTCTCGTTGAACGGGATCCGGCGATCGCTCGCGAGATAAGCGGCGAGCTTCGGCCGCTTTGCGATCGCGTCGCGCAGCGCGAGCACGCGCTTGAGCTTCGCGTGCTGCTTCTTCATCGCTTTCGGAAACGCGTATTGCAGACCTTCGACGACTTGAAACACCGCGAGATCGGCATACGTCACGCTTCGCCCGACGAGCACCTTGCCGTTGTCTTGGAGCACGCTCTCGATCCATCCCAAGAACTTCGGCATGCGCGACTTGCGAAAGCCCTCGGCTGCGTGCCTCGCGGCGGCTTTCTGCTTCTCGTAGGCAACGTCGGCCCAGACCGGATGGTGCGTGTCGTGCGCTTCTTTGACGAGGTCCGCGACCGTCAGCGCGATCGTCGCCGCGAATGCCGCGCCGTGATCGGTCGACGGCGCGAGGCCGTGGCGCTCGGCGAGCCAGCGCGTGACGTTCGCGGTCTGCGCGATCACGGTCTTACCTGCGCGCAGAAACGGCGGCGCAAACGGTCTGACGTCCTCGATGCCGTTTGCGAGCGCGGCGATCAATCGCTTCATGCCGCCGGGCTCGCGCGCGACGTCGACGTACGTCGCGCCGGCGTCTTCGAGCACGAGGCGCACGAACTCGCCGCGGCCCTGCAGGCCGGGCCAATAAAATAGCTCGTAGGTCATACGAGCGTAGTTTGCATGATCTATGCGAGCAGCTTCGCGAGCGTCGTGCCCATCTCGGCGGGAGTCGGCGCGACGGTAATTCCCGCTTCCTTGAGCGCCGCGATCTTGTCGCTCGCTGCGCCTTTTCCGCCCGAGATGATCGCACCGGCGTGCCCCATGCGCTTGCCCGGAGGCGCGGTCTGGCCGCCGATGAAGGCGCCGACCGGCTTCTTGACGTGGTCTTTGACGAACTGCGCGGCGCGCTCTTCGGAGTCGCCGCCGATCTCGCCGATCATGAAGATCGCCGACGTGCCCGGATCTTCGTTGAACAGCTTCAGCGCGTCGATGAAGTCGGTGCCCTTGACCGGATCGCCGCCGATGCCGATCGCGGTCGACTGACCGAGGCCGATCGACGTCAGCTGGTGCACGATCTCGTACGTCAGCGTGCCGGAGCGCGACACGACGCCGACGTTGCCGGGCTTGTGAATGTAGCCGGGCATGATGCCGATCTTGCACTGGCCCGGCGTGATCACGCCCGGGCAGTTCGGCCCGACGAGCACGACGTGCGGGTAGTCGCGCTCGAGCACGTACTTGACCTTCACCATGTCGCGGACCGGGATGCCCTCGGTGATCGCGACGATGAGGTCGACTCCGGCTGCGGCCGCTTCCAGGATCGAATCGGCCGCGAACGGCGGCGGCACGTAGACGACCGACGCGTTCGCGCCGCGCAGTCGCACGGCTTCTTCGACGGTGTCGAACATCGGCACCTGCTCGAGCCCGGCGACTTTCGCGCCGCCCTTGCCGGGCGTGACGCCGGCGACGACGTTCGTGCCGTACTCGACCATCTGCTTGGCGTGGAACGCGCCGGCCGAGCCGGACATGCCCTGCACGACGAGCTTCGTGTTGTATCCGACGAGGACGCTCACTTCGCACCTCCGCCAGGAGATAGATGAGTCCGAGCCGCAGACGAGGACTCTGCTGCCGGCCCCCCGGCAGCAGATACGACTTTCTTGGCGCCGTCCGCCATGTCCGCCGCGGCGACGATGTTGAGCTTGCTCTCGGCGAGCATCTTCTTGCCGAGCTCGACGTTCGTGCCTTCGAGCCGCACGACGAGCGGCACTTTCAGCCCGACCTCTTTCACCGCCGCGATCACGCCGGCCGCGATCGTGTCGCACTTCATGATGCCGCCGAAGATGTTGACGAAGATCGCCTTCACATCGGGATCGCCGGTGATGATCTTGAACGCCGCGGTGACTTTCTCCGCGGTCGCGCCGCCGCCGACGTCGAGAAAGTTGGCCGGCTTGCCGCCGTAGAACTTGATGATGTCCATCGTCGACATCGCGAGCCCGGCGCCGTTGACCATGCAGCCGATGTTGCCCTCGAGCGAGATGTAGCTGAGGTCGAACTTCTTCGCCTCGAGCTCGCGTGGATCCTCTTCGGCGGGGTCCATCCACGCCTCGAGCTCTTTGTGGCGAAACAGCGCGTTGTCGTCGAAGTTGATCTTGGCATCTAACGCGAGGACTCGGCCGTCTTTCGTCGTGACGAGCGGGTTGATCTCGAGCAGCGAGCAATCCATCTCGTCGTAGCAGCGCACCAACGGCGGCATGAACTTGGCGAACGCGACCGCCGCGGCGCCGCTCAGGCCGAGCGCCTTGGCGAGCTTGCGCGATTGCCAGTCCATCCAGCCGGTCGCGGGATCGATCGGCTCCTTGATGATCTTCTCGGGCGATTTCTCGGCGACCTCTTCGATCTCCATGCCGCCTTCGGTCGACGCCATCACGGTCACGCGGCCGGTCGCGCGGTCGAGCAGCATGCCGAGGTAGTACTCGTGCGCGATGTCGAGGCCTTGCTCGACGAGCAGGCGCTGGACCTTCTTGCCTTCGGGGCCGGTCTGATGCGTGACCAGCTGCATGCCGAAGATCTTTCGGACCGCCGCTTCGGCATCGGCGCGCGTCTTGGCGACCTTGACGCCGCCGCCCTTGCCGCGGCCGCCGGCGTGGATCTGCGCCTTGACCACGACGACGTCGGAACCGGCTTGCTGTTGCACCTTCGGGATCGCGGCGATCGCTTCGTCCACGCTCGTCGCTGCGATTCCGATCGGCACGGGCACGCCGTACTTCTGAAACATCTGCTTGCCCTGGTACTCGTGGATCTTCACGAGCCGGGTGTATCACGTCGGAAACGAGACGAGGACGAACAGCTCGGTCGAGTTAAAGATGACCGCGCCCGAGGTCGTGGCGTTGGTGTACACGAGCTTCGTGTTGCCGTTCGGCTCGGCGATCGGCGTCTCGACCGTGAAGCCGGCCGTCGTGAGCTGGGTCTGGTAGTAATCGAACACGTCGCTCATCGACAGCGAGCCGGCCAGATACCAATTCTCGGTCGGCGCGCCCGGCGAGTTCGACATCGGATCGACGCCGCACAAGACGAGGCCCGAGGGCGGGCTCGGAAATCCGCTCGGCGTGCCGTCGACGCCGGTCTCGAAGTCGGTGATGCCGCTGGTCAACGTCGCGCAGCTCGCGCCCGAGCCTTGGAAGGCGTCGACGACCGGCGCGTTGTTGTGGCTCGACGAGCCGCACGCTGCCAGCGCGGCGAACGCGACGAACGCGACGACGATCGCGCGGTTCACGACGCGGCCTCTCGCTCGCGCGGCCACCACACGTACGCCGCCCATGCGAACACGATCGGCACCGCCATCATCGCGAGCGCCGGAACCAAGTAGTCGTAGAGCAAGCCGAGCACGGCGGGCGACCATAGATCACCGAAGAGATGAATGGCGAAGATCATGCCGGCCATCGCACTCGCGCGCAGCTCCGGCGGGACGGCGCGGAGGCCGATCGCGTTCACCGGCGAGGTCGAAAGAAATAGAAACACTTCGGCCACGAACGCGACCGCGAAGAACGTGGTCGACGACGGCATCAAGAACACGACCGCGGTGAGCGGCGCGGCGATCACCATGCTCTTCGCGCAGACCGAAAGCAGCGCGTTCGTGCCGCGCTTGGTCGGAGCCGCGTCCCACGCGAGCCCGGCGGTTGCCTGCGGCACGGCGCGGAGTGCACGATCGCTCCAGCGGCCGCCGACGATCGTCCCGACCGCGCCGCCGACCACGGTCACCGCACCGAAATACGTCGCGGCCGACGACGACGTCAGCGAGTCCGGGTACGTCTCGGCCAGGTACTTCGGCGCCCACGCCGCGAACGCGCCGATCGCCCACGTGTACGTGCAGTAGCCGAGCACCGCACGGCGGAACTGCGGCAGCTTCGCCATCGTGCGCATCGCGTCGACCAGCTTCGCCTTCGCTTCGCGCAGCTTGCGCTCGGGCTCGACGATCGCGAGGCAGGTCAGCGCGAGCACTAGCCCGGGGCCGCCGGCGATGAAGAACGCGTAGCGCCAGCCGTAGAAGTGAAGGATCTGGCCGCCGATCACGTAGCCGAGCGCGGAGCCGACGGGGATCGCGAGATAGAAGATCGCGAGCGCGCGGTTCTTCGAATCGGCCGGCGTGATGTCGTCGATGATCGTCGGCGCCAGCGTCGCGTAGCTCGCTTCGCCGATGCCGACGACGATGCGCGCGGCGATCATCTGCCAGAACGTGTGCGCGAAGCCGCTCGCGAACGTCGCGAGGCTCCACACCGCGACGCCGAACGCGATCAGGCCCTTGCGCGAGCCCTTGTCCGCGAGTGCGCCGAAGATCGGCGACGTCGCGAAGTAGCCGATCATGAATGCGGACACGACCAAGCCGGCTTCGAAGTTCGTCAGCGCGAGGCTCGCCTGCATGTCCTTGAGGACTGCCGGCACGATCATCCGATCGATGTAGTTGAGTAAGTTGAGGCCGGTGAGCAGGGCCAAGATCGCGGTGCGATTCTTGATCACCGGAACGTGACCTCGCAGCCGAGCTCGATCGGATCGACGACTTGCGTCGTCGCGGTGGTGGTCGCGGTCGAGCTCACGGGTGCGTCGCGCAGGCCGCCGTCGGCCATGATCGATACGAGCGTGTGGCCGTTTCGGACCACGTCCCAGCGCACGCCGGCGAGTGCGACGTAGCCATACCCGCTGTTCGCGTACGTGTAGCCGACCGCGAGAAACGGCGTGACCGGATTGTCGAAGATGTGCCAGCGCACCAGGAAATCGTACGCGAGCGTCTGGTCGGCGCGGCCGATCCGGAACACCAAGTCGTAGCGCAGGATCCGCGTGCCGATCATGCCGAAGCCGAGCACGCCGCCGGTCGCGCGCAGCTCACCGCCGAGCCCACCGCCGGCGATGAACGCGACGGTGCTCGGTGAGTCCTGCGCCTGCGCGACGATCGGCAGCGCGCGCACGAGCTGTGCGTCGACGTGGGTCTCCGCGTTCGCCGCGATGTTCGCGGTGCTCTCGAACGGCGCGAACCCCGATGCGGTCACGCGCACGGTGTGCATGCCGGCCGAGATTTGGGTCGTCGCGGGCAGGATGCCGATCGTGATGTTGTCGACCGCGACATACGCACCGAGCGGTGCGCCGCCGACCGTCAACGTGCCAGCTTGGCCGCCGAGCGTGAACGCGACGTCGGCCGGCTCGCCGTAGCCGAGGTCGAGGTCCTTCTCGGCGTGCTGCGCGTCGAGATCGACCGCGACGTGATGCGTGCCGCCGGGCAGCTTGGTGGTCAGCGGCGTGACTCCGGCCGGTTGCTGATCGATCGTGACCTGCGCGCCGTCGGGAAACGTGCGGATCGAGACGGGCGAGTCGCGATGCACGAGGTCGGCGATCGTCCGCGTCACGCGATCGCGATCGGGCGAGCTCGGCGCGGCGTCGAGGTAGTGCTGGTACCACTCGGCCGCTTGGCGCAGGTTGCCGAGCCGCTCGTAGTCGACCGCGATGTTGTAGAGGTTGAACGGGTGGGGCAGCGCGTCGTTCGCGCGCTGGTAGTGGCCGATCGCCGCTTCGTAGTGGCCCGCGCGGTCGGCATCTTGGCCGAGCGAGAACTCGCGCTTGGCGCTCTCTTGTTGTCGCGAACGGTCCGCATCGCCGTCGGCGCGCGCCTGCGACACGTGCGACATCGTCAACGCGATCATCGCGAGCAGGGCGAGCCACTTCACGCGGCACATTATGGTGGAACTGACCACGCCGACGCGATAGCACTTCTCGGTGATGATGCGCCGTTCGTCGGTCTCGTTCGTGGTGGTCGCGATCGCTTTGGCTTCGGCTGCCGCGTGTGAAAAGACGCACGACCCGCAGGGTTCCGGCTCGCTCGACGCGAGCGACAAGGCTTTGTTTCAGTATTTGCCGGCGGGCGAGGCGCTGTTCTGGGGTGGCAATTACATGAAGCTGCAGAACTTCATGCAGTCGACGATGGGGCAGATGACGTCGGCGATGATGGACAAGATGGGCTCGGGGATGAGCCAGTGGATGACGTGCTTCGCCGACGTCAAGCAGCTCAAGGTCGCCGCCAGCGTCGGCTTCGATGGCAAAGGCGCGACGATGCGCATGGTCACCGGCGGCATGACGGTCGACCAGATCGTCAAGTGCGCGCAGCAAGCCGGCTTCGCGACGAGCGTCGATCCGGATCACAAGTTCGCGTCGGTCGTGCTGCCGCCACCGGCGCCGAGCGCGGGCTACCTCGTGTTGCCGAGCGGCGCGCTGTACACGCGGCAGGGCTTCGCGCTCGCGCTCACGCCGACCGTCGTGTCCGCGACGCGCGCCGAGCTCGAGGCCGATCAGGCCAAGCTCGGTGCGAACAACGCGACCACCGATCCGACGCTGGCTCGGCTCGTCGGCAAGGTCGATCGCTCGAAGACCGCGTGGGTTGTCGGCAGCGCGGCGAACACGCCGGTCGCGGACAAGCTCGGCGACGCGTGGGCGACGATCGACATCTCGTCCGGCCTCGCGATGGAGCTCACGCTGCAGGTCAAGAACGCCGCCGACATCGACAAGATCGACCAAGGCATCACCCAACTGCGCGGCATGGCCGACCAGGTCCCGGCGAGCTTTCAAGACCTGATCAAGAACCTCAAGTTCGATCGCCAAGGCGACCGCGTGCACTTCTCGATCAAGGTCGGCGAGGACGCGCTCAAGAGCATCATGAGCCAGGTCGGCGGCATGATCGGCGCCAACATGGCCGCCGGCGCGCACTGATCTACTTGCCGTACGGGTTCGGCTTCGTGAACGGATCGGCGATCTGCGGCGGCGGCTCGTCGTAGGGATTGATCGGCGCCGCGCTGCCTGCCGCTGACGGCGGTTGGGGTTGCGGCGTGTGCTTGACCACGACCGGCGGCCGCGGCGTCGATGCCGGCGCGGCCGCTGCCACCATCGTGAACGTCGCCGACGTTCGCTCGCCCGCGCGCACGTCCTGATCGGCCTCGATGCCGGTAAACCCCGCGAGCTCGACGTGCAAGCGATGTCGGCCGGGCGCGACCGTGACCTCGAGCGGCGTCGTGCCCGCTTCGCCGTCGTCGATGCGCACCGCCGCGTTCGTCGGGATCGTCTTGATCTCGAGCGTGCCGGTGGGGGCGGGCGGTGGTGAGGGTGCGGGGAGCTCGGCGTGCGTGGTCGGCGTCGGAATCGGCGTCGGTGGCGCCGTCGTGCCGTGGCGCATGATCACCGCCGCGCCGACCGCCGCACCGGCGAGCAGCGCCATGCCGCCGGCGATCCACTTGAGCGCCGTGCGATCGCGCAGCTTCGCCGTTGTCACTGCCATCGGTGGGATCGAAACGCGGGCCGCGCGCTCGGGCGGCAGCGTGGTCGCGAGCTCGAGCTGCGAGATCGCGCTCGCTTGCTGCGGCAGCGCATGCGCGAACGCTTCGGCGGTCGCGAAGCGCGCGGCCGGATCTTTCTCGAGCGAGCGGTGCACGGCCGCGACGAGCGGCTTCGGCAACTTCTTGCGCAGGTCGTCGAGCCGCGGCGGCGGCGCGGTGAGCAGCTTGGCGACGATCATGTTGTAGTTGCCGTCGTTGAACGGTGGCCGGCCGGCCAACATCTCGTACAGGATCACGCCGCACGCGTAGATGTCGACGCTCGGCGCGACCGGCGCGCCCATCGCCTGTTCGGGCGCCATGTAGAGCGGCGTGCCCATCACGGCGCCGGTCGTCGTGAGCTTGGTCTTGATCGAGTAGTCGCTGGTCTCGAGGAACTTCGAGATCCCGAAGTCGAGCAGCTTGACGAAGTCCTGCTGGTCATCGCGATTGACGATGAAGATGTTGTCGGGCTTGAGGTCGCGATGAACGATGCCCTTGGCGTGCGCGGCGCCGGTCGCGCGCAAGACCTGACGAATGATGTGCAGCGCGCGCCACGGCTCCATCGGGCCGGTCCGCTTCATGATCGCGGCGAGCGACTCGCCTTCGAGTAGCTCCATCGCGACGTACGGCCGGCCGTCCGGCGCCGCGCCGATGTGCTGGACGTCGATGATGTGCGGGCTGCCGATCCGGCTGGCCGCGAGCGCCTCGCGCTTGAACCGGATCACCGCTTCGTCGTCGTCTTGATACTTGTCGAGCAGCACCTTGACGGCGACGCGCTTGGCGAGCTCGACGTGCTCGGCCTCGTAGACGACGCCCATGCCGCCGCGGCCGATCTCGCGCAAGATCGAGTAGCGGCCGTCGAGCACGGAGCCGACCAGATTTGCAGACTCGGCCGGCTTCACCCGAGCCGATATTACCTCGGCGACGCTGCAACGGCGACGACCGCCGCCGCATACGCCGTCGCCGCCGCCTCGCACGCGTCGAGGGTGCCGGTCAGCCACGCGGCGGCAAAGTTCGTCTCGGTCGGCGGTGTCATGACTTTGACGGCGCGCACATCGGCGGCCTTGAGCGCCGCATCGAGCGCGATCGACGCCTCGATCGGAGGTGCGACGAGGTACGCCATCGGATCGCCGGGCGACAAGCCGGCTTCGCGCGCCAAGTATTCGCCGAGCGAGGCGATCACGTGAGGGAACACGGTCACGCTCGCCTTCGCGTCAGCCGCGTAAAAGCAGGCGTCGTGCTCGAGGCAACGCACCAGCGCGGCGAGCCCGGCGTCGATCGACTCCGGATCGGCCGCGCCGATCACGCCCAGGATCTCGCCGGACAGCCGGCCACTCGCATGCGCGGCGCCGGCGTAGAAGCTCTTCGCGAAGATCACGTCGATCGGCGCGTGCTTGGTCGCCTCGTCGAGCGCGACGTACGTCGGATCATCTTGATCGACGGTGACGAGGCCGAGCGCGACGTGCTTGTCCGGGTCGCCGCCGTACGCGCGCACCATCGCCGGATCGGCGCGCGGCAGCCGGCGCACCGACAGGATCGTTGGCGTGATCGGCTCGAGCAACATGTGATTTAGGTCTCCACCAGCTTCTGGCGAACCTGCGGCGGCCTGGGCGCCCGCTCGCCGGACAAGCCGAGCTTTGCGAGGTCGAGCGCGACGCCGCTCGTCTTCTGCTCGATCATCGCCGCGGCGAGCGCGGCCAACCGCGCGGCGGCATCTTCGATCGGTGTGCCGCGCGCGTGGATGTTCGAGATCATGTTGCGATCGCCGTCGGTCTTGCCGATCTTCGGATCGTAGACGACGTATGCCGACAAGCCGTCGCCGGTGCCGAGGCCGGGCCGCTCGCCGAGCAGGATCATCGCCACCTTCGCACGCGTCTCGGATCCGATCTCGTCTTCGAGCCAGACACGCGCGAATCGGGCGCACACCGCGGTGCCGACAGATAGTCCGCGGCTCTGACACGCGCGTGCAACTGCATCGTAGAGCGGCTTGCCCGATTGCACGCACGCCACCGCCGACAGCCCGTCGGCGACGACGATTTGCACGTCCGCTCCTTTGATCGCATTTGCGCGCAGCTCGGCCACGGACGCGTCGGAGAGCCTTCGTCCGAGATCCGGACGCAGCAGGAACTCGCGGTGATTCGTCACGCGCGACACGAGCGGCACGAAACCGTGCTCGGCGGCCCAGCTCTCGCCCAGCTCGGCGCCGACCGCGGCGTGGGCGACGGCGAGCTCGGCCTGGAACTGGAGGACGACGTCGGTCGCGTAGCGCGTGCCGACGTGGCCGATCCCGACGAGCGCGGTCGTGTGCTTCGCCGCTTCGGCCGCGAACTTCGAGTGCTCGGGATGCGGCGAGTACACGCGCGCGGGCGGCGCGGGCACATCGGGCACGAGCGGTGGCGGCGGCAGCGGCTCGGCAGATCCGAGCGCGTCGCGCAGCGCCGCCATCAGCTGCCTCGTCCGGCTCACGCGCCGACGTGACCATGCGGCGCCGCGCGGCGCAAGCATGTCCGGCGCGGTCCGAGCCTCGGACAAATTTCGGCCGAGCTTCGGACGAACCGGACATGCGCTCGCGTGCATTCGCGTAGTTCGGCGCGGCACGCGCGCTGCAATTGCCGGCGCGCATGAAACCGTCATTCGTGTTGTTGTTCATCGCCTTCGTCTTCGCTGCGTGCGGGCCTTCTGCGGCCACGCCGATCGACGCACCGCCGGATGCGTCGACGATCCCGAAGAGTCCCGCCGGCACGTTCACGCTCGCAGGCACACTCGATCTGCAGGTGCTGCCACCACCCGCCGACGCGCTCGTCGCCGAGCTGACCGATGCGACGGACAGTCCCGACGATCCGGCGCAGTTCTTGTGCGACCGGCTCGTCGCAGAGCTCCCGGCCAGCTGGCAGTCGATCGCGGCGGGCGTCGCCGAGGCCGTGGTCGCGCCGTATCTCGAGACCGAGATCGACAGCGTCGCGCCCGATTTCAGCGACGGGATTCGCGCGCTCGCGGCCGGCTTCGGCAACCTCGCCCATCACGTGCAAACGGCCGAGTCGCTCGCGGTCGAGCCCGGCGGCTACGCGACGCGCACGATCACCGGCGTCGCGTACAGCGGCGTGCAGATCGACTTCGCGAGCGAAGGCATGTCCGACGCGATCGCATCGACGACCGTCGCGCTCGATGCGTCCGGCGCGCTCGCGATCGCCACGACCTCGCTCGAGTTGCCGTACGGCCGCCTGCTCCGGCTTGGCTTCGACCGCGCGGTCGTGCCCAACGTCGTGTTCGGCGCGAACGACCTCGCGGGCGCGCTCGACGAGCTCGTCGATTGCGATTCGCTCGGCGAGCTATTCGCCGCGAAGATCGGCGTCGGCAGCGTGTCGCTTTACACCGACGCGTGCGAAGCCGGCATGACTGCGCTCGCGACGGACTTCTACGACCGGCTCGCGACCATCGACACGTCGCCGTTCGAGCTCGTCGCCACCGGCACCGCGATCGGCGTCGATCTCGACGGCGACGGCGTGATGGACCGCATCGACGACGGCGTCTGGGTCGGCACGTCGTCGTACGCAGGCGCGTCGGCGCCGTTGATCGGCGCGACGTTCACGGGGACGCGGTGACGCTATCGGATCGCGGACACGTCGCCGAATTTCGGACCGGGCTCGTCGCCGGTCCAGATGCCGGCGGCGTCGAGCCACGCGTCGAACTCGGGCGTCGGCCGCTTGTGCAACAGGCGGCGCAGCGTCGGGATGTCGTGATAGCTGGTCGACTGGTAGTTCAGCATGATGTCGTCGCCGACCGGCAGCGACA
>DATBAS010000012.1:0-34932 GCA_036271395.1 Kofleriaceae bacterium
CGTGCAGATGGCCGGCGCGCTCGTGATGCTGTTCGTGATCGACGTGAAGCTGACGCTGTTCATGCTCGCGATCGTGCCGCCGATGATGCTCGCGACGATCGCGTTCGGCCGCAAGATCCGCGTGATGACGCGCGGCGTGCAAGACCAGCTCGCGCAGGTTTCCGGCGAAGTCCAGGAATCGCTCGGTGCGATCGCGACGGTGCAGGCGTTCGTGCGCGAGCATCACGAAGCCACGCGCTATCGCGGCGGCGTCGAGAAGGCATTTCGCACCACGCTCGAGCTCGTGCGCTGGCGGTCGTGGTTCTTCGCGATCGCGATGACGGCCGGGTTCGCCGGCGTCGCGCTCGTCGTGTGGCTCGGTGGCCGCGCGCTGATCGCGGGCGAGCTCAGCGCCGGCGCGCTGCTCTCGTTCTTCCTGTACACGTTCTTCGTCGCCGGCGCGATCGGCGATCTCGCCAGCCTGTGGGCATCGCTGCAGCGCGCGGCCGGCGCGACCGATCGGCTGTTCGCGGTGATCGACACCGTGCCCGACATTCGCGACCGCGATGACGCCAAACCGCTGCCGGCGGGCAAGGGCGCGATCCACTTCGACCGCGTCAGCTTCGCGTATCCGGCGCGGCGCGAGCAGAAAGTGCTCGACGACGTCTCGCTCGCGATCGAGCCGGGCGAGGTCATCGCCGTCGTCGGTCCGTCGGGCGCGGGCAAGTCGACGATCTTGTCGCTGCTCTACCGCTTCTACGACGTCGACGCTGGCCGCGTGACGCTCGAAGGCGTCGACGTGCGCGAGCTCCGGCTCGCCGAGCTGCGCGGCGCACTCGCGATCGTCGCGCAAGAGCCGGTGCTGTTCTCCGGCACGATCCGCGAGAACATCAGTTACGGCAAGATCGGCGCGAGTGCCGCCGAGATCGAGCAAGCGGCGCGCGATTCGTACGCGCACGACTTCATCACCGGGTTTCCCGACGGCTACGCCACGATGATCGGCGAGCGCGGCACCAAGCTGTCCGGCGGCCAGAAGCAGCGCATCGCGCTCGCCCGCGCGCTGATCGCGAACCCGCGCGTGTTGATCCTCGACGAAGCGACCTCGAACCTCGACGCCGAGAGCGAAGCCGCGGTGCAAGCCGCACTCGCCCGCATCATGGCCGACCGCACGACGATCGTGGTCGCGCACCGGCTCAGCACCGTGCGCGATGCCGACCGCATCGTCGTGATCGACGGCGCCAAGATCGTCGAGCAGGGCCCGCACGACGAGTTGATGGAACGCCGCGGGATCTACCGCCGGCTCGTCGAGCATCAACTGATCGCGGACACCTCCGCGGCGGGCTAGCGGTCGGCTTCGTAGTCGCGCGCGAGCGGGCCAGGCATCCGCGAGCGCGCGCTCGTCACGGCACCGAGCAACGAGCGCGTGCACGGCGGCTCGAGCCCACCCGGGATCTACAAGTTGACGTCCGGATCCGGCGGTCGGCGCATTACACGCGGTTGCGCTGCACAAGTTGTCTTAGTGGACACCGTCCCCTGCGGGCGCGAAGCGCTTGGTCGTCGTCGCGCAACCGATGATCTTTGCCGCCCGCGACGAAGCACAGTCGATCGTGTTGTATGGCGATGCGTTACTTCGGCGGCTTGCGCAGCCGCCGCTGTAATGTCTGGCGATAGACGCCGAGCCGCCGAGCCGCTTCCGAGATGTTGCCGTTGGTATCGGCGACCACTCGCGAGATGTGCTCCCACTCGACCCGCTCGAGCGTCGGCGTCGTATGAATGTCGCCCTCCGGCGTCGTGCCCTCTTCGATGTGGCGGACGATTTCTTTCGGCGACACCGGCTTGACCAAGACCGTCTCTGCGCCTGCCTTCACGGCCTGCATCGCGATCGTGATCGACAGATATCCGCTCACCAATGCGATACGGACTTCCGGCCGATCGGCTTTGAGATCGTAGATGAGGTCGAGGCCGTTTCCGCTACCGAGGCGAAGGTCCACGATCACGCAATCGGGCTTGGCCTGACGCGCGATGTGCCGCGCCGCCAACGCATTGTCGGCCGTATAGACCTTGCGTTCACGGCGCAGACTCCGAGTGCATGCGCTTAGCACCGACTCGTCGTCGTCGACGACCAGCACCGATCTCACACGTGACGAAGCCATTACCTCTCTCGAAACTCTGGCCAGCGTAGGTGAGCGCGAGAAACAGGGTCAACAATTGGCGACTCGGAATCGACCAACTGCAACCAAATGCATCGTCGACGTGACACGTTCTGCATCAACTCGCGACTAGCTATGACGGCCCCGTGGTCGAGACCGGCTGTCCGGCCGTGGCGCGCCGCGCCTGAACGACTAACGCCCCGCGCAGTTGCGCCTGCAACTGCGGGTGCTCGTCGAGGTGCGCGAGCACTTTGTCGCGGCCCTGACCGAGTTTTTCACCGCCGTACGAGTACCAAGTGCCCGACTTCTCGACGATACCGAGCTTCTCCGCGGTGTCGACGACGTCGGCGAGCTTGTTGACGCCGGTTCCGTACAAGATCTCGAACTCGGCTTCGCGGAACGGCGGCGCGAGCTTGTTCTTCACGACTTTGACGCGGACTTCACTGCCGATCGTCTCCTCGCCGCGCTTGATCGCTTTCTTGCGGCGGATATCGAGCCGGACCGAGCAATAGAACTTCAGGGCGTTGCCGCCCGTCGTGGTTTCGGGATTGCCGTAGACGACACCGATCTTTTGGCGCAACTGGTTGATGAAGACGACCGTCGTGCGCGTTCGCGAGATCACCGCCGTGAGCTTGCGCAGCGCCTGGCTCATCAGCCTCGCCTGAAGCCCCATGTGTGCGTCGCCCATCTCGCCTTCGATCTCGGCCCGCGGTGTCAGCGCGGCGACCGAATCGACCACGATCAGATCGATCGCGCCGGTGCGAACGAGCGTGTCGCAGATCTCGAGTGCTTGCTCGCCACAATCGGGCTGACTGACCAATAGATTTTCGAGCTCGATGCCAAGTCGGCGCGCGTACTCGGTATCGAGCGCGTGCTCCGCGTCGATGAACGCGCAGACGCCGCCGGCGCGTTGCGCTTCGGCGATCGCGTGTAGCGTGAGCGTGGTCTTACCGGACGACTCCGGGCCGTAGATCTCGATGATGCGGCCACGCGGCAATCCGCCACAACCGAGCGCGACGTCGAGCGCGACCGAACCGGTCGGGATCACCTCGACCTGTTGCACCTCGCTGTTGCCATCGAGCCGCATGATCGAGCCGTTGCCGAACTGCTTGTGAATCGCGCGCACGGCCTCCGCGATCGACTTTTCCTTCTTCTCTTGTGCCGACATGAATCCTCCGGACCGCACAAATCCACGTCGCGTGCCGCGCCAAGCGCGCGAATTCACGTCGCGTGTTGTCCGAAACGTCCGAGTGCCGGACGCGCGCGTCCGAAGTGCGGCCGGACGCGCTACTTGACGGTGAACGTCGGCATGAACGTCGACGACATCGAGAACGGGTAGCTCGGCACGGTGTAGTCGTTGCTCGCGAGCGCGGCCGCGCTGTGGCCGAGCTCGCATACGACGCCGAACGTGAACGTGCTCGTCGTGTCGAGGTAGCCGGTGTCGATCATGATCGGTGAGGTCGTTGCCGGCGGTGCCATCACGATGTAACGCACGACGGGCACGAACGTGCCGTTGTCGATCTTGAACAGCGTTGCCGTGCAGTCGTCGACGGGCTTGTCGACTCCGAAGCTGAGCTTCAACATCGCTTCGCCGCCGAGCGAGACGAGCGTCGCGTCGGCCACCAACGCGGAGCCGTCGAGCGTGACCGGCGAGCTCGTGTTCGATTCGGCCAAGCCGACATCTTCGTTCGTCGCCGCGGCGCTGCCCGTGCTGAGCGCGATGCCTTGCAGCGCGGTCGCGAGCACCACGTTCATGCCGTTCACGTCCGCGGTTCGCGTGCTGTACGAGCTCGAGTACACCGCGAGCTGCAGCTGCGGCGGCGCGTGCATGCCGTCGAACGGATTCTGGAACGAGAACATGCCCGCGCCGTTCGTGTTGTTCTCGTCGAGCGGCAGCAGCACCGGCGGCGGTGCGCCCGCGGGACCTGTGGCTGCGCCGAGCGGTTGCGCGAAGCCGGGCATCTTCGTCGTCGGGATCACACCGGCCCAGAACAGCGGCATCGGCGAGCCGCCCAAGCCGACCGCGTTGCCGACCCGCGCGCCTGCGTTCGCGGTTTGGGTCGGGTCCGGCGTGAAGGTCACCGTCGGCGCGGTGTCGAACGCGCAGCTCACCGGTGAGCTCAAGCCTTCCGCCGAGCACGTCGCGAAGCCGACGTCATCGGCGCCGCTGGCCATGTACAGCACGATCTCGCGATCGCCGAGCGATGCCTGCGGCACGCCGAGCGGACCGCTGAGCGAGTCGGCGGAGCCATACGCGAACGCGAACGAGCCGCCGCTCTGCACCGGCGATGCATCTTCGACCGCCCACAGCCCGGTCGTCGCCAGGCGTTCCTGCGTGTACGCGGGGACGCCGGTCGCGCTGCCGGAAAACGTCGCGGCGCCGCCGGCCGCCATGCGCGCCGCGCCGTGCCGGCCGAAGCTCGGGAACGCATAGGTGAAGCCTTGCAGCGACGACTGGATCTCGGTCGGCACGCCGTCCGGCGCGGTGAACAGCACGCGAGTCGGCTTCTGGCCGAGCGCGTTTGGAATCTTGAAGCTGCCGGTCGTCGGATCGACGGCGACCGCCATCGGCGTGACCGTGCCGTCGAGCGAGCCGATCTTGACGGTGAGCCCATCGATCGGGTCGAACGTGACGGCGCTGCCTTCGTAGGTCTGCCACGTGATCGCAGCCGGGTAGTCGGCCGCGTCGATCGGCAGACGCGCGTCCCACGGCTGCGACTGACCGATGTTGAAGATCGCGTTGCAGTTGCACGTGGTCGCGGCCAGAAGCGCGAGGCCGGCGGCCCTCATGTCGCGATCCTACACGAACGATCAGCGTCGCCACTCATCGGCAAGCGCGCATGTGCCGATCCCCACGTGCTTCGCTTCGGCGTCGAGCGCCGCGGCTTTGTCCATGCCTTCGAGCGGCTGGATCTTTACGAGAAAATCGTGACCGGCGGTCGTCTTGATGTGCGGGCCGAGCCACATCGCGATCGATGGCGAGCGGCTACCTTCGGGCAGCTGGTCGGCGCCGGACAGATGCGTGACGTCGCACAGGTTGATGATGTCCTGCTTGTACTCCGGCGTGACGGCGGCAGCGATGGACGCGCTCTTCGACTTGTGACAGCCGGCAACGAGCAAGAGGCACGCGATCACGCGCTTCATTCCTGGCATCGCGCGACAGTCTGCACCCTCGCCAATCCGTGCGCCACCGCCTTTGCGAGGCGCGGAAGATGTGGCTAGATTCGCCTATGGCATACGTCGTCGCTGACCCGTGCGTGAAGTGCAAATACACCGACTGTGTCGCGGTGTGCCCGGTCGATTGTTTCTACGAAGGCAAGAACTCGATCGCGATCCATCCCGACGAGTGCATCGATTGCGGCGCGTGCGAACCGGAATGCCCGACCACGGCGATCTTCGAAGAGAGCGAGCTGCCGACGAAGTGGGCGATCTACAAGGACATCAACGCGCTCGTATCCGGCGCGAAGAAGGCGAGCGAGCTCGATCTGTCGAGCTGGCCGGCGCACCTCAAGGGCGCGGCCGAGACCGCCGACACGTGGCCGAACATCACGGAGCAGAAAAAGGCGCTGCCCGGCGCCGACGACGCCGCGAAAGAGGACAACAAGATCGGCGCGCTCACGCTCGAGGGCGGCGGCTGAGCGTTTTCCTAGGCCGCGTGAACGACGAGCACCGAGCACGGTGCATGACGAATCGTGCTCTCGCAGACGCTGCCGAGCAGTAGGCGGCGAAACCCGCGATGACCATGCGTGCCGAGCGCGATCAGATCGTGGCCGGCGCGCTCCGCAGCGCTGGCGATCACGGTCGCCGGCGGGCCTTGCTCGAGCTCGACGTGCAGCGGCCGGCCGAGCGCCGCGTGCGCCGCGATCAGCTGATCGGCCTTCGCGCGCGCTGCAGTGACCACGCTGTCGCGCACGTGCGACCACGGAAACCGCGTCTGGCCGAGCAGCGACGCGCCCCACGATCCGGCGGGCAGCTGCCACGCGTGGACGAGGTCGATCGGCACGCCCGGCGCGGAGAGCGCTGCCGCGTGCGCGAGCGCGCGCGCCGCGGTCGGCGAGAAATCGGTCGCGACGAGCGGCCGCCGAAATGGACCGGTCGCATCGCCGCGGCAGACCAGCACGTCGCAGGTCGCGTGGCGCAAGATCGCGGTCGCGACGCTGCCGAGCAACAGCCGCGAGATCCCGGTCGTGCCGTGCGTGCCGACGCAGATCAGCTGCGCGCCGCGATCACGCGCGACATTCGCGACGAGCTCGCCGGGAGGGCCTTCGGGGCTGACGAGCTCGACGTCGACGCCGCGGCCGCGCAGCTCGATCAGGTGATCGGCGAGCCGGCGCGTGATCTCGACGCGCATCGCGGCCGTGACCTCGCCGAGCTGGCGCAACACGATCTCGTCGGCGTGCTCCGGCGCCGGATCGTCGGTGGTCGCGTGGACCATCACGAGCTTCGCGTGATGCTCGAGCGCGAGCGCCGCCGCTCGATCGAGCGCGTGGTTGCTCGGCACCGATAGATCGACGCCGGCGACGATCGTCGAGAGCTTCATCGCAGCGCGTCCGGACCGAGGTCGATGCTCAGCTTGTTGTCGCCGTACACGAGCTTCATCGCGATCGGCTTGCGCCAGATGTACGCGCCATCGCTATCTTCGACCGGCTTCGCGTCCAGCCGGATCGCGAGCGCGTGCACCACGCGCTGCGTGGTCGGCCACGTCGCCGGCACGGCGACCTGCAGGCCGAGCAAGCGATCGGCATGCGCGACGTCGAACACCGGCCACAGCGTGGTCAGGCCGTCGCTGTCGAGGCCCGGCGATTGCCACGGCGCATCGGCATCGGCGTCGGGACGGGCGTAACGACGCGCGAGCTCGCCGCGCGATTTGCCGATCGCGTCGAGCGGCAGATCCTGCGCCCAGGTCACGGCGTCGACGAAGCGGCCGAATTCGAGGCCGCAGTCCGGGGTGATCGACGCGCGGTGATGCGTGCGCAGGTCGAGCCAGACGCGATCGCTCGCCGGCTCGCCCCAGGTCTTGCTCGCGACCTCGCGCAGCACGCTGCACGCGACGTCGTCGTCGGTCATCGTCGCCGTCATCGCCAGTACGTTGCTGGTCGCGTCGAGGATCGTGTCGACGCCATAGACCGGCGAGCTGCCGAGCTCTTCGCCTTGAAATGCCAGGCCGGGAGTCACGAAGTCGTGACCGACGAGCAGACTCGCGTGTTGCCGCACGCGCTCCTCGCGGGCCTCGCGCTCTTGCGCGAGTTGTTGCTCGTACACCGCCCGCGCGGCCTCGTCGGCGGCGTTCTCGGCGGCACGGCGTTCGCTGTCCTGGCGGTCGGCTTCGGCGAGCTCGTGCAGCTTGTCGTGATGCAAGATCGTGTCGCGGATCGCGAGGCCGAATGGCACGGCCGCCACGAGGGACATCACGAGCGTCGACGTAGGGATCCGCATCCACATGCCCCAAAGTTAGCACTACCGGCCGGTCAAACGATTGAGGTTTACGCGCGGGTCGGTCTTCCCGATCAGCACGATTCGAGCGCCGACGGCTGCAATCGTCTCGGCGGTCGCGCTGTCGTACTGGATCGATGCCGTGAGCGCGACCGGCCGATCGTCGACGGCGATCACGACGCGCTCGAGCGAAGCCTGCGCGCGAATTTCCGGCTTCCAGCCGGTGTCGTTGCGCCACGCGGTCCCACCTTCGACGCGGCCGTCGACCACGGTGAGGCCGTCGTGCGATTCGAGCCGCAGGTCCAGTAGCCCTTCGCTGAACGGCGCGACGCGGTATTCGTCGACGCGATGCATCTCGGGATCCCACGCGACGTCCCAGTGCGCCGCCGGGCCGATCGCGATCACGGCGCGATGGCTCCACGTCCGCGCGAACTCGACGAGCGGCGCGAGCCGCACGACGCTGACCGTCGCGGTTGGCTCGCCGACGTGCCAATCGAGCCGGCCGACCTCGGCGAGTGCGCCGATGTCGAACGGCAGGAAGACTTTCTTCGGCTCGCCGATGGGGATCACGATGTGACCGTCGCGCGAGTGGCGCAAGAACAAGCCGCCGTAGACCAGCGCGTCGAAGCTCGAGCTGAGCGCGTCGTGCGAGCCGTCGAGCAAGACGTGCGACATCTTCCACTCCAGATCGGGATCGTCATCGAACGTGATCTCGTGGCGTAGCGCGATGCCGAAGCCGAGGCCGAGGTTGCCGCCATCGGTCGCGGCGGTGATCGACAGCCGATTGCCGGGATCGAAGCACGTCGCGAATCGCGCGCCCTTGTCGTTGACGCCCGTGCACGAGTCGGCTCGTGCAGGTGCGGCGACGCAGGTCACGGCGATCGCGAGCGCTACGACGGCTTGCGACGCGGCGGCGCCCACAGGTTGAACCGAAGCCCGGCGTCCATCACGAACGCCCAGGTGTTAGGAACGCCAGGTAAGTCGTCGCGCTTCTCGCCGCCGGCCGCGAGCTTGAACGTCAGCGGCTGGTCGTTGATCGCGAGCAACACGGTCTCGTACTGCAGGTGCGCGAGAAAGCGCTGGGTGAGCAGCGGTGTGGTGTCGGTCGCCGTGAAGTAGCGCGGGATCTCGTGTACGAACTCGAACTGCAGGTTGTGGAAGCCGTTCTTGTCGAGCACGGTGTCGGCCTCGAACGCCGACGAGAACGCGATCGCCGAGCGATAGCCGTTGACGTCGTCGCGTTGACCTTCGAGCCCGAGGCCGGTGCGCACGCGCACGAACGAGTCCATGTCGTGCGACTGCCACAAGTCGAGCGTCACCTGCGCGGTCGCGTGCCGCCACAGCTGCGAGTAGCCGTACGGCGTCGGGTGTAGCTCGAGATCGCCGACCTCGTTCCACATGCCCAGGTTGAGGCCGAGATCATGGCGCTCCGGCTCGCCGAAGAACGTCGTGATGCGCAGCAGCGGATCGATGAAGCGATGCGACATGTCGTAGTGCGCCATCACGATCTCCGACGAGAACGGCGCCATGTGGACCTGGCCCTCGAACAGCCGGAACCGATGCATCGTCGGTGCTGCGTCGGTGCCGCTCTTGACGTCGAAGATCAAGAGGCCGAAGTCGATCGACGTGCGCGTGCTCGCGAGCGGGTTCTCGAGCACCTTTTCGGGCGTGTACGCGACGCCGAAGTACATGCGCCGCTTGAGATCGAAGTTGATCTGGAACACGCGCTGGCGCTCGTCGCGCATCCAGCCGTACGGCGCGTCGACCTTGCCGGGCACGAACGTGTAGCCGTCGGCTTCCATGCGCTTGCGATCGAACGGCGCATCGAGCTCGCATGTTCGCGCGCGCTCGAGCGCCTTGACGCGATTTCTCCCGCTCGCGTCGAGCTCGTCGTTGGGCGCGTACAAGCATACGCGCGTCGACGGATCGCATTGGATCCGCCAAACTTCGTCGGCGCTATCGCGCAGACATAACACCGGGCGCTCGGAATCCATTGCCGGCAGCTGGCCATCGGCGTAGCTGGGCAATGCAATCCCGAACGCCGCGATCCCGATCGCGACGTAGACGGACTTCATGGCTGCGCGGCGTGATTGCAACTAAGCGGCCACGCCGCGCGCTCGTGGTTGTCGCGGTTGGACCACCGCGCGTGTTGTTCGCAAACAACACGTGTGCTCGATGCGCGACACAATTATTCACGCACGAGATCTGCCACGACGTGCAGCTCGTCGTTCGAGAGCTCGAAGCGCAGCGGCGATCGATCGTCGCTCGTCGCGAGCCACATCGCGAACGTGATCGGCTTTTCCGCTTGGATTTTTCCGTCGATACGCAGCGCGTGCGTGCCCTGCAGATCTTCGGCTTTGGGTCGCGCGAGGTCCAATCGCCAGGTTTTGCCGGCGGCGGCGATCATCAAGAAGCCGGGTTGCGCGTCGGGTTTGGCCCACGCGCGCAACACGCCGAGCGCGGACAGCGGCGTTTGCCCGGCGTTGCCGCCGTCGAACGTCTTCACCTCGCCGCCCACGACGAGCGTTTCGCTGCTCGCCGCGGCTTTCGCGCCGACGCGATCGAGCATCGTCACCGACTCGTCGGACGCGGTCGCGAACGCGCCGGCGACGTCGTTCGTCTTGAACTTGCTCATCACCTGCGTGTTGGTGACGTCGAGATCGACACGGCCGATCACGATGCCGTGGAACCGCACTTCGTACGCGAAGTGCTCGCCGGCTTGCAGCATCAGCTGTGGGACCTGCAGCAACTTCGGCTTCGCCGCCTCGACGGCAATCGGTGGCAACGTCGCCGGTGTGAAGCTCGGGCCGGAGCACGCGGTGGCAAACAACAGCAACAAGGATGGACGGAGCATCCCGCGAGCGTCTGCAAGCTACATGCAGACGTTCGGAGCGCGCGGCGTGCCGTAGTTGGCGGCCGAGCCGTATTGTTGTGCGGGCACCGCGTCGCAGAAGTTGGCCGCGTCGTCGTTGCCCGTCGTCGTCAGCTGGCCGGGCATCACCTGGCGCGACACGCCGTCTTTCGGCAGCGGCGAGGCGAGGGTGACCGTATCGAGCACGGTCGTGCCGGTGTAGGCGGTGAGCTTGGTCGATAGCGCGAACGAGAACGTCGCGTCGACCGTCGGCAAGCCGCCGTTGACCGTCGGATCGGTCGAGTGCGCGAACAGCGCGAAGCCACCGGGCGGCACCGGCTTGCAATCGGCCGCGTGCAGCACGTTGATGCTCTGCGCGTTGCCTTGAAAGCCAAGCTCGTTGAGATCGAACGCCGCCGAGCCGACATTCGCGAGCTCGAACCACTCCTGCGTCGGATCGGTGCCGGTGCCGGCCGCGTTCGGCAACAGCTCGCTGATCACGAGCTCGCCGATGCTCGGCGTGACGATCGCGCGCATCGTGCCGTTGTCGCTGCATTGTCCGGCCGGCGGCGTGGTCGAGCACGGATCGTTGATCGCGCCCGGCGTACCGAGGTCGCTGACGCCGCCGATCGTGTCGTAGATCTGCGTGGCCGCGCAGAAGTTGGCGATGTCGTCGTTCGACGCCGGATCGGTCTCGCTCGGATCGAGCTGGAGCGACGCGCCTTCGGGCGTGGTCGTCCACGTGACCTGATCGAGGACGACGTCGCCGTAGACGAGCTGCACGTCGGGGTTGGATTCGGGCGTGAGCGAGAAGTCGAACGTCGCGAGCGCGTCGATGCCGCCGTTCGCGGTCGAATCAGCCGAGCGCGCGAACACCGCGAAGCTGCTCGCATCCATGTGGATGCACGCGCCGGAGTCGAGCACCTCGGGGGCCGCCGAATCGTTCGCGCGATCGAGCCCGACGCCGTTGAGATCGACCTCGTTGATCGCCTCGATCTCGAACCATTGCCCGACGGTCGCGCTCACGGCCTTGGGGCTCGCCATGATCTCGGTGATCACGACGTCGCCGATGTTCGGCGCGACTGCCTGGCGCATCGTGCCGTTGTCGTCGCACGAACCGACGACGACCGGCTGGCAGTCGTTGTCCATGCCCGGCGTGCCGTAGTTGTTGTCGGAGAACTCGGTCTCGTCGCCTTCGCACCAGCTCGCGAGATCGTCGTTGAGCGTGGCGTCGGGCGGCTGCGCATCGGTGAATTCGCGCGAGTGGCCCGGCTTGACGCTGTCGTAGCCGGCCTGATCGACCATCACGTCGCCGCATTGCAGCGCGATCGCTCCGCCGCCGGTGTTGTAGAGCGAGCCGAGATCGTCGCCGTAGCCGTACGCGACATACGCCTCCACGTCGGCTTGGCTCGAGTTGCCGAGCGTCAAGTACTGCCCCGGCGCGATCACGAGCTCGCGCATCACGTGTTGCTGCGGGCTCGAGCCATCGGGCCGGCTCGCGGTGAGCACCAGGCTCTCGAGCTCGATCGGATCGCCGGTGTTGTTGAAGATCTCGAACCATTCCTTGCCGGCATCGGCACCATCGGCGCTGTCGGCGAACACTTCGGTGATCACGAGATCGCCCGGGTTTAGATCGGCGCTGCACGGCGGCGCGTGCTTCGTCGTCGGGCCGCACGCGGCGGCGACGATCAGCAGGCACACGAGCGCGTTGCGCATGCGTGCACCCTACGTCAGCGCGCGTCGCGATCTCCAGCGGCGTTCTTGGTCTCTGCCGTGATCCCGGGCACTTGCGATCGGACGATCTGCGAAACGCGATCGATCACGAGCTCGACATGCCCCTTGTACAGCTGCGGCGTGCCCGACGCCGTGACGAATTCGCCCTGCCACGCGGCGAGCTGCGACGCGTCGAGGATGTCCTCGTGAAAGACCACCAGCGGCAATTCGCCGAGCATCACGCGCGACACGCGATCGACGTGGACCTTGTCGACGGTGCCGAGCACGACGACGGGCTTGCCGGCGAGCGCTTCGAGCCGCGCCATCGCGTCGGCGTGGGTGACGTCGACGTAGCTCGCGTCGGTCTGCGCGTGCGCGCGAAACTGCTCGACGAAGTCGCGGCGCGCGGCCCACCACGCTTCGCGCTCGGCGTAGTCGGGATACGCCTGCGCGTTCGCCGCCCAGATCCCGCGATGCGCCGCTTTCGCCTCCGCTTCAGCGGCGACGAAGTCGGCGTGATAGCGCCGCGATCGGCCGTATTTCGGAAAATACGGCGACATCCCGGCGCGAACGGCTTCGACGTTGTAGCAAACCCACGTGCCGTGCTTCTTCGCGAGCACGTACGCGAGGTAGCGGTGGTAGCGGTCGCGGATCTCTTGCGGATCGTCGCGCTCGAGCCGCACGACGTCGACATCGGCGAACCAATGCTCGGCGAAGACCTTCGCATCCTCGCCGAGCGGCGTCGCGAATTTCACCGGATGCGGCGAGCTACCGCGCACGGTCGTGACGTAGCTCGACCAGCCGGCCGCGTACGCGTCGCGCTCCGCTTTGTGCTTGAACGTCTCCTCGGTGTCGATGCCGAGCAGGCGCAGTGAATTGTCGAGCCCGTCGACGCGGATCGTGTCGCCGTCGACGACGCGCGTGACCTTGTAGTCGCCAAACGGATCCGCGTGCGCGACCAGCGCGATCAGCGAGCACAAGAGGATCGTGCGCAGCATCAGCGCACGCTACAGCGTCAGTCTGACTGGCGGCGCTTCAACGCGCGGCCGACCGGCTTCGGCTTGTCGAGCTCGGCGATGCGCGTACGCCAATCGACGATGTGGCTCGACATGATCCATTCGCCGAGCACGCCGACGAGCGCGACCAGCAAGATCGCGCCGAGCCCGATGGGCCGGCTGAAAATCACGAGCACGATCGCGACGAGCGCAGCCGGCGCGATCGCCTTACGCGTGCGCTTCTGGTTGCGCTGCGTCTCGGCGATCCAAGCTTCGAGCTGCGCGCGGTCCGCCATGCATCAAGCATGGCCTAGCGCGTCGAGATGTACAGCTGCTTGGCGGTGTCGGCGCCGCGAACGCTCGCGAGCAGGAACGTGCGCTGGTCGATCGAGATCCACGGATCTTCGTTGTCGGTCGCGTCGGCGGGCGAGAGCGGCGCATCGAGCGTCGTCGGAGCGGCCCACGGCTGGCCGACGGCGGTGCGCGTCGACGTATAGAGCTGCGTCTGGCCGCTGCGATTCGACGCGAAGTACACGGTCAGGCAGTCCTTCGACAGGAACGTCGAGATCTCGCTGTCGGCCGAGTTGAGCACGGTGTCGACCGTGTTCGCGCCGCCGGTCAGCGTGCCTTCGTAGAGGTCCATGTTGCTCGTCGTGCCGTTCGCACGGCTCACCATCACGACGTTGCCGGTGCAGATCGCCATCCACTTCTCGTACGCGGTCGTGCTGATCGCCGTGACCTTCTGCGGCGTGTTGAACGCCTGGCCGATCGCGCTGCGCGTCGCCTGATAGATGTCGCCGTTGACGCCGTAATAGATCGTGTTGTCATCGGGCGAGAACCGCGGGCTCTCCTCGGTCGGCCCGGCGGCGTTGAGCTCGGTGCGCTCGACCGGCGTGCTCCAAGGTGACGTCGTCGACGCGCGCGTGATCTCCCACAGCGCCTTCGTGCTCGCGCCGTTTGGCTGCACCGCATAGATGATGTCGAGCTCGTTCGACGTCATCGTCGGATCGTCGACGCTCGCGCCGGCGGCCGCCGTGTTGGTGATCTCGGTCGGGGTGGTGAACGCGCCGAGCGGCGCGGCGTCCGCGGCAGGCCCGCCGCCGTCGCCGATCGTAGAGTTGCCGTCGCCCGGCGATGGCGACGCGTCACCGCCGGTGGTGTCGGTCTGGATCTGACCGAGGCGCGCCTCGCAGCTGCAAAGCAGCGCGATGATGGCGAGCCCGCGGAGCATACGTATATTCTACGCTGGCCGAGCAAAGAGTGTGGCGCGGCTTTCACATGACCCGCGCTTCACGCGCACGCGAAATCCCGCGTAACCTAACGCGGCGAGGCTGGTGCGAGCCTTGCTCTGGACGCTGCCCATGAAGCTTATCAATGTATTAGGAAGCCTCGCGCTCGCGGTGACCGTGAGCGGTTGCTACGTCAGCGGCCAAGCGGCCGTTGTCGCCCCGGCGCCGGAGCCGGTCGCGACCGTCGAAGTCGATGAGACCCCGCCGGCGGCACAATACGAAGCGGTCGTGGTCCGGCCAGGCTACGTCTGGATCGGCGGTCACTGGCTCCGCCGCGGTGGTCGTTGGGTCTGGCGCGGCGGCTACTACGAGCCCGAGCGTCGCGGCTATCTCTGGGCGCCGGGCCGCTGGGAAATTCGCGGCTCGCGTCACGTGTGGATCGAGGGCGGCTGGCGCGTGCGATAGTGCGCGCGCCATGCGCCGAGCGCTCGCGCTGCTGATCACCCTGGTTGCGAGTTGCCAGCAAGCGACACCCGCGCCGGCACCGGCACCGGCCGCGAAAACCGAGGACCACGCGCGCGGCGCCAAACCCTACGCGACGTACTGCGCACCTTGTCACGCCGACGATCTCACCGGGTACAAAGCGGATCACGCGCCGTCGCTCGTCAATCCGACGTTTCTCGAGAGCGCCGGTGACTCGTTCTTGATCGACGCGATCGGCCAGGGCCGGCCGGGCACGTCGATGGCCGCGTACAGCAAGGCGTTCGGCGGTCCGCTCGATCCGACGACGATCGCCGAGATCGCGGCGTGGATTCGCAGCCACGGCGCGGCCCCGCGCGAGCTCGCGCCGGCACCGATCGGCGGCGACGTGGCGCGCGGCCAGCCGCTGTACGAAGCCGATTGTCAGAAGTGCCACGGCAACCCGCAGACGCGCGGCGAGTTCATCAGCTTGTCGAACCCGCGGTTCTTGGCGAGCGCGAGCGATGCGTTCATGAACCACGCGATCCTCTACGGCCGGCCGAGCACGCCGATGATCGCGTGGCAGAGCAAGCTGACGGCGGAGAACATCGCCGACGTGATCGCGTACGTGCGATCGCTGCAGACCTCGGTCGCGGCGCAGCGCTTGCCGCCGCCGACCGGCAAGGAGCCGTTGTTCATCAACCCGGCGGGCACGCCGCCGAAGCTGGTCGGTCATGCCGATCCGTGCCCGCCGCGTGATCCGAAGTGCAAACAAGATCCGCGGTTCGTGCCGGCCGCCGATGTCGCGAAGGCGATCGCCGCTGGCAAGAAGCTGGTCGTGATCGATGCGCGGCCGGCCTCGGAGTGGATGCTCGTGCACGTCGCCGGCGCGGTGTCGATCCCGCACGCCGACCTGACGCGGCTCGACGAGATTCCCAAGGACGCGTGGGTCATCGCGTACTGCGCGTGCCCGCATCATCTGTCCGGCATCGTCGTCGACGAATTGCAGAAGCGCGGCTACCCGCACGCGTTCGTGCTCGACGAGGGCATCAATTTCTGGCAGCGCCAGAGCTATCCGATCGTCGCGGCGCCCGGGCTCGCGCCGCCTCCCGCGGAGCCGCCGAAGCCGTGAGCGGCGATCGCCACATCGAGATGACGTGGCACTGCGCGGCGTGCGGTGCGCAAAATCTCGGCCGCTACAAAGCGTGCATGGCGTGCAGCAAGCCGAAAGAGGCCGAGCCGTACGAGATGCCGGCCGATACGGCCGCGGCGGTCACGATCACCGACGCCGCGCTACTGCGCATGGCGATGGCCGGGCCGAACTGGCAGTGCGCGTACTGCGGCGCGACGATGCGCGCGCCGGATGGCTGCTGCGAGCGCTGCGGTGCCTCGCCGGTGACCGCGGGCGATGTCGCCGCGCATGCCGCAGCCGCCGGGGCGCCAGCACGGCCACCGCGGCCACCGCGCCCACGGCTATGGCAGCGCAAGTGGCTGTGGTGGACGATCGGCGGGACGCTGCTCGCCGCATTCGCGACGACGCCGATCTTGCTGTGGCGCTCGAATCGGCCGCGCACGTACGAAGGCGTCGTGACCAAGCTCGGATGGGAGCAGGTGATCGACGTCGAGCACTATGCGCTGCACGACCACGAAGACTTCAAGGACAACATCCCCGACGGCGCGGTCGAGCTCGTCAGCGCCGGCCAGAAGGTCCAGCACTACGAGCAGGTGTTCGACCACATGGGCACCGAGACGTATCAGGAGTCCGTCACCGACGGCTACACGACCGAGACGACGTACGACAGCGACTGCGACAAGAGCTGCACGGCGAGCTCGCCGATCTGCCACGAAGAGTGCAAGTCGTCGAACAACGGCTTCGCCGATTGTCATCAGGTGTGCAGCGGCGGCAGCGTGAGCTGTACGCCGTGCACCGGCACCGCGCATTCGCGGCAAGTCGCGACGACGCACACGGAGACGAAATTTCGCGACAAGCCGGTGTACCGCAACGAGCCGCGCTACGCCGAATCGTTCCGCTACAAGGCGTGGGACTGGCAGCCCGATCGCACGGTGCGCACGACCGGTAGCGACGCGACCAACCTCGCCTGGCCCGACAACGGCGCACGCGACAGTGGGCTGCCACCACACGAGAGCGAGCGCGAGATCCGCAGCAGTCACTACGACATCACGTTGCGTTACGACGGCAAGGTCTTGCTGTTTTCGGTGCACACGCCGCACGAGCTCACGGAGTTTCCGATCGGCAGCAAGCACGAAATCCGATTGCGTCCGGGACTGCCGCCGCTCATCGACCACACACCCGCGTGGTTCCCGTCGCGCGCTACCATCGCGCCATGATCTTCAATCGCTCCGCGCCGCACGCGCGCGTCACGCCCGTGCTCACCGTTGCCGACGTGCGCGCTGCCGTGCACTGGTACGCCGATGCGTTCGGCTTCGTCGAGCACGTCAAGATCGGCGAGAGCCATCGCTCGCAGCTCGGCTTGCCCGGCGGCGGCGAGCTGATCGTCGGCGAGGTGCGGCCGGGCCGGCGCACGCCGACGCCGAACGATCGCTCGCACCAGAACATGCTCAAAGTCGAAGACGCCGCCGCGGTCACGAAGCGCGCGCTCGAGCTCGGCGCGAAGCTCGATGATGACCTGCAAGATTATCCGTACGGCGAACGTCAGGCGGCGATCACCGATCCGTTCGGCCATCAATGGGTGATCACGCAGACGCTCGTCGACACCGCGCCCGAATCGTTCGGCTGCGAGCTGGTCACGCCGCGCTGACTACTTCTTCGCGGGCGCGGCCGTCGCGTCGGGCTGGCCCCACCAGCCCATCTGCTGGCCGACGTTGTTACCGGCGCCGTAGAGCCAACCGGCCGCACCGACACCGCCGGCGAGCGCGGCGATCACGCGACCGTGCTCGAGCGTGAGCTTGAGACCATCGGCGGTCATCGCGTTCTGGACGGCCTTGCCGCCGGTGCCCAGGAAGCCGCCGGCCGCGAGCGCGCGCGTCGCCGTGCCGTTGCCCGCGTCGATCGCGGAGTTGAGGTCGAAGCCGCCGCTGACCGTGCCGAGCTGATCGTGATCGATGATGTTGCTCATGATGACCGAGCGAATTTCACCGCGCGTGCCATGCGCGATCGCGTGCCGCGGGAGGCAAAGCGCCGACCGCGGGTTTCGAAAACCGCGCGGGATCGAGTCATCGCGCCGCGATCGCGTGGCCGATCGATCCGCCGCGGCGGCTGGAATCGCCGGCTAGCTCAACTGTATTTTGCCGCGAGCGCGTCTTCGGCGAGCTCGTCGAAGCTCATGCGCTGGCTGCGTGCGAGCTCTTCGTCCGTGAATAAATACTGCGCCGAGCGGTCGTCGGCGCCGAGCGCGCGCAACAAGAACCGTCCGAACAGCTTGCCGACGACCGGCGTGTTGTAGATGCGCTGCATCGCGGCGATGAACCGCGGAAAGCCCATCCGCGCGACCGTCGGCTTGCGCATGAGCAGCTGCACGCGCTTGATCGCCTCGCGGACGCGGCGGCCGCTCGGATCGGTGCGATCCATCGGCGCCATGAACACCTGCTGCAGGAACGGCTTGGCGTGCCACATCATCGTCGTCACGGCGCGGACGTTCGCGGCGAGCCGGCCGGCGGGAGGCAACGGCCGCGCCTTCATCACCGCGATGTGCTCGTCGGACGAGTACTTCTCGGTCATGTGAAAGTCGATCGCGATGTGGCGCGACTCGTCGCGGTTGATCAGGTGCATCGCGCGATGGCTCGTGTCGTCGGCGACGTAGTCGTCGAGCGAGCGCAGCAGCGCGACGTCCAAGATCAGCTCGCCCGCCGTGATGTACGCGTTCGCGAGCTCGGGCAGCGCTTCTTCGACGACCGCCAAGAAGTGCGGCCGGAACTTCGTCAGCGACGAGCTCTCTCGGTAGCTGCGATAGCGGTGCACGTCGTAGTGCTCGGCGAGCCGCTTGGCGACCGCCGAGTGACGTTGCTCGTCGATCACGAAGCTGTCGAAGATCTTCGCGAGCGTGGGGTCATCGGTCTTGCGGCGCTGGACGTCGAAGAGCGCGGCGGCGAGCAGCTCGATCCCCGACATATCCGTGAACGCCTGGACGATCGCCTCTTCTTTGTCGCGCGACATCGACGGCGGCGGCACGGACCAGTCGAGGTCATCCAGCGACCATTGATCGCGGATACACTTCTCGAGCATGCGAGCCGTGTCCATGGGATCAGTCTACGTGATCCTGCTCGCCTTCGCGGCCTGCGGAAACGCGCCGACCGCCGGTCAGACCCTCGCCGACATCAAAGCGCGCGGCGAGATCACGTGGGGCGCCGACGTGCAGGGCGGCGAGCCCTACGTCTACGAAGATCCGGCGAACCCGAGCCATCTCGTCGGGTTCGAGGTCGATCTGATGGACGCGATCGCGCGCCGGCTCGGCGTCAAGGCGCGGATGGTCCAGTACAACTGGTCGAACCTCGTCCAATCGCTCGAGCGCGGCGACTTCGACGTGATCATGAACGGGCTCGAGGCGACGGCCGAGCGCAAGGACCGAATCCTGCTGTCGGACCCGTACTACGTCTACGCCGAGACGCTGACCGTCCGGCGCGGCAGCGACATCAAGAGCGTGTTCGAGCTCGGCGGCAAGCGCGTCGGCACGCTCAATCAAACGTTCGCGCACGACATCTTGCGAATGATGCCGACGATCCAGCCGGTCCTCTACGAGGGCAACGAAGAGCCGTATCTCGATCTCGAGCAGGGCCGCAGCGACGCCGTGCTGCTCGACAACATCATCGCCGATCGCTACGGCTGCACCGACAAGCATCCGCTGTTGCAATGCTCGCCGTACGACGTCGCGCGCGGCACGTACGTCGTCGGCATGCGCAAAGGCGACGACGAGCTCGCCCGCGCGATCGACGGCGCGCTCGCCGACATGCGCCGCGACGGCGAGCTCGAGGCCATCCTGCGCAAGGCAAATCTTTGGGACGATCGGCAGCAGATCGCGACGTCGCTCGGCAAGACCGACGCGAAGAAGCGCGAGCTCGACGGCGCGATGGTCGTCGAGTTCTTGAAAGCCGCGCTGATCACGCTCGAGCTCACCGTGCTCGCGTTCTTCATCGCGGTGCCGCTCGGCGGGCTACTCGCGATCTCGCGCGTGTACGGCGGCGCGATCGCGAGCACGCTCGCGCGCGGCTATATCGAGCTGTTCCGCGGCACGCCGGTGCTGCTGCAATTGTTCGTGCTGTATTACGGCATCTCGTCGTACGTGCACTTGGGTCCGGTGCAAGCGGCCGTGCTCGGCCTCGGGCTCAACTACGGCGCGTACGAGGCCGAGGTCTATCGCGGCGCGCTGCTCGCGATCCCGCGCGGCCAGACCGAAGCCGCCAAGGCGCTCGGCATGCGGCCGCGCCAGATCTTGCGCCACGTGCTGCTGCCGCAGGCACTCCGCACCGCGCTGCCGCCGATGACCAACGACTTCGTGTCGCTGCTCAAGGACTCGTCGCTGGTCAGCGTGATCACGGTGATCGAATTGACAAAACAAATGCAAGTGGCGGCCGCCGATCTGCGCAGCTGGCTGTTACCCGGCCTGTTGTGCGCGGCGCTGTATCTCGCGCTCAGCCTGCCGCTGTCGGAATTTGCGCGCGTGCTCGAACGGAGGCTCGGCGGTGATCAGCGTCCGCACGCTCTTTAAGAAGCACGGCGAGCTCGAAGTGCTGCGCGGCGTCACGGCCGAGGTCGGCAAGGGCGAAACGATCGCCGTCGTCGGGCCATCGGGCGGCGGCAAGTCGACGCTGCTGCGCTGCCTCAACTACCTCGAGGCGTTCGACGGCGGCGAGATCGTGATCGCCGGCGTGACGCTGACGCCGACCACCGACGCGCGGCGGTTGCACGAGCTCCGCGCCAAGGTCGGCATGGTGTTCCAGCAGTTCAACTTGTTCCCGCACCTGACCGCGCTCGAGAACATCACGCTGGCGCCGCGCGTCGTGCGCAAAGCCGGGGCCGCCGAGGCAGACCGCCGCGGTCGCGAGCTGCTCGCGCGCGTCGGGCTCGCTGATCGCGCCGCGTCATACCCGCATCAGCTCTCGGGCGGGCAGCAGCAGCGCGTCGCGATCGCGCGGGCACTCGCGCAAGATCCCGAGGTGCTCCTCTTCGACGAGCCGACCAGCGCGCTCGACCCGGAGATGCGCGACGAGGTGCTCAAAGTCATTCGGGAGCTCGCGGCCGGGAGCATGACGATGATGATCGTCACGCACGAAATGCAGTTCGCGCACGATGTCGCGTCGCGCGTGTGGATGATCGATCGCGGCACGATCGCGCATGACGGCACGCCGGCCGAGGTCTTGGTGGGGCGTTCGTAAACCTGGATCGGCGACTCGTCTACCGCCCACCACAATCGTGAAGAGATCCCGATGGATCCAACTGCTTGAAACTAGATCAAATCAGCCTTTCGCGAGCGCTGGCACACACGCTGCACATAGGAAAAGTCACCTGGGACGGCCCGCTACCTGGTGGATGCGCAAAAACGGTGGGCCGTCCCGGTTTTTTAGATCGAAAGACTGCGATTCGAGATCGTACAAGGCGTGATGGCTTCTGACGTGCCACGCGCCGTCGCGACCGGCTCGGCCGGCAACGCGGCTCCCGATGATCGCGTTTCACCGCGTCGCGCCGGCATCGTCGCCGGTGTGATCGCCGCTGCGGTCGCGTTCGCGTATTGGGGCGTTCACGACGTCCCGAGCCAAGCGGTCGCCGCGATCGGCGGTCACGGCAACGGCGTCGCGCGCTACGGTGGCGTGGTCGCGACCTGGACGCCACCGCCGGGCCTCGACTTCGATCAGCTGCGCGAGCGGCTCGAGCGCCGCGAGCGACACGCCGAGCTGAGCCGCGACGGCAACGCGATTCACGTCGAGCTCCCCGGCATCAGCGAGCCCAACGCCGCCGACGCGATCGAGATGATCTCGGCCGGCGGCCTCGAGTTTCACACGGTGATCGAGAGCGACTCGGCCCAGCGGCTCGCCGACACGATGATGCTGCGCGGCAGCGCGGGCGTCGAGCCGATGCTCGAAACCGACACGTGGCGCCCGGACGACGGCGGCCGGGACCACACCGACTACTACCTCTACGCGCACGATCGCGCGACGCTCGAGCGAACGTTCGCTGCGGGGATCGCGCAGGGCTGGGCGCCACCGCCCGACAGCGAGATCGTCGACGAGCGCATCGAGCCGGCCGTCGGCTCGAAAGATCCGGGCGTCGTCTGGCGCTCGTACTTCGTGTCGCGCAAGGCCGAGCTCGACGGCACCTCGATCGCGAACGCGATCGGGAGCTACGACCCGATCACGAATCGGCCGAACGTGCTCGTCGACTTCGACGAAGCGGGCGCCAAGCAGTTCGGCGAGCTCACCGCGACGATCGCCGGTCACAAGCTCGCCATGACCGTCGGCGGCGTCGTGAAGTCGGCGCCGGTCATCGAGGGCGCGATCCGCGGCGGCCGCGCGGTCATCACGCTCGGCGGCAGCGATCCCGAGCGCGAAGAGCACGACCGCGACGTGCTGGTCGACGTGTTGCGCACCGGCTCGCTGCCGTTGGGCGGCACGTTCGCAGATGCGCATTGGGTCGCGCCGACCGAGACCGGCCTCGCGCGGGTCGCGCACGTGCTCGTCGCGCTGCTCGCCGGCCTGCTCGGCTTCGCGCTGGCGTTCCTCGTGATTCGTGCGACCCGGCCGTCGCGCGAGACGATCGCACCGCTGCCCGACGGCAACGGCACGCACGTGTGGCGCCGCCTGGCGTGGACGCTCGCGCCGGTCGCGGTCTACTTCGCGGGCATGATGGTCTCGGCACCGGGCATCAACGACGCCGAGCTCGTGCACGCCGCGATGCGCCGCGGCTCGGCGGGCCTCGTGCTGAGCCCGTTCGCGTTGGGCGTGGCGCCGCTGATCTTCGCGTTCGTGATCGTCGAGATCGTCGCGTCGGTGTCGCCGCGCTTGCGACCGCTGCGCGACACCGTGCTCGGGCGCCGCACGCTCGGCCTCGCCGTCGCGATCGCTGCAGCAATCACGTCGATCGTGCAGGCGTACTTCGTCTGCCGCTACGCGCAAGGCGTGGACAACGTAGTCCCGCCCAACAACTTCTGGCTTGCGGTCGCGACGATCGCGGCCGGTCCGATGGTGCTCGCAGTGCTGGCTTCGCTGATCAGCACGCGCGGCGTCGGCAATGGCTACGGCGTGCTGCTCGTCGCGGGATGGCTGTGGGAGGTGAGGTGGGATGCAGTCGCCGCAATGGCAAAGGGCGCACTCGTGTTCGATGCGCTCGTGATCGCGGCCGGCGTCGCGGTCGCGCTCGCCGTGTTGCGCTGGCGCGTGCGCGCTCCGGGTCGAGTCGCGATCCCGCTGCCGGCAAGCGGCAACTTGCCGCTCTACGCCGGCGGCGGTGTGCTGGCGGCGCTCGCCGCGCTCGGTGCGTTGAACGTCCATCTGCCGCGCGCGTTCGAAGCCACGCTTCACCGCCTCGATACCTCCGCGCTGATCGCGTTCGCCGCGATGCTCGCGGTCACGTTCGCGTGGTCGTTCGCGTTCGCGCGGCCGGGTCGCCGCCGCGCCGAGCTCGCGCCCATGCTCGAGCCCGCCGATCGCGCGAGCTGGCTGCGGGCGGCCGCGCTGACGGCCGCGGTGCTCGCGGCGCTTTTTGTGCTCGACCGGCTCCGCGAGGTCGACGACTTCCGACGCGCGACGTCGCCGACAGTCGTGATCATCATCGTCGCGGTGATCGTCGACGCGATGGCCGACTGGAACGCGCGCGAGACCGCCGATCTGATCGCCGTGTGGCCGCTGCACGATCCGCTGCTCGTCGACGCCGCGCGCGAGCGGCTCGATGCCGCCGGCATCCCGCATCACGTGCAGTCGACCCGGCTGCGCTCGCTGCTCTGGATCGCAGGCTCGTACGTGCCGATGATGGTGCTCGTGCCCGTCGATCGCGCCGAGGCCGCGCACGTGCTGCTCCGCGACTGGCTCAGCTCTCCTTCAAGTAACGGATGACGCTCGCGTCGAGCTTGCTCTGCACCAAGCGAATCACGCTCTCGATCTGTTCGACCGGCAGATCGAGCCGGTTCGCGAGCCGCTGGTGCGTGGCGGCGACCAGCGCGGCGCGCGCGCGGTTGAGCCAACGCGCGGCGGTCGCGCGATGCACGCCGAACGCGACGCCGACCTCGTCGATCGACATGTCGTCGACGATCTGCTGGCGCAGCAGCGTGCGATCTTCGGGCGTGAGCACCGCGATCGCCTCGCGGAGGGCGGCCGCGAACTCGGCGCGATACTCGGTCTTGAGCGCCTCGAATTGCGGATCGATATCGTTCGCGATCAGGCGATCGAGGCTGCGATCGGCCTCGGCGTGGCGCGCTTGCTTCTTCTTATGACGGATCAATTCGCGGGTCGCGGTGATTCGCACCCAGCCGCGCAACGGACCTTTGCCGCGATAGCCGCCGATGCCGGGCGGCTTGCCGTCCTTGGGCACGAGCAGCTGCACGCGCAGCAACTGCTTGACCTCTTCGACCAGATCTCGCGTCGCGCCGACCGCAGCGCCGGCGGCATCGACCTCGGTGAGCACCGCGTCGAACGCGGCGTGCGCGGAGGGCTCGCCCACGACGCACGCACCCGCGAGCGCGAGATCGCCGGCGAGCGCCGCCGACAGGGCTTGCTCGAGCTCGTCGCCCGCGAGGCGTTGCGCGACGAAGGGCACCAGCGCGGCTTCGTCGAACGCGACGGCCGGCCATTGCTTGCGCGCTCGGGCGAGCACCGCGTCCCATGCCGCGAGTGCGGCCGCGGGCGACGTCGCGGGAATCCCGCTCGCGGTCGTCAGCTCGGTCACGCGGCTCACCAACAGATTGTCCCATACAAGCTGCGCGCGTGAACCATGTCAGAATGGCCGACGGTGGACTGTCTCGACGCGAACACCGTCCAGGATCTGATGTCGGGCGCGCTCGACACCGCCGCGCGCGGCGCGGTGCTCGGTCACCTCGACACCTGCGACGATTGCCGCGAGTTACTCGGCGTCACGGCGCGCCACGAGTTGACCGAGCACGCCACGACGCTCAACGCGCGCGCCGCGATCGATAACACCGTCGCCGCGCAGCACGACGCGTTGCTCGCGACGGCTCACGACACGAGCAATCGGATCCCGATCGGGCAAACGCCCGGCGCGACGATCGGGCGCTACGAGCTCGACGCGCGGATCGGCGCGGGCGCGATGGGGGTGGTGTGGCGCGCGCATGATCCGAAGCTCGGTCGCGACGTCGCGCTCAAGCTATTGCGCCGCCGCGACGAGTTGCTCACCGAGCGACTCGTGCGCGAAGCGCAGGCGATGGCGCAGATCAGCCATCCGAACGTCGTCGCGGTTTATGACGTCGGCTCGGCCGGCGATGCGACGTACATCGCGATGGAGCTCGTCGATGGCAAGAGCCTGCGCCAGTGGCAGCTCGCCGAGCGCCACACGGTTCCCGAGATCGTCGGCGCGTATGTCGCGGCCGGCCGCGGTCTCGCCGCGGCGCATGGCGCGGGCATCGTCCACCGCGACTTCAAGGCGGACAACGTGCTGGTCGGCAGCGACGGCCGCGTCCGCGTCACCGATTTCGGCCTCGCGGCGTCGGAGCCGGCGCCGACCTCCGCGCACGAGATCGCAGACGTCGAGCTCACGACGTCGGGCTCGGTGCTCGGCACGCCGGCGTACATGGCGCCGGAGCAGTTCTCGGGCGGCAACGTCGATCCGCGCACGGATCAGTTCAACTTCTGCGCGTCGCTGTACGAGGCGCTCTACGGCGAGCGGCCGTTTCCCGGCGCGAAGTTCGACGAGCTCGGCGCCAACGTGATCGCCGGCAAGCTCAAGCCGCCGCCGCCCGGCACGCAGGTCTCCAATGGCTTGCGTGCGATCGTCGTGCGCGGGTTGTCGCCGAAACCGAGCGAGCGATTTCCGTCGATGGATCACCTGCTCGCCGAGCTCGGCCGCGATCGTGCTCGGCCATGGCGGCGCGCATCGATCGGCGCGGCTGCACTCGCCGCGGCGCTCGTGCTCGGCCTGGTCGCCGATTGCACCGTGCGCGATCGCGTCAGCGCCGAAATTCGCACGTCGTTCGCGCTGACCGGCAAGCAGCTCGATCGCACGACGATGCGGCTGCGCGACTTCTTCCGCGATAGCTCGGGTCTCGCGCTGCGCGAGCCGGCGCTGCGCGATCTCGCCGGTCACCGCGATCAAGCCGATTTCGGCTTGGGAACCATCGCGGCCGACGACGACGAGCTCGAGCGCTTGCACGGCACGTTCGTCTCGGCCGAGCTGCCGAGGCTCAGCAACGCGCAACTCGCGATCGTCGATTACAAGGGCCGGCTCATCTACACGAGCTACGCGCCGAGCGTGTGGAACACCGACATGCGCGTGTTGCCGCCGATCCGCGCGGCGCTCGACGCCGGCACCGGGCGCGCGCTGCGCGTGATGTCGTACGCCGAGCTCGCGCCGACGAAGCTCACCGGCGCGACGCCGCATCAGCCCGGCCTCGTGCTCGTGTTCCTGCAGACGCTCGCGCTCGGCGAGACGCCGGAGGCGCGTGCGATCTACCTCGTGCTCGAGGACGGCAAGCTCGTGCTCGACGATCTGCGGCTCGACGACAAGACCACGCTCGCGCTCGTCGCGCCCGATGGCACCGCGATCGGCGACGAGGGCATCACATCCGCGCAGATCGAAGCGGCGACCACTCGCAAAGGCGTCGTCGAGCTCGGTTCCGAAGAGCTGCAGGCACGGCCGCTGCTCGGGCTCGATGAAAAACCGATCGCCACCGTCGTCATGGCGCGTCACCTCGACGGCGTGCTCACGTTGTTCCCGCACGCGCAGCTCGTGTTCGCGCTTGCCGCGCTCGCGGCGATCGCCGCCGCAGCGGCCACCGCGCTGCGCGCCAGGGACGGTGTCCACTAAGACAACTTATTCTCGCCAATGTAGCGGAATCGTTCGGTCGCGAGATCCGGACGTCAACTTAGTGATGGTCGTGATGGAGGTCCGGCGCGTGCTCGTGGCGATGGACGAGCGCGCCGTGGCGATGTGCGTGTGAATGCTCGCCGGCGACGCTCGGATCGTGCGCGTGGTCGTGGTGACCGTCGTCGTGGCGATGCGGATGATCGTGCTCGACGGCCTCGTGGCCATGCTCGTGCTCGTGATGCTCGCTGACGTGGAGATAGACGCCGAGCCCGAACAGCGCCGCGGCGAGCCCGGTGAGCCAATCGAGCGCGCGGTCGCCGAACGCGATCGCGACCGCGGCGCCGACGAACGGCGCGAGTGCGAATACGCTGCCGGTGCGCGCGGCGCCGATGCGTCGCTGCGCGGTCAGATACAGCCGCAGCGACAAGCCGTAGCCGGTCGCGCCGCACGCGAGCAGCACGAGCGCGGGGCGCAGCGGCGGCGCATGCTCGCCGGCGATCGCGGCGGCGGCGAGCGACAGCGCAGCGCCGATGCCGCCTTTCGCGCCCACGACTGCGAGCGGATCGCGCTCGGCGAGCGGCCGCGTCAACGTGTTGTCGATCGACCACGCGAGCGTCGCGCCCGCGATCGCCAACACGCCGGGCACTCGCCAATCGCCGGTGGTCGCGGCGCCGAGCACGAGCGCCGCGCCGCCTGCCGACACCGCCGCGAGCGCGACGCCGACACGCCCGCCGACCGGCTCGCGAAACACGAGCCGCGCGAGCGCCACGGTGAACACGGCTTCGAGGTTGAGCAGCAACGCGCCCGACGTCGCGCCGGTGCGTTGCAGTCCCCAGGCGAGCAACGCCGGCGCGATCGCCGCGCCTGCGATGGCGACTCCGACGAGCCGCGGCACGTCGCCGCGCACGAGCTTGCCGCCGCTGCCACGCGCGACTCGCAGCAGCACCGACGAGCCTGCCGCGCCGGCGTACAGCAACGCGGCCGTCGCGAACGGCCCGACCCACGCGCCGGCCCATGCGACCAACGGCGTCGTTACGCCGAACGCGATCGCGGCGATCGCGGCGAGGCCAACTCCGCGCGAGATCGTCGTCACGTTTCGAGCTTAGTTGACCTCCGGATCTCGCGCGCTAGTAATTTCACGTGGGTGCGCGACGTAAGTTGTCTTAGTGGACACCGTCCCTGGTAGTGTCGCCGCGCATGCCGTCGTGCGCGAACTGCGGGTCGCCGCTGCGCTGGTATCCGGACCAGACACAGTTCGGTTGCGACCGATGCCGCGTCATGTATCCGGCGCAGGCGGTCGTCGGAGCACGCCCGTCGGCCGCTGCGCTGGCGTCGCCGGCGCCGCGCACCGCGGGTACGCGGACACGCGGGCGGACGTTCGCGATCGCCGCGGTCGCGACGGTGCTGCTCGCGGGCGGCGGCATCGCGGCGACGCTCGTCCTGCACGACACGTCGGCGTCATCGAAGCCGGCGACGCCGAGCGGCAGCGACGCCGGCTCCGGCTCTGCGAAATCCGCGATCGCGAAGCCGAGCCCACCGCAAACGCCGGCACCGCCGCCGTTCGATCCGGATCAAGCGGGCGTCACGCTCGGCACGCCGACGCCCGCGCCGATCGGCGACTTCTGGAGCTGGCCGCGCTCCGACGGCACCGTGCTGGTCACATCGCCGCTCGTCGATGCCGTGTTCCCGTCGCAACCGACGTTCGAGATCAAGCCCGGCGCCAAGACCAAGGATGGGCGAGACACCGAGGTCTACAACATCGCGGTCGCCGACAAGGTGCACATCCTGAATTTGCAAATCGTCGCGCTCGGCCGCGGCGCGCGCGATGACGGTGCGGTCGCCGCGCTCAAAGAAGCGATGCAGAAGCTCGGCAAGGTCACGCGCGACACGTACGTCGATCATTCTGCGAAGTCGCAGGAGGTCACGCGGCTCAACGCGATCGAGCCGGCGACCGCGACGACCGAGGACTCGCGCATGATCGTCGACGCGCGCATCGACACGTCACGCGGCTTGTTCGTCTACGCGACCGCCGACACCGTGCCGAGCTACAACGCCATCGGCGACGCGTTTCTCGAGCACGTTCACCTACGCACACCCGGCGATGCGACGACCGATTCGTTCACGCTGACCGGCGTCCGCCTGCGCAAGCCGCACAAGCTGTTCGAGGCGCACGACAAGGGCGACAGCTTCGTCGTCGAGTTGCCGTGGATGGCGAAGGTCGAGCGGACCGTCGACAGCAAGAACAACGTCGTTCACGTCGCGATCACCGCATCGAAGGGCAAGTCGACGATCGCCGTCGATGTCGAGGAGAAGGCCGCGTGGGACGCGCTCGGAATCACGCCGAAAGTCGTCGACGGGCTCAAAGCCGACGATCAGAAGTGGGCCGCGACGCAAAAACACGTCGTCACGCAGCTCACGTGGAACCCGTTCCAGCACAGGCTCTATCGCGTGACCTGCACGGCGACGCCGTGCGAGGCGGTGATCAAATCACTGCGCTTCGCCGCGCCGGAGCCGACGAAGTGATCACTTCGGGCGAGCGATCTCGAACAGCTGCTGCAGCTTCATCGCGAGCATCGGATCGCCCGAGACGCGCAGCTTGCCCTGGAAGTAGAGCTGCATGCCGGCGTTGGGATCCGACAACATCGTCTTGAAGTCTTCGTGCGCGACTTCGATCGTGCACTGAGCCTTGCCGGAGTCGCCGCGGGTGCAGCTCGGCGGATCGATCGTCGTGTCGACCGTCCACTCGCCGCCGCCTTCGCCGGTCACCTTGAAGCAGTAAATCGAGTTGAGCTCGCGGGCCTTGTCGGGGAACTGCTTGAGCCCCTCGGGAACGAGGTTGTCGAACAAGTCCGCTGCATCTTTGGGCATCTGCGCCATATGCGCGCGGTGTTACCACAGGTCCAAAGGCTCAGGGCAAGTCAACGTTCGTGTACGCGCACTGCGTCGGGTCGCCGTCGGTCGGCAGGAAGCTCACGTTGTCCGTGTAGTAGACCTCTAGGAAGTTCGTGTTCCAGCACTGCGACGCGACCGCTTCGGTGGCGCCGAGATCGCCGCCCTCGAGCCGAACGTCCGACCGACCGGCGCCGGTCGCGAGCCAGCGCGAGCGCACGGTGAGGTTCTCGAGCGCCGGGCCGCCGCCGACGTCCTCATCGGCGGTGAACGTCATGTCGCCCGAATCGTCGGGGTTCTGCGCGTATGCGTAGTCGGCGACGACCGGCGAGTTGTTCGCATCCGTGGTCGAGATGTGCAGGCCGAGCGTCTTCGCCGCGAGGTCATACGTCGCCGCGATCTGGCCCTTGTTCGCCGCGTTGTCGATCGGATCGACCTGCGCGCTCGCATCGAAGTTCAGCGTGAACGTGCCGTTGCCGGTGCCTTCGCTGGCGCCCGGATCGGCGTGGCCGGTGATGATCGCGAGGAACTGCGCGTTCGTCTGCGTCTTGTTCTGGCCCGACAGCACGTAGTCGAAGGTACCGTCGGTGTTCGCGGTCACGTCGAGCCGGTAGTTCGCGGGATCGAGCGGCTGGCTGCCGGGACCCCACGTATAAACGTTGCCGCTCACCGACGAGACCGGCAGCTGCACGATCGAGTGAATGAGCACGAGCACCCACGCGGCGCCGCCGTTGAACGAGGTCGTCGCGTCGTGCGTGACGACGTAGTACTGCGCGAGCTGGCCGACCACGCGGTTCGATGCCGGCAGCTTGATCTGGACTTGATCCGACGTCGGGATCGCTTGGTCGATCGCGCCGTTGTCGGGGCCGTCTTTGACGATGCAGCCGGTCGCGGTCACCGACATCAAGGCCGAGGCGAGCAGGAGCTTCTTGAGGTTCATGCTCGGCTCTAAAAGCAGCCGGCGTGCCGATGCGTGATCCAGGATCGGCGCGGACTTACGGTGTGGAGTTTTCCAACGGCGCTCGCGCGGCGCCCGGCGCCGTAGGAGGCGCCGACAGCTCGGGCAACACGGTCAGCGTGTCGCCGTCGTGAAACACGAGCACGGCATCGGGCGTGACAGCGAGCCCGATCGGGTCGGCGCGTTGGACACGCGGCAGCGGATACACCCACATCAAGAGCGAGTTCGCGGCGTAGCCGACGATGAAGTGATGATCGAGCGACGCGTCGAGCTGCACCGCGAGCGCGACATCGCCGATCGAATCGATCGCGTGCGCGACGAGCGCGATGCCCGGCACCGGGAATGCGACTTGGCCGTGCATCGAGCCGGTCGCATCGATGTCCATCAGCGACAGCTCGGGATGTCCGCGATAGCGGCCGGCGTTCGACAACCGCAGCATCGGCGACTGCTCGGGCAGGTACACGGCGCCGAGCACCTCGGTGTATCCGCGCTCGGTATGCCACGCCGGCTTGCCGTGCTCGGTCGCGACGATGCGGCCATCGTCGCCGTGCGTGATCGACCACGCGCGGTCCTTGTACGAGACGACGAGCGGCGGATCGGCGGCCGCGGTCGGCGTTGCGATCCCACTCACCGGATCGACGATCACGGCGAGATCGCCGCGCCGCCACATCACCTCGCGATCGCCGAGCGACCACACGCGCTGCACACCGGGCTCGTTCGAGAACGCGTCGACGGCTTTGGCGTCGCCGTGAATCGCGATGTAGCCCTGATCGGTGCCGGCCGGCGTGATCGTGCGCGCGCAACCGAGCAGCGTGCGGCCCGCGGGCACCGGCGGCGGCGCGAAGCACTCGCCGATCAACAAGAAGCTGCCGCCGGCGCGTGTGATCGGTGGCGCGACGTGCAGCCCGGCCGGCTTGGTCCACGCGATCTGGCCGGTCTTGTAGTCGACCGCGACGAAGCCGAACTGCGACGACGACACGACCGCGACGCCACCGAGCGCGACCGGGCCGCCGACGTCGAACCGCGGCGTATTTTGCCGCGTCGGCAGCGCCACCACGCGGTCGGGCTCGATCAGCGGAAACGACGCGAGCTCTGGCCACGTTGCCGATCCGGATCCCGATGACCCGGAGCCGGCGTGCGCGACCACCGCGGCGTCGCGATGATGATCGCCGCCACGACATGCGGCGATCGCGATGATCGCGATCAGCGCGCGCTTCACTTGCGGCCGAACAAGCGACGCAAGAGCCCGCGCTTCTTCTCGGCGGGAGCTTCGGGCGCGGTATCGGCGCGCTTGTGCTCGCTCGAAGCCTCGCGTTCGTCGTTGGGCCCGCGGACATAGCCGGCGACGCGCCCGTCGGAGACGAGCACGACCGCCGGCGAGATCGAGCGGCCGCCGGCCTCGTCGTAGCGCCTGCGCGCCAGTCCCGAGAACCGCGCGATCGCGGCGGGCTCGTCGACGACCGCCGACACCAGCAAGCAACCGCGCGCCGGCGTCGCGGCGGCGAGCAAATCGGCGGCGAGCGTGCGATGTAGCGACCGCATGAACTCGCGGTCGAGCAATTTCTCGGCGGCGTAAAAGCTGCCCGACACGATCAAGATCGCGGTGTCGCCGATCGCGATCTCGTCGCACTGAACGGCTTCGTCTTCGAGGTTCGCGATCGCTTCGTCGAGCGCGCGGTCGGGCGGTTTCGGCAGCGCTTCGCGGCGCAACATGCCGTACGTGCTGTCGCCGTCGATGCCGCACACGACGATCGGCAGATCGGTCGGCGCGTCGTCGGAGATCACGGGCCGCCAGACGACCTCTTCGAGCACGACGTCGCGGCGCTGGCGCAGGCTCGGCATCAACCGCGCGTTCGCGACGTCGGCCGGTCGGTGCAGCGTCTCTTCGGCGGCGATCAGCAGCTTGAACAAGCTCTCGGCTGCGCCATCTTCGATCACGCGCTGCGCGCGATTGGTTGGAAACATCATCGCCGAATCCACGGTCGCGATCTGGAACGCGAACGGCACCATCGCGCGATCGGTCTGGACCCAGCAGCCCTGATATTTCGCGCGCAGCAGCTCGCCGGTGAGCGCGGCGAGCTCGATCACGCGCACCCAGTACGCTGCTTCGTCGCGCTCGCGCTCCGGCGGATTCGCGAGCGTCTGATCTTCGAGCATGCGCAACGCCATCGCGAGATCGCGGGTGCCGACGCGTGTGGCCGCGCGGCGTGCGAGCGACGTCATGCAACGATCGGCGATCAGTCCGACCTCGCGCTCGTCGGCCGGGCCGAGCGACTCGAGTATTTTTTGATCGCGATCGGAGCGCTCGATGATGCCGCCGGCCGCCGCGAGCGCCTCGCGAAGCAGCTCCGGTGGATCCTCGTTCACGACGTAATGCACGGCCGCGAGCGGATGGCCATCATCGGCGAGTTGGGCGCGCGCGTTGACGATGCGCGCCATCGCGAATAGCGCCGAGAGCTCGGGCTCGGCTTCGATGTCGTCGCGGTTGCGGTGATCGGTCTGCAGTGCGATCGGCTTGCCATCGACCTCGGCGGCGAGATCGATCTTGTCGATCGAGCAATACATCGCCAAAAAGGCGTAGCACGTCGAGGGCGCCCTCGCGACGGAAACTGCGGCGTCGAAACATGCCTATCGCGGCGCTACGATGCGCACAGCTCGGTCTTGCACACGTCGCTGCCCGACGCCGGCTGCGTGAAGTCGCTGCAGCTGGTGCCATTCAAATCCGCGGCGCACGCGGTCGCGGCCTGCGCGCTGGTTTGTGCGGCTCCCTTGCAGAAGCCGGGCTCCGGCGTGGCCGAGCCGCAGTTGGCGTTTTCTTGATCGACACACTCGGCTTGCGTCGCCGGCAGCTGGTATTGCACGAGCTGGTCGGCGCTCAGGCATGCGTAGGCGCGCGCGCAGTACGCACTGCCGACGGCATCGCACGCTTGGACATCGCCGGAGGCCGCCGGCGCGTCGGATGTCGACGACGACGATCCGTTGCACGCGACGACAAACAAGCACACCACGAGCGAGTTGCGATTGAACATGCGCCAGCTTGCCGGTTGTTCGATCCGAGCGCATCGGTGCGGCCGTGTTCTCCCGCAAGTTTTCGTTAACTGCCGGGGCTCAGTGCTCGCCTTCGCCCGGCTTCTTGTTGCGCTTGCCGTTCGCCTCGCGAAAGTGCTCGGCCCAGTCTTCCTTGATGACCTGCCTGACGCGCGACAGCGCGAGTGCGTTGCGCGGCACGTTGTGCGTCACCGTCGTGCCCGCGGCGACAAACGCGCCCTTGCCGATCGTTACCGGCGCGACGAGCTGGCTGTCGGAGCCGATGAACGCGCCGGCTTCGATGGTCGTCTTGTGCTTCTGAAAGCCGTCGTAGTTGCACGTGATCGTGCCCGCGCCGATGTTCGACTTCGAGCCGATCGACGCGTCGCCGAGATACGACAGGTGATTGGCCTTGGCTCCGCTCATCACGTGCGTCTGCTTGGTCTCGACGAAGTTGCCGAGCCGCGCATCTTCGTCGACGCGTGTACCCGGCCGGCAGTGCGTGAACGGGCCGAGCTCGACGCGCTCGCCGATCGCGGCTTCCGTCAGCACGGTGTACGGCTTGATCAGCGTTTCGGCGGCGACGGTCGCGTCGGTGAGCACGGCGCCGTGGTCGACACGCACCTTGTCGCCGAGCGTCGTCTTGCCGCGCAACGCGACGTTCGCTCCCAAGATCACGTCGCGGCCGAGCGGACCGACGTCGGCATCGATGTACGTGCTCGCCGGATCGATCATCGTCACGCCGGCGCGCATCCAATGTTCGTTGATGCGCTTGCGCGCGGCGGTTTCGACCTGCGCGAGATCGACGCGATCGTTGATGCCCGTCGTCTCGGCAAACGGCACGTCGATCGCGATGGCGCCGCCACGCGCGTACGCGTGATAGACGAGGTCGGTCAGATAGAGCTCGCCCTTCGCGTTGTCGGCGCGTAGCGCCTGCAAGTTTTGCCGGAGGTGACCGAGCCGGATCGCGTAGAAGCCGGCGTTGGTATCTCTGATCGCGCGCTGCTCGGCCGTCGCGTCGGCGTGCTCGACGATCTTCATCAAGACGCCGCGGTCATCGCGCACGAGCCGGCCGTACGGCATCGGCCGATCGGGCACGGTCGACAGCAGCGCGAGGCCGCTGTCGGAGCTCGCGCATGCGTCGACGAGCGCGGTGATGCGCTCCGGGGGCAACAGCGGAGCGTCGCCGGTGAGGATCACGATGATGCGATCGTCGGGCTCGTTCGCGACTGCGGGGAGCGCGCACTGCACGGCGTGGCCGGTGCCGCGCTGCTCGGGCTGGAGCGCGGCGATGACGTCGCCGCCGAA
>DATBAS010000013.1:0-4340 GCA_036271395.1 Kofleriaceae bacterium
AACAAGAACGATCGCGACGGCGACGGCATCCCCGACGACGTCGACAAGTGCCCGGACGATCCGGAAGACTTCGATGGCTTCCAAGACGCGGATGGCTGCCCGGATCCCGACAACGATCAGGACGGCATCCCCGACGTCGACGATCTGTGCCCGAACGATCCCGAAGACAAAGACGGCTTCGAGGATGCGGACGGCTGCCCGGATCCCGACAACGACAAGGACCGCATCCTCGACAAGGACGACAAGTGCCCGAACGAGCCGGAGACGTATAACGGCTTCGAGGACGCCGATGGCTGTCCGGATCGCGGACGCGTTGTCGTGACCGACACGTCGATCGAGATCTTGGACATGGTCTACTTCGAGTACGACAAGGCGATCATCAAGAAGGAGTCGTATCCGATCCTCGATGCCGTCGCGGCAACGCTCAACGGCAACCCGGCGATCCAGCTCGTCGAAGTGCAAGGTCACACCGACGAGCGCGGCGACGACGCGTACAACTTGGATCTGTCGGATCGCCGCGCGCACTCGGTGCGCGAGTACCTGATCGGCAAGGGCGTCGACGAAAAGCGACTGACCGCACAAGGCTACGGCGAAACCCAGCCTCTCGATCGAGCTCACAACGAGGCTGCGTGGGCAAAGAACCGACGCGTCGCCTTCTTGATCTTGAAACGCGGCACCGATTAGTCAAAGTAGGGCGTGTTTCGTTTCATCATCACGCTCGCGATCATCGCCGGCTTGGCCTACTGCGGCGCGACCGTGAAGCTCGGTGACAAGACGTTCTTCGATCACGTCCGCGCGATCTGGCACACGCCGGAGGCGCAGGACATGAAGCGCGGTATCGAGACGACCGCGGCGCCCGCCGTGCACAAGCTCGAGCATGGCGCCGAGGCCGGCTATCGCGCGATCACCGGCTCGGACGATGCCGGGGTTGGCTCGGCGGGCAGCGCGGGCAGCGCGCGGTGAAGTTCCCGCTCACGCCGCAGCTGATCGACGAAGCGAAGCGGTTCGAGCTCCGCTCGGCATGCCGCGACTGTTTCTTCTGGCGCTCGATCGCGACCGGCGAAGCGACCGGCGAAGGGGATTGCGCGCACGGTTGGCCCGATGAAGGTCAGCGGCGCTGGCCGCTCGATGCGCCAGATCCGGCGACCGGCGCACTACCGGAGTTCGCCGCGTTCTGTAAAGAGTTCGAGCTGCGCTGACGTCGATGCTACTCGGGCAAGAGCTCGCCCGAGCCGCCCATCTCCTTGGGCACGTCGCGCTGCTTCGGTAGGCCATCGTTGATCCGCAGCACGGTCTCTTGATAGTGGACGTGCAGACCGGGCTTGAACGCGAGCGTCGGGATCGTCGCCGCGTAGACGTCGGTCAGGTTCCATTGCGGGTGCTCGGTGAACAGGTGGCCGCCGCAGGTCTTGCACCACTTGCGATGGCTGGCGGCAGTCTTCGCGTGGCTGCCGACATTGTCGGCGCCCTTCGTGATCTTGACCGACGCCGGATCCCACAACGAGAACGCGTTGATCGGGCCGGCTGACCACGACCGACACGAGCCGCAGTGGCAGTAGCCCATCGCGGCGGGATCGCCGGTGACGGAGATCTCGACGGCGCCGCAGAAGCACGAGCCTTGGTGAGTTTGAGCCATTGCTCAGGCTACGCTGATTCGCGCTGGAACACGCGCGTCGCGACGGTGAGCCCGCCGATCGCGAGCACGGCCGCGCATGCGAGCCCGACCACGATCGAGCTGTTGTCGAGGTCGCCGCGAAAGCTCGCGCGTGCGGCATCGACGATGTGCGAGAACGGGTTCGCCTGCGATAGCCGATACAGCCAGCGCGGCGCGAGCGTCATCGGCAAGAGGATGCCGGAGAGCAGCAACACCGGCACGCTGATCATGTTGAGCAGCGGCGCGAGCGCATCTTCGCTCTTGAGCCACAGGCCGGCCGCATAGGACAGCGACGCGAGCGCGATCCCGAGCAGCAGCACGAGCGCGACGGTGAGCAGCGCGCCGACGAGCGGTACGCGCAAGCCGAACGCGACCGCGACGAGCGTGAGCAGCACGGCTTGCACGAGCAAGACGAGCGCGTCGCGCAGCACGCGGCCGAGTAACAGCCCGAACCGGTTCGCGGGCGTCACGCGCATGCGCTCGACGGTGCCGAAGCGAATCTCGGCGATGATGCCGAAGCCGACGAACAAGCTGCCGAACATGCCGAGCTGGATCAACAGGCCGGGCACGAAGATCTGCCACGGATCGCCCGGTGGAAAACTTGCGCCGCCGCCCTGCACGAGCTTGTCGAGTAAAGGCGCGAACAGCGCGAGGTAGAGCAGCGGTTGGATCATCACGACGACGATCCACACCGGCTCGCGGAACAACAGGCGCATCTGATAGCGGAACGTGATCATCGCGTCGCGGAGCATCGGGGTCTCCTCGGAGAGGCTCAAGTTGGCGAGGTACTGCAGGTGATCGCTATGCATGCGGCGCGTCGCGCAGCGAACGACCGGTGAGCGTCAAGAACACGTCGTCGAGCGAGGGATGGCGAATCGCCAGCGCGCCGACTTTGATCCCGGCCGCGTCGAGCGCGCGCATCAACGGCAGTGCCTCCGCTTCGCCGTTCTCGACCGTGACGCGCAACCCGCTCTCGGTCGGCGTGACGTCGCGCGCCTGCGCCGCGAGCAACTCGGTCGCGCGCGCGACGGCATCGGCGGGGACGTCGAACGTGACGAGGTCGCCGGAGATTCGGCGCTTGAGCTCGGCCGGCGAGCCCTGCGCGACGATCTTGCCGTGATCGATGATCAGGATCCGATCGCACAGCGCATCGGCTTCGTCGAGGTAGTGCGTGGTGAGCAAGATCGTCGCGCCGTCGCGCTCGCGCACCGTCTTGATGTGCGTCCACAAGTTCGCGCGTGCCTGCGGATCCAATCCCGTCGATGGCTCGTCGAGGAACACCAGCTTGGGCGCGTGGACCAGGCCGAGCGCGATGTCGAGCCGGCGGCGTTGCCCGCCCGACAGCGTCTTGATCAACCGGCCGCCCATGTCTGCGAGATCGAGCTTGTCGCGCAGCTCTGTCGCGCGCTGCCGTGCGACCGCGCGCGACAGCCCGTAGAGCTCGCCCTGCGTGGTTAGCTCTTCGTCGACCTTCGCCGCCGGATTGGTGCCGCCGCTTTGCGACACGTAGCCGAGCTGCCTGCGGACGCCGACCGGATCCTTGCGCAGATCGCAGCCGGCGACCGTCGCTTCGCCGGCGGTCGGCACGAGCAGCGTCGCGAGCATTCGCTGCGTGGTCGTCTTGCCGGCTCCGTTCGGCCCGAGCAGGCCGACGATCTCTCCCGCCGCGACATCGAAGTCGATGCCGCGCACCGCTTCGACGACCGCATCCTTGGCCTTGAAGGTGCGGGCCAACCCGCGTGCCTGGATCATGGTCCAGTTTGTATAGTCAAACTTGACTAATGTCAAGCGCGAGGCTTCGACGTGCGTCTCCCGAGCGGCGTGGTCGCCGGCTTCGTCGGCTTCGCGGACTTCGGCGGCTTCGCGGACTTCGGGGGCTTCGTCGGCTTCGCGGGCTTCGTCGGCTTCGCCGGCTTCGTCGGCTTCGTGGACTTCGTCGGCGTCGCGGATTTCGCTCGCTTCGCGGCATGCGTCGTCGCCTCGAGTCGCGCGGCGGCTTGCTCGCGCCACGGCACGTCGTCGGCGGTGTCGTACTCGCCGGCGCGGAGCCGCGCGACGAAGTCGTTCGACCACACGATCTCGCTGCCCATGCGCGCGTTGAGCAGGCGCAACATCTCGCGGACGTGCGCGGGGGTCTCGAGGTCGTCGACCGCAACGATCGCGTGCTCGGCGTGTGCGATCGCACCGGCGATCTGCGCGCTCCGCGCCTCGAGCGCGGAGATCAGCTCGTCGCGCTTCAAGAAGCCCATCACGGAGATCACCGCGACGAGTGGATCGACCGGCATCTTCACGGTCCAGAGCGCTGCGCGAAGGAGCTCGTTGAGCTCGCGTTCGCCGCGCACGGTCAGCCGGTACGACGTGCGCTCGGGCCGGCCGCCGACGTGCTCGGTGCTGGCGACCTCGATCATCTCCTCTTTGACCAGCGTCTTGAGCGCGTTGTAGATCGAGCCGGGCGCGACGTTGCCCCATTCGTCGGCGTGCCACGTCACGAGCTCGCGGCGCACGTCGTAGCCGTGCACCGGCTGAAAGATGCGAACGACGCCGAGCACGAGCATGCGCGTGGTGGACGACACGCGCGGTACTATGCACGCGTGGTCGAGCTCGTGCACAACCCCGAAGTCGCGAACGCGCTCGCGACGGCGGCGAAGCGCTCGATCGATCCATCTGCAGTGGCAGTTGGCGCGAC
>DATBAS010000014.1:0-25605 GCA_036271395.1 Kofleriaceae bacterium
CGCGCGTCCTCGACATCGGCGCGGTCGGTCGCGCGCTGCTGCTCAACCCCATCATCTTGCCGACGCGCCCCGCGAAGAGCGCGCACGCATATCGCCAGATCTGGGATGCCGACCGCGGCTCGCCGTTGCTCGCGCACTCGAAGGATCTCGCACGCGGTGTCGCGACCGCGCTCGGCGATGGTTGGCGCGTCGAGCTCGCGATGCGCTACGGCACGCCGTCGATCGAGAGTGCGCTCGAAGCGCTGCGCGGCTGCGAGCGCATCGTGGTGATGCCGCTGTACCCGCAACACGCCGCATCGTCGACCAGCACGACCCGCGCGCGCGTGATGGAGCTCGCGAGCGCGGCGTGGGATGTCGCCGCCGTCGACTTCGTGCCGGCGTTCCACGCCGATCCGGGGTTCCTCGATGCGTGGATCGAGGTCGCGCGACCGGCGCTCGACGCCGCGAAGCCCGACCACGTGCTGTTCTCGTTTCACGGCTTACCGGAGCGGCAGATCAAGAAGAGCGGCGACGCCGCGTGCCTGACGACCGGCTGCTGCGATCGCGAGGCGCCGCCGCTGACCTGCTACCGCGCGCAGTGCTACGCGACCGCCCGCGCCCTCGCGTCGCGGCTCGCGATCACGAGCTCGACGGTGTGCTTTCAATCGCGCTTGGGCCGCACGCCGTGGATCACGCCGCACACCGACGTCCTGCTCGACGAGCTCGCGGCGAACGGCGTCAAGCGGCTCGCCGTGCTGTGCCCGGCGTTCGTCGCCGATTGTCTCGAGACGCTCGAAGAGATCGGCTTGCGTGCGCGCGCTCAGTTCAAAGCCGCCGGCGGCGACGAGCTCGTGCTGGTGCCATCGCTCAACGCGACGCCGACGTGGATCGATGCGGTTGCGGCGATCGCGCGGCGTCACGCGGCGACCTCGCCTACGGCTACGAAGATCGAACCCCTCATGAGATAACCGCGGCATGAATCCGCTGCGCGATGTCTACGGCAACTTGCTCGTGGTCAGGCCGCCCGTGCCTGCGACGGTCAACAAAGCCGGCGCCAACTACAAGAGCGAGGTCACGCACCTCGAATACTCGCCGCGCCGCGCGTACGACGAGTGGCTGTCGATCTTGGATGCGATCGTCGCGAGCGGCGGCGACGCGATCTATCAGTTCGAACCGGTCGACGAGCCGTGCTTGGACAAAGGCGACCTCGAAGTCGACGCGGCGGGCGCGATTCATCCGCTCGGCTCGTCGGAGATCTTGGGCCAGATGGCCGACGTGATGACCGGTCGCGTGTTCGCCGCGAACGGGCCGTGGATCACGCGCGACGATAACGAGCTGCGCGCGGTGATGCCGAACATGCTCGCGCACCGGCTGGTCGAGGCCGCGTACTATAAGGAGCTGCTCGCCGCGATCGCGGACGCCGCGAAGCTGTCGCTGTCGATCGCCGACAACCCACACCGCTGGGAAGGCATGGCCGACGTCGCGACCGTCGGCGATCGCGTCGTGTTGACGTACGCCGTGCCCGGCCACTACGACGCGACCACGACGCCAAAGAGCTCGCGCAGCACGCGCGAAGGCGTCGCATTCGCCGCCGATCACGCGGGCGTGCCGGAAGCGGCGCGGATCTACGCCGAGCTCGTGTACCCGCACTTCCACGGCGACACCGTCCACTTCGGGGCCCGCCCCACGCGCGACGATGCGGTGCTCGTCCAATACCCCGGCGGCCTCTACGGCGACGGCGCGCAAGTCGTCGCGCGGGCGCTCGGTGCCAACGCCATCGTCGCGATCGACAAGCACGACGCGGTCGACGAATACGCCGGCAACTCGCGCCAGGTCGCCAGCGGCGTGCTCGTGCCCGATGGCGTGTCGCCGGCATTCATCGCGGCGATCGAACGCTTGGGGCTCGACGTCCATCGCGTCCCGCTGTTCGAGCTGTTCGGCAAAGCGGGCGGCGGCCCCGCCTGCGCGACGCTGTATTTGCCACGTACCGTCGACGTACCGCCCTCATTTAGATTGCGGTATTCAGCCTCACGCGACGCCGTCCGGGCTCGTCGAGATCGCATCCCAGATCGACTCAAGGTCGACCGTGGATTCTTCGAGGGCAAGGCGCGAGGTTAGATCGCGTCGCGGCATCAACTAGCGCAAAAGTGGCGCAAGAACTGGATATCTATGGCGACTCAGGGTTAAAAAAGCATTGCCAACTTTTGGGAGAACTCATGACTCGCCTCGTTCGTCCTTCGCTCGTGACCGCGCTCGCCGCGGGCGGGATCGCGGCCATCGCGTCGGTCGCAAGCGCTCAGCCGTCGATCGAAATCGGCGGTACGGCCGGTGTCCACGTCTTCAGCTCGACCAACGAGCTCGGTGTTCCGGACGTCTCGAACGCTCCATCCGAGCGCAACTCGGCGCTCTTCGGAATCCGCGTCGGCGTGATGTTTACCGACATCATCGGAGTCGAAGGCGAGTTCGGCGTGATTCCGAGCGAATCGCGCCAGGAGGTGTTCGACATCTGGAACATCGTCTATCGCGCGCACGTGATCTTTCAGTTCGGCGCGAGCGACCCGACCCGCAAGCTCATCCCGTTCGTCCTCGGCGGCGGCGGCGCGATGCAGGTCGTCAGCACCGGCAACTCCAGCGTGATCGCGAAAGACACCGACGCCGAGCTCTACGCCGGCATCGGTGCCAAGTACCGCGTCGACAACGGCTGGGGCCTCCGCGTCGACGGTCGCATCTTGTTCCCGCCGAGCTCGTCGAGCGATGGCCCGACGGTCGATTGGGAAGTGCTGCTCTCGATCTACAAGGAGTTCGGCCGCAAAGAGCTCCCGAAGGCCGGCCCGAAAGACTCGGACGGCGACGGCATTCCGGACGATGTCGACAAGTGCCCGAACGAGCCGGAGGACAAGGATGGCTTCCAGGACGCGGACGGCTGCCCCGATCCGGATAACGACAACGACGGCATTCCGGACGCGCAGGACAAGTGCCCGAACGAGCCGGAGGACAAGGACGGCTTTCAGGACGCCGACGGTTGCCCGGATCCGGACAACGACAACGACGGCATTCCCGACAAGGACGATAAGTGTCCGAACGAGCCGGAAGACAAAGACGGCTTTCAAGACGCCGATGGCTGTCCCGATCCGGACAACGATCAAGACGGCATTCCCGACACGCAGGATAAGTGCCCGGACCAGCCCGAGACGAAGAACGGCTATCAGGACGCCGACGGCTGCCCGGACGAGATCCCGGAGAAGGTGAAGAAGTTCACCGGCGTCATCCAGGGCATCAACTTCAAGGTCAACTCGGCGGACCTGTTGCCGGCGTCGAACGGGACGCTCGACAAGGCCGTCGCGGTGCTCAAGGAGTTCCCCGAGCTCAAGATGGAGATCCAGGGCCACACCGACGACCAGGCGATGGGCCATGGCGGCAAGTTCGCCGACAACACCGCGCTGTCGCAGGCGCGCGCCGAGTCGGTGAAGGCGTACTTCGTCAAGGCCGGCATCGAAGACAACCGGCTGATCGCGAAGGGCTACGGCGCGACGATGCCGATCGACGATCCGAAAGATCTCAAGGGCGCCAAGCTCAACGCGGCGCGCACCAAGAACCGCCGCGTCGAGTTCAAGCTGGTCAGCGGCCCGGATAGCGGCAGCGGTGCACTGATGCCGCCGACGCCTCCACCGGCGCCAACGCCGGCGCCGGCGCCTGCCGGTCCCGTGACGGCTCCGAAGTAAGCATCGAGCTCGCCAGCTGCAAAAGCCCTCCGCCCGGAGGGCTTTTCGTTTCTTGGCCCGCTCGCTGCGCCGGCAAAGTCGCCCGCTGCACCTGCTCGCGGGCTTCGTGTTACCAACGCGGGCGTGGATTGGGTCTGCCCGAAGTCGAAGCTCCCGCTCGTGCTGTTTGCCGATCAGGGGTTCTATCTGTGCCCAGGCTCTCGATTGCGCTACCGGATCGACGGCGGGATTCCGGTGCTCTTGGTCGAAGAAGCCGAGCCGGTGTCGCAGGCCGAGGTCGATCGGTTGATGGCGCACCAGCGCGGGGATTGACCTGGGCCTCAAACAACGGTAGATCGCCGGTTCCTTAACGGAGCCGCCACCGTGCTGAAGTCGCTATCGATCTTCACGGGTAACGCCAATCGCGCACTTGCAGAGGAGATCTGTAAGTTCGTCGAAATCCCGCTTGGCCGGTGCGATGTCACGCACTTTTCGGACGGCGAAATTTACGTCGAGGTCGGCGAGAACGTGCGCGGGGTCAATTGCTTCGTCGTGCAGTCGACCTGCTCGCCGCCGAACCAGTCGCTGATGGAGCTGCTCATCATGATCGACGCGCTCAAGCGCGCGTCGGCGGCTTCGATCGTCGCGATCATTCCGTACTTCGGCTACGCGCGGCAGGATCGCAAGGCAAAGCCGCGCACCCCGATCACCGCGAAGCTCGTCGCGAACCTCGTCACGGCCGCCGGCGCCGATCGCGCGCTCGCGATGGATCTGCACGCCGGTCAGATCCAAGGCTTCTTCGACATCCCGTTCGATCACTTGTTCGCGATGCCGGTGCTGATCGAAGAGCTGCGGATCCTGGGCTTTCAAGGCGACCAATGCGTCGTCGTGTCGCCCGATGCCGGCGGCGTCGAGCGCGCGCGCGCGTTTTCGAAGCGGCTCGGCGCGAGCCTCGCGATCATCGACAAGCGCCGTCCCGCGCCCAACGTCAGCGAAGTGATGAACATCGTCGGCGACGTCCGCGGCAAGAAAGCCGTCATCGTCGACGACATCATCGATACCGCCGGCACGCTGACCTCGGCCGCGACCGCGATCATGAATGCCGGCGCGCTGAGCGTGTCGGCTTGCTCGAGCCACCCGGTGTTCTCGGGCAAGTCCGTGCAGCGGATCCAAGATTCTCCGCTCGCCCACGTGGTCGTGACCAACACGATCCCGCTGAGCGAAGCGGGTCAGCAGTGCTCCAAGGTTCGCGTGAAGAGCGTCGGCCGGCTACTCGGCGAGGCGATCAAACGCATTCATCACGGCGATTCGATCAGCTCGCTATTCGTGTAAGGAAGAGAGACAGCCATGGAAGTCGGAAAGCTTACGGTTTCGGTTCGCAACACCTCGGGCAAAGGCGCCGCCACGAAGCTGCGCGCGCAGGGCAAGGTCCCGGGCGTGTGCTATGGCGCGTCGCCGTCGGGGAAGATCGAGCCGCTGTCGATCGTCGTCGACGTCAAGGCGCTGCGCGCCGCGCTCGATCCGGTTCGCAAGCAGAACACCGTGCTCGATCTGACGGTCGAAGGCGCCAACGCACCGACGAAGCTGCACGCGCTGGTCAAGGACTACCAGATCGACGTGGTTCGCCGCGAGATCACGCACGTCGACCTGCTCGCGATCGATCCCGACAAGGAAGTGCTCGCCGACGTGCCGCTCGAGTTTATCGGCAAGCCGAAGGGCGCGATCGACGGCGGCCAGATCCGCATCGTGCTCCGCGCGCTCGCGGTGCGCGCCAAGCCGAACGATATTCCGATCAAGCTCAGCGTCGACGTGTCGCCGCTCGACATCGGCGACGTCATCCACGTGTCGGCGATCGCGCTGCCCGCGGGCGTCGTGAGCGTGACGAACCGCGACCTCGCGGTCGTGACCTGCGCGAAGCCGGAAGAGGAGACGATCGAAGTGGTCGCGGCTCCGGGCACGGAAGGCGCTGTGGCAGGCGCGGCTCCGGCTGCAGGTGCGGCTGCGGCTGCAGGCGCGGCTCCGGCTGCAGGCGCGGCTCCGGCTGCGGGCGGCAAGCCCGCCGCGGGCGCGGCTCCGGCCGGCAAGGCGGCTCCGGCTGCGAAGCCCGCGAAGAAGTAGGCTTCGGCCATGACGTGGCTCGTCGTCGGGCTCGGCAACCCGGGCTCGAAGTACGAGCACAACCGTCACAACATCGGCTTTCGCGTGGTGGACGAGCTCGCGCGCGGCGCGAGCTTGGCCGCGTGGAAGCCGAACAAGCTCGGCGGCGATGCGACCACGGGCATGCTCGCGGCGACGAAGTGCGTGCTGCTCAAGCCGATGGAGTTCATGAACCTGTCGGGCTTCGCCGTGCAGCGCACGGCCGATTTTCATGCGGTCGAGCCGGCGCAGATCATCGTCGTCCACGACGAGATCGATCTCGATTTCGGCATCGTGCGGATCAAGACCGGCGGCGGCCACGGCGGCCACAACGGGCTGCGCTCGATCATCGAGCAGCTCGGCAAACCGGACTTCGCGCGGGTGCGGATGGGGGTCGGCCGCGATCCGAACAAGCCGGCCGGCAGCAAAGATGCCGCGAGCTGGGTCCTCGCAGATTTTCCGAAAGCCCAGGCCACGCAGCTGACGGCCGTGATCTCGGCGGGTTGCGAGGACGCCCTTGCCGTCCTCACCAAGGGCGTGACGGCGGCGATGAATCAGCACAACGGCCGTTCCAGTTTAGCGCCCGCGTGATATAGAGCCGCTCCACCTCGCTCCTGGGCCAACAGGGGCTTCACACCCACGAGGACCGCACATGGCACGTCTGCAGTCGATGCGCGACACGCCCAACACGTCGCGCGAATACGAAACGATCTACATCCTCCGCCCGAACACGCCGAACGAAGGCGTCGCCGAGGTCAACACCCGCATCAAGGGCGTGATCGAAGGCATGGGCGGCAAGGTCATCAAGGTCGACAACTGGGGCAAGCGCCGGCTCGCCTACGAAGTCGCCAAAGAGCGCAAAGGCATCTATCTGTACTGGCTGTATCTCGCGCAGCCGGGCGTCGTCGAAGAGGCCGAGCGCAACCTGCGCATGCTCGACAACGTGATCCGTTACCTGACCGTCAAGGTCGACGAGAACGTCGACATCGGCGCCCGTCCGAGCGAGATCGACGAGACCTCGTACGACAAGGCCGCGCAGACCGCCGCCGACGAAGAGGACTTGTTCCTGTCGCGCGGCAGCGACGACGCGAGCCGCGACGACGACGATGACGAAGGCGATGTCTACGCCGACTACACCGGCGTCGAAAAAGAAAAAGAACCGGCGGCAGCCGCCCCAGCCCCAGCCCCAGCCCCAGCCCCAGCCCCAGCCCCGGCTTCCGAGCCGAAGGACAAGGAATAAGCCATGTCGATGCGAATGGACGCGTCCGATGAAGGTCTCGATCGCGATGGCGACGACCGCCGTGGCGGCAAAGGCCGCGGCCCGCAGCGCCGCAAGCTGCTGTCCGACGAGATCTTCCAGAAGGTCGACTACAAGAACCCGCAGGTGCTGCGCTCGTTCGTGACCGATCGCGGCAAGATGATCCCGCGCCGGCTCAGCGGCGCGTCGGCTCGCCAGCAGCGCACGATCTCGACCGCGCTGCGGCGCGCGCGCATGCTCGCGCTCCTGCCCTTCTCGGTGACGGGAGATTAGAGGCTAGTCATGCCGATGCAGATCATTCTCACGCGAGACGTTGCGAACTTGGGCAAGGCCGGCGAGCTGGTCTCGGTGCGCCCGGGCTACGGCCGCAACTACCTCGTGCCTCGCGGCTTCGCCGTCAGCGCGACGGTGACGAACAAGAACCGCCTCGACCACGACAAGGCCGTGATCGCCCGCAAGGTCGCCAAGGACCTCGCGAACGCCACGGAGATCGCTGCGCGCATCAACGGCATGACGCTGCAGTTCGAGCGTCAGGTCGGCGAAGACGAGAAGCTGTTCGGCTCCGTCACCTCGCGCGACATCACGGAGCAGCTCAAGAAGGCGAACGTCGAGATCGACCACCGCTGGATCGCGCTCGAGGGCTCGATCAAGGCGCTCGGCAAGTACGAAGTGCCCGTCAAGCTCTCGGCGGGAGTCACCGCGACGCTCAAGTTCTGGGTCGTTGGTAAAGACAAATAAGTCAGAGCTCCCGGGTAGAGTCGCCTGATGCGCGATCGTCGGGTGCTCCCGCACAACGTCGATGCCGAGGCTTCGATCCTCGGCGGCGTGATCCTGCGCAACGAGGTCTTGCTGCAGCTCGAGAACGTCGAGCTCGACGATTTCTACGACCACCGCCACAAGGTGGTGTTCGAGGCGATCCGCAACCTCGAAGCGGTCGCCAAGCCGATCGACGTCGTCACGCTCGAGAACGAGATCGAGAAGGGCGGCAAGCTCGATGCGATCGGCGGTATCGCGTTCTTGGGCGAGCTCGCGCTCCGCGTGCCGACCGCCGACAACGTCGTCACGTACGCCGAGATCGTTCGCGACCATTCGCAGGCGCGCAAGCTGATCCTCGCGTCGACCGAGATCACCGAAAAGGGCTTCGAAGACGGCCTCGAGGTCCGCGACTATCTCGATGACGCCGAGGCCAAGATCTTCGAGGTCACGCAGCGCAAGGATAAGTCGGGCCCCGAGGCGATGAAGGGCCTGGTCAAGAAGGTCTTCAGCTCGCTCGACGAGCGCTTCAAGAGCGCGGGCGGTGTCACCGGCGTGCCCACGGGTTTCGACGATCTCGACACCAAGACCGCCGGCCTGCAGCCGACTGAGCTCATCATCCTCGCGGCGCGGCCTGCGATGGGCAAGACCAGCTTCGCGATGTCGCTCGCGCAAAGCGCGGCGACGCTGCCGAGCGGCGGTTGGCCCGTGCTCGTGTTCTCGCTCGAGATGAGCTCGACGCAGCTCGCCGAGCGCATGCTGTGCAGCGAAGCGCGCGTCGATTCGTCGGCGCTGCGCCGCGGTCAGCTGCAGAAGCAGGACATGTCGAACCTGACGTACGCGGCGTCGACGCTGTCGAAGGCGCCGATCTTGATCGACGACACGCCGGCGCTGTCGCTGCGCGAGGTGCGAGCGCGCGCGCGGCGATTCCGCAGCGACCCATCGCTGTTTCCACGCGATGGCTCGGGCAAGAAGTGCGGCCTGATCGTGATCGACTACTTGCAGCTGATGCGCGGCTCGCCGCAGGCCGCGAAGGCATCGCGCGAGCAGGAGATCAGCGAGATTTCGCGCGGGCTCAAGAGCCTGGCGAAGGAGCTGTCGTGCCCGGTGCTCGCGCTGTCGCAGCTCAACCGCTCGCTCGAGCAGCGCACCGACAAGCGGCCGCAGCTCAGCGATCTGCGCGAATCCGGCGCGATCGAACAAGACGCCGACGTGATCCTCTTCATCTATCGCGACGTCGTCTACAACAAGGACTCCGAGAACCCGAACATCGCCGAAGTGATCCTCGGCAAGAACCGACACGGCGCGACCGGCACGGTCGAGACTCACTTCGAGGGCCGCTTCACTCGATTCGAAAACCTGTCGCACCGCAGCGACAGTCCCTCACGCGACTGAGTTGATGCTCGTGTTCGCGCACGTGCAGTGCTCGCGTCGTCGGCCCAGCGGCCGAAGCGACGTGCGAAGCCGCGGTGCCGTCCGCAACGACCACGCTGCAGCGAGCACCTGACGCGTGCACGTGCACGTAACCGCGCCTCACTCTGGGTTAAGATAATCCGGTGCCGAACCCCACGCCGGGCACCATCCTCGGTGCGTATCGCGTCGAGGGCCAGCTCGGCGCCGGGTCGATGGGCGAGGTGTTTCGCGCGGTCGACACCGGCCTCGAGCGGCGCGTCGCGATCAAGCTGCTCAGCGAGAAGCATCGCGACAGCCCCGAGCTGCGCAAGCGGTTCGTGCGCGAGGGTCGCGCGGTCGCCGCGATCAGCCACCCGAACGTCGTGCAGGTGTTCGCGACCGGCAGCTTCGACGATCGGCCGTACATCGCGATGGAGTTTCTCGACGGCATCGACCTCGGCAGCGCGGTCGAGAAACAAGGCGCGCTGAGCGCGCTCGAAGCCGCGCATGCGGTCCTCGACGCGGCCCAGGGCTTGTCGGCGGCATCGAAGGCGGGCCTCATCCACCGCGACGTCAAGCCGTCGAACCTGGTGCGGCTGCCCGACGGCAAGGTCAAGGTCACCGACTTCGGGCTCGCGAAGCCGGTCGAGCCGACCAGCGGCGAACCGGCGCTGACGGCGATGGGCGTCGTGGTCGGCACGCCCGACTACATCGCGCCCGAGCAAGCGCGCGGCGAAGCGATCGACGAGCGAGTCGACATCTACGCGCTCGGCGGCACGCTGTATTACCTGCTCACCGGCGTGCCGCCGTTTCGCACCGGCCGGCCCGCCGACGACAAGTATCTCAAGGTCGTCGCGCGGCACTTGCGCAACCCGCCGCCCGACGCCCGCGAGCGCAACCCGAGCGCGGATCCAGAGCTCTCGCTGCTCGCGCTACAGCTGATGTCGAAGTCGGCCGACGAGCGGCCGTCGTACGCGGAGCTGGTCGCGCGAGTCACGCAGCTGCTCGCGCGGCTCGATCCCGGCTCGGTGCCGGAGCTCGTCGCATCGACGCGCGAGCGATCGCGGCCGAACATCTCGCTCGGCGGACCGAGCGCGCCGTTGCCACCTCCGGCGGCGGTCTCACCGGCGTACAGCGATGTCGACGACGAGCCGTTCGTGCCGCCGCGCAGCGCGCTGCCGGTCTGGCTGCTGATGGTCACGCTCGCGTCGATCGCGCTGTTCGTCGCCGGCCTGGTCACGTACTTGGGCCGCGAGGACACCGCGCCGCCCAAGCCGGCGACCGCCGGATCGGCATCGGGATCGGGGTCGGGCTCGGCGTCGCCATCGGGCTCGGCATCGGCGTCGCCATCGGGCTCGGCATCGGGCTCGGGCTCGGCCTCGGCAACACTCGGCATGATCCTGGTCAAACGCTCCGACGGCTCGCCCTGGTTCTACGTCGACGCAGAGCCGATCACCGCCGCGGTCTACCAGACCGTGTTCGGCGATCACACGCAGCCCGGCGCGCCGACCGATCCGGCGATCGACGTCAGCTACGACGAAGCTCGATCGTTCGCGAAGACGCGCGCGGGTCGGCTGTTGCGCAGCGACGAGTGGGACGCCGCGAGCGTCACGCCGGGCGTGCGCACGCATCCGGGCACGCTCGAATGGGTGGAATCGCCGGAGGGCAAACGCACGGTCCGGCAGCACGGCAAGACCCTGGTTCGACCCGACAATCCGCAGCACGACGTGTCGTTTCGGGTCGCAAAAGACCTATAGTCCGCGCGTGTCGGAAGTCGATCGTCTCGTCGAGCTGATCACGCAGCGCGTGCAAGCGCGGCTCGCGGGTCAGCCCGCCGCGAAGCTCAACGTCCTGCCCCGCGATCGCGGCGCGTGCGACGATGATTCGGCTCCCGGCGAAGACTGCGCGAGCTGCGGCTCGTGCGTCGTGCGCCGGCCATGGAGCGTGCGCGCGGCTGAAGAAGTCGGCCTGGTCCGCGTCGGCGCGGCGCCCGGCGTCGGCGAAGTGCCGGCCGATCTGGCGAAGCTGATCGACCACACGCTGCTCAAGCCCGAGGCGACCCGCGACGAGGTCGTCAAGCTGTGCGACGAAGCGCGCAAATATCACTTCGCATCGGTCTGCGTGAATACGACGTGGGTGCCGCTGTGCAAGTCGTTGCTCGCGGGCTCGGGCGTGATGGTGTGCACCGTCGTCGGCTTTCCACTCGGCGCGATGCTGCCGACCGCGAAGGCGTACGAGGCGCGCGACGCCGTGCGCGCCGGCGCGCAGGAAATCGACATGGTGATCAACATCGGCGCGCTCAAGTCGAAAGACTACGAGACCGTGTTCGAAGACATCTGCCGCGTCGTCAAGGCATCGGCGCCCGCGGCGGTGAAAGTGATCCTCGAGACCAGCGCGCTGACGCAGGAAGAAAAGATCATCGCGAGCTCGCTGGCCAAGCTCGGCGGCGCCGCGTTCGTCAAGACCTCGACCGGGTTCGGCAAAGGCGGTGCGACGGTCGAAGATGTTCAATTGATGCGGCAGATCGTCGGCCGCGAGCTCGGCGTCAAGGCATCGGGTGGCGTGCGCAGCGCCGAAGATGCGATCAAGATGGCGCAGGCCGGCGCGACCCGGCTCGGCACGAGCGCGTCGATCGCGATCGTGACAAAGGCGATCGACGGGGGCAAAACCGCCGGTGGCAAAGGCTACTGATGACGCGCGTCGCGTTGATCTTCACGCTCGGCTTCGCGCTGGGTTGCGGCTCGAGTGCGGCGCCGCCGGCTGCTCCGATCGCGAGCCCGCCACCGGCGCCGACGCACCCGAGCGACGTTCGCTGCAAGCAAGCGGCGCAACACCTCGACGAGCTCGCGGTCGGCAGCGACGTCGCACCCGAGCAGCGCGAGGCGCGGTTGCAAGCGGTCGAACAAGCGCGCGCCGCCGGGATCTTGAACGGTGACCGCGCGGCCGAGTGCGCGCAGCAGTGGACGGACGCGGTCGTCGATTGCGTGCTCGCCGGCTCCGACAAGGCGACCGCGAACGCGTGCATCCCGGCGAAGTGAGCATGACGATGTTGCCCGTCCAGCTCATCCGCAAGAAGCGTGACGGCGGCGCGCTCGCAGACGACGAGCTGCGCGCATTCGTCGCCGGCGTCACCGACGGCTCGATCCCGGATTACCAGGTCGCCGCGATGCTGATGGCGATCTTCTGGCGCGGGCTCGACGACCGCGAGCTCGCGACGTGGGCCGATTCCATGACGCGCTCCGGCGACGTGCTGGATCTGTCGCGGATCAAGCGCGTGAAGATCGACAAGCACTCGACCGGCGGCGTCGGCGACAAGATCTCGATCCCGCTCGCGCCTGCGGTGGCGGCGTGCGGCGTCGCGGTGCCGATGGTCTCGGGCCGCGGGCTCGGCCATACCGGCGGCACGCTCGACAAGCTCGAGTCGATCCCCGGTTTCAAAGTCGATCTCCCGGCCGAGCGGTTCGCGCAGCTCGTCGACGAGCTCGGCGTGTGCTTGATCGGTCAGACGTCGCGGATCGCGCCGGCAGACAAGCGGCTGTACGCGCTGCGCGACGTCACCGCGACGGTCGAATCGCTGCCGCTGATCGCTTCGTCGATCATGTCGAAGAAGCTCGCCGAAGGCATCGACGGCCTCGTGATCGACTGCAAGGTCGGCAGCGGCGCGTTCATGAAGACGATCGAGCACGCGCGCGCGTTGTGCGCACTGATGCGCGCGATCGCGACGCGCGCGGCCAAGCGGATCACGTGCGTGCTCACGGACATGTCGGCGCCGATCGGCCGCACGATCGGCAACGCGCTCGAGATCCGCGAGTCGATCGAGATCTTGCGCGGCGGCGGCCCGAGCGATACGCGCGAGCTCGTCCACGTGCTCGGCGCCGAGATGCTCGTGCTCGGCGGCGTTTCAGCGACGCCCGACGCCGGCCGCGCGATGATCGAGGCGGCCTTGCAAGACGGCCGCGCGCTCGACGTATTTCGCAAGGTCGTCGCGGCGCAAGGCGGCGACCCGCGCGTGTGCGACTCGCCCGGCAGCGTGCTGCCCAAGGCCGCGCATCGCAGCGAGATCCAGCTGCCAGCCGGCACGATCGCGGCGATCGATTCCGAAGCGCTCGGCATCGCCGCGCTCGTGATCGGCGCCGGCCGGCGCACGAAAGAAGACTCGATCGATCCGGCGGCCGGCCTCGTGATCGACGCGTACGTCGGCGAGGTCGTCGAGCCCGGCGCGCCGCCGCAGATCGTCATGCACCACTCGATGCCGGCGAGCGACGCGCGCGTCGCCGAAGCGCGCGCGATGATCGAGCGCGCGTTCGTGATGGGACACGCGCCGGCTCAAACAACGCGCATCCTCGAGGTGATCCGATGACCGCGCTGTACGATCAGATCGGCGAAGCCGTCGCCGCGATCAAAGCGCGCGTCGCCGCGCCGCCGCAGGTCGGCTTGATCTTGGGCAGCGGCTTGGGCGCATTCGCCGACACCCTCGCGAGCGCGACGAAGATCGACTACTCCGAGATCCCGCACTTCCCGCGCTCGAGCGTGGTCGGCCACAGCGGCAAGCTCGTGATCGGCGAGCGCGGCGGTGCGCGCTGCGTCGCGATGCAGGGCCGCGTGCACATGTACGAAGGCCACAGCGCGGCGACCGTCGCGTTCCCGGCGCGCGTGCTGATCGCGCTCGGCGCGAAAGTCTTGATCGTCACGAACGCCGCCGGCGGGCTCAACGCGGCGTGGCCGCCCGGCACGCTGATGCTGATCCGCGATCACATCGACATGCTGCGCGATCATCCGCTGCGCGGTCCCAACGACGAGCGGCTCGGCCCGCGCTTCCCCGACATGACGCGCGCCTATGCCGCCGAGCTCCGCGAGCTCGCGCGAGCCGCCGCGAAGCAATCCGGCGCGGCGCTGCAAGAAGGCGTGTACGTCGCGATGCCCGGCCCGACCTACGAGACGCCGGCCGAGGTGAAGATGCTGCAGACGCTCGGCGCCGACGCGACCGGTATGTCGACGGTGCCCGAGGTCATCGTCGCGCGGCACATGGGCGCGCGCGTGATCGGCATCTCGTGCATCACGAACCATGCGGCCGGCATCACCGGCGAGGAGCTGTCGCACGCCGAGGTCACCGAGACCGCGAATCGCGTGCGCTCGACGTTCGAAGGCCTGCTCGATGCGATCTTGAGCCAGCTCGTCGCGCGGAGTGAAGTATGAGCCTCGAAGACGACGCACGTGCCGTCGCCGCGCACGCGTACGCGCCGTATTCGAAGTTCTCGGTCGGCGCCGCGGTGCAAATGGATGGCAAGACGTTCGCCGCGGTCAACGTCGAGAATGCGTCGTATCCGCTCGGCGTGTGCGCCGAGCGCAACGCGATCGCGGCCGGCGTCGCGGCCGGCGCGCGGGAGCTCGAAGCGGTCGCAGTGTTCACGCACGCGTCGCCGCCGAGCTCGCCGTGCGGCGGCTGCCGGCAAGTCCTGCGCGAGTTCGCGCGCGATCCGGCGGCCGTCACGGTCACGGCGATCAACGACCAAGGCGAGCGCCGCACGTGGACGCTCGAGCAGTTACTGCCCGATTCGTTCTCCGGAAGCGAATTGCCGTGAGTGAAGTGATCTTTCGCGGCGGTGTGATCCTCACGATCGACGGCCAGCATCGCGTGCTCGCGGGCGACGTCGCCGCGAACGATGGCGCGATCGTGCACGTCGGCGGCAACTACACGCCGGCGTCGCGCGACTTCGACATCGTCGACTGCAGCGGCTGCGTCGTGATGCCGGGCTTGGTGCAAGCGCACGTGCACACGTGCCAGACCTTGGCGCGCGGCCACGCCGACGATCTCGAGTTGATGGATTGGCTGCGCCAGGTCATCTGGCCGTACGAGGCCAAGCTCGATGCCGCCGCGATGACGGCGTCGGCCGAGCTCGCGTGCGCGGAGCTGTTGCTCGGCGGCACGACCGCGATCCTCGACATGGGGACCGTCCGCAATACCGAGCAGATCTTTCAAGCCGCCGAGACCAGCGGCATCCGCGCGACGATCGGCAAGGCGATGATGGACGCGCCCGACACCATGCCGGGCTTGCGCGAGTCGACGCAGCAGTCGCTCGACGAGTCGCAAAATCTGGCGAAACGCTGGCACGGCGCCGCGAATGGCCGGCTGCGCTACGCGTACGCGCCGCGGTTCGTATTGTCGTGCACCGACGAGTTGCTGCGCGAGGTCGGCGCGCGCGCGAAATCGAACGGCCTCGGCGTGCACACCCACGCGAGCGAGAACACCGCCGAGATCGCGCTCGTGCACGAACGCTTCGGCAAGCCGAACATGCAAGTGCTCGACGACTTCGGGCTGCTCGGCCCGCATGCGTGCATCGCGCACGGCGTGCATGTCTCGCCCGACGAGCGCGCGCTGCTCGCCGCGCGCGGCGCCCACGTGTGCACGTGCCCGTCGTCGAACTTGAAGCTCGCGTCGGGGATCTGTCAGGTCCCGGAGCTGATCGCCGCGGGCGTCGCGATGGCGATCGGCGCCGACGGTGCGCCGTGCAACAACAACTTGGACGGCTTCGGCGAGCTGCGGCTCGTCGCGCTGCTACACAAACCGGGGCGCGGCCCACGCACGTTGCCGGCGCCCGAGGTCGTGCGAATGGCGACGCGTGGTGGCGCGGGCGCGCTCGGGCTCGGCGACTCGCTCGGCGCGCTCGAGGTCGGCAAGCGCGCCGACGTGATCGCGGTCGATACCCAGGCACTCCACACGCTCCCGGCCGCGAGCCCGTGGTCGCAGATCGCGTACGCGGCGAAGAGCTGCGACGTCAAGCACGTCGCGGTCGACGGCCGGCTCGTCGTGCGCGACCGCGCGCTGCTCACGCTCGACGTCGAGACCGTGCGCGCGAACGCGAAGCGCGCCGCGACTCGGCTATTCTCGGCGGCATGAAGCTCGCCATCGCGATCGTCTTGCTCACCGCTGGAATCGCGCGCGCCGACTCGGCCGCCGACGTCGACAAGTTCTTGAAGTGGTTCGACGGGTTCGCCGATCTCGCGCAAGCCGATCAGGCGAGCTGCCCGAAGATGGGCACCGATCTCAACAAGTCGATCGACGACAACAAGCCGATCCTCGACGGCGCGAAGCGCGCGATGGACAGCGGCGACGAGATTCCCGGCGATGCCGCGCAGCACATGATCGATACCGGCAAGCGGCTCGCGGCTGCGGTGCAGAAGTGCAAGTCGGACGCCGGGGTCATCCACGCGCTCACCCGCCTGCCCGGCCGCAACGCCAAGTAAGACGGCGCAAAACGCCGCAGCGTTCGTGATCGCATTCGATGTATCGTGCGCGGATGAAGCTTTTTTCGAGTCTCCTACTGACCGTCGTCCTCGCCACATCTGTGCGCGCCGATACCGTGGACGCTGAAAAGTTCCTGTCGTGGTTCGAGAAGCTCGCCGATACCGTCGTCGCCGATCAGAACGACTGCCCGAAGCTGACCGCCGACATCAACAAGTCGCTCGACGATAACAAGGCGATGCTCCAGGCCGCGCAGCAGGCGCACGCGAACGGCCAGCAGCTCACGGGCGATCAGGTGAAGCGCATGACAGCGGCCGGTCAGAAGATCGCCCAAGCGGTCATCGGCGGGAAGTGCGGCCAAGACAAAGGCGTCCACGCCGCGATGGGCCGACTCCCCGGTCGACCGCAGAAGTAGTACGCTTTTAGGGTGCTGCTGACGCGTGCGGAGATGACGTTCGACTTCGGCGGCGACACGCTGCAGGCCGCTCGCGACCACGCGTTGCTCGAGTGGATGCTCAACCAGTTCCTCTACGGCGAGGTCACCGGCATCCAGGTCGGTCATTGGCTGTACGACGCACCCGACCTCGAGGCCGCGAAGTTTCTCGCGCGACAAGCGCTCGAGGAGATGCAGCACGTCGACAATTTCCTGCGCATCATGACGATGCTCGGGTGCCAGCCGAAGCGGGCGCATCCCGCGGTGCGCTTTCTCGCGACCGGCATGATGGGCGGGTCGTGGGCCGAGCACGTCGCACTCGAGATGGCGCAGGGCGAAGGCTTCGTACTGCAGGCGTTCTACGCGGTGATCGACACGCTCGATCACAAGCCGAGCGTCGACATCTTGCGCCGCGCGGTGAAGCAGGAAGAGCGCCACGTCGAGTTCGGCGAGCAGCAAACTGCAAAAGCGATCGAGAGCAAGCCGTGGCTGCGCCGCCGCTTGCTCGGCCTATCACTCGTGTCGATGTGGGGCGTGCGCCGGCTCGCACGCTACATGGCGAAGCGCATGCCGGAGACCGGCGATGCCGGCGTGCTCCATCACCTGCCCGCGTTTCTCGATCACGCGAACATGTGCGCCGAGCTGCGGCTGCGCCGGATCGGCGTGCTCGACCGGCCGCTCGAGAAGATCTCCGCCGGCAAGCGCGCCGCGCTGGTCGTCGAGGCCTACGTCGGCAAGCTGCTCGGCGGGCTCGGCTCGATCTTGGCGACGCCGCTGCGCCTAATGCCGTGGTTCAAGAAGAAGCGCGTGACCGACACGTATCTGCTCGATCCGCACGTCACGGGCTATGCGCTGCCGGCGGCGACGTCTGATTCGGCGGCGGCTCAGCTGCAGGAATCGACGGAGTAGCTTCGTCGCAGGTGAGCTGTAGCGGCGAGACGCTCAACAGCGCCGTGCCGAACACGCGCTGCGCGAGCTCGTCGTCGTCGATCGGCTGCGACACGTGGCCTTGCGCGATCACCCAGTGACAGCTGTGATCGGTCGCGCAATCGACGGTGCCCGCACGCGGACACTGCCCGTTCTTGCACGCAGGTCGCTTCTCGAACACGAACGTGCCGCGCAGCCGCACGCGACCGCCTTTGATGCCGGGTCGATCCGGCAGCGTCGCGATGAAGTTGCCGACCCAGTACGCGATCGTGGCGGTGTCGAGGCTGCCGCCGACGATGCCGATCCGGCGATCGTCGGGGTTGAGCACGCCGTCGACGATCTGCGCGCGGCTGATGTCGTCGGTGCCGTGCCATTCGCCGTCGGGATCCGGCGCGAGCAAGAACGTCGGCGCCGGCTGCTCGACGTCTTCTTCGATCGCGTGCGTCGGATCGAGCGCGAGCACGCTCGGCAGCCGATCGCTCTCGCGATAGAGCAGCGGCGTGAGCGCGCGCGACAAATCGTCGGCGAGTGCCCGCGACGAGACGACCGAGCGCATGCGCGTGCCGGCGAGCTCGGGCGTCGCGTGCGGCACGTCGCCGAACGATAGGTGCTCGAACACCTCGACCCAGCGATCGCCATCGTGCGCGTACAGCGCGGTGATGCGCAGCGGGATCACGGCGGTGCGCCCGCACAGCGTCACGCGCCACGACAGCTCGTCGGCCATCCACGCCGCGCTGACGCCGCGATCGCTCGCCAGATGCACGTCGAGGTGCTTGCTGCGCGCGACGGTCGGCGTGCCCGGCGCGACGTCGAGCGGCCAGCGCACGACCGGATGCGTCTTGATGTCGTCGCCGTAGAGCACGTCGGCGGGGCCGACGCCGATGCGCGACGGCCCGACGCGCGGATCGATCCGCAGCGTGTCGGTGTCGGGCGCATCGTCGCGGTCGTAGCTCGCGCGGATGTCGTCTTCGAGCTCGCCCAACATGCGCTGGCGGCGCTGCAGATCGGTATCGGCGGTCACCAGATCGCTCGTCGGCTTGACCGGCGGCGCCGCCGGCCCGCCGCAGCCGATCGCGAGGATGATCGCGAGCGCGCGGTTCACAGGTCCTCTGGCGTATCGATGTCGCGGATGCTGCCCACGTCGGCGACCTCGACGGCGATCGCGTCGGCCACGCCGAGCACGTCGCGCGCGCCGTTTGGCGAATCGGTGCAGCCGGCGAGCAGCTCGAACACGCGCCGCGCGATCAGCGGAGGGTGACCACCCCGTCCATTCACGATCGGCTTGGCGACGTCGCGCGAGCCGATCGCCGCGAGCAGCGCGTGCAGCGTCTCGAGCGACGCGTTCGGGTGATCGACCGGCCACAGCCACGCGTGCGTGCAGTCGGTCTCGAGCATCGCCGCGAATCCCGTGGCAATCGAGCTCGCCATGCCGCGCTCGGGCTCGAGATTTTCGACGATGCCGACGCCGAGTGTGCCGGCATGCGCGGCGACGTCGGCGCCCCACGGCGGACCGACGACGACGATGATCGACCGTGTGCCGGCTTCGCGTGCGGTGGCGACGATCTGATCGAGAAACGTGCCGCCGTGACGGCTCGGCAGCAGCGCTTTCGCGACGCCACCGAGCCGCGTGCCGGCGCCGGCGGCCAACACGACCGTGCCGATACTACGCATCGGATCGCTTTCGCACGGCCCAATCGCCAACGGTCGCGACGCCACGCCGCCTGCGCGCGACGAGCTCTGCCGCGATCGCGATCGCGATCTCGTCAGGCGTCTCGGCGCCGATGTCGAGGCCGATCGGCGCCGACAGCTTGGCCCAGCGCGGATCATGCTCGGCGGCGACGAGCCCTTTGGCGACGAGCCGCTTGTGAAATCGGCCGACTTTGCCGCGGCTGCCGATCATGCCGAGATAGCCGAGCGCGTCGCGCGCGATCAGATATTCGAGCAAGCGCTGATCGATGGCGTGATCGCGCGTGAGCACGAGCACGTAGTCATCGGCCGTGAAGCCGCCGAGCTCGCGCTCGACGTCGGCGGCGTCGAACGACTCGACGATCTGACCGGCCCACGCGGGCGCGCCGATCGAGGCGAGCGCGCCGGTCTCGTCGTCGTCGCACAAGATCACCTCGAAGCCGAGGTCGTAGAGCATCGGCCCGAGCCCACGGGTGACGTGGCCGATGCCGAAGACGATCGCGCGCTCGCGTCCGCCCACGCGCTCGACGAGCCGATCGCCGTGCACGTCGGGCACGTGCATGCGCGGATCGCCCGGCCGCGCGGCGCGCACGAGCATCGCGCCGCCGTCGAGTGGCGTCTCGAGCGCGAGCAGGTCGCGCGAGTGCACGAGCAGCTCGATCGCGCCGCGCGAGTCGTTCGCGGGCGTGATCGCGACCTCCATCGCGCCGCCGCAGCACATCGCCAGATCGCGCACGAGGTGGCGGCGCACGACCGTCGCCGCGGCGCCGCCCGCGACCTCGCGCGCCGCATCGCTGACCATCCGCTCGATCTGACCGCCGCCGATCGTTCCCCATTGCTCGCCGTCGCTCGCGACCGCCATCCGCGCGCCGAGGTGGCGCGGCGTCGAGCCCTTCGCGCCGACGACGGCCGCGATCGCGACGCCGCGTCCGGTATCGAGCGCGGCGAGCGCGGCAGCGAACACGTCGACGCGGGCCATCCGAGGCAGCTTAGCGCCAATGCCGCGCGCACGCGCGAATCCGGTGATGCGCCCGCATCGGGGATCGCGAGCACGTTCACACGAGCGACAACCGCAGGCTACCTAGCGCGGAAGCGCGAGCAAGTGCTCGACGAGCTCGCGCAGGCCCGGGCCCTCCGGCAGCTCGGTCAAGAACGCCGGCTTGTCCGCCAGCTCGTCCCAGTACGTCTTGACGTTCGCGACACCGACGCTGTTCGGGAACCCGCCGAACATCGGCGCATCGTTGAGCGCGTCGCCGACGTACACGTACGGCGCGAGATCTTTCGGATCGCCGTGCAGCACCTGCTCGACGACGCGCAGGCACGCCGACAGCTTGTCGAACTGCGGCGGGCCGAAGTTGACGTGCACGCTCGACCGCACCGCGTTCATGCCCGCCTTGCGGATCAGCGCGACCGCGCGCTCGGCATCGGCGACCGTCAGCGAGACTTCTTCGTTCCAATCGATCGCGAGATCGACTTCGCGGTACTTCGAGTCGCTCGATAGCCGCGCGCCCGCGACCTTCGACATCACGTCGATCGCGATGTCGTGCATGCGGCGGCGCCACTCGGGCAAGCTCGCGGCCGGCACGCCGTAGTGCTTGACGACCTTCTTGCCGTCGCGCACGAACGTGACGCCGCCGTTCTCGGTGACGCATGCGAGCACGGGCGTCATCTTCATGAACGCGTGGCCGAACCCAGCCGGACGTCCGGTCACCATGATCACGGGGATGCCCGCCGCTCCCAACCGCTCGAGCGCAGCGTAGGTCTGCGCCTCGACCGCATCGCCCGTCGTCATCGTCCCGTCGACGTCGGAAAACAGCGCGCGGATCGGGCCGCGCAATTCAGACAGAGGACGTGTCATCAGGGCGCGGGTCATATCATGTTGCACGAGAATGATGTGATAGCGTTCGGCCGATGGCCGCCCTCGCTACCCCGTCGACGAACGTCTCGCCGCACCGCATCTTGATCATCACGACGTTCATGCCGCCGCCGGGCCAAGAGGTCGAAGCGATTCTCGGACCGACGTGGGGCATCACGGTGCGATCGCGCTCGGTGATCGGCCAGGCGTGCGCCGGCTGTCAGTCGATCGCCGGCGGCGAGATCACGGCGCTGACCAAGCTCGCGGTCGACTCGCGCAACGAGGCCATGAACCGGCTCGAGCAGCACGCGCTGCAGATGGGTGCGAACGCGGTGTTCGGCCTGATGTTCGATTCGGGCGAGCTGATGCAGAACACGAACGAGATCGTCGCGTACGGCACCGCGATCAAGCTGCGCCCGCTCACTCGATGAACAAGCGGCTCGCACGAAAGCTCGATCGACTTTCGCGAGCTGCGCATCGCTTTCACCAGTTCGCGCATCATCCGTTGTGCGAGCGCTACGCCGGCGAGGTCGTGCGGATCGGCCGGCGTACGCGACTCTGTCGCGGTTGCGTGTATGCCGCGATCGGCGGCTCGATCGGCGGCGTGCTGGGTTTCGCGATCGCGGATGCACGCGTCGCGATCGTTTCGACGTGCGTCGCGGTGATCGCGTTGTCCGCGAGCTTGCGCTGGCGCCCGTCGAAGATCGTCACGCGCCTGGTTCCGGCGCTCTTACTCGCGCTCGCGATCGTCGCTGGAGCGGCATCGCGTACGCCGCTCGGCGTCGTCGCTGCTTTGGCGGCAGCGGCGAGCACCGGCGGGCTTCGGCTCCTGTACGGCAGACGCGGTGCAGATCGAAGCCCGTGCGAGACGTGCCCCGAACGCGTGCTGCAGCCGTGCAGTGGCTTCGCCGCGATCATCTCGCGCGAGCGCGCGTTTCAGCGCGTCGCCGGACAGATGATCATGCGATCAGGCGCAGCGCCGTCTCGTCGGTTGCGACCGGCGCCGCAACAGACGCGGTGACGGCGATCGCCGGCACTCGGATCGAGCGATCGCGCTGGCGCGCGAGCCAGTCTTCGAGATCGGGCGCGTTCAAACGAACGATGCCGCCGACTTTAAAGACCGGCAGCGGATCGGCGCCGCGCCGAGCCATGTAACGGCACCAGCGCTCCGAGCGACCCAGAGCGGTAGCGATTCCCTTCCACGTCTCGACGAAATTCGACATGCACAGTCCTCCGTGGTTTTCCTGGATTGCAGAGCTTGTGCCGGGGTCGGACCAGGGGGAGCGTTCAAGCAATTCCTGCAACTTACGGAAGCGATCACCGTGTCCAAAGCTTGACGCGTGTTGAAAAAAACAGACGCTGCCACTGACACGCGAGTCGTGGGTGGCGCGCTTGCAACACCGCCGCTATCCTCGATCTCGATGCGTGGTCACGTGCGGCTCGGAGCCGCATTGGCGGGTGCGTGCTTGTTGCTCGGCGCCCGAGCCCATGCAGCACCCGAGATTTATCCGTTGGCCAAGGTCCGTCCCGGGCAAACCGGTTACGGCCTGACAACAATGTCCGGAACCAAGCCCGAACGGTTCACGTTCGAGGTGGTCTCGGTCGTTCACAACTTTCTGCCCAAGCAAGACATCATCTTGGTGAAGAGCGACGACCCGAAGCTCGCGGTCACCGGGTTCTGGCAAGGCATGTCGGGGAGCCCGCTGTTCATCGAGGACAAGCTGACCTGCGCGTTCTCGTACGGCTTTCGCTTCAACAAGGTCGCGATCGGCGGCTGCACGCCGCTCGAGTACATGAAGAAGGATGGGCTCGACTCGTATCGCCGCGCGACCGTGCAAGCGCGCGCCGGCGGCGGCCCGAAGATCGTGATGCCGGCCGCGGCGAGCATGTCGGACTGGAAGCGGCTCGCGCCGGTCGTCGACGTGCAAGCGGCGATGGACGCGCTCGGCCCGGCGCGCAAGAGCTGGCTGTTGTCGGCGCCGCTGCCCGCGCCGATCGACAAGCCGGCGGAGGCCGACGGCCAGCTACTTCAGGCGAGCGTGCCGCTGTCGCTGTCCGGGTTTTCGGCGCCGGCGTTCGGCGCGCTCGAGAAGATGTTCGGTGATTCGAACGTGGTGCCGGTTCGCGCGAGCGGCAGCTCGTCGGGCGGCGGCGAGAGCGGCCCGTCGAAGTTCGAGATGGGCGGCACGATCGCCGTCGAGCTCGTCCGCGGCGACATGGCAGCCGCCGCGTTCGGCACCGTGTCCTATGTCGACGGCGAGCACGTGCTCGCATTCGGCCACCCCATGTTCCAGACCGGCGAGAGCTACGCGCCGGTGTCGACCGCGTTCTCGCACACCGTGATTCCATCGTCGCAGAGCGCGTTCTTGATGGCGTCGCCGATCAACGAGATCGGCTCGCTGACGCAGGATCGCCAGGCTGCGATCGCCGCCGACACCGGGCTGCGCGCGCCGATGATCCCGATGGAGATCACGGTCAACAGCCTCGCGGGCAAGCACACCGAGAGCGGTCACTTTCACGTCGAGCTCGTCGACAACAAGTTCCTGACGCCGGGCATCGCCGGCGCGGCGCTGATGAACGCGGTGCAATACTATTTGCCCGATCGCGACGACGTCACCGCGCGCGTCGAGTCGTCGGTGAAGATCAAGGGCTGGAACGAGCCGATCCAGTTCACCGATTATCTCTATTCGAACGACGGCGCGACCAGCGTGATGGGCTCGGTGCGCGGGCTCAAGGTCATCGTGCCGCTGCTGTTGAACCCGTACGCGCCGGTGCAGATCGAGCACGTCGACATCAAGGTCGATCTCAAGTTCGAGGCGAACTACGGGGACCTCAAAGAGATCGAAGTTCCGACCGGCGAGCTGATCCCGGGCCAGCGCAACACGGTGCGGGTCTCGATGACGACCTACGACGCGAAAGAGATCTCCGAGGATATTCCCGTCGATGTGCCGGCCTCGCTCGCGGGCTCGATCGTGCAGCTCGAGGTCGGCGCCGGTGATGCCGCGCGGCTCGACGGCGCACCGCCGGTCGATCTCGCGACGCTGGTCGCCGCGCTCAAGAAGCTCCTGCCCGGCGACGTCTGGGCCGCGACGATCTACGCGCCCGACGAAGGCGCGACGCTCGACGGCAAGCTCGTCCGCGATCTGCCCGCGAGCGCACTCGACAAGCTCCATCCTCAGAGCCACACGCAACGCGCGCAGTCATACAGGCCGATCTCGCGGACGCTGTCGCCGGCGAGGCGCGTGATCAACGGCCAGCAGACGATGCTCGTCCGCGTGCGGGACAACTAACGTCGGCGTGAGCGTGGCGTCGGCGTGAGCGATCCGAAAACCGCGATGACAACCAACGCCGTCCCTGCCAGCGCACCCGCCACGCTACGAATTTTCGCAACGCCAGCTTCGCCGACGCCTACGGAGAACCAGACATGAAAAGACTTCTTGGCGCGGCTGCCGCGCTTTGTTTGTGCGCGCTGCCCGCGGGCGCCGTCGTCACCGCGACGTGGACCGTCGAGACCTACCAACAATTCGACGCCGGCGACGCGACCAGCGCGTTCATCACCTCGGCCGGCGAGCTGCGACCCGGCTGGGATACCAAGCGAACCGCGCTCGAAGGCGACGCCGTGTGGTCGGCGTTGCATCTGCCCGACGGCAGCGTGTTGCTCGGCGCCGACGTCGGCGGCGCGATCTATAAAGACGGCAAGAAGCTCGTCAGCGTGCCCGGCGCGATCGCGATCGTGTCGCTGGCGCAGACCGCCGACGGCGCGGTGTGGGCGGGCGCGATGCCGGGCAACAAGCTCTGGCGCGTCGATGTCGCCGGCGCGAAGGTCGCGGCCGGCCCCGAGCTCGCGACGAGCAAGGACGTCGAAACGATCTGGTCGCTCGCCGCGAGCGGCAACACGGTCTATGCCGGCACCGGTCCGAAGGGCCGCGTGTTCGCGGTGACCAATGGCAAGGCGAAGCAGATCTTCGACACCGAAGACAAGCGCGTCACCGCAATGACCACGACGAGCGACGGCGCGGTGTGGTTCGGTACCTCCGAACGCGCGCTGGTGTTCCGCTACGATCCGAAAGACGGAAAGACGCGCGCGATGGCCGACTTCGCGGGCAACGAAGTGAGCGCGATCGCGCCGTATCGCGACGGCGTCGTCGTCGCCGCGAACGATCTCGTCGAAGCCCCGCCGACGACCGGCAAGACGCAGACGCAGCTCGAAACCGCCGAGAAACCGAATGCGTCGAAGGGTCA
>DATBAS010000015.1:0-13391 GCA_036271395.1 Kofleriaceae bacterium
GGTCTGGCATCGCCGTCGCCGAACGGGCCGATCTTCACGCCGAGCGCGGCGAGCCGCGCGCGCGCGAGCAGCGCGTACCACGAGAACGGATAGCGCGAGACGGTCGCTTTGTAGCCGTCGACGGCGGCGTCGCGATGATCGAGCCGCTGATCGATGCGCGCGAGCCAGTACTCGCCCTTGCCGCCCTCGAGTGCGCCCTTGCGTTTGCTGAGCGCGGCGAGCTTGGCGCGCGCGGCGTCCCATTCGCCGAGAAAATAGTGCGACATCCCGAGGAACCACAGCGAATCGTCGACCCACTTGCCGCTCGGATAGCGCGCGAGCGAGTCCTCGAGCGGACCGATCGCCGCCTTGTAGTGGCCGCGGTTGAACTCGAGCCAGCCCGACAGGAACTGCGCCTCCGCGGCGTACGGCGTGTGCGGATACGCGGCGACGACCTTGTGGTACCAGCTGATCGCGCCGTCGTCGTCGTCGGCACGCGACAGTGCGCGCGCGCCGTGAAACATCGCTTCGGCGGCGTTCGGCAGCTTCGCGTAGACGCCGAGCAGCAGCTTGCCCGCATCGCCGTAGCGCCGGCGCATCTCGAACAGCGTCGTGCCCGTCCAGTAGTCGCGCTGCGCGGCGAGCGCGTCGGAGATGCCGGTGTCGGGGACGAGCGCGAGCTCGGCGATCGCTTGATCCCAGAGATGCGCGGCCGTCAGCTGCTTCGCGCGCTCGATGCGATCGGCCGGTGACAGCGGCGCACCGCCGAGCTCGATCATGCGCTGCTCGGCGAGCGCGGCGAGCGGATGCGACGGATGGGCGACCGCCAGCGCGTGATACGCGTCGGCGGTGTTCGCGACCTCGGCGATGCGAAACATCGCGGTGCCGACGTCGCCCTCGTCTTCGGCGGTCGCCGCTTTGATCAACTTCGCATAGCGTTTCACGGCATCCGCGCGGTCGCCTTTGAGCCACGCGCAATCGGCGAGCCGCCAACCGACCTGCCCGGAGAATCGCGAATGCAGCTTCGCGAGCTGCTCGAAGCTCTGCCGCGCGGCATCGGCATCGCCTTGACGCAGCGCGACCATGCCGCGCAGCCATGCCGCATAGTCGGCGTTCGCGACCGGACCGAGCTTGCCGAGCAGCTTGGCGGCGCCTGCCAGATCACCGCGATCGTAGTCGCGGAACGCGTCGCCGAGGCGTTTGACGTCGTCGTGCGTCGCCGCCGGCTTCGCCGACGCCGCACTTGCGACCAGCATCATCACGACGATCGCGCGCACGCCGTCATTATATGTGCTTGCGCGGCTCGGCGTCGTGCTTACGCTCGAACCATGTTCCGGCGCGATTGGATCATGCGGGTGATCGAGCAGGTCGCCGAATTCGTGCGCAAGATGACGGGGCTCGTCGACAAGGGCAGCTACGACGAGGCACTCGACATCTCCGCGCGCGCCTGGTCCGAGCTGCTCGACGTGCCGCGCGAGCTGGTCGATCGCGTCGATGCACCGACGCTCGCCGAGCTGTTGCAAACGCCTGCCAAGCAGCGTTGCGCGGCTCGGTTGCTCGTCGAAGAAGCGCGCGCGTACGAGGGCAAAGGCGACCCGCTCCACGCGGCGTTGTGCTACCGCCGGGCGTTCGAGTTATTCCTCGAAGCGCGCGCGCTCGAGCCCGATGATCCCGACGACGCGCGAGCGATCTTGGAGCTGTCGAGCCGCGTCCCGCCGGGCGACATTCACCCGCGCTATCGGCTATAACGCCCGCGATGGCATACGCGGCGCTCGATTTCTACGCGATCGACGAGCTGTTCACGCACGAAGAGCGCATGGTCCGCGACACGGTTCGCGAGCTGGTCACCGCCCGCGTGATGCCGACGATCGGTAAGCACTGGTCGGCCGGCACGTTCCCGCACGAGCTCGTGCCGCAGTTCGGCGAGCTCGGCTTGCTCGGTCCGTCGCTCACCGGCTACGGCTGCGCCGGCATCTCGCCGACGGCATACGGCCTGATCTGCCAGGAGCTCGAGCGCGGTGATTCGGGCATTCGCTCGTTTTGCTCGGTGCAGGGCTCGCTCGTGATGTATCCGATCTGGGCGTACGGCTCCGAGGAGCAGAAGCAAGCGTATCTACCCGACATGGCCGCCGGCCGCGCGATCGGTTGCTTCGGCCTGACCGAGCCCGACTTCGGCTCGAATCCATCGGGCATGCTCACGACCGCGAAACCGACCGCCGGCGGCTACACGATCACCGGCACGAAGCGCTGGATCACGAACGGCTCGGTCGCGAAGGTCGCGCTGATCTGGGCCAAGCTCGACGGCAAAGTTCGCGGCTTCCTGGTTCCGACGAGCACGCCCGGCTTCACCGCGCGCGACATCCACGGCAAGTGGTCGTTGCGCGCGAGCGTGACGAGCGAATTGATCTTGGAAGACGTCGTCGTCGGCGAAGACGCGCTGCTGCCGAACGTCAGCGGCTTGCGCGGCCCGCTGTCGTGCCTGTCGCAAGCGCGCTTCGGCATCTGCTACGGCGCCGTCGGCGCGGCGATGGCCTGCTACGACGAAGCGTTGCGCTATGCGATCGACCGCGTGCAGTTTTCACGGCCGATCGCGGGCTATCAGCTCGTGCAGCAGAAACTCGTGCAGATGGTCTCGCGGATCACGCAAGCGCAGCTGTTGTGCTGGCGGCTGGGGAGGCTCAAAGAGTCCGGCAAGGTCACGGCCGCGCAGATCTCGCTCGCGAAACGCGATTGCGTGGCGATGGCGCGCGAGTGCGCCCGCGACGCGCGCGATATCCTGGGCGCGAACGGCGTCACCGACGAGTATCAGTGCGGCCGCCACATGCTCAACCTCGAGAGCGTGTACACGTACGAGGGCACGCACGACATTCACACGCTCGTCGTCGGCCAAGAGGTCACGGGCCTCGCGGCGTTCGACGGATGACGATCTATCGCCAGACCGGCAAGCCGCAGCGCCCCGACGTGCTCGTGTGCGCCGGGCTCGATCCATCGGGCGGCGCTGGGCTGATCGCGGATACGCGCGTCGTCGCGCAGCTCGGCGGCCGGCCGGTCGGCGTGGTCACCGCGCTCACGATCCAGAACACGACGGGCGTGCTCGGCACGCACGCGTGTGATGCCGAAGTCGTCGGCCAGCAGCTCACGTTCTTGATGACCGATGTCGAAGTGCGCGCCGTGAAGCTCGGTATGATCGGCTCGACCGAGGTCGCGAAGGCGATCGCGAACGCGCTGCACCTGACGAACGCGCCGGTCGTGTGGGATCCGATCGCGGCGCCGTCGCGCGGCAGCGGTGACTACGCGATCGCCGAAGCGCTCGCCGCGCTCAAGCCGCACCTCGCGCTCGTCACGCCGAACGCGCGCGAGCTCGCCGTGCTGTCGAACCGCACGATCGACGATCTCGCATCGGCCGAAGCCGCGGCGCGCGCGCTCGCCGATCAGCTCGATTGCGCCGTGCTGGTCAAAGGCGGCCACCTCGGCGGCGACGAATCGGTCGACATCTTGATTCACGCGGGCGGTCGCGACGAATTTCGTGCACCGCGCGTCCAGAACGGCGAGCACGTTCACGGCACCGGCTGCGCGCTGTCGTCGGCGATCGCGACCGAGCTCGCGCTCGGCAAGGGCCTCGCCGACGCGTGCCGGCTCGCGAAAGACTTCGTGCTCGAGCGCGTGAACGATCCGCAAGCGCCGGGTCGCGGCACGCCCGCGGTGCTGTGAAGGCGATCGTCGTCACCGGCGCGACCGGGTTGATCGGCCGCGCGCTCGTCGGAAAACTTTCGGCACGCGGCGACGAGGTCATCGCGCTCGTGCGCGATCCGTCGCGCGCAAAGCTCGAGAACGTCGAGCTCGTGCGCGCCGATCTCGAGCACGCGGGGCCGTGGTGCGATGTCATCGCCGGCGCCGATGCGATCGTTCATCTCGCCGGCGAGCCGATCGCCGGCAAGCGCTGGGACGCGCGCCAGAAGCAGATCTTGCGCGACAGCCGCGTCGAGTCGGGGCGCACGATCGTCGAAGCGATCGCGAAGGCGAAGCGCAAGCCGGCCGCGATCGTCGGCGCATCGGGCGTGGATTACTATCCGTTCGACCACGGGGAAGGCGAGTTCGCCGACGAGCCGGTCACCGAAATCGATCCGCCCGGCGATGGGTTTCTCGCCCGGCTGTGCGTCGCGTGGGAGCGCGAGGTCCTCGCCGCCGAGACATACGGCGTTCGCGCGGTATGCCTGCGCACCGGCATCGTGCTCGCTCCCGGCGGCGGCGCACTGGCGCGGATGGCGACGCCGTTCAAGCTCTTCGCCGGCGGCAAGATCGGCAGCGGCCGCCAGCGCGTGTCGTGGATCCAGCTCGACGACATCGTCGCCGCTTATATCGCCGCGATCGACGACACGCGCTATCGCGGGCCGATCAACGCGGTCGCCGGCTCGGTCCGCAACGGCGAGCTCGCACACGCGATCGGGCACGCGATGCATCGCCCGGCGGTCGTCCCGGTGCCGGCGTTCGCGCTCAAGCTCGCGGTCGGCGGCGAGCTCGCCGAATCGATCTTGAACGGCCGCAACGTCGTGCCCGCGAAGCTGCGCGAGCTGGGGTTTTTGTTCCTACATCCGGATCTGGCGGACTCGGTCGCGTGTTCGCTCGGCCACACGGCTCGATAAGCTCGCGCAATTGCATACAGCCGCGGCCGGCGCGGTGGTTGCAGCTCCACGCCGGCGATGCAACTTCTCGAAACCGTCTCGTGGCGCGCGCTCGGTCTCATCGGGCTCGGCGCCGTCGCGTTTGTCGGTTCGCGCGGGTCGTCGCAGCCGCGGCCGATCGCGTTCGAGCCGGTCATCGCGATCGACACGCCGGTCGCGTCGATCGACGTCACGGCTCACGAAGATGCACCGACGCCGATCTACTTCACGTTCACGGCCGATCACGCCCGTTGGGTCGCGCTGGCGACGCTTCATCGGCCGCACTACACGGCGCCGCGCAAGCTCGAAGAGGACTACCAGTACGAGGTGATCGCGACACCATCGGCGCGCGACATCGCGTCGTGGCGCGGTCGCGAGCTCGTCGTCGATGGCGGCTGCCGAGAAAAACTCGAGTCGTTCGCGATGATCGCGCGGCTGTCGGGCGAGCCGGTGTACGCCGATCAGCCGAGCACCACGACGTGGGACATCCGCGCGCTCGTCGACCACGGCGAGCCGGTGCTCGCCGCGAAGCTGACGCACTGCGCGACCGGCACGTTCGCATCGACCGCGCCCGTGCGCCGGCTCGAGCCGGTCGTCGATCCCGCGCTCGTCGAGCAGGCGCGCCGCGCGATGCTCGCGTCGCCGTTCGCCGAGCTCGCGGCCGACGACTGGAAGCGAATGAACGAACCGAAGTCGTGGATCGAAGATTCGACGTTCGACGCGCTGGTCGCACGCGACGTCGCGCGCGACGTGACGTGGGTGTCGATGCACGTCCACGCGAACGGCATCGGCTGCGGCGCGCCGACGACGAACTTCTGGGGCCTGTTTCGCGTGCGCGGTGATGGCTCGCTCGAGCAGATCACGCTGCACGCGGTCAACGACATCGGATCGCTGCGCGAGCTCGTCGATCTCGACGGCACCGGCTCGCCATCGCTGCTCGGCGAGTCGCTATTTCCGGGCGGCCCGATCGCGGTCAACGCGCGCGGCGATCAGGTTGCCGGCGATCAGGTGCCGTTCTTCGGCTGCCCGTGCTGATCATTTTTCGAGCTCGTACTTCTGGACGAGCCGGATCAGGTTGCGGCGCGACACCTTGAGCTCCTCGGCGGCGCGCGTCTTGTTGCCCTGATGCCGGCGCATCGCCGCCAAGATCATGCGGCGCTCGAGGGCCTCGACCGCGGCGGGCAGCGAATCGGTATCGAACACAGCTGCTTCGGGCGTGCTCGGCGCGTACTGGCGGATGCGCGCCGACAGCAGCGTCTCGCCGACCGTGGTTGCATCGCCGGCGAGCACGACGAGTCGCTCGATCTCGTTCTCGAGCTCGCGCACGTTGCCGGGCCACGGATAATCGAGCAGCCGCTGCGTGCACGCGTTGGTCAGCGACTTCGCGTGGCCGCGGGCTTGGCGCGTCAGGAACGCGTCGACGAGTAGCGCGACATCGCCGCGGCGTTCGCGCAGCGGCGGGAGCACCACGTTGATCACGTTGATGCGGTAGTACAAGTCCTCGCGAAAGCGTCCGTCGGCGACCATCGCCGCGAGATCGCGGTTCGTCGCCGCCACGAGCCGCACGTCGACGGTGCGCATCTCGGTATCGCCGACGCGATTGAACGTGCCCTCTTGCAGCACGCGCAGGATCTTGACCTGCAGCGCCGGCGACATATCCGCGATCTCGTCGAGGAAGAACGTGCCGAGATCGGCGGTGTCGAACAGGCCCGCTTTGTCGGCGACCGCACCGGTAAACGCGCCGCGCTTGTGACCGAACAGCTCCGAGTCGAGCAAGTTGTCGTTGAACGCAGAGCAATTCGCGACGACGAATTCCTGATCGCGGCGCGCCGAGCGCTGGTGGACCGCGCGCGCGACGAGCTCCTTGCCGGTGCCGTTCTCGCCTTGAATCAAGACGGTCGAATCCGACGGTGCGACGCGCTCGATCAGCGAATACAGCTCCTGCATCGCCGGCGCGCCGCCGATGATGCCGGCGAATCGCGTGCGATGTCCGCCCGGAGTCTCGTCGGGCGTCGAGCGTTCGCGCAGCGCCGCCGCGACATCCGCCGCCGCTTCGCCGAGCATGTGCTCGATGATCGAGCGTTCCGGCGCGAGCAGCTCGGGCGCGAACACGGCGAGCCCTGCTCCGGCTGATTCGTTGGGTACGAGTGGTACGAACGCGGCCGGTTCGCTAGGCTTCTTCTCGACGAGCGTGAGCTCGAGCCCGCGGCGACGCAGGACGCCCCGAACGTGCCGCAGCACGCGAAGGTCGAGCCCCTGCCACCACGGTGCACGCACGGCGTACCCAGTGTGACGGGTTGTCACAGGCGCGTCAACGCTCGTATCTTAACGATTTATGGACAGTCTAGACCGTGCACTCGCGCTGTGGCGAGCCAAGCCGACCTGCGGTCACGCAGCGTTGGTCGACCGCGCGAGTCGAGTCGTTCGACGTGAGGACGAGCCGCTCGACGTGCTGCGCGCGATGCGGACGTCGCTCGACGAGATCGCCGTGCTCGCGCGTCGACCCTCCGACCCGCGGATCGGCGTGGTCATGGTGCAGATGCTCGAAGCGCTCGCTTCGGGCGAGGACAGGTCGAGATTCGACTGGGGCTCGACGCCGGCGTTGTGGAGGCCGCTGTTCGAGATGTTCGCTGCCGCCGATGCGACGATCGCACCGCGACTGCGCGTGATCGCCGATCGCGAACGCGCAGCTCGCGATCGGATGGCGACGCGGCTCGCGCCCAAGCTCGACGAGATCGCCGACGCGCTCGAAGCTCGCGACGATGTCGATTTGCCCGCCGCGCGCGCGCTCGCAGCCGACCTCGATCGGCTCGAAGCCCGACGGCGCGACATCGACGACACCTCGGTCGAGCTGTTCGACGCCGTGTGGGCCGCGCCCGATGACGACGGACCGCGGCTCGTGCTCGCCGACTTCTTGAACGAGCACGCCGATCCGCGCGGCGAGTTCATCGCGCTGCAGCTCGGACGAGCCGCCGGCAAGCTCGGCGCCGCAGGACGCAAGCGCGAGAAGAAGCTGCTCGGCCGCAACAAGCGCGCGTGGATCGGCGCGATCGCGCCGCTCGTGCGCACGAGCGACGCGCGGTTCGAGCGCGGCTTCATCGTCGGCTGTCAGCTCGCGCCCGACGATGCACTCGCACTCGCGCTCGGCGATCATCCGGCGTGGTCGACGATTCGCGAGTTCACCGTGCATCCATTGATCCGCGACGTGCAGACCACAGTCGCGAGCCGGCTTCGCATTGCCGGTGCGAAGCGCGTCGACGCGCTGACGCTCGGCATCGCCTAGCGAATCTCGTCGAGGGCCACGCCGAGCCGCTCGGCGTACGCGTTGAGCGTGCGCTGCCAGGCCGGGCGCGCGTGACAGCGCTCGTAGTACGCCTTGATCCTCGGAAACGGCGCCATCAGATCGGTCTTGCGAATCCCGCGCAGCACGTTGGCCATCATGATGTCGGCCACGGTGAAATCAGCGCAGGCGATCCAATCGCGGCCGTCGAGGCGACGCTCGACGTGGCCGAGGAACCGACTGGCGATCTTGGTGACCTCGGAGATGATCTTGTGCGCGGACTTGTCGGCGTCGAAGATCTCGATGATCTCGATGGAGCTCAGAATCGGCGCGACGGTGCTGACCGCGGCGAAGCACCACTGCGCGACGCGAGTGCGGCCTTGGGCATCGCTCGGGATCAGCTTGCCGGCCTTCTCGGCGAGGTAGAGCACCACCGCGGCCGACTCGGCCACGATGAAGCCGTCGTCGTCGATGACCGGCGCCTGATGGAACGGGCTGATCCGGCTGAAGGCTTCACCATCGAGCTCGCCGCCGAGGAGGTCGAGCGCGTGGACGCGATACGGCAGCCCGATCTCTTCCAGCGCCCACTGCGCGCGAAGATCCTTGGTCTCGCCGAAGCCGCCGGGCCACATGGTTCCGAAACCGTAGAGCGTGATCATGTCGTCCTCCGATGTCCTTGATGGGCGTTTACACCGGAGCGACGAACGATCGAGGCGCGGATCGACACGCGCGCTGAAAAAGCCCAACCGCGCGAGATCCTGGTAGCTAGTCCGGCAGGTCGACGGCCCAGCGCAGCGCGGTTCGACAGTCGAGCCACGCGGCTTCGTCGGCGACCATGTACGGCGACTCGAGCGTGACGACCTCGAGCCCGAGCTCGACGCCGTACTTCGTGCCGAACGAGCCCGGACACGGATACCCCATGTCGGGTTCCGCCGGATAACCGCATCGCGTCGCCATCTCGCGCGCGAGCGCTTCGCCGGCGCCGTCCCAGTTGACCATCCGATAGGTCGCGTGGAGCGAGATCAGTCGCTCGGCCTGCGCGCTCGCGATCAGCTCGACGAGCGCGCGGGTCTCGGGCTGATCCTCGGGCGCGTCTCCGGGGTGATACCCCGGCCGCCGTTGCTCGCCCCAGCTCTTCGACGCGAAGTTGCGGTTGAGATCGATGCCGTTCGCGTTGTCGCGCGTGCCGGCGAGCAAGCCGTCGACGTTGAGGCACGGCACGATCCACGTGTCGCGACCGGGCGGACGCTCGACGAGCTCGTCGGCGAGTCGCTCGAGCATCAGCTGGCTCGCCGGCTCGTCGCCGTGGATCGCGCCGAACAGCACCGCCGGCGCGCGCGGCTTGGCATACGCGGGCGGCAGGAAGTGCACCGCTTCGATCGGCCGGCCGAGCACGGTGTGGCCGATCACGAGCTCGCGTCGCCAGCTCACGCGATCACTCGAGCTGTTTGCCGACGACCGTCGCGAGGCCGTAGCCGACGAACGCGAGGCACGCGGTCGGGATGATCCATACCAGCTCGGCCGACGGCGTCTTGGTCAGCGCCGCGACCGGATCATCCGCGAGCGCGAGCGCGATGCCGGTGTCGACGAGCGAGACGCCGACGCCGATGCCCAACATGATCAGCCACGCGAACACCGTGCCGCCGGCGCTCGCCGGGCCGGGGATCCACACCAGCAGCGACAGCACCACGAGCGCGACGCGCGCGATCGCGAGCACGTGCGGGATCTTGTCTTTGCCGGGCGCGTCCATCAGCGCTTTGAGCTCGTTGACGAGCGGGATGCCGCTCGAATCGGGAATCACCCACGGCACGATGAACGCGATCACGCACAGGGTGACCAGGATGCGCGGCACGATCGAATCGGTGTACGCCGCGCGCAACAACAAGCCCGGCACGATCAACAGCATGCTGACGAGCACGACGAGCATGTGCCACTCGGGCAGCGATCCGGACAGCCCGATCGGCACGAAGATCGCGGCGAGGCCGAGCACGAGCGCGAGCGTGCCGCGCGCGATCGCGGGCATCGGCAACAGCGCGACGATGACGCCGAGCACGCCGAGCGCCGCATGCAGCAGGAACGGAATGCGCGCGGTGCCTTGACCGTGGACGAGCTGGTCCCACGAGAACGTCAGCGGATCGAGCGAGCGCGGCGTCGCGAGCACCGCGATCACGAGCAAGCCCCACACGATCATCACGAGCTTGAGGCTGTCGCGCCACGGCTCGACGGCGGCCGCCATCCGCATCGACGCGCGCTGCGCATACGCGGGTGGTGGGCTCGCGGGATAGCCGTTTGCCGGCATGCCGAAAATCGGCGGCGGCTGCGACGGCCCGCTCGGCCGCATCGGTTGGCCGTACGGCGGCGGCTGCGAAGGACCGCTCGGCCGCATCGGCTGGCCGTACGGCGGCGGCGCGGCCATCGTCGCCTGCATCGCCATGTTGTTGTTCGGCATCACCGCGAGCGTCGGCTGTGCGTACGCAGGTTGTTGCGCGATCGGCTGCGGCCCGTTGTTGTCGATGAACAGCGTCGCCGCGTTTGCCGCGGAGAGCGGCGGCGGGTTCGTGCCCGGGTTGCCGCGGCCCGGCATCGCCGACGGCTGCACCGGCGGCGGCATCACCTGCGCGCTCGGCCGGATCATCGGCTGCTGCATGACCGGCATCGGCGGCGCCGGCGATTGCGCGGTCGGCGCCGGACCTTGCGATCGCAGCTGCTCCATCATCTCGTTGGAGTAGCCGAACGCCGTCTTCGCGAGCCCGGGCTGCACGGCCGGCGCCGGCGGCTGCTTGGCCCCACAAAACACGCAGTGCAGTGCGGCCTCCGGCAGGTCCTTGGTGCAGCTAGCGCATTTCTTCACGGGTCCCCCAGCCGAGAGCGGACACTATACCTTAGGCTTCACGCATGGTGAGTTTGCGAGACGTCAAGGCGAGCGCCGCGGCGTTATTCGCGCAAGGTCAGCACGTCGCCGCGTTGCGCTTGTACGACGCGATCGTCGCGGCCGTGCCGCTCGATTACGACGCGCGAATTCGCGTCGCAGATTGTGCGTTGGCGCTCGGCGATGCACGAGCCGCGAACGTCTATCGTGCGGCCGCGCGCTACTGCCTCGACGCCGGGCATCCGCTCGCCGCGCTCGTCTGTGCGCGCGTGCTCGAGGCGCATGGCGGCGAAGCTGCGGATCTCCTCGCGATGCTCGTCGTCACGTACGGCAGCGAGAGCGAACGGCTCGGCAAGCTCGCGACGCGCATCGCGCCGCCGCCGGATTCTACGCAGCTCGAAGTTCCGGACGTGCGGCTGCCCGCGCCGCCCGATGCCGTCGCGACCGCGCTCGCCCGCGCCGAGCACGCGACCGACAAGCTGACGCGCACGAGCTTTCCCGAAGCGCTGCATCCGATCCCGTTGCTGTCGACGATGTCGGAGGCCGCGTTTCGTCGCGTGCTCGGCACGTTGGTGCTGCGACGCTTTCCGGCCGGCGCGCTCGTCGTCCGCGAAGGCGAGGCCGGCAACTCGTTCTTCTTCGTCGCCGGCGGCGAGCTCGGCGTGTTCGCGACCGACGGCCTCGGCCGGCATACGGAGCTCGCCCGTCTCGGCGAAAATGCCGTCTTCGGCGAGATGGCGTTGCTGTCGGCCCAGCCGCGCTCGGCGAGCGTCGCGTGCACGACCGAGGTCGATCTGCTCGAGGTCGGCCGGCAATCGTTGGCCGCGCTCGCCGACGAGCTCGGCCCGGTCGCCGAAGCGCTGCACGGCTTCACGCGCGAGCGCCTGCTCGGCAACTTGATGGCGACGTCGGCGCTGTTCAAGCCGTTCAACCGGATGCAGCAGCGCGATCTGCTGCGCCGCTTCACGAGCCACGACGTCGCGCCCGGCACGGTCGTGATCGCCGAAGGCGAAGCAGGTCGCGGCTTGTTCGTCGTGCTATCGGGCGAGCTCGACGTCGCGCGCCGCGCCGCGGACGGTGCGAACGTGACGCTCGGCCAGCTCAAGATCGGCGACGTGTTCGGCGAGATGTCGTTACTGCGGAACGCTCGCACGACGGCGTCGGTCGTCGCGACGCGGCCGTCGACCGTGCTGTTTCTCGCCGGCGAGTACGTCGCGCGCATCGTGGCGGGCGTGCCTGAAATCAAGAGCTATCTCGAAGCGTTGGCCGAGGATCGCGAGATCGATAACCAGCTGGCGCTCGGCGAAGACGACATTCCGTCGGACGAGCGAATCCTGATTTAAGGCCTATACTTGTCGTTATGGACGACGAGCAGTCGACGAAGCGCCGGAGTAGTTGGCCCTGGCTTCTAGTGCTGGTCGCGATCGTGATCGCGTACTGGTGGTTTCGCGGCCAAAGCACGACCAAGGTCGCGCAGATCTCGGCCGACGATCCCGCCGCACAAGCCGCGATCGATCGCGACGACGTGCTGGTCGATCTGAAAGACGACGCGACGCCCGCACAGGTCGCGTCGATCGACCGCGATCTCGGGCTGGATCTGAAGTTGGTCGACCACACCGAAGCCGTGACGACCCAGCTCTATCGCGCGCACGTCGCGCCGGACCGTGAAGCCGCGGTGGTCGCCGCGCTGTCGGCGCGCCCCGAAGTCGAGGTCGCCGAGCCGGACTCGATCATGTCGCTCGATCCGAACGAAGAGACGTCGATCGCCACGCCGATCGATACGACGCACGAAGGTTTCCCCAACGATCCGCTGTGGAACAAGCAGTGGAACTTTCGCCAGATCGGCATTCCCGAAGCGTGGAAGCTCGCGCAAGGCAACGGCGTGGTCGTCGCGGTGCTCGATACCGGCGTCGGCTACGAGAACTACGGCAAGTTCCATCAGCTCGCCGATCTCAAGGGCCTGACGTTCGTCGACCCGTACAACTTCGTCGATGACAACACGCACGCCGCCGACGATCACGGCCACGGCTCGCACGTGACCGGCACGATCGCGCAGGCGACGAACAACGGCATCGGCGTCGCCGGCATCGCGCTCGACGTCAAGATCATGCCGCTCAAGGTGCTGTCGGCGTCGGGCTCCGGCTCGGTCGCCGGCATCGCCGACGCGATTCGCTACGCCGCGGATCACGGCGCCAAGGTCATCAACATGTCGCTCGGCGGCGCGTTCCCGTCGACAGTCTTGAAGAAGGCCGTCGCGTACGCGCACGGCAAGGGCGTGACGGTCGTGTGCGCCGCCGGCAACGACGGCCGCGGCCGTGTCGGCTATCCGGCCGCGTATCCGGGCGCGATCGCGGTGAGCGCGACGCAGCAGGATGAAGGCGTCACGTTCTACTCGAACTACGGCAAGGACATCGACATCGCCGCGCCGGGCGGCAACACGCGCGACTCCGCGGGCGGCCGCAGCAACACCGACGGCGGCATCCTGCAAAACACGATCGTCATCGGCACCACCGCGAAGAACGCGAGGTGCGCGGCAACGCCGACCGCGACGCCGGCGAGCACGCCGCGCAGCTTCGGCGCGCCGTAGCCGATCGCGAGCAGC